>JAUNMR010000008.1:0-77566 GCA_030537455.1 Planctomycetia bacterium | reverse complement strand
TCGAGTCCTTGTTGGGGCGCTTTATTAACTAACGGCGTTTTCCTTACGGAAGACGTCGTTTTTTTATGTGCGCATCCTTCTCTGGCGTGTAGCTTTCCGTATGTGTGAAGGTCGCTTCGATCTCGTGTTCGTTGTTCTCTTGCGTTTTCGCGAATTGCTCATTTAGTTAATTCAGCTCGGTCTTTACGCCGTTTGGGTCGACGTTACAATTGAACTGAAGCGTGTTTGCATATCGTTATAAGTCAATAAATCCTTTTACACGATAGGTTTATTATGACCAAAGCGTCGGTTTTACAATTTCCATTTAAACGTTGGAGTCCCTTGACGGGGTTATGCGTCATTACGCTACTGTTTGTAGCGTTGCTCTCCTTTTCGGGCTGTACTCGCTCGACCGGAAAGAATGACGACGTCGATGCGAATAATGCGTCGAGCGCGTCAACTCTGCGTATTGTCTCCACAGCCCCGAGTATTACCGAGGCGCTCTTTGCTATTGGGCTGGGCGACTGCGTGATTGCACGATCCGATTATTGCAAATACCCCGAGGAGGCGATTTATCTCCCGAAGATCGGAAGTCTCTACGACTACAATCTCGAGGCGATTGCCGAGTTGAATCCCGATTTCGTTGTTGTTTTAGCGGAGAACGAAACATTACCCGCGAAACTCAAATCCCTGGGAATCGAATGCGTTACGGTGAATCAGTCCGATTTTGTCGGTATGTTGGAGTCCTTCGAAGAACTCGGCGCGCGCGCCAGTCGTGGGGTGGGAGAGCGTAGAGTCCCGGAGGCAGAGGAGGTCGGGCGACGTTTGCGGCAAGAGTTGCAGACGCGAGTCGATAATCTACGCGCGCTAACCGCAGATCTCGAGCGACCTCGAACCTTGATTTCGATCTATCGTACCTGGGGAACGGGCAAGATTGGCGAGGTCTACGTCGCTGGGCAAAATCCCTTTTTCGATTATGTTCTAGAGATAGTCGGCGCGGAAAATGCCGCCGCGTCCTTACCGGGCGTTGCGCCAACGGTCGAGGCTGAAGGAATCGTGTCGCTCAATCCCGACGTGATCGTAGATCTATCGACCGACGGGACAGAATATAGCCCCGAGGAGCGCCAGATACGGCATAACGAACGTGTTTACGACTGGCAGTCGCTCGGCGCTCAAGTCAAGGCGGTCGAAAACGAACGGATCTATACCTTCTTCGACGACTACGCGACGATTCCCGGTCCGCGAACGATCCTTTTCCTCGAAGAGTTAGCTCTCAAGCTCCATCCAGAACTTGAAGAAATACGAGGCGATAAAGTAGAGACCAACGTTCCATAAGGCGGATAACCTGACAAATTTGTCACTGGTCTAACAGAAAAACGCGCAACGTTCGGGCGACTCAAAGATTCCAGAGCGTTGCGCGTTTGATTTATTATGCCAGCGGTAGTCGCAGTTGTGTCGTGTGCGACTTTACTTAGCAGAGTATCAGGTGAATTTCGTCACGAGCCAGTCGCCCAATTTGGGGCACAGTTGTTCAACTGCAAAGAGTATTCTAGCTTTTGACGGGATAACAATTTCCGGTTGTCTTTTGGCGCAGGCGCGAAGGATTCGAGTGGCGAGGAACTTTGGATCAATCTTTCCGACCTTGACGCCTCCGCCGGGCATGAGCGCCGATTCGGGAATCCCTTCGGCGTTTTTGAGCGGGTAAAGTCTTGGATTATCGCGCTTGACCGGACCGGGACAGACCAGTAGCACATGCAGACCGTCCTCTTTGGATTCCAGACGCAACTGCTGAGAGAAGGCGGCGACCGCGTGTTTACTAATCGGGTAGCCGCCAACCCAGCGCGAGGCGCTCTTAGCCGCGAGGGAGCCGATATTAACAACGTGACCGCGTCGCGCAACCAGTTGAGCGTAGGCGGCTTGCGTACAGGCGATTGTTCCCATAACGTTTAAGCGCCATAGCGAGTCGAATTCATCCAACGGCGTTTGCATGAGTCGGCCACGATGCGTGCGACCCGCGGCGTTGACTAAGACGTCCAGCGCGCCGTAATGCTCAACTGTTTGCGTAACAACCCGTTGACAATCCTCCGGCTTGGTGACGTCTGCGACCAGTGGCAATGCCTGGTAACCGTGCGATTTAAATTCCTCTGCGGTCTGTTCGACGTCGGAACGCTCAAGTCCGACAATCGCTAATTTGGCGCCATGTTCTGCAAACGTCGTTGCAATAACCTTACCGAGACCATTGGAACCGCCGGTTACCAATACAATATTATCTTGCCAATCTGTCGGGTTCTTCTGCATAGGAGGCGTCTTCCTTTATTGCCTTGACGTAATACAACGATCGCGTGCTAGGGGGATGCGTCGATTGCGCCGATACACGCTATACGTAGCGATTTTACTAACGTTTCGGTTTTACGCAAGTCTTAGAGTCGCTCGATTCGTGGTCGTATGACGTCGCGTGATTTTTGTAAATCTAGCTATAATAACGCGTTTGTTAAAGAATAATCCGATTAAATATGCGGCAAGTAGCGACGCGACCTGTCGTACGCGCCTTGACGAATTACCGTTAATGCGTTAATTTATCGACGTTGTGGCGTCAGCACATGACGCGCCCTTAGAAACTTATTAAAGCGGTTGAAAGACTTAGACCAATGAAAGCAGTAGATTTATTTGCCGGCTGTGGCGGCCTTTCCCTTGGATTTCAACAGGCGGGAATAGACGTTGTGGCGGCTTTTGAATCGTGGAGCGCTGCGGTTAAATGCTATCAGGCAAATTTCGAGCATCCTGTTCTTCAGACGGATCTTTCGGACTCAACCGCAGCGGCGCGTGAGATTGCGCGCTTTGCTCCAGACGTCATTATTGGCGGACCGCCCTGCCAAGATTTTTCTCAGGCGGGCAAACGACATGAGGCGGAACGCGCCGACTTAACAGAGTCCTTTTCGCAGATCGTTAGCGCCCTGAAGCCGCGCTACTTTGTCATGGAGAACGTGGATCAAGCGCGACGTAGTCGCGCCTACGCCAAGGCGCGCGGTAATTTTATAAGCGCAGGTTATGGTCTGACCGAAATCGTTCTGAATGCGAGCCTTTGCGGCGCGCCCCAAAAACGTAAGCGATTTATCTGTTTCGGCGCCTTAGGTCGCTCAGAGGGCTTTGCTAAGGAGCTCTTCGAGTCGAAGCAGTCGCGTAAGCCGACAACTTTGCGCGATTATTTCGGCGATTCCCTTGGCTTTCAATTCTATTATCGTCACCCTCGCAACTACAATCGTCGCGGCGTCTTTTCGATTGACGAACCCGCACCGACAATGCGCGGCGTGAATCGCCCCGTCCCGAAAGGTTACCTCGGGCACCCCAAAGATCCCTGTCCGGTCTCAAAAAATTTGCACGTGCTGACTACACAGGAGCGCGCGTGGATTCAGACCTTTCCCCCGAGCTTTAAATGGGTCGGAGCAAAAACCGACGTGGAACAAATGATAGGCAACGCCGTTCCGGTTGCGCTGGGAAAATTCGTTGCGGAAGTACTATTGGCGATTGAAGCAGAAGGGGAGAAAACAAATAATATACAATCGGCACGACATACCGATAAGAAATGAGTCGATAAAAAAAGCGGCGCGTTAAGTTAGCAACGCGCCGCTTTCTATTTGTAATTGATTTAGAACTGAACCACGGGGCAAGGGGAACTTCACCCCGTGTAGCGTTAACGGTTCGGCTTAGCGTCAGCCCGCAGTAGCAGATTATTGCCAGCCACGCAACTTCATATTAGCGCCAGCCACGTAGCTTCATATTAGATTAGCACCAGCCACGCAACTTCATCGCGTCGGCGACGCGCTTGATGGCGACGAGGTAGGCGGCGTCGCGGAGGCTGGTCTTCTTGTCGACGCTCATTTGATAGACCGCTTTGAAGGCGTTGGTCATCTTCTGATCAAGGCGCTTGTGAACGTCTTCGAGTTCCCAGTAGTAATTCTGAGCGTTTTGGCACTGTTCGAAGTAAGAGACGGTAACGCCGCCGGCATTGGCGAGATAGTCTGGAATGAGGTGAATGCCCTTGGCGTCGATGATTTTGTCCGCTTCCGGAGTGGTGGGACCGTTCGCCAATTCGCAGATGATCTTGCACTGCAATTTATCGGCGTTTTCACCGGTAATGGTGTTTTCCAGCGCGGCGGGGAAGAGCACGCAGACGTTCAGCGCGAGGAGTTCTTCGTTGGTGATTTCTTTCGCGCCCGGGAAGCCCTTGAGAGAACCGTTCGCCAGTTTGTAGGCGACCAACTCTTGCGCGGAGATACCGTCGGGATTATAGACGCCGCTCTTGGAGTCGGACGCGGCGACGACCTTCATGCCGAGGATTTCTTCCGACAGAGTCGCGGCGAATTGACCGGCGTTGCCAAAGCCTTGGATCGCGCAGGTTTGACCTTTCAGATCGATTCCGTAAGCTTTCGCACATTCACGAACGGTGTAGACGCCGCCGCGCGCGGTAGCGTCGCCACGACCCTGAGAACCGCCGAGTTCCAACGGCTTACCGGTGATCACGCCAGGATGACATTCCATTGTGACCTTTTCATATTCGTCCATCATCCAGGCCATGATTTGACCGTTGGTGTAGACGTCCGGAGCGGGAACGTCTTTGGTAATACCGATGAGCGGAGCGATAGCACGAATATAAGCGCGCGCGAGGCGCTCTTTTTCGCCGTCGGAGAGTTCTTTCGGATTACAAATGACGCCGCCCTTACCGCCGCCGAGCGGAATATCGACGACAGAGGTCTTCCAGGTCATCCAGCACGCGAGCGCACGGACGGTGTCGATCGTTTCGGTCGGGAACCAGCGGATACCGCCCTTTGCAGGACCGCGAGCGGTGTTGTACTGAACGCGGAAGCCTTGGAAGACTTTCGTGGAGCCGTTGTCCATTTTAACCGGCAACGCAACCCAAACTTCACGCTGGGGCGTGCTCAATAGAGCGGTGGTCGCTTCGTCAAGACCTAGCGCTTCAGCGGCTTTCGCGACGCGCGCTTTCGCAATGGTAAAAGGATTACGTTCTTCAGACATGTCTTCTCTCCTGTTGTCGTCCGTTACGGGACGTGTGAGACGTATAAGTAAAGGTTATTAAGTATGAACTCAAATTAACCTTTGGTAATGTTAATTTGCATACATTATGACCAGGTGAAAAAAAATGACAAGGGGGAAAAGAGGAAAATTACAAAAAAGAATTAGACTAGTCTAACTATAAGTAATCCTGTTTGTGTTCTATGACGTCATTTTGTTTATGTAATATCGTAATTTTACGTATGAGCGTTATTTCTAGTGGTTGTCTGTGGCCAAGGAGGGCGTTAGGGAAAAATTTTTATCCTGACGTGAAATGGTCGTCTAAACGCCCTTTGGGTTGAAGTAGACGCCCCAAGCCTAGTCGGATTTCCAGGCTAATCAAGAGCAGGATGACGTTACAACTCTCTGGATTTTGAGGCGCAGACTACCACGACAGATTGCGGTCTTCTACTTATGACAGTTCGTTGAATCAGAAATGAATGGTTGTCTCGAGGTTATTGAGCGCGTAAATCACGGCTGGAATTAAAAAGAACTCCAGTATATGTCTGAAATTACCTTCGAATTAAGACTTGCGCGGTATTGTGTGAACCAGATTGTTAGTCAAGTCGCTTTCTCTCACTTTTCTTGAATACGCAGGAGCATAAGACGTTGTGGAAACTTCCGATATTGTCTTGCGTAACTTTTATTTGAGGCGGTTTACCGGCGCGCTCACGGAGATAGGCGCGGTAATATCTTAGCCGCGGATTTGTCAAATTCGAAACGGTTAGTGACGATTGCGTCGTCGACCGCTCCGGCAAGGAGTATGACAGTCGTTTATTTGTCGTGTAAGTCTCCTAGTAAGGGAGAAGCCGGTTCCGTTTATATTCCAGCGTTGCGACTTCGAATTTGTTCGAAGCCCGACCGAGGCGCTTTGACCGCGTTTGATGACCGTTACAGCTGTGGGTTAAGCTTGATGAACGTGGAACTTAGGAGCGTATTTTTGACTTCAGCGGCGGTACGAAACGCAATCTCAACTGACGGTCTCGACCAGTGGCGACTCCGATCGGCGATTGCAACTTGCCGTTACTCGTGATAGTTCTCAGCGCTAATATAAGATCGCACGTTACGCGATTTCAAGAGGGAGTTTGCACGCGTGTCGCGGCAGTATAGCATGTTAATTGTTTTGAGTTATACTACGATATCCTTGCCGGACTTTTTAAACAGCCACACGGCGTGTTCCTAAAACCGGTCGTTTGTACGCTGTTGATCTTTAAAATCTTCGGTTAATATATCAGCTACGGCTCGACCTTGACCTTCCAACCCCCTTCTCTGAACTCAATCGACTCCGATAAGCGCTCTATTGGAACGTCGCTAACGTGAAGTAGAAATTGTTGAACGAACGTTGACTACGATAGAATCTTCGTATGTCTATAATATTCGAAGACTCGTGTAGATCTGATCATCGTCTATACGGAGTTGTTTGTACGATCTGACGTCGTATAGCGTTCTTTTATTTTGACAGTGATGTTACGACCGATTTTCCTGAGTTGAGACGCAGCGCTAGGTCGCCAAATGAACAACAGTGAGAGAATGGTGTGATTTCGTGAAAAAGGGAGGTTCTAACAGATTAACATGTTGACAATCTACGAAAATCAGCGATATTATAAGGACTTGCTTGTATTATGGAACACACGAGAGTCCGGCAAGACAAACATCGCAGACGAGTAGGGCGCGCCGTATGGAATCGTTGAAGTTTTCTGAATATCTCCAAAAGATTTTGAGCGATGCGGTTAGTTTATGTGCGCAGATGGAAGCCTCCGGTCTTTTGATCATGCTCGACGCTCCGATCGACTGGAAGCGCCTCAAAAAGTTCCTCGGCGATACCTACTTTGTTGTGGCGGCGACAAGTCGCGAGATTCTCGAAGGCGCTGATGAGAATGAAATCAAGTCGGTCTGTCTGAAACTTGAGGAAGTCGCGCCGGTGTACGATCGAATTACTCACGCGATCCTCGAAGCGGTCGCCGACGATTTCGTTGCGCCCGGTTCGCGCTTGATTGCGCTCTACAGCGGTTTTGACACCGTCGGGTTCGATTCTATTAGCGTGATCAATCTCGGGGAACATTTGGAACGTCTGACCGGTAAAGAGCTTCGCAAGATAGAAACCAAAGTTCCTCTTAAAACCCTGAAAATGGTGGTCGACCTTGCGTTGGAGATCGGACGCGAGGGACGCGAGGGCAAGTCGGTGGGCACTCTATTTGTCGTCGGCGATACCAAGAACGTTTTGGCGTCGAGCAAGCCGGCGGGATTTGACCCGGTCAGAGGGTATAAGTGTAAGGAACGCGAACTATCCGACCCGCGCGTGCGTGAAGGTATTAAAGAAGTTGCGCAACTTGACGGCGCTTTTGTCGTGTCGCAAGAGGGCGTTGTCGTTTCCGCGTGCCGTCTCCTCGACGCCTCCACGGCGATGATTACCCTCTCCAAGGGTCTTGGCTCGCGCCACTGGGCCGCCGCCGCCGTGAGTCAGAGAACAAACGCCATTGCCATTGCTGTGAGTCAGTCGAGTGGAACGGTGCGCATTTTCGTCAATGGCGAAGTCGCTTTGCGTATAGAATCGCGCCATTCTCGCCCAATGGTCTGGCGCGAGTTCGATTACGACAAACCTCAATCGTCAAATTAGTCTGATTTTACCTAGGGCGTATTGACGCTAAACACGATTAAAGTCGTAAATAAGAGCCAAACTCGACAAATCCGATGACGCATTTGTCGAGTTTGTTATACCAGGCGCTGATACGTCTGAACCGAGCCTAGAAACGTTCAACGTTACTACGCGCTTGTTTAATTCTCTGTCATAATCCCAAGGTTCTTGACGATTGGCTTTTGACGGAACGACCGGAATCAAGGAATGTGCGATTGCAACTTTCCTTGTTTGATCCCCCTGGCGTGCCTTGTCCATTAATAGGTAATAACCCTCACATACGTCCTCGGGGGCTTCAATAAGTATTCGATCTTGCGATCCGTCCTTTAGGTTGCCGTTTTAACGGAAAAGCTTTATTGGAGTCGTAGAATTAGCGACTATTACGTGAAACTTTGTGTTTGAATCTCTACGAGTTTTACCGATCGCCTGACTTCCGTTTATTTAAAGCTCCTTGAGCGGCTGAATTAATCTTTTTGCGGGTTGAAACCATTGACAGTATCGAGACGTTCGCGTCCATCAGACGCAACGCCAGAAGCTACTCTTGAACACGTACAAGCACGCCGTTTATAAACCGTAGACCACTTGCCAAACGCAACCGGCAACGCGCGCCGTGTACCACCATTTTCAAGCGTCATATCGCAACGCGTTTAAAAATGTAAGTTTGTTAATTCGCGCTTTGCCACGTTGCTGTGGCAATAGCGGTTCAATTCGCTTGTATTGTTCGTGTGTTATCGTCACAAAACACGACAATTCTCATTTGGACGAAACGTATCAACACGTCCTAGAAAAAGACCACGACGCGGGCTTTAAAACGCCACACGGAGCAAATTTCGCAGTCATTGGTTCTCTTGGGGCGTTTGAGCGAGCGTCTGCGTGGCTTTTTTGGCTCGATGAACGCCTGTTTCAGGCTTATAGACCTCGTATAACGCGTTCAGAATCATTCTTTGAGTCTCTGGCGAAAGTTTAGCAAAACCTTCAAGAAGCTCTTGTTTCGTAATGACGATTGCGTCGGGATTTTGTGGCTCCAAACGCTCCTTTGTGAACATTTCGCCTTCGCCTGTTTCCAGCCACGTGCGGTTCACGTTGAACTCGTTGCAGAACTGATATAGCCGCGCGTCGGGAATCCTGTTTTTACCACACTCCCAACCACCTACGACTCCTACTTTAATTCCTAGCCGCTCTGCTACTTCGCGCTGCTTCAGCCCAATGGCTTTTCGCGCTCGAATAAACCTTTCACGCATATTCATTCTCCTTTTAGGAAATATAGTCGATACAACCGCATTATATTCCGTTACATGTAAAATACAATGCAAAAGAACTTGTGGAAATTTATTATTCTACATGAGTTTTCTATTAATGATTGTTCTTTAGCATGTAAAAATTTCATCAGAGTGGTTGAGAACACAACTCAACCGAATCATTTTTCAATTGTCAAGATAGAACAGGAGTCTTTTCATGGCTTCTACGTCTTGTCCATATTAGAGCAAACACGCGTCGTTCGCGCGACTACTCTTGCTAAAATTGCGCACGCAACTTACCGACGCAACTTACCGAACCGTTGTTTTTTGCTCTATGTCGCTTGATATCGTCTTGTTGCTCTGGCATGAGCTTTGTAATAATGGAACGTCTGACTGCCCCAATGGTTGCTACGAAAAGCTTGCAATGGCGTTATTGATACGATAAGGGAGTCTCTTGTCGAGAAGGTAATCCTCAGGCTTGTCATAGTGAATCGAGTCGCGCCTACTTCTCTTTCTATTAATTTTACGAAGTTAGACAGTAAAAAATATAACGAATATAGCGTTGTGTTGGCTCTTTTTTCTAGATTTTTACAAAACACTACTAGACGCAATCACGTTTAATGTTATAATTTCACAAAATTTTGACGTCATTTGAGCGTCATGAGGGAGTGTAGCTCAGTTGGTAGAGCAACGGACTTTTAATCCGTAGGTCTCGGGTTCGAGCCCCGACACTCTCATTTTCGTTTTTTCCTCGACCTTAGCGCGGGAGTGTAGCTCAGTTGGTAGAGCAACGGACTTTTAATCCGTAGGTCTCGGGTTCGAGCCCCGACACTCTCACTGTTTAATCAAAGAGCGACGATTCAACTTGACTTGAACCGTCGCTCTTTTTCTTTCTTGATTTAAGGAAGTTAGCGCGTATCGTTAGAAGATTTGAGCAACTTCCTGCAAACGTTTGGCAAGTTCATAGGCGAATTGGCGAATTTCCCACAGGTCGGCGTTGTCGTCGCGCCGGAATGCCTCGATTTGCGTGGTCGGTAGTTCGCTCATCGGCGTTAGTTCGCACGCCTCCAGAAGATTGGCGGCGACTTCACATGCGTCGAGCAATGCCTTTTTGTCACTACGTCGGTAGTCGAAGGCGTCGCTGGTGTATTCTTTCAGGGCGCTTCGGAGAAGATTGAGCGCTTGATCGACCTTGCCCTCACGGTTGGGATTGGTCGGCACAACGGTTCGACTGTCGCGATTGCGATAGCAACCGAACATAGCGGCGATCGTCGCGGCGTCTCTAATCGTTCCGTCGGGGTAGAAAATACCATGTTCGTCGACACATCGACCGTGGATCATAAGTTCAAAGACAAACCAGCCCATTCCAAACTGATTGCAACGTTGCAACGCTAATTCGTAAGGATTGGCGCGCGCGAGGCAACCGGTCTCGGTGTTCATGACCTGCTTGGAGAGCTTTTCGCCCCATTCTTTCGCGAGTTTGAAATTATTGTCCATATGTTCGCGTCGATCGCTGTAGTCGTGGAAGGAGACGACGTCGATCATCTTAGCGGTCGATTCTTCGATTTCCCACGCCGTGGTGTATCCGACGGTCGTTAGCGCGTCGGGCGCAAGTTTTTGTACCAGCTCAATTTCGCGACGCAGGAAAGTCCAGATCTTTTCCGCTCGCGCCTGGCGTTCCTCTTGTGGCGCAGCGCTAATATAGGGACTGCACAGCGGTTCGTTCATGACGTCAAACATAAGCAGACCAGGTTCGTCTTTGAGCGCGTTGACAATCGCCGTGGCAAAGGCGTCGGCCTGTTCATAAGCCTCCGGCTCAATTGTCTTGGGATCTAGCATATTGCCGTTGAAGAGGATCGGCATTGATTTATAACCGTGTTCGTCACACAGTCTAACGAAATCTACCACCTGTTGAATATATTGATCGCCGTACTTCTGGAACGAGGGGCGACTGAGCCAAAATCTAACGGCGTTCAAATTCACGCGTTTGCCGTATCCAAGTTCCTTGATCGCCTGATCGCGAGGGGTGATCGGATAGCATACTCCACGAATCTGGGAGCAGTCGATCTTAGGCTTTTCCGCGCGAGCGACGGTAGAGCAGGCGGTAAGCAGCGCGCATGTCAGGAGCACGATGCACGCGGGAGAAAGGATTCGTGCGACTTTCAGTTGCATGGGGGTATCTTTCATATAAAAAGACCACAACGTTTTGATGGAATGATTGAATCAACGATGTTTGTGCATGAATGAATTATTGATCGATTGTTCGACTCTGTTTGCGAGCGAGCGTCCTAGCGAGCCAGTAACCAATGACCAGCGCGCCGAGAATCAGCGCGATAAAGTCTAGCGTTACCGTAGTCGTTGAAAGGTTGGGATCGACGAAAATAAACGCCGATTTTAAAAAGAGATACGACGTGATCTTCTGACGCAGAAACGCACGAGACGCCAGCGCTAGAAGAAGCACGCTCACGACGCCTTTGATAATCCTCCTCCCTTTGGTAGACGCCAAGCGTTTAATCCGCCACGATAAGCATAGACCGGAATGCAAGGGAACCAGGAGCAATAGCCAGTGGCTACAAGACAGGTGTATTCCGCGCGCTTGAGCAATCCAGGCGTCAAAAAGGGGGACGTGAAAGAGCTTCTTTGATAGCGCCACGCCGGAAAGGAATTGGATAACAAAGAGCGCAAAACATGCGAAAGCAATTAGTTTGGATACGCGCGGTAGCCAGTGGTTGGTTCGATTCCACAGGCGCGCGAACCATCGGCGGTTATACCACAGGTGCACAGCGACCACACACGCCGTCAGGGTCGCGGCTATTTCGTGGAAATAATCGCCGTAGTTTGCGTAGGGAAACAAAAACGGCAGTAGCGCTAGGCACGTCAAACAGACACAGAGGCGCAGGGAGAAGCGATTTGTCATAACGGCGTCGTACTGACCTGTTAATTCTTAGATTGTTTCTCAAACTGATCAAAGCCGTTTTGAATACATGTGAGCGCATTGAGCGTTCTTGGGTAGCCAATGTACGGCACGCACTGGGAAAGAACTTGAATCAACAACGCCTTACTATTGCCAATCATGAGATTGCCAACGACGTGTCCGGTGAGTTGAGGTTCGCAGCCGCCTAACGCAGAGAGGAAACAGAAGGTAATGAGCTCGCGCGTTTTTAGATCGAGTCCGTTCCGGGTATAGTAATCGCCGAAGCAATTTGACGCTAGCCAATATCGGATATGTCGCGTTTCTTCCGGGTCGGAATTCCAGAAGTTGCGCATTCCCTCGCCGAAGATATCGACTTGCGCTTTGGCGCCTGCTTCAAGCCTCGTTTCGGAGGTAGTCGTGCCCTGTGGTTCCAGCGGCAAGGAGACGCCACGCGATTCGAGAATGGCGTTGGTCGCCTTCAGGAAGGGAAGAACGCGTCCGATTCCAAGGTAAGCCGTGCTTTGATAAACAATTTCCTTAACTTCAATCGGCGTGACGCCAATATTAAGCGCCGCCATGAGGTTGCTTTGGAACGCATAGAGTCCCTGACAACCCAAAAGAACCGCAAGAATGGCAATGAAGCGCGTACGGTCGTCCAGGGGCTCTTGCCCTTGACCAAGCGGCATATTGACAACTTGGTCGTAAGCGAAATTCTTAAAGAGTTCGTTAAATTCCGGGTCGGTCTCTTGGAATGACCAAGTGTAGCCCGGGAAGAGTTTGTCACAGTACTCGTGGGCAAAGTTGTTCTCTGACATAGCGTCGCCTTTCATTAAAGACACATAGTGACAGGAGCATAGATTCAACGAAAAGGACGGCAGTTATGCGTGCGCGTACTGACCGTTGAATCGTTCATTTAATTACGGCAACGCGTTATATTGCTGATCGTCGACCGGTTCGAGCCATTCATTTGAGGTTTCTTCGCCCGGCGCTTCCAGCGCGATATGTGAGAACCAAGAATCCTTCTTAGCGCCGTGCCAGTGTTTTACGCCAGCGGGAATGAAGACGACTTTACCAGGTTTAAGTTCAACCGGATCCTCTCCTTCCGCTTGGTACCATCCTTCGCCCGCGGTGCAGATAAGGATCTGACCGCCGCCTTTCTTGGCGTGATGAATGTGCCAATTATTGCGGCAGCCCGGTTCGAAGGTCACATTTACCAATTGAATTGGAACCTCGGCGTCTGTGAGAGGATTAAGATAGGAGTTCCCAATGAAGAATTGTGCGTATTTCTCATTGAGCGTGCCTTGACCAAAGACGTTGACCTTATCGAAAGCTTCTTTACTCATATTTAGTTCCTCATTTGCAACGGTTTCAGTAATTTCAACCAGCGTGTCGACGTTCTCGGCTGATTCGGTTTCTTCCTCGTCTGCTTTAACAGGCTCAGGTTCATTTGACTGAGCGTTAGCTTCCGCTTGTGTGAAACCGATATCCTCCAACCAGTTAACGACTTTCTCTTGAGTTTGATCGCGTTTCTTTTGCGCTTCGCTTCCAGTGAGCGCTAAACCTGTCAGGACGTCGCACTTGGGATATTGCTTCTTAAGTTTGACGTCAAGTCCAGACATTCCACTTCCTTCGTGCGTACAGAAGGGAACAAGGGTTTTCCCTTGTAGATCGGTCGATTCGAAGATAGTGTACATAATCATGGGCCAATCCCCCCACCAGACGGGGGCGCCAAAGAAGACGACGTCATAATCGTTCAATTTTGGCGCGGGTTTGAGGAACGCCGGTCGTTGATTGCCCTGTTGCTCTTTTTTGGCCTGGGTGGTCAGAGGATCGTAACTGGTGGAATAGTGAGTGTTCTTTTCCGTTTTGACCTCATAGAGGTCGGCCTTCAGGTAGTTCGCGATCATCTTGGCGACGATTGCGGTATTGCCGGTTCGAATCACGCCGACGTTATATTGCTCGCCGGTACGCGAAAAGTAAACGACGAGAATCTTCGCTTTAGCGAAATCTTTCGTACCGTCAGACGTCTGCGTGACGGCGACGTCAACGGGCGTTGCGTCAGTTTCGCCCTTGGAATTGGAGGACTGACGAGGCGCACACCCAACCAATAACAGGGTGTAGCAGAAGGAAAGAACCAGTAGTTTCCTAATCATAAAAACCCTTTACATAACAGGAGTTATTGAACCAACGTGCTATCAAATAGTGGAGAAGGCAACCTCGCCTAGAGTTGAGGCGTTGTTTTTGAGTCCAAGCCCCCGTACCGTCTTCTACGCGACTGGAAGTCGAGTATAGCGCGCCACAAGTCGTCACGTGTGAAATCAGGCCATAGCGCATTAGTGAACCATAGTTCAGAGTAACTCAGTTGCCACAAGAGGTAATTGCTGAGTCGCTGTTCACCGCCGGTGCGAATAAACAGATCAGGGTCGGGCGCGTCGGCGTCGTAGAGCTTTTGACCGAAATAGTCTTCGTTGATCAGTTCATTGATAGACTGTACTTGCGCACGCTCTAACGCGATTTTTCTTTTATCGGGATCTAAGAGTTCATCGACGATCCGGCGCGTGGCGTCGACGATTTCCTGACGAGCGCCGTAATTAATGGCGAGCGCGAGGGTTAGACCGGTATTACTATTGCACGCTCTGGTCGTTTCGTCAATAGCGTCGAGCGCGTCTTGGGGAATACGATCGCGTCGACCGACCACGCGTAAACGAATGTTATTGCGCATGAGCGAATCGCGTTGCTCGATCATATACACGCGCAAGAGGGTCATGAGCGCGTCTAATTCCGGTTGTGGTCTCTTCCAATTTTCGTTGGAGAAGCAGTAGAGCGTCAGTCGTTTAACGCCGAATTCACCGGCGGCGTTGACAATATCCTCGACGACCTTAGCGCCCTGCAGGTGCCCTTGTGAGCGATCTAAGCCACGCTGTTGCGCCCAGCGACCGTTGCCGTCCATGACGATCGCAATGTGTCGTGGAATGACGAGTTCCTTGTGGTTATCTTCTCGGGCTTGAGGAGGATTGGCTTGTGACATACGGTCGATAACCTCTGTTTTAGGACATAGAACGGCGTGAGAACGCGTGCAGTGGGAGAAAGAACGCGCCAGTACTAAGTCCTGACGCGCCTTGTTTTACCTTGTTTTACACGATGAGGGTTAAGACTCATTCGAAGGAACGAATCCAGATATTACGGAATCTCACGGGACAGCCGTGACCACTCAAGACGATCGGACCCTTGCCCGGGCGGTTTGGGGACGGGAGATTGAAGTGTGTGGTACGACCGTAAATCTCCTGGTTGTTCTGCACCATGATACCGTTTTGAATGACGGTCACACGCGGCGGGGCGATTTCCTTATCGCCGTCGAACTTCGCGGGCGTGAAGTAGATATCGTAGGTTTGCCAATTTCCTGCCGGAGTACAAGCGTTCACGAGGGGAGGGGTTTGACCGTAGACCGAACCGCAGGCGCCGTCCGGGTAATTATTGATCTTGAAAGAATCAAAGATCTGAATTTCGTAGCAACCCAGAAGTAGTACGCCGTTATTGCCCTGATTTCCCCAGTCGCCCTCAAAGTTAGCGGGGGACAGCCATTCCAAGTGCAGTTGGAACGCGCCGAACTCTTCTTTTGTGGCAAATGTGCCAGAGGTGCATTCGACGACGCCGTCGACAATTTTCCACTCAGTAGGACGCCAGGCGTCGAGGTTTTTACCGTCGAATAGTACGATCGCGTCGCTGGGAGCAGGTTGAAAGTAGGTCGGGGGCGTTGGGTTGAGTTTTTTGGGAATTGGGCGGTTCGGATCATGTATGCGCCATTGACTCCACGGTTGCTGTGGAGAATCGGTATAGCCGTAAGACTCGTTTTCATTTTTCGGCACGACTAAGTCGTGAGCGAAGAGCGAGTTGGCACAAGCAGATAACGCCGCCATAGTCGCCAGTAGTAAAGTGAGCGATTTCATGCCTCTACTCATATCACAGTTTCCTTTGAGAGAACGAAAGGGCGGAAATAGTTAGGAAAGATCTGAACGTCGCACGTCGACGCTTCCGCGGTGCGCCGTGAGACCCTCCACTGTGGAGACGCGATGTACGTCCTCAGCTAATCTATTCAGACCGGCTTGCGTGAAGTATAAAAGACTATTGCCACGTACGAAGTCGTTGCAAGTCAAGCCGCTAGCGAATCTCGCGGATCCGCTGGTGGGTAGAACGTGCGAGGGACCCGCAGCGTAGTCTCCGAGCGCCACGGGCGTGTAGTTGCCTAGGAAGATTGCGCCGGCGCAATTGATCTTTGCGGCGAGTTCCTCCGCGTTTTGCGTTGCAATGTGCAGATGTTCCGGGGCAATGAGATTGGTCCAGTAGCAGGCGTCGTCTTGATTCTCCGTTAGAATGACGGCGCCGTAGTTTTCCAATGCGTGTCGCGCTAGATCGCCGCGTTCGATTTTATCCAGCGTGGCGTCAATTTCTTCGAGCGCTTCACGTAACGTCTGCTCATTCCAACCGATGAGAATACTGGAGCCTGGCGCGTGTTCCGCCTGTGCAAGAATGTCGTAAGCGGTGAAATCTGCTCGAGTTGAGGAATCGACAATTACCACCGCCTCGCTCGGACCGGCGATGGAATCGATATCAACGGCGCCGTAGACCGTGCGTTTCGCGAGCGCCACGAACATATTTCCAGGACCGACAATTTTGTCAACGCGTTCGATTCCGTCGACGCCATAGGCTAGCGCGGCGACGCCCTGTGCGCCGCCCATACGGTAGACCTCTTTGACGCCGAGTCGCGCGCAAGTCGCCAGAAGGTAGGGGTTATACGCGCCGTTTGGCGTTGGCGGGGACATCACGGCGATTTCTTTGACTCCCGCGACCTGTGCAGGCACGACGGTCATAAGTACTGAGGAGGGATAGGCTGCGGCGCCGCCGGGTACGCAGACGCCAACGCGTCGCAACGGTAAATAGCGTTGCGCTAGCCAACCGCCTTCCCGTTCGATCCGCACGGTTTTGTGTAGGATCGCGCTTTGGAACGTAATGATATTATCGCGAATGTGGTCGATCGCCTCGATGAACTCCGGTTCTACCTGATTGAGAGCGTCGTCGAGATCCTTCTGAGGCGTTCGAATTTCTTCAGCGGAGAGTTTGCGTGCGTCAATGCGCTCGGAATAATCCAAGAGCGCGCTCAGACCGTTAGCGGCAACGTCGGCACAGACCTTTTCGACAATCTCACTAGGCGTGAGCGGCGCGCCAAAGATTTCGATCGTCTTTTTCTTTCCAGCTTCACTGACAATATTGCCTTTGAGACTTAACTGTTCGCGCAATGCGTCAATTTGTTCTTTGACGTCGTTTTTACGCGCGTCAATCCATTTCAAATTCAGTTTTGAACGGTTCATAAATAGCCTTTGGTTATCACCTGGCGTCTATGCGCGTTGTAACGCGTTTCGTACGTCGTGATATACTGTTTTTTCCTGTTGACGTCAGCAACAGCCATATTCTAAAATATAAGGCGCTGTGCTTGTTTGTCGAGACGTTGCGCGCTTTTTTTGGAGAATCGTACGTCTTACTCCAAGGAGCTTGGCGTTCCCTCGGCGGTTGTTCCCCTGCGTCTGTGTCTAGGCAGACGCTCTAATACAGGACGCCAATACAACCTCATAATCCGCTATTTGTGAGCAAGAGTCATGAGCGAACCACTCTTCCAGGTAACCTGTCCGTCTTGTGAAACAACCTTTGAAGTGACAGACCCCGAATTGGTGGGGCAGATTGTCGAATGCCCTAAGTGCGGTGGTATGATATTAGTGCAAGCGCCTAATGAAAGCGCGTTGGAACTTGAAACCGACGACTCCGTTGCATCGCCGCCTTCGACTGACGCGTCGCACGATGGCGATAGCGTGGCGTTTGACGCCTCAAGCGCCGCGAATAACGATCGTAAACCACGCCGTCACGACGTTTCGGAAATCGAGTCGCAGGAAGAAGACTTGGACGAGGTCGCCGAGAACCCCGTCTGGTCGACGCGTATTGTTCTGATTCTCTCTGGTATTTTCTGCGCGTTATTGGTCGTCGTTCTGATATTCCTGCTACGTCTTCCTCAAAAGACCGAACACAGCATTGATCTGCCAGCAGACGCTGAGGAGAATTTCCAAGAGGCGCTCGAGCAGACTGAACAAATTGAAGACGATTATATCATTCATCAGGAACTTATTGATGAAGAGGCTGAGCTGGCGTCCGATCAGTTCGACGCGAGCGTCTCCTTCGACCAGGACGATTTAGACGAGGAATCTGACACAGAACCCGAATCTGACACAGAGTTGGCTCAGACGCCTGACGTCGCGCTCAACGACGCTGCGGACGAGCCGGGAAGCGACGACGTCTTGCCTTCGGATTCTGGCGTTATCGACAATCCTCCAGACCTCAACGACGCTACGGATGAGACGTCGTCCTCCGATGCAATTGTAACCGAATCCGATTCAGAGACGGCGAATGCGTCTGAACCGCAAACACAAGCACAGGATTCTCAAGCCGACGCTGGAGCGAACGACGAGGCGGATGAGATTATGGTGGACGACGTCGGGCAAAACGTGTCGACGACGGAGGTCAATTCTGTGACCGCGTTACCGTCCTTGAAAGCGCAGCCTCAGGCGATTGATATTACAAAACGTCTGCACTTGGCGATAGCGAGTCTGAGTTTTCCTCCTTCGCCAATCGGCAGCGTCCAGTTGTTGTCGGAACTAGCAGGGGCGCCGGTGGAATTTGACACGTCCTGTCTGATACTCTTGCGTCCGTCTTTCCGCTCTCAACTTGATTTAAGTCTTACTGACACGACAATTCAGAACGCGTTTACAACACTCGGCGCGGCGCTGAAGTGGAACGTTTCAACCCAGGTCGACAGGGTGGAGATTTCTCCTGAGAATTACAACGCTGAAATGTTCGTTGAAGAACGTTTCGACGTCGCCGCGCTATTGTCACTCGACGCCACGGCGCCACTCAACGTGCGCGCAATCGACTCGTCTGAACTAACCCAAGAGCGTATGACCAATGAAGATCTTGTCAACTTCATAACGACGCTCGTTGCGCCGGAAGATTGGATCGACCCAGACCTGGCAGTCTCTCTGACTTGCGAGGGGAATGAAATTGTTGTGCGGCATAATGCCGCGGTGCGTAAACGCGTCGAGTACTTGATTGAACAGCTACATGTTCTGCACGACTCTTCCTATGTGAGTAAGGTCTCGCCGGAACTGCTTATTCCCGAGGCGCTTAGCTATAATCAGCTGAATAAGCAAGTCGCCTTTAATTTATTCCAACCCGAAACCTTGGAGCAGGCTCTTGGCAAGCTCGAGCGTTCTCAGAAGATTATCGTCATGTGGGACGACGTCGTCCTCAACGCCTTTGGAGCGGGTCGCACGTCTACGACGGTTGCGCATATAGAGAAATCTCCGGTTCATGACGTCATAGACGCTCTGCTGGAACCACTTGGTTTGTCTTACGTTACGCTCGACGTCAATGCGATTCTCATAACGACAAATGAACGTGCACGCGACCTTAAAACAATTGAGCTGCATGTCGTCGAGGATCGCGCCGGGGACGCCAACGGTCTTTGGGAACTGGCGAATGAAATGAGGCGCATGATTGCCCCTAATAGCTGGGAACAGCATGACGTTGCGCTATGGCTCGACGTAGATTCCGGAGTTTGGGCGATTCGTCAGTCGGAGCCGGTTCAACGTGAAATACGCAATTGGCTTGCGAAACGTCTGTCCGGTGAAACAGCGCCAACGTCGACCGCGCCTGAGATTGACGACTTGTCAGAGCCGACACAGGACGATTCGAATGAGGAGGAGCCAGCGGATCTCCAGGAGGAGACGACCGTAGAACTTCCAACCGATGAAATTCCACTGGAGGAAGAGTTAGATCTTTCCGGTCTGGGGGACGACCTCGATTTATAAACGCTCACAGACGCGACGTGATTTGTACTTGGCGACGCGCTGGAATCTGCGACAGAGAAGGTAATTGCACTTGCGCGGTTTTGCGTTATTAGATAGGATTCACGCGCTAAACTTCCCAAGGAAGGGAAGCGAGAGTTAGGCGTTCAGGACGAACGGTGGAATCATGAGAGTAGCGTTACAAGCGATATATCCCGATAGGAACGACGTTTCGCAAGAGAGTCTGGCGCGTCGCTCACGCGTGGAGCGTGAATTACAAAACGACGCGCGTAGTATGGGCTTTTATCGTAAATTGCAAATGATCTTGGATCATCCGCCGTGTCGTGCGCCGGAAGTCTTTGCCGACGAGTCCTTTCCCGACGCCAATATTGTTGCGGAATATCTCGATTATCAGTCGCAATCGGAAGAGGTTGAACTTGAATTTGAACGCGTCTGTTTGGAATCCTCCGAGATCCTAGCAGAGGTCGCCAATTGCTACGATATCTTAACGAACTGTTTGAATCAGCCGATTGAAGCGCCGCGCAATTGTCGTCGCCGTCTCTATTATTTGGCATGGGAGACAGGTCTGGCGGAACAACCCGAGGATTGTGTGGCACAAACGTCGCAGTCTTTCAACGCGACTTGGAATCAAGTCGAATCTCATGCGACCGCTAACGTCTTGCCCGAGGCGCAAACCAGTACGGTTCAGTCGACGCAGACGCAAACGCCAGAACGTACGACTCAAAGCGCTCGGAAATCGTCCAAAAGTTCACGCCGTTCGCGCACGATTACAGTGGAGTCGCAAGAGAATGCAAATTCAACGTCGATCGGCGCGAGCGGTTCTTCTGTGGCGCGTCGCGCGCGTAACGCCGTTGCAAACGCCGTCGTTTTCTGCGGGGTATTTGGGTTAGGCGTCTTTGCTTTGTCCCACCGACACGCAAATATGGAGGATTATGACGAAGGATATATGAATTCCTTTGTCCTGACGCCCGAGCCGATTCAGAGCGCTAATGACGCCGAAGAGTCCGGTCCGGTTGATTTTAGCTCCAATTTCATGACATTAAACGACGCCTTTGTTTCCTCCTCGGATTCTTTTGATTACTCCGAGTCTTCTGACCTTGTCGCCCCCTTGGACGCGCCACGTTTGGCGTCGTTGCCTGAGCCGGAAGCGTCGCCGACTCCACTTAACCTCGAGCATTCGTCGACGTCACATTCCGGTTTGAGAACAGACTCGGTGATCGACTCCATTCCTGCGCGCAACAACGACGTTTTTTCACGTCCTCAACGTTACTAAGAAGTTTAACGATAGATTTCAGGAGCAAGTCTACTCTTCGTCTTCCTGTGCGTTTTTGGCGTTTACCGTCTCTTGTGCTACCGTGAGTATCTCTGTTTCAATTTCATCGGCGACGAGTCGTACCAGTTTACACTGCTCCTCGTTCAGACCGATGTGATGGATCATCTTGTAATTTGAATAATTCTCCGGCGCCCTTGTCTCGTTTCGCAGATAGTCCCAATTAAGTTCGCACAGTGGAAAGAAGTGACGTTCCACCACGTTCTTGACCGAGTTTAAAACGACCGGAATCCATGTTCCGTCTTGAATAAGTAGATCAAAAGCGTCTGGAGCTAAATCGCGGTAATACATCGGGTTATTAATAATAAGCGCTTCGGTAAAGGGCTTGGCGGAGTCTGACATTTCTCTGGTTTCTCTTTCCTTTGGAGAGGACGGTGCGTAAGACTATATTACGTAGAGTATAACGCAGATTGTGAAAAGGGCAAGGAAGCGATTTCTTCGTGGCGCTTTTGCTATTTTGTCGTCGAAGTCTATGTTGAAGTTGACGTAGTTCCCAGGACGTTTACAATCTCTTTTGACTGACGTTTCAATGACGTCGCCGACGCGTGACGTTGTGACGGCGCTAACGTGAGCTTGTCAGTCTCGTGTATATGAGCGACCGTAACCGGCAGTAGGTAGTATTGGAAGGGAGGCGCTCCGTGGCGTCTAAAAAGAACACGGCTCGTTCAAAGAATATGCGTCGATCTAGCACGACGTCAAATAAACGCAGTGTATCGAAGGTTTTATCCGATATGTTTATGGGCGCGTGTCCTCGACTATGGCGACGCTTCTTTGGACTGCCGGAACCGACGGGCGACTCATATGAGGATTATTGTGAGAATAACCAAATGCTCACTACGCCGACAGCAAAACTGGGGCGACAGGGGGAACGATTGGTCTTTGACCATATCCGACAGAACCCCAAAAATCGCGTGATAGCATGTAATTCCGCCAATTATTATTGTGAAATCGATATTGTCTTTCTCGACGAGAGTTCAAAAGAGATCGTTTTTGTTGAGGTAAAGACGCGCCGACGCGACGACGCGCGGTATCCTCCCATTATTAATAGCGTAGACGCTAAGCGTCGTAAAAAACTAGCGTTAGCAGCGGAGCGATTTATGCTTGATCGCGGCTATCTCGAATACGCCGTTCGGTTTGATATTGCTATTGTTCTGCTACCGAAGGTAGGCAAGTCGAAGTTGTCTTATTATCAAGACGCCTTTTCATTTGCTCGAGCGTTGCAGGAGTATGCGTACGACGACTTTGGCAAAACGCGTAGCGATAAGACGTTACGCTCTGACGTTCGAGATTATTATCAACGTGAGCGTTGTAACAGTGAAGTAAAAAAGACCCGTTTATGACGTAGCGTCATAAGCGAGTCTTTTTAATCCCTTGCGTCTTTTACAAGACGCGCGACGATCTGTTTCGTCGTTACTTCTTAGTCACGGGTTTCTCCGTCTTGGAAACGAGCGCGTCTTTTTCGGACTTGAGTCTCGCGTTTCTAGCCTTTTCCGCGTCGAACTCTGGTAAGTTTTTCCCGATGAGTCGAGCAAAACCTTCACGAGTGCGTTCAATCAGGGAGTACAGCGCGGGCACGAAAACGATACCGACACAGGTGGCCAAGAGCATGCCGGAGAAGGTCGTGATACCGATCGCGCGTCTGCTTCCCGCGCCGGCGCCGGTAGCGACAACCAGTGGGAAAACGCCAAAGAGGAAGGAGATAGCCGTCATGAGCACTGCGCGGAAACGTTGTTCAGCGCCGAGCAACGCGGCTTCGCGAATCGGAACGCCTGCGCTACGTTGAACCTTGGAGAACTCAACCATGAGAATGGCGTTTTTACTGGCAAGACCGATGAGCATGATAAGACCGAGCTGTGCGTAAATACTCATCGACGTTTGCTGTCCCAAGAAGACTAGGCAGATAAACATACCAGCCAAAGCGCCCAAGGTGGCGACGAAGACCGTGAGAACAATGGAGATTGGCGTTGTCCAGCTTTCATATTGCGCCACCAGGAAGAGATAAGCGAAAATGAACGCGAGGCACAAGAGCATACCGATTTGACCTTCGTTTTGACGTTGCTGGAAGCTCATGCCAGTCCACTGAATTTTGTAATTGGTCGGCAGATCCTTCCGTGCAATTTCTTCAATCTTCTGGATATATTCGCCGGAACTCACGCCCTTTGTGACCGCCGTAACGTTAGCAGACGACCACTGGT
Source organism: Planctomycetia bacterium (assembly GCA_030537455.1). Taxonomy (GTDB): domain Bacteria; phylum Planctomycetota; class Planctomycetia; order Pirellulales; family Thermoguttaceae; genus RUG369. Next base: position 54,298 of record JAUNMR010000008.1, on the reverse strand, counting down.
TGAAACGTGTAATACTCTGCGGACCGACCATGCGCTGCACAGTGCCGACCGAGCTGAAGGGCACCATTTCGCCATAGCGGTTGGGAATATTCAGATTGGCAATGTCGTCGACGGTTTCACGATCGGACTTTTCCGCCTGGACTTGAACCTTGAAGACGTAACCCAATAAGTTGAAGTCGTTCACATAGAAAGACGCCAATTTGTTTTGGAGGGTCGTGAAGATCGAGCTGATCGGCACGCCCATGAGTTCAGCCTTTTCACGGTCGATTTCCAAGCGTAACTGCGGGGTGCTCGCGTTATACGGCGAGGTCGCAAAGAGCGTACCGCGCGTGCGTTGTAATTGATCGGTAAAGTTAACAACTTGTTCAGCAAGCTCTTGCGGAGTCGCCGAATTGGAGCTGAGTACGAACTGAATACCCATACCCAAACCCATCATTGCCGGCGGACGCATGACTTGAATCTTTGCTTCAGGAATCTCATTGCAGATCCCCTGAATCTGTTGCTGTAACGCGCCGATTTGCAGTTCAGGCGTCTTACGCTCGCCCCAGTCCGTGAGTTTAATAAAGGCCATGCCGTTGTTTTCAGCCTGACCGCCGCCGGTGAAACTGAAGCCGCTCACAAGCATGGCGGTATCGACGCCGTCGACGTCTTTGATGCGAGAGTATAGGTCCTTAACAACTTTGTCGGTACGCGAAAGCGTAGCGCCAGGCGGTAGTTCAATACTGCACATAAGCGTGCCTTTGTCTTCATCAGGAATAAAGGACGCAGGCAACATGTTATAGAGTTTATAATTACCGTAGAGAACCGCGCCAAAGAATAAGACGGTAATAATGCCGCTCTTAACAAAGACGCGTGAAAATCCAAGGTAAACCTTCCTAGAAGCGTTCAAAGGACGATTGAACCAACCAAAGGGGTCGATTCGACGCTTTTTCGCCGGCTTAATGAGCATTGCGCACAAGGCCGGACTGAGCGTAAGCGCGTTGACAGTCGAGAGGATTAGGGCGATACACATCGTGACGCCGAACTGTTTGTAGATCTGTCCCACCATACCGCCATAGAAGCAGACGGGCACATAGATCGCTACAGTAACGAGCGTTGTTGCGATGATAGCGCCGGTGATTTGACGCATGCCGAGAATAGTCGCTTCTTTCGGAGACATTCCCTCTTCCACGTGTGTCATAACATTTTCCACAACGACAATAGCGTCGTCGACCAGCGAGCCGATAACGAGGATCAAGCCGAACATGGTCAGGAGGTTAATACTATAACCCAGTAGGGTAAAGAAGGGGAAGGTTCCAAGCAGGGAGACCGGAATGGCTACCGCAGGAATAATGGTAGCACGCCAGTTCTGTAGGAAAAGGTAAGTAACCGCGACTACCAAGAGCAACGCAATAACCAGAGTTTCAATCGTTTCTTTCAACGTCAAACTAATAAAGAGCGTCGGGTCATAGGCGAACTTGTATGTAATACCGAGCTTATCAAAGGCGTCTTTATATTTTGCAAGTTCAGCCTTTACGGCCTCCATCGTTTCCAGCGCGTTCGCTTCGGTCGTACGGTTAATACCAAGGCCAGCACATTCGCCGCCATCGGACATGGCATGTGCGGAGTAGGTTTCGGAACCAAGTTCTATACGCGCGACGTCGCCGAGCTTGGTCACGTCGCCTTCCGAGTCGGTTCGAACGATAATATTTTCAAACTCATCCGGAGTCTTGAGACGACCAAGAACGTTGATCTTGTATTGGATATATTGGTTACTGCCTTCGGTACCGACGGCGCCGGCCGCGGCTTGGATGTTCTGCGACTGAATCGCGGACTGAATGTCAGAGGCGGAGATGCCCATGGCGGACATACGCATCGGATCAAGCCAAACGCGCATACTATAGACGGAGCCGCCCATGAGGTCGGCGGAGCTTACCCCGTCGATACGACCGATTTCGTCTTTGAGGTTAGCGCGCAACCAGTTGTTCAATTCACTGGTCGACATACCGCCGTTTTCTTCGTCGGTAAAGAACGCCAGCATACAGAGGATATCGCTGGAGCGTTTTTGAACCTGAACGCCTTGGGTCTTGACTTCTGAGGGCAGACGCATTTCAGCGCGTTTCACCGCGTTCTGAACGTTAACTTGTGCAATGTCGGTGTCGATACCGTATTGGAAGGTAATCGTACAGGAGTAAGAACCGCTGTTGTCGCTACTGGAGGAGTAGTACAAGAGGTGTTCTAGACCGTTGAATTCTGCTTCCAGTGGCGCGGCAATCGTATCGGCGATAACCTCGCCGCTTGCGCCCGGGTAGACGGTCGACACACGAACTTCTGGCGGTGAAATTTCGGGATATTCCGCGACCGGTAATTTTTGAATGGTGATAATGCCCATAAGCGCCATCACCAAACTAATAACCATCGCGAGTTTTGGTCGGTTGATAAAAACTTCAGAAATCATGCTTCGACTCCTAGCGTCATGGCAGTCGAAACGTTGCAGGCGACTTTACGCGCCTCGGAACGAGCTTGCGACCCGTCTTGCGCTTCCTTGTTAGAGGTCGGTTCTTGAGACTGAGCGCTTCCTCCCTTCTTGGCGTTAGGAGAGGTCGCCGTTTGACTCGCGTCTTGTTGGTAGATTGGTCGGACTAAGTCAAACGGACGCGCTTTATTAACGCCGTCCATCATAATGACGTCGCCGACCTTAATACCGTTGTACACGGTGTTCATTTCGTTCGTGGAGGGACCGAGAGTGACGTTGCGACGCAAAACCAAGAGGTACTTTTCGTCAACTTTGCCATTGACCAACTCCATTTGCTGTCGCTTCGTCTTGGGATCGACGGTAGCGTAATGTTCGGTCTTGAATTTTTCGAGAAATTCTTCCTTGGTCACTTTGCCGTCTTCGACTTCTTTGATCTCGTTTTTAAAGCGCGAGTCGTTGCAGATCTCTTGATAGAGTTGTTCGTCAGAGATCGAGTCGACGAGAATGTAGACGTAGTTGTTTTTACCGTCAAACATCACAGCGGAGGGTAGAATGCCAACGGCTTGTTGATCGTCGCGCTTGGTAAGATTGACCGTGACCACGCCGCCCGGGTTGAGGACTTCATTGGGGTTGCTGAATTTTGCCCAGATTTTAATTGTATCGGTGGTCGATTTCACAGAGTTGTCAATGAAAGCGATTTCGCCTGTCGACTCATATATGGTATCGTTCGGCATAGTGAGCTGAACAGTCGACAGTTCCTTGAGACTATTGAAGCCGGAGAACATCGAGAGATAATCGCGTTCGCTCATAGTGAAGCGCACATAGATCGGATCCATCTGTACTACGCGCGCGAGCGAGGGGGTCGCGGGCGTGACATAGTTGCCGGCGGAGACAGAACGACGACCGACGCGACCGTCGATTTCCGCGTAGATCTGCGTGTATTTGAGATCTTCTTGCGCCAGAATGAGTTGTGCTTCCGCTGAAATGAGTTCCGCACGAAGACTCTGGAGATTACTCAACGCGCTCTCTTGATCGTCTTTGGAACCGGCGTTCTTTTTGTAGAGATCGTCGAGACGTTGAAAGTTTGCTTCCGCATATGCAATACGCGCCTTGGTTTGAGCGATAGCGGCTTCTGCGGCTTGGACTTTGGCTTTGTAGGGAATGGGGTCGATTTCAAAGAGTAATTGACCTTTTTTGACGTGTGAACCTTCTTCAAACCCCTCGGCAACGGTTAGCGTGCCGGAGACGCGAGGCACACAGTCGACCTGCTCAATGGCTTCAACGTTTCCAATGTACTTTTTCTTTGTGACGGGAACCGTATCGACAGCAACGCCAGCAACGACAGTAGAACGAGAAACCGCCGTAGCGCCTCCGCCTTGCGCATAACTGACGCTACAAACGGAAAGAATAAGCGCCGCGGTCAAAGACCCTTTGAATAGCAACGATAAACGTGACACTTTTACTCCTTCGAACACTCTGTGATTGTGGAACAACACGAGCGTTTCGAGTGTGAATCGTGGAATACGGTTAATAGTCGTAAACGAAGCGCGGCGACGCTAGGTCGATATAGCCGCTCGCCGTTGCGCTGTCGCCAAAGAGGCGCGCTCTTCGCTCTTCGACTCCTAGGGGGGAGCGCCGATTGATTACGGCGCATTTGACGCCAACCTTAGTACGGGTAGCCTGGCGTCTAAAAAAATTTCTTTAAAGCATACCGTACTTATCAAATGTGACAAGGCATACTAGGAAAGCGTGTACCGGTCACACTGCGTGTTAGTACGCGAAATAATTCGGCGTCTCAGGCGCCTACTTCAAAGAAGAAACTGCGCCTTACGGTTCCGTATGAGATTTCGCAGGAAGTGACGACGTCAAAAAGCGAATTTCATTAAAAAACTCAAACTTTTCTCATTTTTAACATCTGAAGCGTGTATAAACAGGCTGGACTCAATGAGCGCAGACACATGAGCAGGGTTAGTCTGAGGTTGATTTGTGTCTGATTGATATAATCATTAAAGTTTACCAAGTCGTGGTTTTTTGTGCGCTTGTTACAATCGATACAATCGATTAAAAACTATTGGTAAATAAAAGCCTTACGACTCATTTTGAAAGAATTTTACACTTTCTACGAAAAACGAGTTAAAGTCGCAAGATCGATCTTTACGATACTTTTTCTGCGAAAAGCTACCGGTGAGAACAACAATAACTGATAAGGAGTTTTGAACCTCGTAGGAGTCAGCTTAGCCGGAACTGATATATCCTTACGACATTATTAACGCAATGACTTTCGACGTTTGGATAACGGCTCTGTTAGCCAAACTTGTTCGCTGTAGCGTACTATGCCACGGTCTGCGGTAAGTTGACGGATCAGCTGAGAGTCGTCTGCTAGAGAGAATATTTCGGAACAGTCCCTGCGAATCGATACGGCGTTAAGCGCCGAGGGCAATTCTTAGGGGATATGCGTCGGTTCCCCTTGTAGAGTGGAACTGTTTACGTTACGCCAAAGGAGGTCTTGACGTACGCTGGAGATTTGCGCTACGTGGCGGGCGTTGTGTAGCGTCGCTTGGCGTGAAGTTTGACACACAAACAAGTAACTAAGAGGAATAAGTTGGACGCTCTGAAATGCGAGCAAGCGTTGACGAGACGGCTTGGTAGTCGCGTCGTTGTATGCCGCGCGTTGCGTCTAGACTCATGACGTCGTGTACGATCGGTCTGACGCATAAGAACGCGGTCGCTGTAGAACGCGTTTCGGCGGTTCAACATTGAATTAATAAATAGGTATCGAGTTAATCTCGATTCCTCAAGCTACGAAGTACATAAAGACAAATTGATCGTCTTTTGACCCGCTGAGTATCGGTCGGGTATCGTTGTGACTTGTCAAGGCATGGACGTTTTGACATACGAACGGCAGGAAGCAGTTCGACAACGAGGATCGAAGCTCACGCTTACAAAACGAGGTAACAAGGATGAAACCTTCTGTAAAGCAAGGGATTGCTTTGGGCGCGTTGTTGACCATGTTGGTTAGCGGCGGCTGCAAAGTCGGCAGCGACTACTGTGCGCCTCAGGCGACAGTAAATTCGACGTATCTTCAGGTCGATCAGGCCAAAGGGATTCGTCAGCAAGTTGGCGCGGACGTGTCGACCTGGTGGAGTCAGATTCAGGATCCAATCCTTACACGTCTGACCTGTGAGGCGGTTAGCAACAACCTGACGCTTCGTGAAGCGTTGTATCGTATTCAAGCGGCGCGCGCGACGCTAGGCGCGACGCAGGCCGCGGGTAAGCCCCAATTTGCCGAATCGGGCGGATATACTTATGGTCGTTCCTCCAACACCCAGTCGGACTACAACGACTATGCCGTGGCGACCTCGATGGCTTGGGAAATCGACGTCTTTGGACGTTTGGAACGCTCCGTGGAAGCCGCTAACGCCGATATGGAGGAATTGCGCGAACTGTATCGTAACGCGTACGTCATTCTTTGTGCCGACGTGGCGCAGTGTTATATTAATGCACGCGCCTATCAAGAGCAGATTCGCATTTCCGAGGAAAATATTGAGATCCAACAAAGCACGTTGGAAATCACCCAGACGAAGAATCAGTTCGGTTCTGCTAGTAAGCTTGACGAAAACCAAGCGCTCGGCGTGTGTCGTGGCACCGAAGCGAGCGTCTTGACATTGCAAACTCAGTATCAGCAGACGTTGAATCAGATCAGTATTCTCGTCGGTCGTCCCCCGGGGTACGTCGATGAACTCATGCGCGCTCCCGCGCCGATTCCTTCCGCTCCTGAAGATATCATGGTTGGCATTCCCGCGGATCTACTACGTCGTCGACCCGATATTCGCGCGGCTGAACAGCGTATCATTGCGCAGAACGCGCGCGTTGGCGTGGCGATTGGCGATCTATACCCGATCTTCAGCCTCAACGGTTCGTTTGGTCTCGACGCCGATTCCCTCTCCGATATGTTTAATAGCGACGCAATTAACGCGTCGGTTGGACCTTCCTTCCGCTGGAACATCTTGAACTTCGGTCGTTATCGCTTCAATGTCGAGGCGCAGCGTTTGGTTCAGGAACAGCTGATTACCGCGTATCGTCAGGCAGTGCTGGAAGCGGCTCAAGACGTCGACAACGCGCTCGCGTCCTACTGCAACGAACGCGACCGTTTGGAAACCCTTTCCGATGCAGTCGACGCCTACACGGACGCTTACGAACTGTCGAACGAACGTTACAAGAGCGGTCAGATCGACTTCCAACGTCTTTTGGATTCGCAGGCGGGTAAACTTTCGTACGAGTTGCAGTACATTCAGTGTCGTGCCAGTATGATGTCCTCCGTGGTTCAGTTGTACCGTTCACTGGGCGGCGACTGGATGGGTTCGACTTACACCAGTGCAGCCGACTACGCACAAGGTGGAGAATATGCGCCTACGTTACAAGCCGGTCAAGGTTCGTCCCAACGCGTTTTGGCGACCGACTCGAACGACGTCGGTCCGGTCTCGGCGCGTTACACGACCAAAGACGAAGACGCCCCTCTGGCGTATAATCCCGACGCCGAGTGGAATGAACGTCGCGAACGTAGCCGTCAACGCGTTGCGATTGCGCTACAGCAAGACGATGCGTCAACGATGGCGTTGGGTTCCGAGGATCTCTAGTGACATAACTCCGGCGATAACGACAAACGTTCCGTACGAGCGTCGTTGCGTCTAAACCTAGCCTCCGGTATATCTTCATACCGGAGGTTTTTTCATTTGCGCGTGGCGTTTCTTTTCCTGGCGCGCAGAGCGCGCTATCGATTGCCTATTGGGCGCGAGGGATGAGAGCAAGACCACTGGACGCCTCTATCACAAGACGTTAAGTAATCTCGACGCAATCGATATTTTGTGCTTAAAGTATGACGTCGTTGTATTCTGATAAAATTCTGCATATTACCCTTTTTATTTCTTTTATATGTTTTAAAATGGGGCGTAAAAGTGAGTCAATTCGTGCAATTTGCTCGAAGATGGACGCGGTTGACGCAAGGTCGTGAGACTCTCGTCGCCGAAGTAAATTATTATTAAGGAGTTTCCGATGACGAAACGCTTGTTCTTTTCTGCCAGCTTAGCGGCGCTTGCCTGTGCGACGGCGCTTGTCACGGCGGGAAATCTTAGCGCCCAAGAAGAAGAGGTCGCGTCGAACGCGCCTGAACCTACGAAATTATTACGCTATCCAGACGTTTATCAAGACCAAGTTGTCTTTTGTTACGCCGGAGATCTGTGGAAGAGCGATTTCGACGGCTCCCAGGTCACGCGCTTGACCGCACACCCCGGTCAAGAGGAATTTCCGAAATTCTCACCCGATGGAAAATGGATCGCCTTTACCGGGCAATATGACGGCGACGACCAAGTCTACGTGATTCCGTCGCAAGGCGGCGAACCGAAACGTCTGACCTATTATCCCAATGAACTTGGCGCCCCTCGTCGTGGCGTCGACGCTCAAACGCTTGGTTGGACGCCCGATAGTCAGTTCGTTCTCTTCCGTTCCAAGCGTGATTCCGATGAGGTCGACTCCCTCACTAATATTTATCTCGTCTCCAAAGACGGCGGCTTGCCCGAGAAGATCGGCGTTCCTGTCGCGGGCGCAGGCGATTTGTCGCCTGATGGTCAACGACTGGTCTATTCCCCTTTGTTCCGCGATTTTCGTCACTGGAAGCGTTACGAGGGCGGTTGGGCGCAGTACCTCTTAATCTACAATCGTGAAACTAAGGAATTCTCCGAAATTCCAACTACTCCACGAACCGACCGCGACCCGATGTGGCTCGAAGACCAAGTCTACTTCGTCTCCGACCGCGATGGTACGATGAATGTCTATCATTACGTTCCCGAGAATGAAGAAAAGCCGGTTCAAAAGGTCACTGACTCCACAGACTGGGATATCCGCTGGGCCTCCTCCGACGGTCACGAACAGATCGTCTATGAATACGCCGGCGCGTTACGCGTCTATAACGCTTCCACTGGTGATACACGTGAACTTGAAATCACAGTTCCTCACGACGGTCTGGCCGCGCGTCCCACGCGACTGAAGGCCGACAGCAATATGGAATCTTACGGTCTGAGCCCTGAAGGCAAACGCGCGCTGTTTACCGCACGTGGCGATATCTTTACCGTTCCGGTGGAGAATGGCAAAACGCGCAATTTGACTAATAGTTCTAATGCCCACGAACGCTCCCCGATTTGGTCGTCCGACGGTCGCTGGATTGCCTTTATTTCCGATGAAACCGGCGAGGATCAAGTTTACGTCGTCGATCAAAAGGGTGAAAACGATAAAGTTCAGTTAACAAACTCTTTACGTTGTAAGATCGACGACCTGCGTTGGTCCCCCGATTGCAAAGCAATGCATTTCCGTGACGCGATGAATCGTCTTTGGGTTTTAAAACTCAAATACGACAACGTCGCCGAAGCTCCGCAATGCGACGAGTTAATTGAGATTGCACGTGATAAGTTCGGTTCATTCCCCTATGCCTCTTGGTCCCCGGACGGTCGTTACCTCGCGTACGAACTTGGCGAGTCGACCGAATACACCGCGATCTATATTTGGGATAAAACCACTGGCGAATCGAAGCGCGTGACCGACCCGATGTTCCAGAATAGCTCCCCCGCATGGTCGACAGACGGGAATTGGCTCTTCTTCATTGGGCAACGCGAGTTCTACCCGCAGTTTAGTTCAATTGAATGGAATTTCGCCGGCGACCGTTTCGACGGTATATTCGCCATGGCGTTGCGTAAAGACGTCGATAATATCTTCATTGCCGCCAGCGACGAAGCTCCTGAGTCGGAAGAAGTCAAAAAGGACGAAGAAACTGACGATAACGAACAACAAGAAGCAGAGAAGACTGCAGAATCTGACGCGAAAGAGATCGATTTCGACGGAATCGAATCGCGCGTTGTGCGTTTGCCGATTCCCTCTGAGAACTACGTCGAACTCTCCGTTGCCGGCGACTTCTTGTATTTCATTCGCGAGCCGGAAGCGTTCTATGGACGCGATCGTAACGGCGTGCCGAAGCTCATGGCGTTTGAATTGTCGACGCGTAAGCTCACGACCTTTATTGAGGATTTCAGCGGCTATTCTCTTTCGGCCGATGGTAAGAAACTTCTTACGCACAAAGCTGGTTATCGCATGTACGACGTTGGCGCACAGGGCGGCGATTCCAAAGTCTTCTCGACCGGCGATATGTATTGTGACGTCAATCCGCGAGAGGAATGGAACGAGGTCTTTGAAGAAGTATGGCGTCGCTTCCGCGATTATTTCTACGTCAAGAATATGCACGGTCTCGATTGGGACGCAGTTGGCGAGCAATATCGTTCTCTCCTGCCTTATGTCTCTCACCGTAGCGACTTGACGTATCTTTTAACCGAAATGATCGGCGAGCTGAATATCGGTCATACCTACGTAGACGGCGGCGATTATGTGAAGCCGGAACGTCCCACGGTAGGGCTGCCTGGCGCGACCTTTGAATTGGATCGTGAGAAGAACCTCTATCGAATTGCGAAAATCTATAAGGGACACAACGAAGAGCCGAAATATCGCTCGCCTCTGACCGAAGTTGGCGTTAACGCCTCGCAAGGCGATTATGTCCTGGCTATTGACGGCGTGGAGTTACTTGGTTCCGACAATCCCTATCGTCTGCTACAGAATAAAGATTCTCGCGTTGAACTTACGCTCAGTAAGGACGGCGATTACGAGAACTCCTGGAAGACGTCCTATGAACCGGTAACATCGGAGGAATCTCTGCGCTATCTCGATTTTGTCCTGGATCGTATGCGTCGCGTTGAGGAAGCGAGCGACGGTCGACTCGGCTATCTGCATATTCCCGACATGGGCGGTAACGGCGCTTATGAGTTCATTAAATGGTACTATCCGCAATTGCGTAAAGAGGGTATTGTTATCGACGAACGTAGTAACGGCGGCGGTAATATTTCCCCATGGATCATTATGCGTCTGAATCAAAAGTTGCTCGGCACTCGCTACGGTCGCGTGCGCGAAACCCCGACGACTTACCCAACGATTTCCACCAATGCAAAATTCGTTTGCCTTCTCAACGAAACCAGCGCTAGCGACGGCGATATCTTCCCGTACTACTTCCGCAAGTCCGGTCTGGGCAAGCTTATCGGTAAGCGAAGCTGGGGGGGCGTGGTCGGTATTTCTGGTCGCGGTCCCCTGCTTGACGGCGGCTCCGTATTTGTTCCGCTTTCCGCGACCAATAGCGAAACTGGCGAGTACGTAATCGAAGGTCACGGCGTCGATCCCGATATCGAAGTCTGGCAAGATCCACAAGCGGTTCTCGAAGGACGCGACCCACAACTGGAACGTGGTATTGAAGAACTCCTCAAAGAGATCGAAGAGAACCCCGCAACCAAACCACAACGTCCCGAAGACCCTATGAAGGATAAAGCGAACGTACCGAATTATGACGAATGATTCAATTTATAGCGTCATAACTCGTTAACGGTGAATTCAAAGAGCCGTTGACGATATCGCTAACGTAAACGCCACGAGTCGAATGTTCATTTTGACTCGTGGCGTTTATTTCTTTGCGAGTTGACGCCTTATCTGATCCTGTACTCTGACGACAAGCCTTATCAAGGTCGTGACAATTATAATAATGGTCTATCGTCTTAAACTTCGCATAATCCCGTATGCGTTTACCTAGTTATGGTTATTCCTACTCTAACCTGAGTGGTTGTGGAGTTAAGGCGTGGGCTGTTCGTTATTTGACTACAGCTGTTCTTCTATCAGTTTGACTTACTTAAATTGAAGCGACTGAGGAACGATACGATTGTGAGTTCAATTCAGATGGAGTCATTCATCTTGGTAGGACAAAAAAAGCCCGCCGTTTAGCGCTAGTTGCCAAACGACGGGCTTGCGTCATTTTAAGGAGTTGTTTCTACCCGACTTACGTCGACGTAGTCAGCAAGCAATTATTTGTCGTCGTATTTGACCTCATCGCTCACAGCGGCGCCAAGGTCGAAGGTTTGTTCGTTTTTACCGGAGGCAATGGTGATCGTGAGCGGAGTTTGACTTGGATCAGTGTATTTCACTTCGATCGGGGAGAATCTCTTGAACTTAGTGGGATCGACGGAGCGATTCCATTTTTCCAGAGCGTCTGGATCGGTCGGCGGAGGACCTGCCTCACCGTAGTCGATTTGTTCGGGCGCAGAGACGATGATTTTGTAATCACCGGCGGGCGCGCCTTTGAATTGACCAGAGGTCTTGATTTCAACCTTGCCGGATTTATCGGTCACGCCTGAGGGAATATAAGAACTTTTCTCACCGGGTATGAGAGTGACAGTAGCGTCCTCTAGACCTTTTCCGTCAAGTGTAACGGTAATAGTGGTGGGGAAGAGGTCTGGCATTCCAGCGGGCTTTTTAGCTTTGCCACAACCAACGCACATGAGCGCGATTAGAAGTAGGCACGCAGAGGCTCGTAAAAGATGGAACTTCATAAGACGTCCTTTATGTCATGTTCTGACGAGAGTTGACGGTTCGATTTAAAAACGCCGATTCCTTTCGCTGATCTTTCAAAAAAGCAAACAGAATCGGCGCGGTTTGACATGGCGCGTTACGCATAGTTAAATCTTATGAGCTTGCGCCACAGTTTGTGTTGTTGTGGGACAGCCGTACTTTACATACTGACAGTTTCGCCACCGGACGGCGTACCCATAGCGCCCCAAACGCCAAAGAGGCTCTTAGCGCGCGTAGCATTTTGCACAGAGGTGAGATAGCCGCCGCAGTCGATGGTTTCAGAGACGAAGCGGACAGAACCGTCGAGCATACCAGCATTTACGCCACCGGAGTGGTTGGAAGACGGCGGGAAAATACCCCAGTTGTTGTCATAAGTACCATTCATGCAGCAAGGCGCATTGGGCGGGAAGACGGTATTGAAACCACCGTTGCAGATACGACCGTCAGCCCACCAGTTGCCGCGATATGCAGCGGCCGGAGTGTAACCGTCAGCAAAGGAAGCGTTATCTTCCGGGTCGCGAGAGTTGAAGCAGTTGGAGCGCGACGTCAAATTACTGTCAACGCTATTGACGGCCTTGGCGCTCGCAGTGCCGATAACGCCGCCCTTAATTTTCGAAGAGCTTATGGTCGCGGCGGAAACGGTTTCAGAGACACAGAGCGTATTACTTGTACCGTCAGTTGCAGCGGACATATTCTTCCACGCGAAGGGATTGAAGAGCGCACGGTTACGCATGTCCTTATTAGTGCTCCAACCGGTGAGACATTCACTGTCCCACATGGAGTCGCCACGCGCCATGACGAGGTTCGAACGCCAGATGTAGTCGTTGTTATTCGCAGGAGCGGAACTTGCGCCATCGGAGGGGCACAGGAAAGTGCCAATGCGCGCGTCAAGCAGACCGCCTTTACCGCCCGTCCAAGGGTTTGGAGTATCGGTCGAGGAGACAATCGCGGTGTACACTGAGTTCTGTTCAATGAAGGGTAGAAGCACCCAGTTCAGACTGTAACCGTCGTTGGCGCCCGTGTTGGTCAGTAGGGTACGATCGGCGCCGAAAGCGCCATACGTGCCGGCTTGAGAACGAGAAGCCGGCATGTTGCTGTTGGCGTCGACGTAGTTTTGAATAGCCAGCGCGTATTGCTTCATGTTGTTCGTGCACTGCATACGACGCGCCGCTTCACGAGCCGCTTGCACAGCAGGTAGAAGCAGACCAATCAGGATACCGATAATGGCAATGACGACGAGGAGCTCAACAAGGGTGAACCCCGTTCGCTTTGAAGAGAAGTTTAAGGTCATGCTCAAAGTTCCTCTCAGATTGAAATGATTGATGAATTCATAATGCCAAACCCCTGCTTCAAGGAGAAGACCTAGAGAGCTCAGGCATAAAAGGGACACTTGTCATTTTTCAATAACTAGACGGGTTCAATTTGTCCAAGGGAAACTCTCAAACCAGTCAAAGCGTCCCTATTATACTCAGTGTCGCAGGAAAAAACAAGCGATCGTGAGTAAATTGAAAAATTTTTTGATTTTATCCCATTTTAACAGTTACAACCATTAATACAAAGATCAGATAGGGGTTCACATGTAATCTATTTTTTCGAGTCTCGGGAGAGCTTTGATAGACAAGTCCTTTTAAACTCGTATAAAACATGAATGACTCCAGTATGCCTAATGTTGAAAAACGCTATAATTATGCGCAAGAAAGACGTCATAAACAGAACGTTACTATGCTATTGACAACGCATAATCGATAATTATCCTTGTCTTATAATAACACGCGTGACTACGCGCCATCGCCAAGACTCATTTGATAAGCGGAGGTTCTATGTATGGTTTACTTCGAGAATTGCGACGTACTGGCATAACGTCGCTCTGTTTTGTGTTTATCCTTTTGACAACCGCCGTGAGCGCCCAACAGAGTGGAGATCGAGAGCAGTGGCGTGAGGAATACGAAGCGCGTATCAATTCGACTTTGGCCTCACGCAGAGCACAAAAACCCAATTTTGCCGAGGACGTCAAGCGAACCAAACCGGATTTTATCGTCTATATTCCCCAAGTGGAACCGGAGGAGCTGGGCGACTGCTACAACGATCATTTCCAGGTCTTTGACGGTCCTCAAGGGGTTTTATTTGCCACGACATGCCAGGCGACCTGTGAGGGCGCTCTCGACCAACATGTGACAATCTTCAAGAGTACAGATCATGGCAAAACCTGGAGTTCTGCGAAGGTTCTGGCGGGTCCTAAGACCATGCATGACCAAACTCCGATCGCAAGCTGGGGATTTGCCATGGTTTCTAACTCAGGGCGCATATACGTGATCTTCAATCAGTATCAAGAGGGTAAGGTTTCCACGAATCGCCAGCACACCGGACTCATGGCGGGAATCTACAGCGACGATCTTGGCGAGACCTGGTCGACGCCACAGTTCATTCCTCAGCCACGTACCTGTAATGACTCACCGGACGAATCGATTCCGCCGGAATGGGTCGTGTGGCAGCGTCCATTGCGTTTGGGGAAAGAAGGAACGTATCTGGTCGGCGTCACGCATTACGCCGCTCCGGAATTTCACCATTTACATCGCACCGTCGTCGAATTTATGCGTTTCGATAATCTTGACGACGATCCTGAGCCGAAAGACCTTAGTGTCGTATGGCTCTCCACTGGCGAGCAGGCTCTTGAACAAGGCGCCTACTGCGAGGAACCCTCGATTGTCGCTTTGCCAGACGGACGGCTTTTTGCGCTTCTGCGAACCGGCTCGGGCGCGCCCTATTGGTCTGTGAGCTCAGACCGTGGTCAGACGTGGAGCGTACCTGAGGTCTTATTGAATCACGACGGTGGCGAGCCGTTCAAGCATCCGCTCTCCCCGTGTCCTATTTACGATTTTAAAGGCGAAACCGCCGCGAGCGGGTATTACTATGCCTTTGTACATAATACCTTCGACCCTAATAATCCCAGTCCCTGGCAGAATCGCGGACCGTTGTACTTGATTGCTGGCTCCTATCAGGCTGGTGCGAAACAGCCGATTTGGTTCGGCGAGCCACAGCTGTTTATCGACCGTCCCTCGGGCAATTCCTTCTACGCGAGTACGACCCATGTGGACGGTCGCGCTGTGGTTTGGTACCCGGATCAAAAGTTTTATCTGTTAGGGCGATATATCGATGAATCCTGGTTCGAAAACGCGCCAGCGTTGAAGTTGAACAAGGATGAATAATCAGAAAAGATTCGCGGACGAATCCGGTTTAATCGTGACGCGATCCTCTGTTTGTTAAACCGCGACAAATACTTCGACAAGTATTTTGTAAAAGAGCAAGGGACTCCTCAATCTCCCAAAGAAAGTGGAGTCCCTTGTGTTATTTAAAAGGCAAACCCGTGTTTTAGACGTATTACTGGAGGCGACTTCTATTGGGATTCAAGTTCCTCGTTGACATTGAGGTATTGTTCCCATTGTTCATCGGTCCAACCTCCTTGATTAGCGGAGATAGGCGCGTTCGAATTGGGCGTTTCGCCCAATTCGCGTGGATCAGGGGTACGTTGTGGAGTCGACGCGTTTTGATGTGGGGATAGGTCGTATTCCTGATAATCGTGCGTCCTCGTGGCGACATACGTGTCGTCGATATGTTCCGGAGTCTCGTGGATTATAGGTAAGGATGGGGCGTCAAGCGCGCTATTTTCCGCATTGCGACGGCGCCATTCGTCCATGGTGACCAGGACGTCACGCGGTCGTGACGGCTTTTGCGGATTAAATGCGGAGACCAAGCCGGCTTCGGTCATCATATCGATAATTCTCGCGGCGCGGGTGTACCCGATACTGAATCGACGTTGTAACTTCGAGGTACTTGCGCGCCCCTCGCCGATGACAAATTCCACTGCCGGGGCAAAGTATTCGTCGTAATCGGACGAAGCGTCGTCCCCTGCGTCGGCGTCGTCTGGGTCGAAGGACGGTTCGTCGATGACGACTTCGTAGTTTGGCTCATCAATAGAGATCGCCTCGATAACCGCGTCGATTTCACGATCAGACACGAAGGCGCCCTGACCACGTATGAGCTGGCTCGTACCTGGCAGGAGGAAGAGCATATCGCCGTGCCCTAGTAGCTGTTCAGCGCCCTTGACGTCGAGTACAACCTGACTGTCGATACGACTTGCAACGCCGAAGGCAATACGCGCGGGGAGGTTGGACTTAATCAAACCTGTGACTACGTCGACCGTCGGCTTTTGCGTTGCAAGAACCAAGTGAATACCGACTGCACGGCTCTTTTGCGCCAAACGAACAATGTGACGCTCAACGTCTTTGCCCGAGGTCATGATCAGATCCGCCATTTCGTCTGCCACGATAACTATACTCGGCATGGACTTGGGGAACGCCGCCCATTCTTCCACGTTGCGCGGTCGCAGACGTCGACGCATTGTCTCTGGCGACATCTGATTGAATTCACTCAGTTTACGAGCGCCTACTTTCGCAAAAATACGATAACGATCCTCCATTTTGTTAACAGCCCATTCGAGGATCGCCTCGGCCTTCTGCATATCGGTTACGACCGGATGCATGAGGTGAGGAATCGTTTTATACGGACTCAATTCCACCATTTTCGGATCGATCAAAATGAGTCGAACCTCATTGGGAGAGCGCGTCATGAGGATCGACATAATGATCGAGTTAAGACAGACCGATTTACCCGTGCCGGTACGACCGGCAATGAGCAAGTGGGGAAGTTGCGCCAGGTCGGCTACCATTGGCGCGCCAACAACGTCCTTGCCGAGGAAAATCGGAATCGCCATGGACGACGCCTGTTCCGCGCAATGTTCCATGACCTCGCGCAGGCGCACCAGTTGGCGATTGGCGTTGGGAATTTCCACTCCAACAGTTTTTTTGCCTGGAATAGGGGAGACAATCCGCACATGTGGCGCCTTCATGGCGATCTCAAGGTCGTTTGTCAAATTATGCAACGCCTTAACACGCAAGCCTTCCTTCAGTTCGATCTCATACAGCGTTAAGACCGGACCGGTTTGGACGTCGACGACCTTAATTTCTACATTGAAGCTACGACAGACACGTTCGAGTTCCGCGCCACGCTCAATGATTTCACGTTCGTAAGCGGAATAATCAAACGCCTCCTGTTCCTCGAGTAGGTCAATCGACGGGTATTCGTAGTAATCTTCCTCCTCAACAGTAGGATAAACGTCGCTCTGATCCGAAGTTTGCGCCCACGCGTTGGCGTCTCCTGCGGTGGGAGCGGTTGGCAGATGAGAAAGCGACGGCGCCAGTGGAGCATTAACACGATCAACGAGCGCAACGTCTTGGGACGTGTCGTCTTGAGGAATCTCTGGAACATAAGACGAAGCGCCGCCCTGCACGCGCGAAGTCGTAGACTGCGACGGATTAGATATAGCTATACGCGAAGCGGACGGCGTAGGCGTAACCTTAGCGGGATCATCGGGGTAAGGCGCGCGCGCGTCCCATTCGCCGGTGAAGTAGGAGCGTGCGTTAAGACCTTGCGAGGCGCCATTGGCGAGCGTACGTTGTTCACGACCGGAAACATTGGGGGGCAATGCACGAGTTGGCGCGACGTAACGCTGGGTAGCGCCTGACGATGGCAAACGTCCCGATTCTAAGTGGGGGTTGACGCTATTCATGCGCTGACGGAACGGCTTTGTGAGCCAGTAGGTCGCGCGATTAATTCCAGTTCGCCAGAAGAGAAGATAGAGGACGTTTTCCGGTAGAATCAGTACAAAACCGGACAGAAGGATCCCTACGAGCGCTAAATATGCGCCGCTTGTTACAAAGACTTGGTCAAATAGAAATTTAATCAACGCGCCGATACATCCGCCCGGACCTATGGGCGGACCGATCGCGGGGTCGACGATATTGTCAAAGATATAAGCGGAGCCGCCACAGAGTGATACCAGAGCTAAGAATACCCCGAGAGCCTTGATCTTCGGTTCGCGTATATGATCGCAGACCATATAGACGAGAATAACGATTCCAAGGGTTATAACGAGCATGTAGGCGACCACGCCAAAGCATAAGAAGACCAGATACGCGCACCATGCTCCGGGAAGACCCGCAAAATTACGAACTTCCTCGAGATTATGATACACGAATTGCGTCGGGGCGTTCCATGGCGAATAACTGAAGATGGAAGCGCCGAAAAACAGCCAAGCGGCAAAGAGTATTGCTCCAAAAACTACTTTGCCGAGCGTTTCATTTGTCTGTTCGCCTTGTCTTGACAATGAACATGCTCCGCACGAGCGATAACGAAATTGCGATGGTTCCACCGACGGAATCGTCGTGGTCTACGCATTCCATCGGCATGAGTTTGTGTTTCTAATGACCGTCGCAGTGAGGCGCAGTGGTCTGCAAAGATCCTCCTCTAGATTACTGCGCCGTTAAAATACATAACGAGATTCAGAATCGTTCGCGTTACTTCTGAGCGCCAATTTGTCTTCTCGCACCGTTTAGGGTATTGAGTAAGAGCATGGTGACGGTCAGCGGTCCAACGCCGCCCGGAACCGGCGTGATCAAGCCGGCCACCTCTTTGACCGAATCGAAGTCAACGTCTCCAACCAGTTTAGAGACCTTTTGAGGTTTACCGTTTTCGTCGATTGTCTCTTTGAAGACGCGGTTCATACCGACGTCAATCACCGTAGCGCCCGGTTTGACCATATCGGCGGTAACGAACTGAGCCTGACCAATCGCGGCGATGAGAATATCCGCTTGACGCGTGATTTCCGGGAGATCTTGCGTACGACTATGACAGATCGTTACGGTAGCGTCGCCTCCTTCGCCCTTTTGTGTTAGTAGTAGCGCCATAGGCTTGCCGACGATATCGCTACGACCGATGACCACAGCATGCTTACCGCGCGTTTCCACGCCGTAACGAATTAACGCCTGTTGAATACCGTAAGGCGTGCAGGGTAAGAATCGCGGTCTTCCTTGAGAGATCAATCCGACGTTTTCGGGGTGGAAGGCGTCGACGTCCTTTTGCGGGTCGATGAGATCGAGGATTGCCTTTTCGTCGATATGCTTCGGCAACGGGAGTTGAACCAGAATGCCGTTGACGCTTTTGTCAGCGTTGAGCTCCTTAATAAGCGCCACAAGTTCTTCGCTGTCGGTTTCTTCCGGCAGGCGGTGCATAATACTTCTGATCCCCGCTTTTTCACACGCCAATTCCTTGTTGCGCACGTAGACTTGACTGGCAGGATTGTCGCCAACCAGAATCACAGCCAGCGCGGGGGTAATGCCGGTCTGTCGAGTGAACGCAGCGACGTCGTCTTTGATTTCCGCGCGGATCTTTTCCGCTAGACCTTTCCCATCGAGTATTTGCGCAGTCATTTTACGTCCTCATTGCAAGAGACGACATTGTAGCGTCGCATACGTTGCGTCGAGCGCAAGTATCCGGCGTTACTGATACCGTCGTTTGGGGGGGGAGTGTGCGTGTCGTGAGAGAACGATTCGCCCACGATACGCCACCGTCCATTCTACAACAAAAGATAAAGAAAAAGAGCTTAAAATACGTAGATTACCACGCTTTTTCCCCCTTGCGACGCCCTTTTATCCATGTATCAAGCGTAGCCTATTTCCCCCGATTTGTTTGACTTGTTGACCTATGTTATTTAGTTGCTAGTTGTTTTGTAACCGTTAAAAATATTGCATTCGACACATTTGTTATACATTCGGAGGCTGTGGAATTTCAATTTGGTCTTCTGCTTTGAGTTGAGCGACGATCTCTCTAATATTTTCTTGTAGGCGAGAGTCTGTCTCAATTCCCTTAACGACAACGCGTTCAGCGTGCAGGATTGTCGCTGGTTCACGATCGCTGAATTGTCGCGCGATCTCCGCATAGGGAGCGCCAAGGAGTCGACGAATTAAATAGATCGCAATGCGTCGCGCCTGTACAAGAGACGTGAGTCTCTTTTTTCCTCTCATTTCAGTTACGGAGACGCCAAAATATCGTGCAGTTGTTCGGATAATTTGTTGAGACGACCAGGTCGGCGATGGATTGCGTCGCTCCAGAAGGTCGCGAACAAAGTTTAAGGACGCCTTTTGCCGCGTGAGCGCGCGTTCTTGTGCAATCTGTACCAGGGAGGCGCAGACGCCGCCGATCGAACGTGGCAGTCTTGCGACACAAAAGGCACGCGTCTGTTCGTCGAGGTTTAGCGCCAAGCGTGTGGCGACCGCGTCGATGATCGCACGTCGTGTCGCCTCACTAGGCAATTGCGTCGGCGCTAGTATGCCAGAGGCGAGTCTTGCGCTCAGGTCGGGATTGAGACCGGAGATTTTCACCGGCGATTTGGAAAAGGACAGGATCACAAGCGCGTGAGCTTTAATTGCGGAGTCAAGTAGCGCTAAAAACTCCTCTTGTGCCGTGTCGCGACCGACTAGATATTCGGCGTTTTCGATCGCCACGACCTTGGCCTGATGAAAAAGACTGCGGAAAAGTTGCATTTGGTCTTTTCTGAGCGCGTTAAGAATCGCGTTGGCGAAGTCCATAGCGGAGACATAATAGACGACGTCTTGGGGGCGTCGCAGTCGTCGGGTTTGGCAGATTCCCTGGATTAAGCGTGATTTTCCAGAACCGCTTGGACCATAAAAGACCAACGGCTGCAGATATTCCACTTCTTCTAAGGGCTGATAGCCGACAATTTTGGGCCAGTCTTTTGACGGGCGTCGCGCGTTAAATTCCGCGGAATTGTAGAGCGGGTGGGGCGTGGTTGGCGCGGGGTCGTCCTCCCGAGTGTAGAGACTTAGGTTATTGGACGACACGCGATCGGAGACGCGCAGGAGAAGCTCCACGTCGGCATGTGACGTGGGCTCGCCAAAGAGTTTGTCGAGCGGATAATCGCCGAGTGGTCGGTCAAAGACGGGTACGCCGTCCATGGCCATTCTCGTAGCCAATTCAGGCAAACGGTTCTCCTCCGGCACGAGAAAGCCACCCAATAGCGTTTCGGGCGAGAATTGTTCCTTTGTCGGGTCTTCTGTGTTTTGTTCGTCTAACCAGTTTGGAATCTGTAGAAGACGATGACGAATATTTAACAATTGAGAGGCGGAAGGGGTCGGCATGTCAACGACAGTGTAATTGGGACGTTCTATCGGCGTCGTTTCGGTTCGTAGGGATGAGACGACGTGGCTTGGCGTGTTAATTATGTTCAGAATCTATCTGGTCGGAGTCAATCACGACCTCGTCAGAGACGACAACGTCGATGACCTCGTCTTGGTCGTATCGTTCTTCCTCGTTAGCGCCACGGTCGCCAAAGAATGGCGCTTTTCCACGATACTGAGCGCCTTGCAGAGAATCGTCATGAAACCGGAAGGTTCGAAAGACGGAAAAAGTTCCTATTGCGTCGTCATAAAGTTTCAAATGGAGAAGTCGCAGGAGTTTTAACAGGATGCGTCGTGTCGGCGGAATAATAATCAGGAGACCGAGAAGATCGGTGATAAAGCCCGGTAAGCACAAAAGGAGCGCGCCAAAATTAGCAAAGAGGCAGTTCTCTACCGACGCGGCACAGTAGTTACGACGTGTGAAGAGGAGACCGTGACTTTGAAGTTGAAAAATCAAGAGTCCTAAACACGTGGTCAAAATGGTCAGGAGGATTGCAGTTTTCCACGAGGTTGCCATCGCGACGAGCGCTACAAGCGCAATTTCCGCAATCGGATATAGTATAAAAGCGCCGATGTACATCTATGTTTTCCTCGCGTCTCAATCCGACAGAAGCTCTAACACACGCCTCGACTCAGGTATTATAACATTTTACCTCTTCTTTACAATAAGCAGAGTATCTCAAAGCATATTTCCGCGGTCTAATCGTCTTGTGCCTTGTGTGAGCGCTACTGTTCGCCAAGTATGCGAAAGTCTACGAAATATATCAGGCGTCAGTACGAATAGAATCCCTTTTAATGAATGAGGCAGGGAAAGAATGTCCGATACGACCGTTATAATCGTTGTTTTAGTAATAATAACAAAAAGCGTCTTTTTTGTTCTAATGTTGATAACAGGAAAATCCGATAACAACGTTAAGGGCTGTACTGCTAGGTTCGCGTCCAGTCGACGCGACCGTGGTCAGATCCGTGGATCGACGCATATCCGCGTTGGTTCTTTACACTGAAACGTCGCGCGTCATAGGCGCCGACCTATTGAACGCGTTTAAACACAATGATTTGGAAAGAAGAAGTCGCAAAATGATCGAGAAAATCTTTATTAAGCAGCGCGGCGCGCAACTTGCGATTCTACTTGCGTTGTGCATTGCAACGTCGAACGGCGCCGCGGAATGCTACGCTCAGGTCGCGGGCTTTGCGTCCTCGCGCGTAGAGCGAGCTGGCGCGGCGGAGAGTGGTTCACGACGGATTTTGCCTAATATAACGCAGTTTCGTACATCGGAGACGCCGGAAATAGGCTCTCAGACGCCACAAATCACTCAACCGGTCGCAACGAGTACCGCTACCAGCGCTTCGGTTCGTGATTCTAGACCGCGAACAACCACAACGACGACCACAACCTCTCGTACAGACGTAACGAGCGTACCGACGCGTACCGCAGCCACGCCTAGAAGTTCTTCCAGCGTGCGCGCTAATACCAGCGCCTCCACGCGTTCGAGTATGAACTTGACGACGTCGAATGCAACTATTAAACGCGGCGTAACTGGCGGCGTGGCCTCACACCTGCTCGACGAACTTGAAGAAGAGATGGGCGAAGGTCAAACCGACGCGTCGGAGCCGAGTCTGAAAATGGCTCAGGCGACAAGGAGTCCGGTAAAGACGGCTCGTCGTAGTCTGCGTGAAGAACCGTTTCCGTCCTCCTTGGAACTTCTGGATGATGATTCTAGCGATCTTGCCGACGACCTTGACGCCGACGCTGATGATTCTACCGTTCTAGTCGCCGATCGTCGCGCCGCTCGTTCGAATGCGCGTCCAGGCGTTATCTCTACCGAAGACGATGACGACGTCGCTTCTCTTCTGGATTCCGACGAGTCCGACTTAGACGAATCAGAACTAGAAGAAGAACCTGCCGCTACGCCTGTGAAGCGCGCCTCTACCAAGACGGAGACAAAATCGCAACGCGCTAAGACGCCGAAGCCTCGCGCCTCAACAAAACCAGCAGAACCACAAGTTCAAGAAGCTGTCGAACCGCAAGTCGAGGAAGACTCCGAAGTTGAGAACGTTGAAGTTGAACCCGTTGAAGAACAGGAAGCGCCCGTGGAAATCAGTCAACTCGATGAGAATTTCCAGGCGATAGAAGCGCGTGCCGACGATTTCTTCGGCGCGAGCGCTACCACGGTAACCAATGCCTCGACTCGCCAAACCAACGACGTTCCGCAGACTGTCAGAGGCGCTACTCCTTTGTCCGCCGGTCGTATGCCTAATATCGAGGTCTTTACTATCGGCGCGAAGAAGCTCATTGTCGGTCAAGAGTCGGTTTACAAAATCGTGGCGCGCAATACCGGCGCGGAAGCGGCGCGAAAGTTCCAGATCGTTACGGAACTGCCCGAGTCGGTCGTTAACGTTCAGGCTCGTGCCAGCGAAGGCGTAGCGACGATACAAAAGGCGCCGGAACGCGGAGTTGAGAATGCTTGCCTGTGGCGTGTAGACGCGCTCAATCCCAATCAGGAACTTACCCTTGAAATCCGTTTGACGCCTACTAAGCGCGTGGCGTTTGAGCTGGTCAGTCGCTTCGAATACGAACGCGCGTCCGCTCGTGCCGACATTGAAGTACAGGAACCGATCTTAGAAGCGCTCATCGAAGGTCGCGACTCGATTGAATGGGGCGTTGAGGATAAGTATCGTCTGCGTATCCGCAATATTGGCAACGGCGATGCAGAAGACGTCAATCTCGCGGTATCGACCGGTGAAAATAATGCAAATCAGAAGATTGGCACGCTACGAGCCGGCGAAGAAAAGACTGTCGAGATGGCGGTCAAAACCGCTTCTGACGATTTCTTCACCATTGACGTTGACGTTCAAGGCGCTTATGGTCTGCAAACACATGCGAGCAAACGTATCACGACGCTGCGCGGTAAGTTGGAGATCGAGGTGGAGACGCCCGACCTGCAGTTCGTCGAAGGTGAATTCGAAACTGTTATCCATGTGCGCAATATTGGCAACGCCACGTTGCAAAACGTCGACGTAGTCGCCCAAGCGCCGGTTGGCGTCGATGTGGCGTACTGCTCTAATCAAGCTCGCCAGAATCTCCAGAAACGTCGCGTGTACTGGTTGGCGCCCTTTATTCGTCCCGACGAAGAAACGACCTTCTCCATGCGATGTCGCGCCGCTGACGTCGGAAGCGCTAAAATCGAAGTGGTCGGCGTTGACCGTACCGGCGTTGTCGCTCAGGCGGCCTCCACAATTAATGTGGAATCGATCGCCGTGTTGACCATGCGTGTGAACGCGCCGAAAGAGCCCGTCGCCGTCGGTAAGAAGTGCTTCTACGAATTGGTCATCGAAAACACCGGTACGCGTGAAGCGCGACAAATCAACTCCGGCGTCTTCCTCGGTTCAGGAATGAAACCCATTGCTGTGGAAGGCAATCTGGGTTACGTCTACGCCGAAGACTCCAAAGTGCTCTTCAAACGAATTGACACGCTCGAAGCCGGCGATTCCGTGGTCTTCCGTATCGAAGCGGAAGCCTTGGCGCCCGGTAATCAGAAGATCCAAGCGATGCTACAATCTGCGCCAGAGGACGTCAGTCTTCTCAGTGAAGAGACCACCTACTGCTACGAACGAGCTCGCGTTAATTCTACACGCCCCGGCGCTGAGTTTGATAATCAGACGCTCACCGCCGAGCGAACCGAAGGTCGCACTGTTCGCAAATAGTTGTAGAGATATAACTTGGATATTTTGATAAGTCGATGATTACAAAGAAACGGGAGGATAATTGTTCTTTCCGTTTCTTTTTTTATGACTTGTGAACTGCCACGAGTTCACGTTGTCCTTCACTTTTGTGCGAAAAGGACGGAAACAAACGCCTTTTGTCGATTCTCACGATTCTCCACAAGTCGAGCAATAGCCGCAAGATTAGCGCCTGTCGACACGCTCGAAAGTAGACCGAGTTGTTTCGCAAGTCGTTCTGTCCACGCGTGCGCCTCCTGTGTGCTCACCGGTAGAATTTGATTCGGTAGCTTTGGGTCGAAGACCGGGGGGATGAACCCCGCGCCCAGTCCTGGGATTCCGTGAACGCCGATACGTCCTTGTGATAACGTCTGAGATTCGAGCGGTTCCACCGCAACTAATTGAACGTTCGTACACGTGCGTTTGAGATAGCGTGCAATACCGGTGAAGACGCCGCCGGAGCCGACCCCTGCCACGAAAAAGTCGGGCTTGACCGCACGAAGAATCTCGGGTCCGGTCGTCGCCTCATGAATCCCGGCATTGGCGTGGTTCTCAAAGAGTTTAGGCGACCATACCTTGGGATCGTCGCGCGTGAGTTGTTCCGCGACCTGAAGCGCGCGCGACATAGCAAACTTCTCCGGGGTGAGTTCGAACGTTGCGCCCAAACTCTGGCATGTCGCTAGAATATCTTGCGAAATTGACTCTGGCGCAACGACGATTAGTTTGTGACCATACATGCTAGCTAGCGCCGCGAGCGCAACTGCCTCGTTGCCACAGGTCGCCTCGATGATCGTCGTATCGCGATTGATCTTACCGAGTTGCTTCGCCGCATGATACATTCCGTATACGGCGCGATCCTTAGCGCTGTGGGAAGGACCAAGGGTCTCTATTTTGAGGTAAACTGCAACGTCAAAGTTCTGGAATAGTTGCGACACATCCACAAGGGGAGTGTTGAAGATAAGGTTGTGAGGGGAGCAGATCGACAGGCGTTGTGAGGAGCTATTGGGAGCGTTCATGGCGTTCACTGAAATGGTCATATGAATCATACGCCACTCTATTATAGCGTCGTTTGCCACGTGGAGGAGTTACGCCGTGTTATGTCAACGCGTTATTCTCTCTCTACTGCGCTAGTCAAGTCTAATTTATATTCCAAGTAGTCGGCGATTCGTCTAAATAATGTCGCGTCCCCTTGGATTAAGTTTTTAGAGGGATATAATTAAAAAAATTTTAAGTCGCGCTTGACGCTCCCGATTGGTTCGAGCGATTTTTAAGCGCGCACGTCGCATGCAACCCGTGGCGACGGCGATTAAACGACGCATACGCTCGTCGTATGATCGCGAGCACAGAGCGTAAGATTTCATGATAGGAAGCGGCAAATGGCGTTGATCGTACAAAAGTTCGGTGGAACGAGCGTTGCTGACACCAAACGTATTAGCGCAGCGGCGCGTCGAGCAATTCGCGAGGCGCACAATGGCAACCAGGTTGTAATGGTTGTGAGCGCAATGGGTAAACAGACCGATCACTTGATTTCTCTGGCGAAAGAACTCTGTGATCGACCCAATACGCGTGAAATGGATATGCTCATGTCCACGGGCGAGCAGGTTACTATTGCTCTTATGGCGATCGCGTTAGAGTCGCTCGGTCACAAAGCGGTAAGCTTCACCGGCGCTCAAATCGGTATTCGTACCGACGCGACCTATAGCAAGGCTCGTATTCGTTCGATCTCTACCGATCGTATGCGTAAAGCGTTAGACGAAGGTAAGATCGTGATTGCCGCCGGTTTCCAGGGCGTCGACGACGACTTCAATATAACCACGCTTGGTCGCGGCGGTAGCGACACCACGGCTGTTGCCCTTGCCGCGGCGCTCAAAGCGGATCGTTGCGATATCTACACCGACGTCGACGGCGTCTATACAACGGATCCTCGAATCGTCCCGGAAGCGCGCCGACTTGAACGCATTAGTTACGACGAAATGCTCGAACTCGCCAGCCTTGGCGCCGGCGTTATGCACAGTCGTTCTATTGAATTCGCGAAAAAATTCGGCACGATTGTACATGTTCGCAGTAGCTTTAGCGATAATCCCGGCACGATTATCGGTCCTGACGTCGAACGTGTGGACGCCCCGGTGTGTGGCGCAGCGCTCGCAAAAGACGAAACGCGTATTACCGTTATCGGCGTTCCGGACGAGCCCGGCGTTGCAATGCGTCTGTTCTCTAAGTTTGCCGACGCCAAGATTCCTACTGACATGATTGCGCAAAACTCCAGCGCCAAAGGTCGCACTGACGTTTCCTTTACGGTTCAGAGCGACGACGCGCTTCGCGCTCGCGACGTGGTTGCCGAAGCAGTTAAAGAGATTAACGCTGAAAGATTTGAGATCGACGAAAATGTGGCTAAGGTTTCCGTGGTTGGTCTCGGTATGACAAAGCAGGCGGGCGTGGCACAAAAAATGTTCCATGCCCTTTCCGAATGCGGCGTTAATATCCAGATGATTGCCACCAGTGACATTAAAATTTCCGCGCTCGTCGGTCGTGACGACGCCGTCACCGCTTTGCGCGCAGCTCATCGTGCCTTTAAACTTGACGTCGAATTGACGGAAGAAGAACGCTCCAAGAGCGCCGGTAGTGTGCAGATCCCGTCAGATTCCTTCGAAAAGGGCGTTTCTACCCACTTGATCTCACACCTGACCGGTATGGAAGACGTTGTGGTCGAGGGCGTGGAACTCGACGACGACCAGGTTCGCGTTACACTCTACGATCTGCCCGATAGACCCGGTCTGGCCGCGGAAGTCTTTGACAAAGTCGCTGAAGGGCGTATTATTGTCGATATGATCGTGCAGAGCGTCGGGCGCGATTCCTTGGCCAATATTACCTTTACCGTTCCTCGCGAAGAGCTGGAGTCCGTAACAGCCGTGACCAAACAGGTTTGCGCCTCTTATGAATGTCACAGCGAGATCGATTCGCGCGTCGCGAAGCTGAGCGTGCGAGGTTCCGGTCTGCGTAGCCACACCGGTCTGGCTTATCGTATGTTCAAAACCTTGAGCGACTGTAACGTTAACGTTAGCGTTATCAGTCTGAGCGAACGTTGCGTCGGCGTCTTGGTCGATAAAGACCACGGCGCGATCGGTCGTGAAAATCTGCAACGCGAATTTGCAAACGAAACCTTCTAGCTCCTTTTTTCGCTTATTTTTCCTGTTGACGTCACATGGTAGCGTCTGAGGCGAGACGTCTTGGACGCTATTAGGCTATATAGCTGAGATATTCTAGTAAATCAAGACGCTCCAATGGTTAGACCCCTTTGTCTTTTCCCAGGAGCGTTTTATAACAGTAAAGGCGCAGTCGTACTATGGCGATTCGAATTGAACTCTATGACACGACCTTGCGCGATGGAGCGCAGTCGGAAGGCGTCGCCTTTTCCCTACATGACAAATTGGTTGCGACCCGACGTCTCGACGAATTGGGAATCGATTATGTTGAGGGCGGTTATCCTGCTTCGAATGAAAAGGATAAGGCATACTTTGAACAAATTGCGCTACATGAACCGGAACATACCACCGTCTGTGCTTTCGGTATGACGCGGCGAAAGGGTATGAACGCCGCAGACGACGCCGGCTTGCAGCAGATTGTCGATTCCGGCGCTAAGATAACGACGATCGTCGGTAAGTCTTCGTCCTATCAGGCTCGCGAAGTTTTGTGTGTGACGCCCGAAGAGAACCACGAAATGATTGCCGACACGGTTAAGCTTCTCGCCGCGTCGGGTCGTCGCGTCTTTTTTGACGCCGAACATTTCTTCGACGGTTGGAAAGAAAACCCCTCATACGCTCTGGAGACGTTGCGCGTTGCCACACGCGCCGGCGCTGAAGCGGTTGTCCTCTGTGACACGAACGGCGGTAGTATGCCGTCTGAAATCTCCCAGGGAACCGCCGAAGCCGTTGACGCGCTCAAGGATTTGCACACCAGCGACGGGCGCGCAATTTGCGTTGGAATTCACACGCACAACGACTGTGGAATGGCAGTTGCCAATAGTTTGGCGGCCGTGGAAGCCGGCGCGCGTATGATCCAAGGAACGATGAATGGTCTGGGAGAGCGTTGCGGTAACGCCGACCTCCTGGTCGTCGCCGCTAACTTAGCGCTCAAATCCAATGGACGCTATGACGTCTTAAGACCTGGCGCAATTGAACGAATTACCGAGGTTTCTCGCTTTTTCTACGAGCTGGCGAACGTTAATCCTGTTGCGTCGCAGCCCTATGTCGGTAAGAGCGCTTTTACCCACAAGGGCGGTATGCATGTGAGCGGTATCAATCGTGATTCCGCCTCTTACGAGCACGTTTCACCCGATGCGGTGGGGAATGAACGGCGTATTCTAGTTAGCGAACTTTCTGGCAAATCCAATATTATTGCGTGCGCTAAAAAGTATCACTTGGAAGAATTTGGCGTGCTTGACCACGACACGATTGTCATGGCGCTTGATGAAATTACACGTCGTGAAAGCCAGGGTTATCAGTATGAGGCGGCGGACGGTTCCTTTAAACTGCTAATGCGCAAGCTCATGAATAAGTTCCAACCTTCCTTTAGCCGATTGAACTATCAAACGAGTGTTGTGGTAACCGCTATTAACGAAACGCTTACTACGAACGCAACCGTCGCGACCGTCAAGTTGCGCGTAGGTAAACGCGGTGAAATCCGCCATGAAGTCGCCGAGGGCGACGGACCGGTCGACGCGCTCAATAATGCGTTGCGAAAGGCGCTCCAACCGATCTATCCAGAGTTGCGCGAAATGAAATTGGTCGACTATAAAGTGCGCGTACTCAACTCCGACGCGGCAACCGCCGCCACCACGCGCGTTATCATCGAAAGTAAAGATAGCGAAGAACGTTGGGGAACCGTTGGCGTGAGCGAAAACGTGGTGGAAGCAAGTTGGATCGCGCTCTGCGATAGTATCGAGTATAAACTTTCGAAGACCTTTGGACGCGCCTAACGCTTGCGTTTACAAAGATTTGCCTTTATAAAAGAGTCAACGACGCCTACGAACAGTCGTTGACTCTTTTTTTGAAGTGGAGTGAGAGTTCTTTTTTCAAGCTCACTAACGAAAAGCATGATATGATATATAGGCGCAAGAAATAAAAAAAGACGTCAGAGACGTCTTAGTACCTCCAGAGGGACTCGAACCCACGACCCGCGGATTAAGAGTCCGCTGCTCTACCAACTGAGCTATAGAGGCGTGAAAAAAGTTCAGTAAGACGCGCGTGAAACACACGACGCTCACTCATAAGTAAAGTACCTCCAGAGGGACTCGAACCCACGACCCGCGGATTAAGAGTCCGCTGCTCTACCAACTGAGCTATAGAGGCGTGTAATTTTGTCGCGACTGGCTACCAGACAACCAGTACCGCAAAAAAATCTCAAGCATTATAAACCTGTTTGCCAACTCCTGCAAGTCCCTTTTTAAATATTTATTTGATTTTTTTAAAAGTCTTCACATGCGCGTGTGACGTGTATTTCAAGGAGTCCGGCGGCGATTCGTGTTCTTTGTAATAACAAAGAAATTCTGGCGCTTCCTCGAAGTGACGAAACGCCAGAATGACTAAAAGATAATAAACTGAAAGCTAAACGTATGATCTTTATGCGATAAAAAGCGCTCGACCAGCGTTTGCTTTTTTAAAAGAACTTCAGACTGGAATCACTGCTTTTTGTAGTCGCCGATCATCGGGACGCTCGGATGCGCGTCGGGTCCGAAGTAGCGCAGACCGACGAGCGGTTCCGAACCGGTATTGACGATCTCGACGCCTTCCGTCGCAGCCGAAGCGGTGATGAAGATTTCGTCGTCAGGTTCTTCGCCGTAGTAGATCATATTGGGGGATTCAATGCTCAACTTACCCATGCGACCACGACCTTGAGTGGTGATCCAACCACTTGCGGCGCCGTCCTTCAGAATGCAAGAGCAACCGGGCATGACAGTGAGTTCTTTGGCGGAAACGCGCTGTTGACCGTCGATAAGACCGTAAACAATCCACTTGTCGACGTAATCGCCATTGGCGGCGGAGCGTTCTTTGTCGACGATCGGTTCGAGGTAGTTGTGTTCCTTGAAGTAAGGATCGACGTTCTTTTCCCAGTCGAGCTGGTCGACAATGAAGTCGAGGTCGAATTTTTTGTCGTCAGGAACGTTCTTGACTAGCAGATCCCAAGAGATCGCGTCGTGGTCGGTCAGAGATTGGAACATACCGAACACGTCGGAACCCCATTGCGGTTCGTAGGTACAAACCGAGCCGGGAGCGTGGAGCACGCCCGCGGGAACCAGCCAGCCAGTGCCGGGCTTAAGACGATAGGCGCGAGACAGGTCGAGAATGCCGTTGTCGCCCTTATTCCAATCTTCCAGGCACTTACGAACTTGCGCTTTGGTTGTGCCAGGTTCAAGCCCCATGAAGGTATAGTCGAAACGATTTTCCGCCGCGTTCAGTTGCGGGGGATAATAATACGCTTCCGGTTTACCCTCTTGACCAGTGAGACGAGCGTCTTTTTCCATCTGGTGCATGTGATGGGGAAGCGGTCCAAGATTGTCGAAGAACTTCGAGAAGACTGGCCAGCGCTGATATTTCGACCAAATCGCGTCGCCAACAATTTGACCTTTGCCTTCGGCGACCGCTTCCACAAGCGTGAAGCGCTTGCCAGCCACTCTAACGTAGCTTAGACCTTCGTCTTCGGTACGACCAACGTTGTCCGCTTCAGTCGTACTGGCGAACCAGCGTTCGTCGATTCCACCACGGTCGAGACCGAGCGCGTACCAGTCGGTTTGCGCCAGCTTGATACGTCGACCCGGCTTGCAGAATACGCGCGGCACCCAGTTAGGCGTCAAACGCAGAAGCCCGCCGCCTTCTTCCATCGCTTGAGCGAGTAACGAAGGAATTTCACCAGACGCGGCGATTTGAGAGCGACTTTTTGTTAACATAGCATACTCCTGTTGGCAACGAGTAAGATTAAGGTTAAGAACGCATGTCAAGCAAACTGCGTAACGCGTAATAGCGCCAGCGGCGTTCTAAGGTCCGCGGAGCGTCCCTCCGCTATTATGACGCATTTTTAGTCAGGCGTCAAATGAATAATAAGAATCGCACTAAGAGCGAAGTCGAAGGCGTCGCCACTAAGCGTTTTGACCTTCTGTCTTTTTTTCCCGAGACTGAATCTCGGGAAAAAATCCTTTAATGGGGAGCTTTGGCGCTTTCCACAGTGAATAGACCAGAAACGTAACCCCGACGAGTAATATAAAGACGCTCACGCATTGCGAGACCGTGAGACCCGCGCCGTGGAACGACTCTTCGTCTGTACGAACCAGTTCCAAACAAAAACGCGCACAGGGGTAGAGAATTAACATGCAACCGAAAACGACCCCGTCCTTGGCTGTGAAACGCGAAAGGAGCAGGAGGATTACACAAATGGTCAGAGCGCTCAAAGAGCTATATATCTGGGTCGGATGGACTGGCTTAGCCGTGGCGGCTGTCGGATGGAATTGCACTGTGAGATAAGTAGAATTCTCAGGGGTAGCAACGTCGGTCGCGTCTACGCCTTCCTCTGGCGACGTCAACGCGTCGGTCTTCTCTTCGGTAGACTCCAATTGTAATTGGGGACGCTGTAGCGTCATAACGACGTCAAAGTTGCTCTGCGGATCCCACTTGTAACAAAAGAAATAGAAGATCATCGCGTTCGATTCCGCGGGGTATCTTTGAATCAAACGCGTGTTAAGACTCGTCGTTTCGTTCTTGTCGTCGTTGCCAGTAGGTCTAGGGGTAAGTCCGATTTCACAGATACGATCGCCAGGGGCGACTCCAGCTTTTTGTGCTTCCGAGTCCGGATCGACCTTGGCGATAATCACAGGGGAGGGAAGCTCCGTTGCAAGGTCGTTATGTTTGTGTTTCAAGTGAAAGAGCGTGTGTTCCTCTTCTTCACAACACTCGCTAGGGTTAAAGGGCGGTTCTAGCGTAATGCCGAACAGTGAGATAACCCCCTCCTGAACTTGCTGATGATACGCCGGGCTGTCCTGAGGAAAGGTTACCGCCCAAGGCAAATCGCAAACGCCGCCAAAGCAACATCCGTTGAGAAAACACCCGAGTCGCCCAATGGCTATCCCTAGCATGAGCGAGGGCGCAAAGAGGTCGAGCGTGCCACGTAGTGGAAGACGTTTGACCAGCAGATACGTAAAGACCGCAATAATTCCCCCGATGACCGAGCCGTAAACGACAAGACCGCCATTAGCGATATCTGCAATATTGATCAAGGTTTCGCGTAAATTGTCCAGTTGAAAATCGGTCCAATATTGTGCGACGTAAAAGACTCGCGCCCCGAATAGACCAAAGAATACCGCGACGAAGATGATTGTTAAAAGGGTTTCAACCGGATAATTCCACTTCTTTCGCCCACGCCAGATCACTAGCGTTGCAGAGACGACAATCGCTAGCGTAAGCATAACGCCATAACCGCGAATCGGAAAACCTTTCACCTCGGCGATTCTAGGACCAAGGTAGTTCACAATGAATAGTCCGATGAAGGTTGCAAAGGCATGGAACGGCGTGTCTTTAAGGCGCGCGTGCACGCAAAGGTCACGGATTAGCGTCAGAATGCCGACGATTAGGATCGCCCAGAACAGAATACCGACGCCAAAGAGCGGAAGACCTCCTATTTGGGTTGGTAGGTAAAACAGCGTCTGTCTCATATATAAACCTTTGAACCATAGTCAGTTGGACGAACTCTAGGACGCTCGAACAACAAACGAACGCGCATGCGTCCCACTCCCTAGGTCTCTTTCACGATCTGACGCGGCAAATACCGACCAATGGCGATTTATCAATCTATCCTGGACGATTCGGTAATTGACGTCGTCTGAGGTCGTAAAGAATGTCAGCGCAGTCGCTTGGCGTACTTCCTTTCGCTTCAAAACTATTCATAAACGCGGCGCCACTCTAGGGGGACGACGTAAAAGACGTAGACGCAAACGCGCCCACTTCTAAGTTTCACATTATTTCCGATTCAGTCAAGAGCAGTAAGATTTACAGTGTTTCTAGAGCCTGTTAGGTAAAGAATTCGCAAAATAAACAATTTTGAGACCATATTTCCGTCTTAATTACATCGCGCTGTACTCGCAACGTCCTTCATTGGCGCGTCAGAAGTTGCCAGACACGAAAGCCACGTAGATCTTTACTGGTACGTTTTTCTAATGGACCTACGAATGACGGAGCTGTGTGATTATGCTCAGTTCAAAGACAATGACTTCCAGCTCTTTCCGCGTAGCGTCGCTTGTGTGATGTAAAACTAACGCGAATTGAGCCGTTCCGGAACAGACGGACGTACAAGGCGCGCTCCCAAACTTCGCAGAGCGATTTGTTTGTCAACACGTTTATACCTGTTAGAGTCCCTGTGTGACGCCTACATGAACGTTTTAACTAACACAAAGCTTC
Source organism: Planctomycetia bacterium (assembly GCA_030537455.1). Lineage (GTDB taxonomy): Bacteria > Planctomycetota > Planctomycetia > Pirellulales > Thermoguttaceae > RUG369. Next base: position 20,108 of record JAUNMR010000008.1, on the reverse strand, counting down.
ACGCATGAGTCGCTAATTCCACGACTTCATAAAGATTTTTCTTTCACGCGGCAACCTAAACGACTGATCGCAAGGTCGAATACTTATTGAAAGCCTTGAGAATTCATACGAGAGTTATTACCTGCTAATGGATAAGAAATACGAGGGAGATCAAACAAGGATAGTTGCAATCGCACATCCCTGATTCAGGTTTTTCCGCCGAAACTCAATCGTCGAGAGCCTTGGGACTATGAGAGAGCCAGTTGTGTTAAGTTTCGTATCGTGACGATTGCAAGTAATCTCATAATCAGAACCTGTTGCTGGGATAGAAGGGATAATAGGGGAGATAATGACGGGGAGTTTATCGAAGACGTAAATATCGGTGAGTTGGAAAACAATGAGCCCTCGCGTGGATTCGTCGTGGAACAGATTGCCAGGGTTAGCGCCAGAACAAGAGGCTACTTAAAAAGTTACCCTGTTGAAGTCGGAAAGACCACATTGGAATGGTGAGGTCAGAAGTCGTAGAGTAGAGTCAAGTGTATACGCGCGTCGTGCTGGGGGATGCTCAGACGCGTCTGAGTATTCGACATTTGCGGACGTAGCGCTGAGTTTTTTCGAGGAACGACGCCCGGTGAGACCGAAGTTTCATTGGTGATCAGGCTATTGAGAATATCGCGAATCGTAAATCCGCTGCCAAAGAGTCGGTGTTTAAGGACGGCGCTCGACGTGACGACTGCGCCCGAAAAAATAAGAAGATTGGCGATTTTTAAGCTAAAAAACTAGACTAGTCCTTCCTTTTCTGTTATCATATAGAGCGGTTGGTTGCGGATTATTTGACATGCGTAACGAGGAATCATGCGCCGACTCAGTGATAAACACGTCGCGACGTTACGTTGCGCATCTAGAAGGAGATAATGACGAATGGCTCGCATTTTAGCTGTCGATTGGGATAAAGACCAAGTGCGCTTTGCTCTGGGGTCGACTCTCAAGGATCGTCTTATCATAACAAAGGTTGGCGCGGTCGCGTTGGAAGAGTTTCAACCCGAAGGCGTCCTTGCCACAGAAGACGCTCAGACGCCCGATGAAGAACAGGACGTTCCGAGCGAAACCGACGAGGAGCAAGAGGACGACGAAGTCGTCGAAATCGTCGAAAAAACCGTTGCGCCACGATTGCCCGTGGCGGATGACGACGAGGAAGAAGAGGGAGACAGTTACGCCGTTGTTGTGACCCCGGGCGAGAAGGGGTCTAGTCGACGCGCCTACCGTACTTCGCCTCTGGCGCTGAAACTGAAGAAACTCTTGCGCGACAATCGAGTTGGTTCCGCCACGTTGTGCTATTGCGCGGAACGTAACGACGTCGACGTTATGTATATGTCGATTCCGCAGGCGAGCGATGCGGAAACGCCAGAACTGGTCTTTAATCAGGCGCTACGCGACTCCTTAACTTTTAATGAAACCCAGCCGCTCGACTATATGATTCTAGGTTCCCAGGAGCCTGGCAAGCGCGGCGGCGTGCGTCGCGCCGTCGCTGTCTCTATTGCGCACGACAAACTGCGCCGTATTCGCGAAACTCTGCACGGCGCTTATCATGCTCCTGCGAAAATTGAATTACGTGAGACTGCGCTCGCGGAATTTTTCCGCACTAGTTTTTGTGGTCTAAACTACGAAGAGCCGGTTCTGCTCATTCAAGAGCTTGCCGACGAAGTCAACTTGACCCTGTGCTATCGCCAGAACGCGTTGTACGTTCGCTCCTTTAAGATTCAGTCTGATCTTGAGCCACAAGAGCGCGCTACACGTATCAAAAATGAAATTGTACGCTCTCTGGCTGTCGGAATCGACGACCTGCCCGAGGACGAAGTTGTTCGTCAGGCGATTTTCTTTACCGATCAGGTCAAACGCAATTCCGACTCGCTTGAGCCGCTCGATCCGACCGTCGATGAGTTCCAAGACGTCGACCTGACAAGCGTCCCCTGGAATCTCGCAAAACAGCTGCATGACGTAGATATCACCGTTGATTTTATAAATCCTTTCCATTTGCCCGGCGTGAGAATGAAGACCCCGGAACCGGATAATCCCGGGCGATTCGCCTCACTTATCGGCATGTTGTTAGCGGAACGACCGCAGTCTCGTCCGCTAATCGACCTCATGCATCCACACGAGAAGCCGAAGCCGCCCAATTTTGTTCTGCTCTTTGCTCTGTATTTCATACTGGTCGGTATCGTGTTTGGCGTTTTTTGGCAGTGGAATCGAAGCGAATTGAAACGCATCACTGCCTCAAACGAAGAACTCGAGAAGACGATGCAAGACGTAAACCGCCAACTCATGGAAGTTACGCCTCTCTATCAAACGTTGGCGATGGCGAACGCCTGGGAAAATGTACAAGGAGTAGTTGTCCTCGACGAGTTGCGTGATATTGCGACGCGACTGCCACGTCAGCCCGATTTGGTTGTGACGCGCATGGCATATATTAATAGTCAAATTATTAATCAACGCCTTGGCGCTCATCCCGCATTTATTATCAACGCTAAAATTACTTCATACGAAGTTTACGCTCAATTCCTGGCGCAAATGCAAGCGGGTAATGCACATACTGTGATTAGCAATGGACCTCAACAGAATGTTGGCGGCGACTATTCTCTTATGTTTGACGCCACCATTGTGTGTCACCGTCGTAATTTCAACGATTTCTTGTCGATTCAGTCCGAAGATATTCGCGCTATCTCCAATGATAAGCCTGAATATCTTGCTCAACAGGAGGCAGAGCGTGAAAAGGCGGAACAAGAGGCGCGCGAGCGCGCCGCCGCTGAACGCCAGAAGGCTGCCGAAGAGCTGACCTTGCAAGTACAGACGAAGCTGGACGAGGCGGTCAATCTACTTAACGCGCCTTTGGCGCCAGCGCAGCCCGAAGAGGGATCTGAAAATGCAGAGAGCGCCGAAGTTCCAGCGGAACAACAAATTCAGGCATTGAACGAACGTATGACGGCGCTCTCTCAAATCTTTGAGTCCCTTAAGCAATCCTATGACCAAACGGGCGTTGCTGTGAATCAGGGAATACTGACTCAAGCGCAGGGGAACGAGATGCGCGGAAAGATTAAACAGACTGGCGACGACCTTCGTCGTTCTTATGTTGAGATCAACTCGCAACTGCAGGCGTTACAGCAACCTACCGAAGACTCTCAGACCGAACAAGAGAATTCAGAGCCGCAGCCTCAAGCGGAATCTTCTGAAACGACTCTTGAGCAGGATCAGGCTCTCGTTGTTCGCCTAGAGGCTTATCGTAACCAACTCGATCAGAACATGACTCAAGTGGAGAGGAATTTTCGTAACGGAACTATATCTCAGCAACAGTTTGTGCAGATTCGCGCGAACTACCAACGCGAGGTTCAGCAAGTCTACGAAAAATGGCGACTTGCTAAAGAACGTATTCAAGCGCGTTTGACAGCGCAAGAGACGTCAAACGAAAATAGCGAAACCGAGTCGACGTCCCCCGAGAATCAACAGTCGGTGGTGGAAGAAACTCCTAGTGAGACTGCCCCGGCTGAGTCCCCTACAGACGCCGCTCCGGAAGCTCAGCCCGAGCCACAGCCACAACCTGAAGCACAGCCGGAACCGCAGCCTGAGCCACAACCGGAACCACAACCCGAGTCGGCTCCTGCGCCTGAACAACCTAGTGAATCAGCAATGATTTCCGTCGTCTCTTATTCTAACTTAGTTTGATACGAGGCTTACAATGAGTAATTGGCAGAAAGTTATCGTCTTATTGGTCATTATAAGTCTTGGCGTCGCATTCGGCGGTTATGTCTTCTATCGAGACGCATATAAAAAACCGCGCGCTACGCTGGCGGAACAACGTGCACAATCCGAGCAAAAGATTGAACAGGGACGCCTGCAGATCAAAAACATGCAGGACTTCTCGACGTCATATTTGAGTCTCTATACGCGTTCTTTTCCGCTCAACCCCCAAAGCGTGCGTTTGCAGTACCCTATCTGGCTCACGCAAATGCTTGAGTTTTGTAACTTTGAAGACGTTAATATCAGATTAGACGAACGTCCGGTTAATATTGCCGGTGGTCGACTGACGACGTTGGGGTTTCATGTTACAGGGAAATGTTCCCTGACCGATCTGACACAGTTCTTGTATGAATTCTATTGGACCCCGTTTCTACATAGAATCCAGGCGTTGGATATTACTCCCATTGAAGGCTCAGATGAACTCAACGTTAGAGTTACCATTAATTGTTTAACGATTCGTTATCGCTCCAACCCGCAACAAGCGTATCCATTGCAAAATGATTTGCCCCTGTCGGTCGACGCCCCGCGACAGCTCTCGTCCGGACCGTTGGCGGCCTATCATACGATAGTGGATCTGGACAATTTCCGCGCCGTGCGTACAGGTATTGACGCGACAAGTCTCGCGCTACTGACCTCTACCTCTGCGGTTACCGATGAAAATGGCAAGAAAGCCGTCAAGGCGACTTGGTTCCTACAAGACGCAGGAACAAGAATCTCTGCGTCGGTCGGCGAAACCATTACGGTCGGCTCTTTTGTTGCGAAAGTTCTGGATATTAGCGACGACCTCGTTATTTTAGAACAGAATTCCGATCGTATTTGGGCGTTGCCATTGGGTTACACCTTAAATCAAGCAGTTGCAATTCCTTATAATTTGTACTAAATCTACAGAAACACTGCTCTGTGTGAAAATAGTACGATATCTATCGGGTTGCTTTTGCACAGAGCTTTAAATGAGATAAGAATGTCGTTAACATTATATGACTACGACGTTTTGGTCGTAGGCGCAGGTCACGCTGGCGCCGAAGCGGCCTTAGCCGCGGCGCGTATGGGCGCCAAGACGGCGTTGTTGACAACGAATCTGGACGTTGTTGCTCAAATGAGTTGTAATCCCGCAATTGGCGGAATCGGGAAGGGACACTTTGTTCGAGAAATCGACGCTCTCGGCGGCGCTATGGCGCGTGCAATTGACGTCACCGCTCTGCAATTTCGTATGCTGAATATGCGTAAAGGTCCCGCGATGAGAGGTCCGCGCGCACAGGCCGATAAACGTCTGTATCAGGACGAGGTCAAGCGGATCGTCGAAGAGGCGCCTAACTTGGATTTGCGCCAGGAAAAAGTCGTTGAACTGTTAGTTGAACATGGAGACAACTGGTCCGAAACAGAATCGACTCGCGACTATAACACCGACGATCTCTCGACGATTTCTACCGCCGAACGCGTGTGGCGTATCGTCGGCGTGCGCGTAGAATCAGACGCGATTTACCGTGCATCTGCCGTCGTTCTGGCGTGCGGCACCTTTATGCGCGGAATCCTCCATTTCGGCGAGTTGCAATGGCCCGGCGGTCGTATGGGCGAGGCGCCTGCGACTCAGATCAGCGCCTCTATTATGAAGCTTGGCTTGAGATTACTACGCTTTAAAACCGGGACGCCCGCTAGACTGAACGGTCGAACAATTGACTATTCACGCTTAGAGAAACAATTGGGCGATCCCAATCCGCGTCCGTTTTCCTTCATGCATAAGTCAGTCGACGTGGAGCAGATTCCATGCTGGATGACCTATACTAACTCGGCGTTACACAAGTTTCTTCATGACAATCTGGCGTTGGCTCCTATGTACAGCGGACAAATACGCTCTACCGGACCGCGTTATTGTCCTTCAATTGAAACAAAGATCGAGCGGTTTTCTGATAAAGATCGTCACCAGCTCTTTTTAGAGCCGGAGAGTCGTCGAACGAACGAGGTCTATATCAACGGTCTTTCGACTAGTTTTCCGCGACATATCCAAGATCAGATGGTTCACATGATCGAGGGACTTGAGAACGCTCAGATTATGCGTTATGCGTATGCAATTGAATACGATTACGCTCCGCCAGACCAATTACTGCCGACCCTGGAGACCAAGCGCGTTTCCGGGCTATTCTTTGCCGGTCAAATCAATGGCACAACCGGCTACGAAGAGGCCGGCGCCCAAGGTCTTGTCGCGGGCGCTAATGCCGCCGCTTCGCTCAATAGCTCGCTCGAACCTCTTGTGCCGACTCGATATCAAGCGTATATCGGCGTCCTGCTCGATGATTTAACCACATGTGGAGTCGACGAACCTTATCGTATGTTCACCTCACGTGCGGAATATCGACTCCTTCTTCGTCAGGACAACGCCGATAGACGCCTAACGCCCATTGGTCGTAAGTTGGGCTTGATCGACGATTTCCGTTGGGAACGTCTGCAAGAAAAAACGGACGCAATTGCTCGTGCATTTGAACTGCTCGAGAGCGTGCACGATGAAAACGGTACAATTTTAAAATTATTGCGCCGACCGGAAACGACCTGGGACGAGGTCGTCGCTAGAATCCCGGCATTGGCACAGTTTGACGAGGAAGTTGCCGAACAGGTAGAAATCGACGCAAAGTACGCTGGGTACATAGAACGTCAGCAGCACGACGTCGAACGCCAGCAGCGTCTTGCCGCACGAAAGATTCCCACGACCTTGTCTTATCGCGAGATGAACGGTCTGCGCGCGGAGGCCAAAGAAAAGCTAGAACGCGTACGCCCGCAAGACCTTGGGCAAGCCAGTCGCATCCCAGGTATTACCCCGGCAGACGTCGCGCTGATTACTATTCACTTGGAGCGTGACGCTTAGCGTCGCTACACGACAAGAATATTCTTCTTGTTTTTTTTGCAAAGAATACCATTACAATCATTCTAGTAGGAGCAACGGAACGTTGACGCGTTCTGAACACTCCTACTTCCTGTATTTTGAATCCCTAACCGAGGAGTATAAAATGAATAGAAGAGAAGCGTTAGCTAGCGTCTCTGGCGGTCTGTTGGCTTTGGGCGCTACGGCTGTTGCGCAAGGCGCCGAAAGTCCCGTTGCTGCTCAAACAACGGAAGAGTCGATTAAATTGCTCACCGACGTGCGGCAAGCGACTCGTTTTACCGATGAACCGATCAATGAACACGATCTCCAAAAGATTGTCACGATTGGTCTGAATGCCCCGAGCGCGTTGAACCTCCAGCCCTGGTTCTTTACCGTTGTGACCGACCGTAAGCTTCTGGCGGAAATTGACAAAGCCGCCCATGTCGATCCCAAAGGTCGTCTTTCTCTAACCGGCTCCCCCACCGTGATTTTGATCAGTACCGACGTGAGCCAAGACTATAGTAAGTTCGACGTTGGCGTCGCCACCGACCGTATGAATGTTGCCGCGCTCATGCTCGGCTACGGTTGCAAAACCGTTGCGACCGCTCCGAAAGTTGCCAATGACAAGCGTTTCAAAGATAAACTGGGCGTGCCTAAGGATTACACGATTATCGCCGCTCTGCTCATTGGTAAAGAAATCGAACGTTCTGTCGACGGCGTTAGCGGCGCTACGACCCGTGAACCGCTTGAGAAGAAATTCTTCTTCGTGCGTTAATGAACAGACGCCTCCCACTTCATGCTCTAGTTTATATAAAAGAACCAGCCTGTGTCTCTACGTTGGTTGGTTCTTTATGTATTAGCGATGATATTAGTTTCTCTTATATAATATAACGGGGTGGGACTGGACGCTAATGAAGATCGATACCAGTCTCATACTATATTTATTTGTCTTGAGGATTAGCAGTCTCGTCATTACAGTTGAGCAATCATTGTATAGCCTATGATGGTAAACTTTTGGAATGATGAAACATCAGAGCATACCATACTCCATGATTCCCCTAAATATAACGCATCTGACCTGTGGAACGATAGTTTCACGTAGTTCCACACCGGACAGAATAAAATGACAAATTAGACAGATCAAATAGTAATGTGTTTAACCTTTCTCTTAAAAACGCCAACGAAATTATTAAATTAGTCTTTTTACCTATTGACACATCTTTGATTCTTATTAACATTGGGAAAAATATAGGTTCGCGGTGTTGGTTTTTCCGAGCTTCATTAAACTGATGAGCGTATTGTCACGAGGCGTCGCATGACCGGTTTAAGAACTTTTTTCGATGATACCGCTTGGAATGTTATTCGATGGTTTTGCTTGTGCCTCTTACTTTTCGCAACTGTTATGAAGTTGTGGAGTTTTCAATCGTCTGTTGCTCAAGAGAATATGAATTTTGTTCTTTCAGTCGCGACTGTTCTGGTTGAAAGCTCTCTTGTATTCATACTTGTATACGCGCCTAAAAGACGCTCAACTAGGCTTGCGGTTGCTGTGGTTTTCGGACTCTTCTTTATTGTCTCGTTTTACAAAGGCGCCATTGGAAAACCTAGTTGTGAATGTTTCGGACAGATACGGATCAACCCGTGGATTACCTGTGCAATTGACCTTTTGATCGTTGTTACGACAGTTACAACGATGTGTCCAAAACGACGTCTAGGAGGAGACCACAAAAAGAATAGACGACGCTTAATACTCGGAGGTCTTTTATTGAGTATTCTCGCGTGTCTTTCTTTAACGTTCTTCCTGCGCTCGCTTGGTAGAACTATTTTGTTACTTGACTCCAGCCAGCCCATGTCTTTGGGCGACACAGTTGTTTTGCAACCTGAAAAATGGCTTGGAGAAATATGTCCGGTTTTGCCGTATTGTGAAACAGACTTACCTATTGACCAGGGTTTGTCGATGATTGCGCTTGTTCGAGACGGCTGTCCTCAGTGTCAAAAGGAATCAGAAAAGTATCGGGATATTGCTAACAAACTTGACGCCGAGGGTTCTGCGTGTTACTGTCGCACTTTGGCTCAATAGGTCTCTGGTTTCCTGGTCACCTACCACCTTTTATGAAGGAATCAAGCAATGGGAAAATACAAAAGTCTCTTGGCTTCATGCGTCTATCTCGTTTTTGTCGTTACTCTATTCACAGTAAACAGCAACTCAGTTACGGCCGAGGACGTCTCAAAGTTTAAAAAAGACGCGCTCGCTTATTGGACTCAACGAATCGAAACGCTTGATTCCTTTGAAACTATACAGACTGCTCGACGTATCGACGAAAACGGCGTCATTGTTCAAGAGTCGTCTGCACATGTCTTCAAGATGCTTTACCCATGCAGTAGCATGAACCTCATCGGCGAGGGGTATGAATGGGTCAATGCCTACAATTCAAAGTATGCCTTTCAACTTAAAAGAAAAGTCGGTGATGAAGATTGGGAGATTGTCTATCTAAAGCAGATAAGCAATTCGCTTCCGAGAAAGAATTGGAAGTATATCGCTCCCGTTCAGCTAAGCAGTACTTATCACGACCTCGGTCTTGACGTTGCGCTTGAGCAAATCACCTTCGATATTAAGCTCTTTCCACCGTTGCCCCTTGCCTATCTTTTCACGGATCCGAAGTTTCATATTACGTCGGTTGAAAAAACGGAGGGAGGAACCGGAACGCCAGAGGAGTACCGATTCGATTTCAAATATGATTTGAATAGCGATAATAATTTTATGCGGATCGAATCCGGTCAAATCACGTTGAACGCCAACGACTACTCAATTCGCTCCGCGACTTTGATTCACCCCGCTGGAGAGGGAGCGTTTGTTAAGTATCAAATCGAATATGACAGTAACGAGTCGCCATACCAATCGGATGAAACTAGAACAGTTACGCGCTCTATGCATTCCTTTGACAACGATAAGTTCCGAAGCCATGAAGAACAGGTCTTCGTCTTTACTGCGCAAAGCGACCTGTCGGAAGAGTATTTCACACTCTCTCACTACGGCTTTCCGGAACCTGTCTTTAAAGACGTGCCGCCGAGTAACGGTCGACTCGTCTTTCTCTTCGTTGGCGTTCTTCTCTTACTCACTGCGCTAGGCGTTTCGCTTCGCAAGGGAAAACGCGCTCAAAATGAATAATTTGTGATATCCCTTTCTGTGTTCCTCTTTTTTTATTCCTCGTTGTCGTCTATTTGTTCTTGATTCATAGTTCAACTCGTGTGCCGAAGAATCCCCCTTCGACTTCTTCGGCGCCATCTTGGGGTAAATATATGACGTTGCGCCGTATGGTAATTGCATTTGGTTTTGCGTGTATCGCCCTCTATGTTCTCCTGTTAAATCGAGTATAATTCGACCTTGCAGAACTATGATTACTCATGCAAAAAACTTGGGAGAAGTATCCATGACAAACGAATCGCTTAAAGTAACCGCTAGCGCTCCACGAGGGTTTTCACTGATCGAGTTGCTTGTCGTCCTGGGAATCATCGCCATGCTTATCGGTCTACTCCTGCCCGCAGTTCAAGCCGCGCGCGAGGCGGCGTTGCGCGCTCAATGTGTCAATAACCTCAAACAAATCACATTAGCCGCGCAAATGCACAATGACGTTCATGGACGCCTTCCACGCGGCGCGCGCCAGTGGAATTTTCTCACGTGGGCGACCTTTATTTTGCCTTACCTAGAGGCAAACGATATGTACAGTTCCATGAGCGTCGGTTACTGTCCAGTGGGTTCCACAAGCGGACCAGACGGCTTTGTTTACGATCCAAACGACCCCGTCGAAGGCGGTAGATACTGTCGAGAACAAAATCGATTGGCGTGGCATAATCGAATGTCTGTCTATAATTGCCCCTCCGATATGGAAAACGACTTCTACATGGAAGGCGCAGAGAAATCTTGGCCAAAAGTCAGCTACGTTGCATGCGCCGGCGCGACCGCAATCGGGTATCAGGAGGACTCTCAGTTCGGATGGTCTCCTGATTACTGGGCGCTACACGGCGTAGGCGGTTCAGAAGACGACGTCGTCGAAAAGAACTCAGCTCTCTTTGGAATACTTATGGAAATCGGTACCCCCGAAACGCGAGACGCGATCTTTTCAAGCGACGCTGGGACGATAAAACTCTCCTCTGTAACCGACGGGCTAACCAATACTCTTGCCTTTTCTGAAACAATTCAAACTGACGCCGACCTGACTCACTCTTGGGAATTCTCCGATATTCGAGGCGGCGTGTATCGTGGCGACGCCGCCTTTTTCACTTGTTATTTCGAACCGAACAGCCCTAATCCCGACGAAGTCATGAGTCCAGGATACTGTCATACGCCTGGAAAGCTGGTAACGCTAGGCGCGCCATGTATCGTCGAAACAAGTTCCAGACACTCTTATGAAGTGAGAATGTCCGCGCGTAGCCGACACGCCGCCGGCGTTAACGCCAGTATGGGCGACGGCTCTGTACGATTCGTCTCCGACTCAATTAGTCGCCAAGTGTGGCGCGCCATGGGAACGAGCGCAGGAGGGGAAACTGTCAACTTCTAACGCTAACGATCGTAGCGTCTAGCTTTCGCTGACGGACTCGACGCCGCGCTCTTCGAATAATCGCCTACAAGCGCCCTAGAACGCGCTGTAACAGAGTTGTGTATCATGTGTCATGCCAATACGCAAAGCGCGCAAGAACGCGCTGACAGCCCCGTTAAACGCCATAATTGCCTCACACGTCTGGTAATGCTTGCCTTGTGTGTCACAATGTTGGCGTTACAAAGTTGCGCTCTTTGGAACGACTCCTATGCATTTTACGAGCACGGTCGCCTCGCTTCTGGTTTAATCAAACTCAAATGGGGCGTTTATTCTTCCTTTCGAGTTAATCCTCCTTTGCCCGATATGTTAGGCGCGCTCCCTGCATATCTACTTGGCGCTCAATGCCCCCAACGCGCCGAATTAGGTTTCCAACCCTTCGGACGCGAGGAATACGCCGCGGGCGACGTTTTTGTTAAAAAGAATCCTAACAATTTAATTTATCTGCGATTAGGACGTCTGTGTGAACTATTCTTCTCGCTCCTGGGAGCGTTGACATGTTTTTATTACACACGTTGGCTTTTCAATGATCTTGCCGGTCTTTTCGCATTGGGATTTTGGGTTTTTTCGCCCTACATGAACGGTTTCGGACGCCTAGTCTGTCCCGACGTTCCCGCCGCCGCAATGGCGCTCGCTAGCGTTGCCGTTTTCCATTACTGGCTCAAGACAAAGGAACTAAGAGTCTTATTATACGCAGGCGTTGTTCTTGGACTTGCGGAACTGTGCAAATTTACGCTCGTACTCTTTTATCCGCTCTACCTTCTCCTCTGGGCTCTCTATAACGTCGATACGTTTTTCCAGAAACGTTGGCGCGCGGTAGCTTGCGAGCTTTTGTTTTTAATTCTTTTTTGCTTCGGCGTCAGCGTCCTTGTCGTCAATATGGGCTATATTTTTGAAGGTTCTTTCAAACCGCTAGGAGACTATCGATTTGAATCGACGCTTTTTTCCGGCGCGCCGTCGCTGGAGGAAACGCCGAGCGTTGGCGCTAACCGATTTGCCTCTTCCTGTTTCGCCAAGACGCCTGTGCCGTTGCCATACAACTACGTTATGGGCGTCGATAAACAGCGCTTGGACTTCGAACGCGGGATCGATTCCTATTGGCGTGGCGCCTGGCGACACAATGGTTGGCACGCCTATTATTTCGACGCGTTGCTTCTCAAGACCCCGACGGGCGCGCTTGCGCTGTTACTACTTGCCGTTGCTGCAAGTCTTATTTACAAGTGTTATCGAAAAGAATGGCGAGATGAACTCGTTATCTGGACGCCAGGATTAGCGCTTTTACTTTTTGTCAGCTCTCAGTCTGGCTTTTCACTACACTCGAGATATGTAATTCCAGCGCTCCCGTTCTTCTTTATCGGCGCTAGTCGCGTGGCGCTTTTCTTCCACCACGCTCCCCTGCATACCGCCTCTTTCCAAAGTATCAATAAAGGCGCGTCGATACTTAATAAGTTCATTTGTTCGTTTGTACTTCTATGCGCGCTCTGGTGCGTCGTATCTTTCCTCTGGGTTTACCCGCACGAGATCTCCTATTTCAACGAACTAACCGCGCCGTTAAGTCCAAATAAGGAATATGCGCTCACACCCGAGCCGAATCATTTTGTGCCCGCGCCTGATATAATTTATAAACTGCTCGATAGCGGTCCGCTCGCCGCTCCACGAAATTTCCTCGATTCGAATATCGATTGGGGACAGGAGGAGCTACGACTAGCCAAGTGGTTGGAGAAGAATCCACAAGTCGACAAGTTGGAGGTCAATTTATGGAGTATAGGATCAATCTACCTACAAGACAAGTTTGGCGAGCGCATCGTCCAAACTAACGAACAACCACACTGGCTCGCTTTGAGCGTCAATCATCTGTATAGTCAAGACGGTCGTTATCGTTGGCTCTGGGATCGACGTCCCTATGACGTGATCGGTTACGCCGTCTACATATACCAAGTTGACTCAACTTTAGCCTCGGATAATTCTAACCCAAATTCGCAGTAACGCTTCGAGTCGTTCCGTAATCGTTTGCAGAAGCCAAAGACAAACTACATTGAGATGAGATAAATTCGTTAAGCGCCCATGAGTTCCCATCGAAACAACGACCGCTCCAAATCCTCGCCAATTACCATAACGCTCCTACTAATAATCAGTGGCGTTCTGTTCTTCCTTGGTCTTATTCAGGATCGACTCGTCGCCGCGAAGCTGTTGTTTTTACTTAATCCGCGTTATTATCCCGAATGGACCTGGAAATTACTTTGGTTGATTGCCATATGGTCGATACTTGATACAGTCGCACGATTGTTCTTTTTCGCCAGAGGAACGAAGGGACAATCGTCTAGCGCTGGAACACTACAAGACGCTCAATACTCCCCAACGTACGCGCCAATCAGCGATATGCCGACGACAGACACAACGCAACATGTAGGCGTTTCCTCTCCCCAGGCGTCGTTCAATAATCGACGTCTGGCGCCGATTATAAAGTGGAATCTAGCAAGCGCCGTATTCTTGCTCCTTGTCGCTCTGTTAGTTGGCAAATTTCAAGATTGGGACTATCGCTCAGTCAGCTCGACGTGCCTAATTACAAAGACCTGTTCGCCTCCTGCTTGGCGCGACTTTTGCGGCAAAGGCGTTCGTCTCGACCAAGCAAGTTTGAACGACTCGCGCTTTACCTGGCTAAGTCGTCTTTTGGGCGTGGCGCTTCTTGCGCTGACCGTTTTACAAATAGCGCATTGTACCTGGCTTGGTAGAATATGCCGTAGAGTAGGGGACTTCGTTGTCAATAGGGTTCTTACGCGTCCATTATTGACGCTGATTTCCACGCTTTTGTTGTGGGACGGTTTACAATATGTTCAAACCTTCCTGTGTTGGTCGTTTTATCGATACTTTTACATGCCATTGGTCAGCTTTATGTACCATCCGCGCTTAACGACGTCGCTGTTTTGTCCTATAGGCGTGGCAATACTCCTATTTATCAATCTTCGAATTGTGCTCCTCGCACAGAAACAGGAAGCAAAATGAAAAACGTTTTTCGTATACTTAAAGATTGGTTTGACGTAGCGCTTATCGGTCTGTTCGGGCTTTTTTTGATTTACGCCGCGTCTTTCTCAGATCAACGCCTTGAAAAGCTATACAACTTCCTCGACCCTGCAAACTGGAATTACGCGTTCGTCATTGCTTGCGCTGTCACGATCGTTTTTATCGTCGGATGGGTTCGAACTTTTCAATACTTCAAATCTGGCGATCTTGACGATTATAACTCGGCGCTCGCCGCGCGTTTCATGCGAATGTCAGTCTGCGTTGACGCCTGCGCTTGGCTCTATTACGTTGCCAATCGTCCCGAGTTCTATGATAAACTTCGCGTCGTTTGCGATCGTATGTTTCGTCTGGGCATTTATTCAGTTACGTGGCTAACGATTTTCCTCGTGACGATCTTCTTCGTACTCGTGACGATCTTTTTCTTTGTCAAATGGTTTACACTAAGGTTCTTGAAATTTTGAATTGTAGAAACAAACAGTGTCATTTTATATACTTCGTCTAGCACAGTTGTGTCTAAAACATGTATTATAAAGATTTAAAAAGAATCAAATTCACGAGACAGATCGTTTTGGGCGTTCGTCGTATAATCTCCGGCGTATCGTTGCGAGTTTTCTTATTTAAACTGGGATTATTCGCGCCGGTGTTTCTGCCATTGTACGCCGTTGATTCGGCAATGAGCGCCCAAACTAATGCTAACCCTAGCTCTTTACGTCTTATAACGTCTCAAGTCAACTATGACTATAGCGATGAAGAAGTACAACGCATTTCCCTGCAGAAAACGGTTGTTGACGCAAGTAAGAACGGTTACTTTGCCAATACTCACGTAATAGAGTATTTTTCAGAGTATCAAATCAGCGTTTCGAGCGAGCAAATTGAGTCGACGATCCCGTTTCGCCTTCACGTGCCCCCTACGATTGAGAAGGGACGTCGTTACCCGTTACTTGTTATTTGGCATGGCTCAGGAGAAAGCGACGACGATGACACAAGCCAATTAGCTCATCTACAATATGGCATGAGCTCCCTAGCTTCAACGGTCTGTCGAGATTGTTTTATCTTAGCGACTCAATGTCCAAGGGACAATTCAGATTGGACGTCATCCGAGAATCGTTGGCAGATAGTTCCAATCGATTACACAATCGCAATAATTCGTGCGTTAGAAGAGATTTTTCCCATTGCTCAAGATCGTATCAGCGCTCTTGGCATATGTTCAGGCGCGTCTGCGGTAATATCGGTTCAACGACGCGAACCTACTTTATTATGCGCTCTCGCGCTATGTAGCTATTCGCCTAGCCAAGACGAGTCAAGTTATATTACAACGCCCGTTTGGCTCTTTGGAAACCAAGACGATAAAACTGCGGCAATTGAACCGATGAGACAATTCGTGGCTCAACTCCACACGCGAGGGATTCCAGCTCATTTGTCAGAAAGTCAGGGCGGTCACGACTCTTGGACTCATGCGTTGCGAGATGCACAGATTTTAACTTGGTTAGCATGTCAAAGAGCACATTCACTGACGGTTCCGCCTCCAAGCAAAATAATAACACATGTTCGCGATACGAGAAGCCTGTTCTATTTATACCTCGCCCCAATCCTTTTGACTCTCATAACAACGCTTGCGCGAGCATATCGAACGTCACGCTATCGTCGCGACGTCACGACCTACTCGAGAGAATAAAGCCAGTCAAAGCGTTAGAGTTCCAGTCATGACGTGTCTGCCAAAGATTTCAGATAAGTCAGTACTTCTAGCGAAGGATTTGTAATAAAAGTATTATTAATGGATTATAAAACGGGAGGCAACCTAAACGTTCTCGACGTCCCAGTTGCCTCCCGTTCTAGATTACTTATGACTAGTCTTCCGTAGTCGAGTCGTCGTTCCCTTGGCGTTGCGACATTTCATTTGAATCGAGAACATGCGCCGTTAAATACAATGGCAAATACTGCTGAGTTAATTTCCCATATTTTACCACGGCGCTCTTTCTAACGTCCCCAACGAGGTTTTCGGTCAAAAGGACAACCGTAATCTCACGAGTCTCGCCAGGTTTCAAAGGATCTAATGAACACTCCTTGACCTCAACACACGCGCTACAAGACGGATGAACGCTCTGTATTGGAACCGTTGTCTTACCGGTATTGGTAATACGGAAGACATGTTCAGGTCGCTCAGCCTGTGCGACGTCTCCTAGGTCATAATCGTCAAGGTCACAAGTCAGACGTTCCGCCCCGTTAGCAATCAAGTATAGATTGAATGCATAATAACCGGTTCGAACGCAGACGAGCAAAAAGAAAACGATTGAAACGCCCAGCGCTAGGAGTTGCAACTTAACTTTTACGGGGCTTTTCATCGTCGTTATTCTTCGGTGTTGATACAGGAGCAATAATACCCCGTTTCGTAGTTGCCTACACAGACGGCGTCCTCAGGGCACTCGCCGTTACAGGGATCGTCGCCAGCGCCGATAACAGACGACTGCGTGGGCGTGAGCGCCAAGAGCAACAATCCGACGCCGAGGTACATAGCCGCGGCGCTGAGATAGTTGCGATCCAGCGTAAAAAAGTCAATGACTCTTTGCATAATGCCTTCCTTTTCTGTCGCATGTCGCGACTCAATTAACGGGACGACCTGCCTAACTTGGGTTTGACGTCGTCCTATAACAATGGTTGACTGTCATACATTGTACTCGGAATATCATGCCTTCGACACTATCGTGTTATGGTTTTTCGAAAGCAAAAATGTTCGTTACAATTCCGTCTTTTAACTCGAATACTTGCGGGGTTCGCCCGACCCATTCGGCGGCTGGTGTTAGATAGCCAACGGTGAGGTCTTCATCCTCATGTTTCTCTGATGAAAAGAAGACCTCCTTGGCGTCTAGGTTAATTTTATACAGGGGTTCATTGCGTTTTAAAGCAAATTCCTTAATCTCAGGCAATTTATCGGCGCAAACTCGACAATCTTCACGACCTAACATGACTAAACATGTTCCTGACTCCAACTCCTTTTCTAGGGGACAATAGCGAATAATAGGACACCGACGACCTAACCAAAGATTCGCGTCAAGAAGTATCGCGGAACCGGAGCTAAGATTTTGGCGTTCGTCAACTAATGCATTTTGAGGCGAACTGGCACGCCCCGCCATGATTGTTAACGTCATTGACACGAGTATTGCAGACGTCAGGAGAAGATACGGTAATGCGAGTTGACGTAACGTGTCGAAGGAGTCATGGGGCTTCTTGGGGACACGAGCGACCACACACAAAACGAGCAGGACAACGTCAATGCCAAACGTAACCCAAGGATTTACTTCAACTTCTCCAAAACAACCGCAACTTGACGCGCCGGAAATTCCCTTATAAAAGGATATGCTGGAAAATAATAAAAAGAGCGCAGCAGACGCAAGACGTGTTATTCGCGGAAGGAATCCAAACAGAAGCCAAATGGCAAACGTTGCTTCAAAGTATGCCGCAACGGTTGCCAAAAAACGCGAGTCTAGCCAGTTATCGCTCCACAATAACTGACTAGCAAGCTGTTTAGTCTTGAGACTAGAAGCAGTCGCTAAAACGACAAGGATCAAAAAGCTAATCGCTCGCCAACTAAGAAGCCACAATGCAAAGGATCGCACTGGATTCTTGGTCTCTTTTTCCTCTAACGTCGTCATGACACGTCTCCCGCTCTGGATTTGGCGCCTTCGTCTGGAATCTAATCGTTCCTTTGCGTTCGTTAGATTCAATCTCACAACGGGTCATTTCGCAGTTCATCGCTATGTTCCACTTGCGCTAACGACTCGTCTTTGGAGGATATATTGACACGTGTACTGTTAACAAACACTTCGCTAGGTTTAAGTTGATAATCTATGAACAGATCAATAGACCTCCGTTTCTCTTTGAGAAACCCACTATTACTAATCGAAGCCTTGACTTGTACCGGGTCATGCGACAAGCTAAAAGGATAAGAGGGTTTACTTCCGTCTAATTCAATGACCTTCATGCAACCGCAAGAGGCATAGATACGATTGATTTGGCAGTTACCCTTTTTGTGTGGATAACTAATTTCAAACACGACCTCTTGCTCGTCTACTTTCGGATCAAACATGAGCAACTCATGATTAGGAACCACGTGTATGCTATGGTCAGAGCCTACTGTCATGAAGTTAAAGACGGAAACGCCGACCAAACAAACTCCAAATACTGCAGTTACGAGAGTTAGTTTTGACGGTAGTAAACTCTCTTTGCTAGGCATTAGCGCGTCTCCTTTTAACATAAACCGATATGAAAATCAGCAGTACGCCTAACGCAAAGAGTATATAACGGGTGTTTGAGGGCTGTTTATATGGTTCGATCATTTGAGGAGGTTGACGCAACTCGAAACCACAAGTCTCTGACAGATACGTCAGGTATTTGTCATGATCGTCGAAGGTTTTGACAGGTTTGTTCTTCTTCCCCCAGACGTGCCATAAGGTTTTAAAACCGTTATCGCCATACTCTGTTACAACCAGACCTTCAGGGAAGGTAAACCCTTTGAGTTCTTCCGTTAGCGGTTCATTGAGCGTAATCTTTGTTATGTACCTTGTATGTACGTGAGCCTTTTCCCTATCGCCATTATGTGCAATAGAAACTGCGTGAAAGGGAAACCAGACGCCGGGAATGACCTCGCGAAAGTCGTCACAGGTCAATTCAGTAATTGTTTTGACGTAAGAATCTGTGTCAGCGTGGTAAAAATTCCATTCATCAGTTGAGGCGACTACTTGGGCGCTCTTCGATAAATTAACAGACACGTTATATGAACCATAATTCCTCGGTTCGGCGTCATTCTTCGGCACGAGAAACTCCATATCGACGATTTCATCGCCAGTTTCGTCTGTCCGGAGTTCGATACGATCAGGAGGACAACTCTTTACAAAATCCTTCAAAGGCAATCTTGTCTCATTGAAAGACGTCACCGTATAGCCAAAGATAGGGGCGCTATAAACGATCATTGGTATATAGCGATCTTTGTTATGTTCAATGTAACTCTTATAGCCTTTCTCACGACGGTTCCGAAAATCACATAAGTCAAACTTATCCGTCGTTCGGTATTCGTCCACCGGCGTTTGGTAGTAATAAAACCGGTCGCCCAATACTGCGAAAGTGTCTGAATATACAAAGATCGGTTCGTGCGATTCGTCTTCAAAAAAACGAACCTCCCATTCATTTTTGACTAGCCGAGTTACCTTTTTATCCGTCGCCCAATAATTGTTATTGTACTCACGAACCTTACTTCCACCTGAAGAGTAGTTATAATCAACTCGTATGGTATCGATTTTGGCTTCTCGTTCCTGGACGCAGTCGATGACGCGCTGAATCAGATCCTCTTGACCACTAGCAAGGTTCAATGGCGAACCTAACAATGCCAAGAAAAGAAACGATCCATAAAAACACGACTGTACAAGCAATTTATGCTTTTGCATATCTCGCCTCCTTCGTAGCGTTCAATCACTCCACAAAAAATAATCAGCCTCGGAATCTTTTTCAGGATCGTAGTATCCGCACCCCTTTGATCCGTTATGTTCGTTACAGGTCTCGCCCTCAAAGGTATGCCCCGTACAAGGAAGAGTTTCACTGCACGTTCGCCAAAAAAACCACCAAGAACCGTTTTCACACGCCAAGAGTCCCTGACCGTTTAGCTGACATCTCGTAACGGCATAATCACCGTTGGCAATTACTGTTCCGTCCACTACTCCTGAGCATTCGCTCTTCAACGTAGACGAGCTACATTGTCTGCAGGCATACGCAGACGCTACGCCCAAGGCACAACCCAGGGCGATGAACGCCACGAAAAGGAGTAAGGATTGCAAATATTTCATTTCAATCTCCCATTGTTAAATGATAACTAAGAATCA
>JAUNMR010000032.1:33800-39151 GCA_030537455.1 Planctomycetia bacterium | reverse complement strand
CAATGGAAGTAACCGGCGCTATGTCAGGATTTAAGCGCGTCGGCTGTGCGGTCGGCGCGCCGTTTCGTTGACGTTATTCGAGCGCGTCTTCGCACACGACGCGGAAGCCGACGTTATAGACGCGTTGCCACGCTTGATATTCGCGTCTAACGCCAGCGCGCGCCCACTTGGGACGATCGCGCCATGAACCTCCGCGCGCGACCTTGGAGGTCGTCGGATCGCCGCTATTGCGACCGTCAGCGGCGTCGTAGGGATACGCTCTGTAATCAGACGCGGTCCATTCCGCGACGTTGCCGTGCATATCGAAAAGTCCCCAAGGGTTTGACTTATAGGATCCGACGGCGGTCTCGATCATCTGACCGTCGTTGACGCCGTTTGCACGCGGAATAAAAGCGCGCCAGTCTGGCGGGTTGGAGATCGGCTGCGGGTCGACGCCCTGTACGACGAATAGCTTCGTAGAGTCGTCGGAGAGGTTTTCGAACGCGGCAAAGTTCGCTTGGCAATCGCCGTACCAGAACGGCTTGTCGGAGCCGGCGCGCGCCGCCCATTCCCATTCCGCTTCGGTCGGCAGACGGAAGGTCTTGCCGGTCTTTTCAGAGAGCCACTTGCAGAAGTCGTTTGCTTCCTGCCAGTTAATACGAATGACCGGTTGATCCGGCAAATTCGCGCGATAGCCCGGTTGGACATGGTCCTTCCACCATTGGTCGATGAAACGACTGTCGTGACTCGGGTCATAGAGCTGGTAGATCGCATTGGTGACTTCGGTGGTCGCCATCCAGAAGGGCTTGTCGATTGTCACGGCGTTGCGCGGGAATTCGTCGTTGAAACCGTCTTCGTCTCCCATGACAAATTGTCCGGCCGGGATGCGCGCCATTTCAAAGGTTAGGTCGTCGCTGAGCGTAACGCGCGCGAGGGCAGAGGTTTCCGTGGCGATAGCGAAGCTCTCGCCCTTTTGAGCCGCGACGTTGACCGGCTTAACGTTGTTCTGAAGGCGCTTGGCGTCTTGTAGCGCGATTGGCCAGTTCGCGATTTTCGGAGCGGAACGGTCGAGTTCCGGTTCCTCTTCCGGCTTAATGAATTCCGGACGCGTTTGTGTGGCGCGTTCGTGATAATAGGCGTCCGATTCGAAGTTTAGGTCGTTGTCAGAGTAGAGCGACTTAAGCTCGACGTAACGGTCGGAGACGCCCTTAATTTTGCTCTGACCACGGCCGTTTCTGGACTCAGAGACCTCGGTCCAAGTACCGAAATACGGGACGTTAAGGTCGATCCACGCGTAGAGTCGACGCCAGCCCTCTTCGTCGAGCTTGACGTTGTGGTGACCCTTATTGAGCATTTGGATCAGTTCCGAGGTGGAGACGTGATATTCCATCGGCTGGAAGACGTGGATATCGCTTTCCGGACCGGGTCGACGCACGTATTTCGCTAGTGCATGATAGGCGTTGGAGAATCCCTGTGGACCGGCGGAGGTATCGGCAAAGTTCGGACGACCCTCTTTGGAGCCGTCGTGACAGCCGACGCAGAATTTATCAAGGATCGGTTGAACTTCGCCCTCGAAGGAGAAGGGACGCTCCGGACCGTAGAACTCCGTCAGGTCGACCGGCGGCTGATTGCGCGCGATCGTCGTCATGGTCGGGGAGACGTCGTTTTGCGTTTCGTGGCATCCAATGCATGATTCGTTTTCGCCCGGCATACCGACGAACCAGGAGCGCATGGTCTGTATAGCCGCGCCGTTTTCATCGAGCGGCTGGATCGCGACCGGCGTATTGGCGGGTATCTTAAAGGAAGCGCTCCCGTCGGGGAAGACCGGCGCCTCGCCGAGAATGCGTCGCGCGTCCCAGCAACTTTCCAGCCCGAATGCGTCGTGACCGCCGATGCCACGGTAGCCGTAGCTAATGGCGTAAACGCGTAACTTCTTGACCTCGCCCTTGGGAACTTGCGGCAGACCCTGACCAAAGTAAACGTCGGTAATAAAGACGTTAGCGGTCTCTTCGCCCTTAACGGTGCGGTCGGGAATCACGGTCGGCTCCTCCTGCTCAATGAGCGCGAAAGGCTCCAGTAGGTGATAGCCCGGCTCGCTGCGCAGTAGCAGGAGATTGTCGAAGGTATCGACAAGGTAGACAGACCACGGCTCGGAGCTATTGTTACGGCATGAGACGAGGAAGTGGTCGTCGTCGATAGGGCAGGGGAATAGGAACTTCGGCCATGAGTTGTTCACGAGTTGGTCGACGGTGACGTTTTCAGGGGGATTATCTCGTCCTGGAATGCGTTGTACGACTCCCTTGGTTTCCTGCCGGCCTTTTGCGGGGTCGAAGAGTACCAGCTCGCCCTCGCGCGCCACGCCATGGTGACCGGTGACGATACCGATGAATTTGCTCGATTGACCCGGCAACGTCTTGGCATAGAAGAGGCTATTGGGCCAGAAGGAACCGCTGCCGTAATGCTCCACTTGGTTAGTGCCGTCCGGGTTCATCGTGAAGAGGAAGCGGGAATAATAGTGCGTAATATCGACATATTCCCAGCGCAGGTACATAATGCGCCCGTTCGGCAGAACGGTCGGGTTCCAGTCTTGGTCCTGCTCGAAAGTGAGCTGTCGTACGGTTTTTCCGTCCTCTTCCACGCGGTAGAGATTGCCGACCAGCCCGCTACCGCCAATACACGGCACGCCCATCATAGAGGCGGAAGAGACAAAGATCGTGGCGCCGTCGGGGACGTAACATCCCTCGACGTTATCGACGTCGCCGCCCATATCGGGCGTGACCTGTCGCAGAGAGCCGTCGCTGAGGTCGCATTCGTAGACCTGCCAGGTATTGGCGTCGGAGAGCGCGGTGACCAGGCAACGATCGGCGTCCCAGTGCAACGCGATATCGCCGATAAAGGACTCTCGACGCCCGCGCGTGATTTCCGTTAAGGGCGCGCTCGGATCGGTCATTTCCAGGGTGACGAGCGAGTCGTCGTATTTGCCCTTACCGCGGGAGGCGTTCGACATCCAGTTCGCTTCCAGCGCCGGGTTGGTCGTCTTACGCATGAGGATTTTTTCGAAATCCAGCCCCGGGTTGGCTAGGAGCGTGGCGCGACGGAACGCGATATATTCCTTTGCGAGCGCAACGTATTCTTCGGTCGTGAGTTTCGGATCGTTTAACTTCGCGTCGAACTGTGCCCAGGTCTGGTCCCAATCGACGTCGGCTAGTTCCGCATAAGTCTCCTTCATATAGACGATGGCGTCCAGTAGCGCCTTTCTATTCTCCATGGCGTATGGCACGTCGAAACCGAGTTTAGTTAGTTCGGTTTTGAGTTGACGTTCGCGTAGCTTTGCCAGCCAGGCGTCGCGTTCCTCTTGCGAGCTAAAGAGGGTCGGATCGTCTTGCGCGCCCAGTACTTGCAGTTCGAGCATCGCGCCCCAGCTCGACGCGGCGCTTTTGTCTTTACCGGGCTGACCGGCGGCGACTTTGTAGGTTCGCCACATGCGGAATTCGATCCAGTCGTACTCTTGTTCAAAGAGCGGAGCTTTCGCGTCTTCGCAACTGAAGGACGTCATAAAGGCGCCGCCGTTGTCGCCTAGGACGTTATTGCCAGAGGTCAGGGTCGGTTCCTCGGGAAATTTCGGTTGTTTCCCGGGCTGCGCGGCGTTATTGGCCAGGCGAATTTCGAAGTCCTGATTGCCACGTTCGTCAATATTGCCGGAGAAGAGTCGGATCTCATGGATTGTGCGCGGTTTACCGAGATAATAGACGACGACGGAGGGCGCGCCGTTGGTTGCAACGCGGCCGTTTCCGCCATACTCGCCGGCGCTACCGTCGGTGAGATAGTTGGCGCTTTCGATCTCTTGGGCTTGTACAAGTTTAGCGCCAGGGAAGTCAAGCAGGTTCAACGGCGCGTAGGCCGCGATTTCCTCCGACGCCTGAGCAAAGGCGCCGGCGTTGTGATCCCATTTCTGATACGCGACTTTAACGTTCGCCGCGGTTGCGTTAGACGCCGTTAAGACGACGTCCAAGATCACAGCGACGCACAAAGTCGCGAGCGCGACGCAGCGTTTGGTATTCTTCATAATCTCCTCCAGGCAGCGCAGCCCGACCGTAAGACCGCGCGTGAAGTTGGGGTACAAAGTTGTGTGTTCAATTGTTCAATTATTATAACGACGTCACAATAGTAAATCAATCTTTTTATCGAGGTTTCGCGCGTTTGAAATCGCGTTTTTTTTCCAAGAACCAGGACGCGAGAATTAATGCCAGTAGTAGTATTGCGCTCAGGTCGGGCGGGAGTAGTCGTCGTGGCGTTTGCGTCGTGTGTTGTGGGAGCTTTTCAAGTATTTCCTCGAAAAAATCGGACGCTAGTTCTAGCGTCTCTTCTTCGTTTCGGTCGCGCAAGTCTAGCGTCTTGCCATTTGTCAGACGCGCTGTTTCCTCTAGCAATGCGCTCGACGCCGCCAGGTCGAGCTGTTCGGCAATTCGTTCGCGCCTAGAGGAATCGACGGTAAGATATTCGGAAATATCTTCAGGAAAATCAATCACTTGTGGCGAAATGTTAATATCGGTCGTCTCTTGATTGCTATCTCCCCCCGGGGGATAGGTCGCCACGTGTGTTCTGAGGGAATCTTCGGTAAGAAAATCTAGTGTTTTAGCGATAAACTCTGGATAGAGGTCTTTCTCCGCTAGCGTCTGCATTGGCCACAGTTCTTGGCGCGCCTGCCATGCGATTTTATGCCGGTTTAGTTGAGCGAGCATGAGCACAGGCTCGCTCGTTTGATCTTCGTCGCAGATTTGCAGTATGACCTGAGTAGCGGCGTGCGTCGCGGGACGCGTGTCATGTGGTCGCGCGTCGACGCCGTGTGCGTCGCGTAGACGCTGACAGAAGGCGTCGCCGTAGATTGCGCGCGCGCCCTGTGGAATTTCCCATCGCCACGCTGTGTCGTTATGGCGCGTCGGCAGCGGTTCGCGCGCCAGAGCGCTGGGCAGTAGTTCCTCCATTGGTCGCCAGGCGCTGTGGTCGTCGGCGCGGTAGGCGTCATGCAGGAGCCATAGCGCAGTGGAATTGTCGTCGTTTGCCATGAGCGCTTTGAGCGGTTCCTCGAGAAGTCGCGCGCTGTTGTGTGAGAGTCGTCCGAGTACGATAACGTCATAATCGTCCAGCTTTAGGTTGGGGAGTTCCTGTATCGCAAGCGCCTCGGGGTCGTTCTGACTGACCCGGGGATCGGCGCTAAAGAGCACGGTCGTTAAGGTTAGATTCGGTAGGCGACGCAGGGTCTGGCGGAGATATCGGAACTCGCTGCGCGGTTCCTCTTCCAGTATGATCGCTTTGATCGCGCGCGGCGCTTGCGGCGGTAGTATCGCGACGTTATTAACGCTTGACGCTTC
>JAUNMR010000032.1:0-33700 GCA_030537455.1 Planctomycetia bacterium | reverse complement strand
TTGCAATGGGGGAGCGCGTCTCTTGAAGTTTCGCGCTTGAATAGTCCTCGAGCGAGCGGAGCGTTTGTCCAGAAAGGGTCGCGAGGGTCATCGGCGCATTGTATTGACGCGCGTGACGCTGTAGGAGCGCGGCAAGGTTCGACGCGTCTTGCTGGACGGTACGCGTGTCAAGTTTGCGCGCGAGACTTTGCGAGTCGTCGAGCAGTAGTAGAATCGTCGCGCGCGTTGTGGTCGAGGCGTTGTAGTAGGGCGCGAGGAACGCTAGCGTAGCGCAGAGCGCGGCGAGCGCGCGTAGTAGCAGCGCAGCGCGCGTAATTTCGCGTCGCGCGCGCGTCAGTATCAGGAGATAGCACAGACACAGCACACAGGCGGGTAGCGCTAGCGTTATCGAGCGCGCAAAACCGAAATCGTGAGGCGTCATAAGGCGTAACTCCTTGCGTCGAGGCGCATACGGTCGCGTGGTTAGCTTTCCTTTGCGAATCCAGCGAGCGCGACTCCCACGACGACGAGCGCCACGCCCAGGAAGGTCGTCCACTTAAAGGGTTCGTGCATAAAGACTAGCCCAAAGAGCGTGAGCGTGACCGTCTGAACATTGGCGATCATTGTTTGTTTGAGAACAAAGAGTCGGCGTAAACTCTCGATTTGGAAGTAGAAGCCAATCATATTGGCGACGCCGGCGGTGAGAACCAGTCCCCAGCATTGTGGAGGCGGTTCAATCCACGCGTGTACGCCATGGCTTGCAGTAAAACAGGCGCCACAAATCAGCGCGCCGACGCCGGTGACGACGACCATAGCCAGGGAGGTCGGCGCGAAGTCGGTTTTCTGACGCGTTATCTTGTTTTCGGACGCCTTTGTGCGCAGAACTCGCCTCATAATCGACAGTTGCGAGGAGTAGCCCAGCGCGGTTGACGCCACGCATCCTAGTCCAAAGAGGAGTCGACGATTTGAGGTCACGTCGACTTGGTTCGGGGAAGAACAGCTCAGAACCCAGACCGCAACGACTAAGATGACGAGCGCACAAAATTTCATGGGCGTTACGCGCTCTTTGAGCCAAAAGGCGCCGAAGAGCGAGGAGAAGATCAGACCGAGCGCTTGAATAAGCGGCGTGGCCAGCGCAATGCCAATGAGGTCGTACGCCTTGAGGTGAGGCCGCGCCCCGACCGCTTGGCATAAGAATCCCGCGAGGGTCAGTAGCGCGACGACCTTGAATTTGGGCCAAAGATATTTGTTACGCGCCACACGCGCGAGAATAAAAGGGGTCACGCACAATACCGTGGTCAGTTCTTTTATTGTAATGGACCAATCGGAACTAACTTCGTTGTAATCGGTTAGAACTCTCAGCGCGCTTAGCGATACGGTATAGCTTAGCGCGGAATAGATTGTGTAATAGAGACCAAGAGTCTGTTCCGATCTACCGTGCTTTTTGACGTTATCGACCAAGTCGGCGCTTGCGATCCCCGGCGCGCTGTGCTCTTGTACGGTCGTGAGCGTTTCCTCATTTTGCATAACCTGCTCCCTAAGATTGCGCGAGGTTTCGCGCTTGAGCTCATATAACGGCAACGTAGCGTCGCCGCGTCGTGATTTCCGTCGGCATTATATTCCAATGTCTTTTGCAGTCAAGTTCATGCGACTGACGTCAGCGCGCTTTGTGTCTTGTTTTTACTTGTCGTTCTTTGAGCGAAGCTAAGTCGTTCGCGCCGCTTGTCGTTTCTGAGCGGTTCTGTTATACTGTTATAATTAACGTCGAGTCTTGCGTCGTCCTTGATTGAGTCGGCGTCGCAGGCGCAGAGAATAACCGTTGTCAGCGACGTCGCACGCACGCGACGTCATTGGAATCATCGTTCGATCGCCATGAAGTATTTACCCGTCAACAGCATACGCCTGCGTTCCGGCGCATTTTGGTTAGTTCTGACGTTCCTCTTCTGCTTGCTTATGAGCGGCAGTACGTTAGTCTTTGCCCAGGGGATTGCGTCCCTTTACTCTTCGGTAAACGGTCCGACGTTGCCGCAGGAAGTCGGACGCGAAGGGGAGCATTATCTCGACCCGAGCGATTTTATCCTCGACGCGCAAGGGGAATACTTCTATATCGCGTGCGCCGGCTCCAACGAGTTGCGTCGCGCGCGTGTTGACGGCTCCGAAGTCGTGGAAACGCTCCCGCTGGAGTTCTCCCCGACGAAATTGGCGTTCTTTCCGGATCAGACGCGCGTCGCGGTGATCGGCGGTCTGGACCAGGGGCGTCTTGCGATCGTCGAAATTGCGCGCAAAACCGACTCCGGTCGCGAAATTGTCAAGCTCAATACGCTACAGACTCGCGCGATTGGGCATAGTCCGGTCGACGTGGTTGTGCGTCGCGCGTCGGAGGAACAAGAGTTTATCTATGTGAGCCACTGCTTCCTCGGACAAGTTCACGAGCGTGACGCTCAGACCTTGGAGCTGACGCGTACTTGGGACGCCGGTCGCGAACCCTACTGTATGGCGCTCACTCCCAATGGTCAGAAGCTTGTGATAGGCAATCGTATCACGGCGAAAAAAGCGAACGTTGCCTTCTCCTGCGCTACCGTTAATGTACTGGACCTCGTGAGCGGCGAAATGGCGACGACCGACCTGCTCAATGGTCATAACCTCTTGCAGGACATGGTTCTTTCCTCCGACGGTCACTATGCCTTTATTTCCGCGGTGCAGTGTAGTTATCTTTCGATCACCAGTCAGGTTTCAGGCGGTTGGATCTCGGAGAACTGCGTCCTTGTGATCGACGTAGACGCGTGCGAGTTGGTTGAAATCTTCTTCCTGGACGACGCCGAGATGGGCTCGGGCAATCCCTGGGGTATCGCCTGTAGCGAGGACGGCGAGCGCCTGATCGTCTCGATCGCGGGCACGGACGAGCTGATTTATCTTCCCTTGAAGCGCCTGTTAGAGACGCTCGATTCTCGTCCGAAGTGGGCACGACCCGGCTACGGCGCGTATTCCTATGCGACCTTTGCCAAAGGGGAGGTACAACTCCCGTTCCGCATTCGCACGAAATTAGGCTTCAAGGGCATGCGTCAGCTGGCAGTACACGGGGACGACGTCTATGCTCTGTGCCGTTTCGACGACGTGATCTGCAAGGCGACAATGCGTTTGACCCCGCCGTTCCGTCATTATCCGGACT
Organism: Planctomycetia bacterium; assembly: GCA_030537455.1. Classification (GTDB taxonomy): domain Bacteria; phylum Planctomycetota; class Planctomycetia; order Pirellulales; family Thermoguttaceae; genus RUG369. The sequence goes on along the minus strand of JAUNMR010000032.1, from coordinate 30,552 downwards.
CTTACGTGAAGCGCGAAATTCCCCCGACTCTGGAACTGGAAGACCAGGAATCGGCGGAGGAGGAACTCACTGACGCACAGCGGCGCGAACGGGATCAGACCGCGGCGCTCGTGGAGGCCAATAGCTACAACTCGCTCTATGTCCAAAGGGGCGGGGAACTTCCGTTGAGCTTTAATACGCTCGCGCCCTATCGTCCGATGGAGGGCGTGGTGATCGAACGTAGCTTTGCGCGCCTGGCGCCGCGTCCGACTCTGACAATGCGCCGTCGCGGCGAGATCCTCTTCCACGACGCGACCGCGTGTTTCGAAAGCTGGCTCAGTTGCGTTACATGCCATCCAGACGCGCGTTCCGACGGATTCAACTGGGATCTGCTCAACGACGGCACCGGCAATCTCAAGAATACCAAGAGTATGCTCCTGGCGCACGAGACGCCCCCGTGCATGATCTCCGGTATTCGCTCCGACGCGGAAGTCGCCGTGCGCGCTGGATTTACGCATATTCTCTTTACTCACTATAAAGAGGAAAACGCCTGCTGTGTCGACGAATACCTCATGGCGCTTGAGCCGACCCCGAGTCCGCGCCTGGTCGACGGTAAATTGAGCGAGTCGGCGCAACGCGGTAAAGCGATCTTTGAAAGCGAACAGATCGGCTGCGCGCAGTGTCACTTTGGACCGTATTATACCGACTTGCAGCTGCATCGCACCGGCACTCAGGATCCGAACGACTTTATCGATAAATTCGACACGCCGACGCTTATCGAGGCGTGGCGTACAGCGCCCTATATGAACACCGGGGAATACCTGACGATTCGCGACGTTCTGGTCGAAGGGAAGCACGGCGTTAAAGACGGTCAGTTCGAACGTCTCAGTGAACAGGAACAGAACGACCTAATCGAGTTTATTCTCTCTTTGTAGCGCTCAACGCGCTATCTTAGGCGCAAGTCGTTTTTGTGTATGAGAAATTTGCCAGCGCGACAGAATCGTTACTTTGACTTGGTTATGTCGCGCTTTTTTTTGCGCGCGCGTCTTGACAAGGACGCGTCTGTTCGTGTATAACCGCGGTATGTACGCTGACTCCATGTTGTTAGTTTCAGTATTTAGAGCCCATTTTGTGGAGAATAGTTATGACAGAAAACTCCCAAGTTCGCTTGGAAGAGCCGAAGAAACCACGCGTTATTCTTCGGCGGTTTATCGTCATACTTGTCGGCTTGGCGTGTATTTACGCACTGTGGCGCGTCTTAGCGGATAAGCCGGCGATTCTGGTACAGACCGACGACGTCAACGCGCCGGTTAATGTTAAAACGCGCGAGGTTCCCGACTTTCGTTATCTCTATAACGCGCGTCAAGAGCGTGGAATTAGTCCAGTTGATCAGAACGGTTGGCAAACGCTCCTTGCGTCGTTTGGACCGGCGGTTCTGCAACAGGCGGCTCTAGCGAATAGTATTGCGTGGGAAGAATTTCCAACCCACGAAGCCTCGAAAGAATGGTATGAAACGCAGTGGACGACGATCTGTGAGAAAATGGGCGTCGACCCCGCGGCGCGACCGACCTTCTATCAGCGACTTAATATGTTTGACACGCTGATTAAATACGGCGTGACCGGTCAAGAGGGCGCGCAACGCACAAATCAAGACAGCGTCGCTCAAAAGGACGGCGAATCCACAGATTCCGACGAACTCGGATTCTATTACGAAGACTGTCAAAAGCATACCGGCGTGATTTCTGTGCAGGAAGCGGAAGACGCCTATACGGACTTTCAGCGTCGCCCTTGGACGGAGCAAGACAGTCCTGTCCTTGCAAAGTGGCTGGAAGAGAACGAGGATCAGTACCAGGTCATTGCCACGGCGGCGCGTCAGCCGCACATGTTATGCTGGCGCATAACGCCGGAGTTTCCGCACACGGTGTTTGAGACGCTCCTGCCGGACGTACAATCGCTTCGTAGTACCTTTGCGCGTATGGTCTTGATTCGCGCGAATTATCGTATCGGTACTGGCGATCTTGCCGCAGCGATGGACGATTTTGAAACGCTCTTGGCGCTCTCTAACTCTTCTTTACGTTCTGAATCGGCGTTTCTTGTGGAAATACTAAGCGGATTAGCGATCGTTAGCGACGCGCTTGGCGTTGCTCTTCACCACAATGCCGACGCGCCGTTTGATCCGGAACTGAGCGCGCGTTATATCGCGCTGGTACGCCAATACGCCAGCGACGAGATGTTTAACGACGCGTTCGAGTCGGCCATAGCGCTAGATCACGCAATGAGCGCATCGGTCGTTTGCGACTTGTTACGAGCGCGCCGTAGCCCGTCCTGTTCGGTTTTGAACATGATCAAAGAGATAGAGCCCCTGGATGAAATACCGTCGGCTATTTACAGCAACTTTTCATTTCTCGCGCCCCTGAACGACGCGAGGGTATTACAGCGTTATCAGACTCTTATGACGGCGCTAGAGTCTGGCGCGTCGTCGATTGAGGCGGCGGCTATGAGCGGTCAAAAGGTCGACCGTAAGAGCGAAGAGTTTCTCAAATCGTTTGTGACGTTGTTTGAGCCGGCATATGACTCTTTGAATCTGGCCAAGAACGCGCGATTGGTTGAAACGCGTCTGGCGATAATCACCGAAGCGCTCCTGGCGTATCAAGGCGAGCATGGCACGTTACCGCCGGCGTTCAGCGTCGACGCCGACGGCAAACCGTTACACAGCTGGCGCGTGTTGATTCTGCCCTATTTGGGCGAGCAGGAGCGCGCGCTTTATGACCAGATCCACTTGGACGAGCCGTGGGATTCGGAGTATAACCGCGAATTTTTTGCGCGTATGCCGTCGGTCTATCGAGGTAGTACTTCCCCTGATATGCCTCCTGATGTAACGCCCTTTACCGTCCTTTTGGGGGAAGATCAGTTCTTCGACGCTTCCGGCGTCGGTAAGGACTGGCGTAGCATGATGAAGCGCGAGGATCGTAACACCGCGGTCCAGGGCATACTCTTCGAACGTAAGAAATCGATCTGCTGGATGCAGCCTGACGCAGAGCTACAAGTCGCGGATCTGGTAGCGAATTTCCCCGAGAAGGATGAGAATTATGTCACGACGCTCGATCGACCCGTCGGTTCGATTGGGGAATCGCTCGGTGACGTCTTGCGCGAGCATCGCGGCGGTTTTCAGTTCGGGCGCGCCGTCGGTGGAGAAGCCTTTATTTCCGCCAATGGCGCTTACCAGGTTTACGACGAAATGCTACGCGGTCGACCTCAAACAAATGAGGAATAACGCGAGCGTAGGCGCTTGTAACCGCCTAAATGCGTATTATTATTCATTGTAATCCCGACGCGCTATCTTAGGCGCAAGTCGTTGTGTCGTCAAAGAAATTTGCCAGCGCTAAAGTCAGGCGCGCCTTGCTTGCGCAATCGAGTCCCGACTCTTGCGAACTGAGTATATGGTTTTCGAACGCAAGGAATCGATCAACTTGACGTAGTCAGACGCGAGATTAGATTTAGCCAGTTTGACTCAATGCCACGAGATTCAACGACATAGAAGCGGCAGGTTCCAGTACGGCTTTTGCGGTGGAACCGAGCGCTTACGCGGCGACGCCAGGTCTGCGGTTGAACCACGTTGAGCGCTATTATCAGCGCGTTGTCTCGGCGACGCTTACGCTTTTTCGCGGCATAATTCAAAGGTCGAACTTGTGCGTTTTCCGTGCCTGCGCGACCGTGTCGCTACGTCCTTGACTCATGTGTCGGTCTTTAATCGGCGTCGTTACGCCTCAGGAATAAAGACCGACTCTTTTTGTGTAAGCGATTTATTTTTTTAGCCGAAACTGTAACATAGAGCGTAAGCAAACGCGTCCTTACTTGACGTTTGCCACAGACATAGGAGATTTTCATGACGACTCAACTCACACGTCGCGATTTTTTACGCGCGTCTGTTCTTTCGGCGACCGCGCTGGTCGGGGGCTTAGGCGTCCCGAGTTTTGGCGCTCAGGCGTCGACCAAGCGCTGGTACAAGGGTAATCTTCACATGCACAATCAGTGGTCGGACGGCAACGTGTTGCCGGAAGTTGCGGTCGACTGGTACAAGTCGCATGGGTACAACTTCATCTGTCCATCGGATCACAATACGTTCCAGAGCGCAGACTTACGCTTTCAGTCCTTCGGTTCTCATCCGAAAATGACGGAGGAAATGACCAAGGAGTTTGAGGGCGAGACGTCGCTTTGGAAGCCGATTAGTTGCGACGCGGTCGTTAATAAACTCGATCGCAAATTTGTAGTCGCGGCGCAGGAGCAGTTCGGTAAGGACGCGATTGCAATTCGCGAAGTCGGCGGGCTGACCTTTGTGCGTATGAAGCCCTTTGACGAGTTGGTTGAACAGTTTGCGACGGGCGGCTCCTTCCTCATGATTCCCGGGTTCGAGCAGACCGGTTCGGTCGTGGACGGTCGTGCGGTGCATATGAACTTTATCGGCGTACGCCAGACGTTCCCTTACCTCAAGGGGATCGAAGAGCCTGTCGACGCGCTACGCCAAACCTTTGCCAAGGGCGCGCAGGTCTATGAAGGTCAGAAGTATATCTTTACCGCGGATCATCCGATGTGGCGCTATTACGATTACTCGCCCAGCGCGCTGATCGAGAACCCACAAATTGGAATCGTCGAACTGATCAATAACGGTATCTTCCGCGAATATAAACAGCATCCTCAAGGGTGGAAGCCGGAACATTTCTGGGACGTCGTGAACGCGTATCGCGCCAGTCACGACCAGGCGTTGATCTGGACGATGGGCTCCGACGATCGTCACGACTACGACGTTCCCGCCAAAGGCTGGACGATGGTACGCGCCGAAGAACTGTCGCAAGACGCCATTCTTGACGCCATTACTCGCGGCGATATGTACTCTTCCAATGGTCTTGATTTCGAAGAGATCGAATTCGACGGCAAGACCCTCAATGTTAAGATCGACCCGCACGAGGACGGCCCGTATCGCATCGATTTCATCGGAACCAAAAAGGACTACGACCCGACCTGTAAGCTCCTGAATGTCGAGCCGGAACAGGGAGTGTCGCCCAAACGCGTGGTGGAGACCTATTCCGATCAGATCGGCGTGGTTCTCGAGACCGCCGAAGGACTCGAAGCGTCCTATACGCTCAAGCCGGACGACCTGTACGTGCGCGCGAAGATCTATAAAGCCGACGCCGACGCCTCAAAGGAATGGAAAGTCAAGCCGGCCGCGTGGACGCAGGCTTATCGTTAAGTCGATATCCGGCTTGACCGACGCGAGGTCTAGCGCCTTACGGCGCGCGTTTCGTTGCCATGACGTTGGTATCGAGCGCGCGCCGTTTTTGTTGTGATCAATTGACGCCAAGTGAAAGCTTTTTATAATATTACAACGACGCGTCGCGCTTGTTTTGCGTCGCGTTCTGGCGCATGCCAGATCCTCCTTATTGTAGCAATAGAAACGTTCGACAATGTCCGGAACCGCAATCAGTTCGACGTCACGTCCTCTCACGGGTCGCCAGAAGTATTTATCCGATCCACGCTTTTCAGGTCTAACGCCCTTCGCCTCTAAGGTATGGCTTTCCTCCCCGACAATGCACGGCGAGGAGCAGAAATGGGTCGACGAAGCGATCGCGACCAACTGGGTCAGTACAGTTGGCGCTAATATTAACGAGGTGGAAAAGCTCTGTGCGGCAAAAATCGGACGTCGTTTCGGCGTGGCGCTCTCCAGCGGCACCGCGGCGCTACACCTTGCGATTCGCTTGGCGGGCGAGCGTCTGTATGGTAAAAACGTCGCGCACCGCGGCGTTCTGACCGGCAAACGCGTCTTCTGCTCCGATATGACCTTTGACGCCACGGTCAACCCCGTGGCGTACGAAGGGGGCGAGGCGGTCTTTATCGACACCGAGCCTGACTCCTGGAATATGTCCCCCGAGGCGCTACAGAAGGCGTTTGAACTCTACCCCGAGGTAAGGCTCATTGTCGTGGCGCACCTCTACGGCGTCCCTGGCAAGATCGATGAGATCAAAGCGATTGCTCAAGCGCACGGCGCGCTCATTGTCGAAGACGCCGCGGAGTCCTTCGGCGCGACCTATCACGGCGTGCAGACCGGTATGTTCGGCGATTATAGCATTATCTCCTTTAACGGCAATAAGATCGTCACCGGCTCCAGCGGCGGCATGTTCCTGACCGACAATGAAGAGGACGCGAATAAGGCGCGTAAATGGTCGACGCAAGCGCGCGAAAACGCGCCGTGGTACCAACACGAGGAACTGGGCTATAACTACCGCATGAGCAATATAGTCGCAGGGGTAGTTCGCGGTCAGCTTCCTTATTTGGAAGAGCATATCGCGCAGAAGAAGGCGATCTTCCAGCGTTATAGCGAACTTCTGTCGGATCTGCCGGTTAAGATGAACCCGATTCTGCCCAATACCGAGCCGAACTACTGGCTTAGCTGTCTGATGATCGACGAGGAAGCGATGTGTCAGCAGGTTCGCGGCGAGCAGGACGCGCTTTATATTACCGAGCCGGGTCGTAGTTGTCCGACAGAAATCCTCGAGGCGATTAGCGCCTTTAACGCCGAAGGTCGCCCGATCTGGAAGCCCATGCACATGCAACCGGTCTATCGTAATCATCCGTTTGTGACGACGCAGGGGCAGGGGCGCGCGCGCACCAACGCCTATATTGACCAGGGCGAGGCGCTCGACGTCGGAGCGCATATCTTTAAGAACGGTCTGTGTCTTCCCAGCGATAATAAAACAACGCTGGAGCAGGTGGAGCAGATCGCGGAAATCATCCGCCGATGCTTCCTTTAACTCGTACGACGCCGTAGCGCGCATGTCACGTCGCTACGGCTGCCTTTTTCCCTTTACCATAATCTCAGGCGTCTTTGGTCGATGTGTCGTACACTGCAATTTGGGATTAAGCGTCTTTTCGACGTGGTTGTCGCGCTGGTTCTAATTCTCCTGCTCACGGTCATTCCCGTTTTGATCGTGGTTCCGCTACTGATTCGTTTGACGTCGCGCGGTCCGGCGGTCTTTACTCAGGAACGCGTCGGTAAGGACGGCAAAATCTTTCTTATTTATAAGTTTAGAACCATGCTCACGCCCGAGGACAGTATAACGCCAGAGGGACGTGAACTCACGCCCAAAGAGCGCATTACCAAAGTCGGGGCGATTCTGCGTAAAACTAGCCTCGACGAACTCATGCAGCTCTTTAATATTCTCAACGGCACAATGTCGCTGGTGGGACCTCGACCGACGTTGCCCTATCAGGTGGAACGCTACACGTCGCAGCAGCGTCGTCGCCTCTTGGTACGACCCGGCGTGACCGGCTGGGCGCAAGTGAATGGTCGCAACGACCTTTCGTGGACCGAAAAGATCCAGTACGACCTGGAATACGTCGATCACTTCAGTCTTCTCTTTGACTTAAAGATCCTCTTTAGAACCGTGTGGGTCGTCTTTCGTAAAGAGGGTATCGAATTCAAACGTGAAGACGCAATTACCGCGAAAAGCACGCCCGCGGAAACGTCGAACTCTACCGACCACAAGGATTAGTTCGACACTGGCGTCCACGCAGTTTTTTCGTAACAGATTGGAGCGAGCATGAAAGCGCTAGTTTTAGCGGGCGGTATTCCGCAAGCCGCGTTAATTCAAGAATTAAAGTCGCGCGGAATCACGACGATTTTGGCAGATCGCAATCCGGAAGCGCTCGCGCGTCCCTACGCCGATAAGTTCTACCCGGTTTCCACGATGGACGTGGAGGCGGTTAAGAACCTCGCGATTCAGGAACAGGTCGATTTTCTCATTACCGTTTGCGCCGACCAGGTGCTCCTGGTGGTTGCGAAACTTTCCGAAGAACTCGGTCTGCCTTGCTATATCGACTATCAGACCGCGAAGAACTGCTCCGATAAGTCCTATATGAAGGAAATCTTCGCGCGTTACGAAATTCCCACGGCGAAGTTTATTACCGTTAAAGAAATAAACGCGTCGGAACTCGCCGGTCTTCGCTATCCTCTTGTCGTCAAGCCGGTCGACTCTTATAGCTCGCGCGGCGTGCGTCGCGTCGAGAATTTCCAGGAGCTGCAGAGCGCGTTCGCCGACGCTCTGAGGATTGGTCGCGCCGATTACGCCATGATCGAGGAGTTTATCGAAGGGGAAGAACTCACCGTCGACGTCTATGTGGAAGAGGGACGTGCGCACGTGCTCAATATTTCCAATAGCGATAAGATCGCCGAAGCGGATAAGTTTGTGATCTGTCGTACGCGCAATCCCGCGCCGATTACCGAGGTTGTGCGCGAAAAGGTCGCGCGCGTGTGCCAGCAGATCGCCGACGCCTTCGGTCTGAAGAACTCGCCCATGCTCGTGCAAATGATCGCCGACGATAAAGACGTGTCCGTCCTGGAGTTCTGCGCGCGTACCGGCGGCGCGATTAAGTTTATTCTCATCCGCAAAGCGTGCGGGTTCGACGTGGTTAAGGCGGTGGTGGATCTCACGCTCGGTCAGCGTCCTCACGTGGAGTTGCAACCGTCCGTTAGTCCTTTGATTATGAACGACTACCTCTACTGCAAGCCCGGGATCTTTGAGAAACTCGAGGGATTCGAGGAACTCAAGATCGAAGGCTATCTTGCGGACTACTATCAGTTTAAGAACCCGGGCGCGGAATTTACTACCGTTGCCAGTAGCGGCGATCGCGTCGCGGCCTATACGATCCACGCGCAGTCTCTCGAAGACCTTGTCGCGAAGCACAACGTCGTGCGCAATCGCGTGAAGGCGCTTGACGTCAATGGCGAAGACTTGATTCGCCACGACCTTATCGCCGATATTGAGTGGAAATAGTTTTTTGTGAATGAACGCCGACGCCACGCGTTGCCTTCGCGCGACGTTCCTTTTAACGTAAGCGCCTCAGACGCGCGCATTTACATTTGTGGAGACTCCTATGCTCGAAGCGAACGGCAATATAACGCGCGCGTATCTATCGGCGCTTGACCAGGTAGCGCAACGCGCGATTCCCGCCACGACGCTCGCACGCGCGAAAGAATCCCTGCTGGATTACTTTGCGGTGACCCTGGCCGGTTCGAAGTTCTTTGAAGAGAAGCTCGCGCGCTATTTCCAATTCACACAACCGGAGCCAGGGGACTTTTTGACGCTGGGAACCGGTCGTAAACTCGCGCAGAAAGAGGCGGTCTTTCTCAATGGCCTTAACGCTCACGCGCTCGATTTCGACGACGGCGTTAATACCGGTATTATCCACCTCGGCTCGCCGGTCTTTACCGTACTGTTGGCGGTCGGTCAGCGCGTTAACGCTAGTTTAGACGCGATTTTACGCGCGGCTATTATTGGCTACGAAGCGTCCTTTACCATGGCGGTCTCGATTCAGCCCGGTCACAAGTTGCTCGGCTATCATGCCACGGGAACCTGCGGCACGCTCGGCGCGACCCTCGCCGGATGCTATCTTCTGGGCTTTAACGAAGAAGAGCGCTTTAACGCGCTGGCGATCGCGGCGATTTCCGCCGGCGGTATGCTGCGCGCGCTCGACGACGGTTCGGAAATGAAGCCCTATAACGTAGCGAAAACCACGCTCATGGCTCTTACCTCGATGGAGCTGGCCAAGGCCGGGTTCCGTGGTCATTACGACGTCTTTGCCGGCGAGCGCGGCTTCTTTAAAATGATGACCGGCTCGCCCGAGGTGCAAATGTATTGTCCGCTACTGGACGGTCGATACGCTATTGACCGCACCTATACGAAGCCGTACGCGTCTTGTCGCTACACCCACCCGGCGATCGAATGCGCCATTCGTATCGGCAAGACGGCGTCGCCCGAGGAAATCGAAGCGCTCAAAGTGCGCACCTACTCTCTCGCGGTTAATAAGCATGACCACGTCGATATTCCCGGCTCCGCCTCCGCTAAGATGAGTATTCCCTATAGCGTGGCGGTCGCGCTACGTTACGGCAAGGCCGGTCTGCAGGAGTTCGACCAGGAGCATGTCGCGGACGCGGCTAATCTGTCGCTCACGCGTAAGGTTCAAGTGGAGTCGGACGAAGAATTTAGCGCGTCTTTTCCCAGAATGCAGACCGCGACGCTAGAGGCGACGCTTAAAGACGGGCGCGTCTTGACCGAGCGCGTGGACTTCCCCAAAGGTGAGCCGGAAAATCCGCTCAACGAAGAGGAATTCAAGACGCGCTATCTCGGTCTGACTAGTTACGCGGCGTTCGAAGAGTCTCGTGCGCAAGCGCTTTACGACCTGGTTAAGACCGACGCCAACGCGACCTTGGCGCAAGCGCTGGAACTACTGGCGTAACGGTGGTCAACGCATTAGTATACAAGGAAATGAACATGACACAGCAACGCAGCGACGCACGCGTCGGGTTGGTTCTGGGAACCATGACCTTTGGCGAATCGGTCTTTAGTCCCGACGTCGAGGAGATGCTACGTACCTTTTTCCAGGCCGGCTATCGTGAATTGGACACGGCGTACGTCTATAATAACGGGGAATGCGAACGTCTGCTCGGTCAGGCGCTTAAGTCCTTTTCCGATACGTCGATTCGCGTGTCGACCAAAGTGAATCCGCGTATTAGCGGAAAGTTAGACGCCGACGCGGCTTATAAACAGCTCAATGAGTCTCTGGAGCGTCTGCAACTTGAGAGCGTCGATACGTTCTACCTTCATTTTCCCGACCCGAAGACGCCGGTGCGCTCGGTTCTCGAGGCGTGCGGCGCGCTACATCGCGAGGGAAAGTTCCGCGAACTGGGCTTGAGCAATTTCCCCGCATGGCTGGTCGCCGACGTCTACTGGCAGTGCAAAGAGAACGGCTGGGTTCTGCCGACCGTTTACGAGGGCGTCTATAATCCGCTCTCACGCGCGGCCGAACGTGAACTCAACGATGCGCTGAACTATTTCGGTCTGCGTTTCTACGCCTATAACCCCATGGCCGGCGGTATGCTCACCGGTCGCTATAAGAACTTCTGCGACGCGCCGACCGACGGACGCTTTACGCACCGTCCGAACTATCAGCAACGGTACTGGAAAGAATCGTACTTTCAAGCGGTCGAATCGCTCGACGAAGTCTGTCAGTCACACGGTCTGACGCTTGTTTCTGCGACCTATCGTTGGCTTGTTCATCATTCGATGCTCAACGGTTCGCGTGGCGACGCAATTATTATCGGCGCGTCTAAGAAGTCTCACTTGGAGCAGAATATCGCGGCGGCGCAGGACGGCGCGTTGCCCGAGGACGTCGTTACGGCGTTCCAGATCGCGTGGCGTATGTGCCAGCAGGATAGTCCGGAATATTTCCGCTTCTATGGCGGCGGCGCGAAGTGAAACAATAGCGCGACAGAATTTTTTGCAATTTGCGTCTAGAACGCATATCATCCCCAATCGAGCCTAGTACAGGTAATGACATGCTGAACCAGGAACTGGTCTTTGGCGCGCTTGCGCGTCATGGCGTAGACTTTTTTACGGGCGTGCCCGATTCGTATCTGAACGGTTTTTGTAACTATGCGCTACAGCATTATCCCCAGCGCAATATAATCGCGGCGAACGAAGGCAACGCCATTGCCATCGCGAGCGGTCATTACATTGCGACGCGTCAGGTTCCTTTGGTCTATATGCAGAACTCCGGCTTGGGCAATGCGATCAATCCATTGGCGTCGCTTGTGGAACGTCGCGTCTATGCGATTCCAATGGTCCTACTGATCGGCTGGCGCGGTCAGCCCGGCACAGGCGATTGGCCGCAGCATGAACAGCAAGGCGAAATCACCCTGCCGCTATTGGACGTGCTTAATATTCCCTACACGGTTCTGGAAGACGACGACGCTAAGATCGAACAGGTCGTTAGTCATGCGGTGGAGACGTCGCGCACGACGCGTCGCCCCTATGCGCTGGTAGCGCCCAAGGGCGTCATGGCGGGCAGTAAGGGGAACGATACCGACGATCGCTTTCCGATGAGTCGCGAAGAGGCTATTGAAACCGCGCTCAACGCCATGCCGAGCGATACGATCTATAGCGCAACGACCGGTCGTGCGACGCGCGAGCTTTTCTTTTTGCGCGAGCGTCGCGGCGAAAGCAAAGCGTGCGACTTCTTAAACGTCGGCTCTATGGGACATGCGTCCTCCGTGGCGCTGGGTATTGCTCTGGCGCGACCGGAGCGCAACGTTGTGTGTCTCGACGGCGACTCCGCCGCGATTCTACATCTAGGCGCCATGACGATGGTTAGCAAATTGCAGGCTCCTAATTTCCTGCATATCGTCTTAAATAACGGCGCTCATGAGTCGGTAGGCGGTCAGCCCTCCGCTGGGCTTTTGGTCGACTTTATTAAGATCGCGGAAGGCTGCGGCTATCATACCTGCGGAGCGCCGGCGACGACCGCGGAGGAACTTGTCGCGGCGATTGAAGATTTCAAACGCGCCAAACGCGCGACGCTCATTGACGCGCATATTCACAAGGGCTTGCGCGGTAAGTTGCCGCCGCTGGATTTCTCGCATCGCGAGGCAATCGACGCGCTTATTGACGAGTTGAATCGTTAAAGGACGTTCGTATAATACGCCATGAGCAACGCGTGCTTTTCGCGTTGCGCAAAAGGAAGAAGAACTATGAATAGTATGGAAGAAACGCGCGCGTTTTTGCGCACACTCGGTCTGCCTGGCGGCGACGCCTATGATTTGCCAACCTCCGACAAACGCTTTGCCGACGGCGGTCAGTATCGCTTTGAGGTGCCTGGGATTCAAGGGCCCGCCGTTATGGAAGCGCTCTTGGAGGAAATCGATAAATACGGTTTGTACCTGCATCGCGTCACCCAAACCAAGGGCATTATGATGCTCACGGACGAGGAAATCAGTAAAATGGTAGAGCTTGCGCGCACGGCTCAAACGGACCTTGTCCTCGCGATCGGACCGCGTGCGACGACCGATACCAGCGCGTCGGTCAATACCCCTGAAGGCTGCCGTATGGGCTATCGTCTTCGTGGTCAGGAGCAGATCGTTCGCTCGATCGAAGAGGTCAAACGCGCCTCGGGTCTGGGTTGTCGCGGCTTTTTGATCTACGACGAGGGCTGCCTTTGGGTTCTTAACGAAGCGCGCAAGTCCGGTCTGATTCCCAGCGACTGCCACTTCAAGATGTCGGCTCACGCGGGCTGTTGCAATCCTTCTTCCGCGCGCCTATTGGAACTCAACGGCGTCGACTCGATCAATCCGGTTCGCGATATTCAGTTGCAAATGCTCGCGTCCATGCGTCAGGCGGTGAGCGTTCCGATCGATATCCACACGGAAAATCCCCAATCGACCGGCGGCTTTATTCGCCATTACGAAGCGCCTGAAATGGTGCGCGTTGCTTCTCCGATCTATCTCAAGACGGGCGGCTCCGTTGCGCAAACCCACAGCTGGGACAGCACGGTTCAAGACGCTAAAAAACGCGCGAAACAGGTTTCGCTGGTCGCGCGTATGATTCGTGAGTATTATCCAGAGGCGGTTCAGTCTCCGAAAGGGAGTTTGAAATGAGACATCATCTAGGCAATCCTAACTTTCCGTTTGTGGTCGCGCCTGAAAATTTCGACAAGCACACCGATCGCGAACTTCTGCAGTACTGTCTTGGCGCCACTATGTATATGCCGGGTACCAAAGACTTTGCGCCGAAGATCCTCTCCTGCGCTATGCCCGACCTGACGACGATCGTACTGTGCTTTGAAGACGCCTGCCCCGAGGACCAGGTTCCCGCGGCGGAAGAGAACGTACATAAGCTACTGGCAACCGTTACCGACGCGGTCGATTCCGGTCAACTGAGCGCCGATCGCGTTCCGCTGATCTTTGTGCGTATTCGCAATCTTGACCAGTTTAAACATTTTACCTCCGCGCTCACCAAGCACGAAGCGCGTTCCCTCTGCGGTATTAATTTCCCGAAGTTTAACGCTGAGAACGGTTACGAATACTACGCGTACCTCAAAGACCTCAATGAACGCCTCGATGAAATCCTCTACGGTATGCCGATTATCGAAGACCCTGAGGTGGCGTATAAAGAGACAAGAATGTCGGAACTGACCGGTATTAAACGGATTCTCGATAAATATCGCGATCTGGTTCTGCAGGTCCGCGTCGGCGGCACCGACTTCTCCTCCGTCTTCGGCGTGCGTCGTGGCGTCGATTATTCGATCTACGATATTATGACGGTCAGAGAATGCCTCTGCGATATTCTCAACGTCTGCGGTCGTAATAACGATTACGTGGTTTCCGGACCGGTCTGGGAATATTTCCGCGCGCCGAAACAGCTTATGTTCGACGAATTGCCGAAGCACAGTATTCACGACTATCTTCTCAAGCGCCTGCCGATCGTTAATAACGAGGTCGACGGTCTTCTTCGCGAGGTCATTCTCGACAAGGCGAACGGGTTCGTCGGTCGCACGGTGATCCATCCGACGCACGTGCGATTCGTCAATGCTCTCATGGCGGTGACGAAAGAGGAATACGACGACGCGTGTATGATCATCGGTCACAAGCAGGGCGGGGTCGTTAAGGGCGCCGGCTCTAATAAGATGAACGAGGTTAAGCCCCATACGAACTGGGCGCGTAAAGTCGTTATGCGCGCGCGCGCCTTTGGCGTGATCGAAAACGAAGAGGCGTATCTGCATCTGTTTGCCGCCGCACAGGATCAGGACGCGATTCGCGAAGCGCTCGCGTCCTCGCGCAGTCAACAAGCGTAAGCAAGCCTATTACACGATTGTCGAGGAGTTTCATAGGTCATGACGTTTGAATTAACCACGCCGATAACCGACGAGGCGCTCCAGCGCCTTAAGGTTGGCGATATGATCGCAATCTCCGGTTATATCTTCTGCGGTCGCGACGCGGTTCTGCCGAAGATTCTGAACTTGGCGTCGCAGAACGCGCTCGCCTGCGCTGGAATTGACCTGCAGGGCAGCGTGATTTTTCACACGGCGGTGAGTCCCGCCGGCGTGGGTCCGACGTCGAGCAATAAGCTTGAAATCGAGAGCAGTATCTCGCCGCTATCGGAGCTAGGTGTGAAACTTCACCTTGGCAAGGGCGCGCTCAAGCGTGAAACGATCGACGCGCTGGAGCGTTTCCATTCGGTCTACGCGGTGATTCCACCGGTCACCGCGCTACTGGGCGCAAAGACCAGCGACGTTCGCGTCGTGGCTTTTCCCGAGCTGGGTATGGAAGCGTTTTACTCGCTGAAGGTCGACCGCTATCCCGCGATTATCGCGGCGGCTCACGGTTCGAGTATCTATCATAGCTAAGTCGTGCGATTCGCAGTCCTATCGAAGGAGACGCTAAATATGGAACTTACGCTCGATTATGACGCGATCGTCTCGCGCGTGCGCACAACGCTCGTGGAAGCCGGTTCGACTTTTCGCGCCGATAAACAGGCGGCGTATCGTCGTGCGATCGCCGAAGAGAGCAATCCTCGCGGCAAATGGGTTCTTGAGACGATCCTAGAGAACGCGCTAGTCGCTCAACGCGATCACAGTCCTCTTTGCGACGACTCCGGTATTCCCCATCTTGTTTTGGAGCTTGGTTCGGACGTGGCATTGACCGGTCGTGCGCTCGACGCGATTCGTCAGGGCGTCCAGGAAGGTCTTCGCGAACTTCCCGGTCGTCCCATGGGTATTATGGGGGACGACGCGCAGCGGATCGACCAGTCCGGCGGTCTTAACCCCGACTCAGCGGGGGTGGAGCCTTCGCCCATCCTTCTTCGCCGTTGTGAGGAGAACGTCGCGCGCCTGCATATCCTCATGTACGGGGGCGGACCGGCGATTCGCGGCAAGTGCTATCGCGTTTTTCATAAGCATAACGTTCAGGTCGTTTTGGATCAGATCGTGGAGTGGGCGACGGAGATGGTTTCTCAACTTGGTTGCTCGCCCTGTACGCTTGCGATCGGCGTGGGACGCTCCCACTTTGAGGCGTCCGCAATGGCGCTACAGGCACAGGTGGACGGTCGTTACGACGTACAGAGCGCGTTTGAGTCGGAAATCACCGCGCGTGTGAACGCCTCCGACGTCGGTCCGCTCGGTCTGCACGGTCAGACCAGTGTTCTTGCTACCTTTATGAAGGTCGGACCGCAACGCGCCAGCGGCGTGCGTATCGTTTGTGTGCGACCGTGTTGCTGTTTCGAACCGCGTATTGCCACGGTCGACCTGTTCTAACCCCTCGCGTCGCGCGCGCGACGTCGTACCCTCCCTGCGCTGATATGACCAAGTCTAAGAGCAAAAAGCTATGTCTCGCGACGACTTACAACGGCACGATGCTGTTCTATCGCGAGATGTGCACGATTCTACGTCGCAACGGCTGGAACGTAACGCTTCTGGCCGGCGGCGAACTTGAAAAGTTCAAGAGTTACCAGTTCTGTAGCGACCGTCAAGTCTTTGTGCCTCAACTTGTTCGTAAACCCAAGCCTCTGATTGACTTTCTGTGTCTGTGCCGCCTGCTGGTCTTCTTTGTGTTTAATCGCTTTGACCTGGTCTACGTCGCCTCGCCCAAGGCCGGGCTACTGGTGAATCTCGCGGCGCGCCTGACCGGTCATCGCGTTCTCTACTCGATTATCGGTCGCGCTTACGAGGATTTCAAAGGACCCAAACGCGCGGTCTATACGCTCATGGAGCGCGTGTCGTGTCTTTGCGCGCGCCGCGTGGTCGCGATTACCCCGTCGCTGTGCCAGGCGATTCTCAAGGATAAATGCTGTCCCGCTAAAAAGCTCACCCAAATCCATCTGAGACCCGGTCGGCAAGAGGAACTCGCGCGATTTGACCCCGCGCAGTATAGTCGCGAGCAGGTCGAGGAACTGCGCGCGCGCTACAACGTGCCACTCGACGCCACGCTACTGCTCTTTGTCGGGCGACTTTGTCGCGACAAGGGCGTGCGCGAACTGGTCAAGGCGTTCGTGGAACTGCAGAAGACCAATGAGAATCTCTATCTGATTATGGTCGGTAAAGACGACGACCCGAATCGTCTCATGGGCGAGCAGACCTGGAACGAGCTGGAGAATAACGCGCGCATTATTCGCACCGGACTCATGCCGCGCGAGGCGGTGCCGCTCTTCTACTGCGCCTGCGATATTTTCGTTTGTCCGACCTATCGCGAAGCGCGTTCCGCCGTGGGAATCGAAGCGGCCAGACTGGAACGACCCGTGGTTCTAACCGACGCGGTCGGCGCGCGAGACTCGCTCATTGACGGTCAGACCGGAATTATGGTTCCCACGCGCCAGGTAGAGCCGCTCGTTGCGGCGCTACAGCGTCTGATCGACTCCCCGCAGTTGCGTCGGCAGATGGGGCGCGCCGGTCGTCAGTTTGTGCTCGATACGATCAAACGTACTCCCGACGCGGTGATTGTGAACTTTATCGAGACGGTCGCGGGCGTTGCGCCTCGCGGTCAAGAGTATCGTTTCGACGCCTGAGCGTCGTTCCCCCCCTTACGCTAGGATAGTCTATGTCGTCTCCTAATTCCGAGAACGCCGACCGCGCGCCTGTCCCTAAGGTTCTCATTGCCACGATTAGCGCCTGGCGCGGCGAGCCGTCGCTACACACGCTCATGAACGTCTTCTCATGTTGGGATCCCGAGAAGATCGCGGTCGTCTATACTCGCGCGGATCTGCCGCAGACCGACCGTGCGGCGCGGTTCTTTCAGATCAGTGAAAGCGCGGTTTTGCGCAGCGTCTTTCGACCGTGGCGCAAAGTCGGTAAGGAAACGCCGGCGCTCAATGCGGAACAGCCCAGCGCTGAAGCGGTCGCGGAACGTCAGCGTTACGCCAAAAGCGGTCTGTCGCGCACGCGTTTTCTTAACACCTGTCGTGAGATCGTGTGGCTCCTGGGACGCTGGAAGTCCCCTAAACTGAGGCAGTTCGTCGATTCGTTCGAGCCAGATCTGCTCTTTTTTCCGCTCTATCCGACAATCTATATGGGGCGATTGCAGCAGTACCTCGCGAAAATGACCGGCAAGCCGTTCGTCTGCTATATGTTCGACGACAACTATTCCTACGCGTCGTGCAAGAGTCCTATAGCGTATATTCACCGTTTCTTTTTGAGAAGAAAAATTCGCTGGCTTTGCAAAAACTGTAGAGAACTCTTTGTTATCGTCGATAAGCAGAAAGAAGAAGTCGACTCCCTCTTTGGCGTGAATAGTCATATTCTCACCAAAGGGGTTCGCGTCGATCCCACGCTGGCGGACCGACCCGTGAAGAGACCGCTACGGTTTGTGTATACCGGCAATCTTCTGATCGGTCGCGGCGAGTCCCTTGCGCTGGTCGCTGACCAACTCAATGAACTCAATACGCTTGCCGGTCGTGAACTCGCCACCCTGGAGATCTACTCCGGCACGCAATTGCCTGAGGAATTAGACAAGCGCTTGAATCGCGGCAGCGTGCGACGTTGCGGGTTCGTGCCGCGTTCGGAGGTCGCGCGCATTCAGTGTGAAGCGGACGTCGCGCTCTTTGTGGAAGCGCTGGAAGGTCGTAAGGTCAATACCGCGCGCCTTTCCTTCTCCACAAAGATTACCGATTACCTCGGCAATGGCAAGTGCATTCTTGCGGTGGGCAAGGAGTCCTTTGCACCTTTGGCGTATTTCCGCAAGTACGACGCGGCGCTCACAGCGTGCTCGGCGCAGGAACTGCGCGCGGTTCTCACCGAACTTTTGGAACGACCGGAGATTGTGCTGGAATACCAGAAGAAAGCGTTGCGTTGCGCCAAACTCAACCACGATAAAGACATGATGGACGAACGCTTCCTGAGCGTTATGCGTAGCGCTCTGGATCGTACGGCGCAGTAGATTCGTGCGTGTTCTTTAAGACTACGAGAGATTTTTCATGGCCCCTTATGTCGCGCTCTATGGATTGATTATTCTCGGCGGATTGCTGTTGAGCTATTTTCAAAACAAAACGCCGAACCCAGCGCTCAAGCAGAGAATGAAGCTCGTCTACTGCCTCGGCATTGGGGTCGTGCTCATTAGTCTGTGCGGATTGCGCCATATTGCGGTAGGATTTGCGGACAACGAAGGGTATATGAATATGTTCTATGCTCAGCACGACTACACGCTGAGCATGGCGGTCGACTCCTTTATTCACCCCGAGAACTACGACTATCAGACTCGCGACCTGACCTTCCATTTGGTCAACGTCTTGATCGCGCAGTTCTTCAACCATCACCAGTACAGCTTCTTTTTCTGGGCGATCGTCTCCTTTTCGGGTTTTATTTGGCTGATCTACCGTTTTTCGCCTTACCCGGCGCTCTCTTTTCTTCTGTTGTGTAGTCTCGGTCACTTTACCTTTACGCTCTCTGGCATGCGTCAGGCGGCGGCGCTGGGCGTGAGTTGCTTCGCGTTTAAGTACATTCTTGAACGTCGAATGGTAAAGTTCCTGCTACTGATTGTCTTCTCCGCAATGCTACACAAGTCGGCAATCGTCTTTCTTCCGGCATACTGGCTCTCTTTCCGCGTGTCGCGCAAGACGATTATCGCTTACGTGCTCATGGCTCTTTTCCTCTACGCGTTTTCGGGTCTAGTTTTGCGCGTCTTCCAGTCACTGGGCGGTTTCGACTCACGCGTAGAGAACTTGGTCTATAATACCAATAAGCTCACGGCGTGGGGCTTTATTATTCACACCGCGGTCTTCCTCTTCTGTTTGGTCTACTACAAACAGACCCTGGATAAGTACCCGAGACTCACGCTGTGCTATAACTACCTTGCGATTTCAAGTTTGGGTCTGCTCTACGACGTCTTGCGCTACTCAATCTTCTTCCGCATGGTTATGTACTACTCGATCTTCGAGGTCATCTTGGTTGCGCTCACGATCGATACGATTAAAGACGTTCGACAACGCGCGCTTTATATCGTCGGTATTTCCGCATGTTGCGTCTTTTACTTTTTCCAAGGTATTGAGACGTCGGCGTTCTATCCTTATTTGTTCTTCTGGGAAGACGTTATGTCGATCTAGTCGTCGCGGGTCGTTTATTGAAAGCGTGTCATGAAGGTATTTCAGATCAATTGTACGTATAATCGCGGCAGTACCGGTAAGATCGTCTACGATATTGAACGTAGTCTGCTGGCGTCGGGTCACAGTTGCGCGGTCTGTTACGGTCGTGGCGAGCGTTGTAGCGAGCCGCACGCGTATAAGACGTCGAGCGAGTTCGAGAGCAAATGCCACGCGTGCTTAACGCGCTTGTTCTCCAATGACCTCGGTCATTCTCCGATCTCAACCGCGCGTATTTTGCGCCATATCGAGGCGGAACAACCTGATATTGTCCACCTGCATTGTCTCAATTCTCACTTCGTGAACGTCTATCGTCTGGTGGAGTACGTGCGCGATAAGTCCTATAAGACGGTTCTGACGCTTCACGGCGAGTTCATGCACACCGGCGGTTGCGGTCATGCGTTCGAGTGTGAGAAATGGCGCGAGGAATGCCACGACTGCGCGCGTATGCGCGGTCTGATTTCGCGGTTCTATCGTGACGACGCGCGTAGTAATTTCCGGCGAATGAAGCGCGCTTTTAGCGGTTTTGATAGTCAAAACATTCAGGTCGTAGCGGTGAGCGACTGGTTGCGTCTTCGCGCTCAGGCGTCGCCAATTCTCTCTGGTCTTCCTCTGGAAACGATCCACAACGGGGTGGACGCGCACGCCTTTCGTCGCGTCGACGCCGCGGCGGTTCGCGCGAAGTACGAACTCGACCCGGAACGCAAGACGATTCTGCACGTGACCCCCAGCTTTACCAACCCGATTAAGGGGGGAAAGTATGTGGTGGAGTGCGCGAAAAAGTTGCCCCAGTACCAG
The DNA here is from genome assembly GCA_030537455.1 of Planctomycetia bacterium. GTDB lineage: Bacteria > Planctomycetota > Planctomycetia > Pirellulales > Thermoguttaceae > RUG369. The sequence continues at coordinate 9,826 of JAUNMR010000032.1, read as the reverse complement.
TTTGTCATTGTCGGCTTTAACGGCGATAAGAGCGTTCTGCCACTGAATATCACGACGATCCCTTTCACGCAGGGGAAAGAGGAGCTTGCCGCGCTCTATTCTTGCGCCGATTGCACGATCATGACGAGCCGTCGCGAGACGTTCTCTTTGGTCTCCTGCGAAGCGCTCCTTTGCGGCTCGCCCGTGGTAGCGTTCCAAGCGGGCGGGGTAGAGGAGGTCATTCCCCCGACGATGGGCGAGTGCGTGGCGGATTTCAGCGTCGAACTCATGACGCGCGCGATCGAAAAATGGGCTAATACCCACGTCGATTACAGTCTCTACGCGCAGTTACGCGAAAAGTTCTCCAAGGAAACCATGGTCGCGCGGTATCTTCAGACGTACCAGCGGCTGCTGGCGCAGTAACGCAATCGCGTTCTTTTCCTCTTTTTCGAGATTCCTGAGGGTTCGGTCATGGCGTCTAAAATCGGTATTGTCACCTACGTCTTCACCACGAATTTCGGCGCGGCGCTACAGCAGTATGGTCTGCAGTTTACGCTCAAAACGCTGGGTTATGAGGTCGAGACGCTCAAATTCAATCCCTCTAGCGACCATGAACGCGACTATCAGCGTTTCCCTGAGGTCTTTCAGGCGCGTCGACGTAGCGCGATCGCCTCGCGCGCCGTTAAAAAGCTGAAACGTCGACTGGCGCGACTGGGCGGTAAATGCCTCGATAAACTCGTTGACAACGCTCAAAAAGCACGCAAGTTCGATCAGTTCAACGCGCAATTCCTCAGTGGAAGTCCGATTCTGACGTCCTATCGTTCCCTGGAAGAATACGCCGCGCGTTTCGACGCGGTGATCGCCGGTAGCGATCAGATCTGGAACCCGCGAGGTATGCCGAGCGAGGCGTTCTTTCGTTACTATATGCTCAATTTTGTGCCGCCTCAAAAGCGCCTGGCGTATGCCCCGAGTCTGGGCGTGTCGCAATTGGAGTCGCGACTGGAGCCGGTCTATCGTCATTATTTGCAGGATTTCTCCTGGCTCTCCACGCGCGAGCCGCAGGGCGCTCAGGAGCTTTCGCGCGTGCTACAGCGTCCGGTCGACGCGGTGATCGACCCGACCGGGCTACTACGGCGTCAGGACTGGGACGCGTTGATTAACGCGTCGGATCCCTTTGAGTTCGATTCCCAGCCCTTTGTGTTTTGCTACTCATTGCGAAATCAAGAACAGACGCTACACTATGCATATGAGGCGCAGAAGATTTTGAAATGTCCGATCGTCTTCTTCTGTGGTTCGCAGACCCAGCGACTAGCGTATCGGATTAAGAATAAGCGCGTGATTCCGCTGTTTAACGCCGGTCCGTGCGAGTTTTTGCGTCTGCTCGCGCGCGCCAGTTGTGTGACGACCGACTCCTTTCACGCGTCGATCTTCTCGATCATTATGGCGCGCCCGGTCTTTTGCGTTTTGCGCGATCAGTTCGACGCTAAGCGTTCCATGAATTCGCGCGTGACCGCGCTCTTCTCGGACTTCGGCATGCAAGATCGTCTGCTCGGTCACAGCGACGCGACGCTACGTGAGAGCGACTTCCAGTTCGACTACACGCGCGCTCATGAGATCTTGGCGCAGAAACGTCAGGACGCGCTGGCGAAGTTGCAGCGCGCTTTGTCGGTAGCGCTTGCTTCACACAAGTAACGCGCCCCCCCACGGAAAGGTCGTAATCAGCACGTTTATGGAATCGAACCAGTTGCACGAATCCAATAGCGTCGGCTCCGACGCGCCTGCCTTAACGACAAACGCGAACGCCGAGGCGTCTGTCGTGACGTCTAGCGCGCCGCGTGCTACGAAGGAACGTTCCGTCAAGCGGTTCGTAAAGAACGTCGGTTCCGGCTGGCTGGCCATGCTCGTCGGCGGTCTGGTCGGTATGGCGACGCTTCCAATGTCGATGGAGTATCTCGATAAAGAGCTCTATTCGATCTCCGCTCTTGTCACGACCTTTCTTTCGATCTTTAACTTTCTGAGCTTCGGTCTTCCTCCGACGCTGTTGCGGTTCTTCTCTCTGGCATTTGCAGAAGAAGACACGGCGCGCGCACACCGTATTCTCTCCACCTCCGTGATCCTCCTCGGTTCGGTCGGAATGTTCGGGGCGCTGGTCTTTATCGCGGTCTATCCGATCTTTCTGCGGTTCTATAGTATCCCGGAATATTGCCACGCGGATCTTTGGATTCTGTATCTGGTCACGGCGTTTCACTTTTTCCAGACCTTTACGCTGGTGCCCTATTATGCACTGGTTCAGGCGCGGCGACGTTACGACCTGACGAATTTTCGACGGATCTTTGCGTCCCTTTTGCGTCTGGTCGTGCTGTGGCTGGGCTTCCACATTATGGGCAAGACCCTGCTGGTCTTGGCGGTCTCGTCGATCTGTTCAGTCGTTTATGAGCTTTGCTCGATCCTCCTGATCGCCTATCGCCTGGAAGGACGACGCATAATTCCAATTCCGCGACTTTTCACGAAGTCGCTGCTGAAGGAAATGTTCTCCTTCAGTATTTACTCTCTGATCAATAGTATTTTCATGCCGCTGCTCATTAGCGTGCCGGTCTTGATTATTGGTCGTACGCTCGGAAAGCCTTCCGTGGCGGAGTTCACGCCAGCGGTGACGATCTGCAATCTTTGCGCTTCGATTCTCGCGGCTTTTGCCAGTCCACTCACGCCTTTGGCCAGCGCGGATAAGAAGCGCACCGGCGGCGCGAATCTCGGTCGCTGGGTCACGATCATTGGGGAGGCGGTGGCGTTCCTTGGCTTTATGCTCTTTGTCGGCGTCGGGGTCATGGGTCGTGACTTCATTTACCTGTGGCTCGGACCGGGCTTTGTGACCACGACCGCGCCGACGCTCATGGTTCTGCTCTTTGGCGTGGTTTGCGCGCACATTCAGGCGGTGAATTACTACCTGGCGCTCGGCTCCAGTACGATTAAGCCCCACGCGTTTAGCGCAATGGCCACGTCCCTGACGGCGATTGTTCTGGTCTTCTGTGGCACGCGTTACTTCCACTGGTCCGTGGTTCAGGTCGCGATCTGTATTTCGATGTGTCAGGTCGTTCGCAACGCCTGCTTCCTGCCCTACTACTATTCCGGGTTATTTAATTACGACTTCTTTGACTTTACCTGGCGCGCGTATCGTCGGCCGATCCTGATTGTGATCGCCGTTCTACTGGTCTGCTACTTCGTGCGCTCGCTACTACCTAGCTATCATCCGACGGTTGTGCGACTCGTGCTCGGCTCCGCCGCGGTTGCGGTCTTCTACTCGATCGTCGGCTGGCGATTTATGGTCGGTCAAGAGGTTAAAGAGCGCTTGCCCTTGGTTCATAAAGCGCCTAAGTTCGTACAAAAAATACTTTTGGGAAAATAAAACATTCCGTTTCTATGGCGACGCCACGGTGATATTGCGCGCGATCGCCACAGTTTTGTCGGTCAGATTAAGCCGATATAACTCCCTTTTATTTCGGGAAAAAACTTGAAAAAAAGTTGAATAAGCCTTGCCTTTATTTTTATGCTAATATATAATAGACACTGGAAGGTAGTCTGGAGAATTGTGCCGTCAGCAATTGTCGGACGCCACGGTTTGTGTTCGATTTTTGCTCGTGAGCGAGCGGGGAAAGGACATAAGGTCGCGAGCTTCGTAAAGCTTGATTTACCCCCGCGCGACGCTCGCCGTTTTGGTTTTGAGAGAATCGTAGCAGAAAAAATAACCGGTCAGAGTTTAACGCCCGTTTACTTTGGCAAGGAAAGATTCGGGTTCTGCTCTGTCACAGCGCGTGGCGCGCTGATTCTTAGGAGATATCAATGAAGAAGAATAGTTTACGTAGCTCCTTAGGTTTCGAACGTAAAAATACGAACGCTTCGAAATCACGTTCGTTGAGACTCGAAAGCCTCGAGAATCGCGAGATGCTTTCGGCGACGACTTGGGACGCCCCGGTCGACGTCTACAGCGCCAATAACGCGCTGGTCTCCAATGCAGAGACCGACGAGACCATTGACGTCTCTATGCCCACGATCGATAGCGTCACAGCCGCGCCGGTTGCGCTCGGCTCCAATCGCGTTGAGATCGTCTGGTCGCGCATTGACGACGCCACGAAATACACCGTTCAAATGCAATCGAGTTCCGACGGGGAAACCTACTCCAGCTGGAGTACAATGAAGACCATTGCTCAGCCGGACGACGATTCGACGACCGTCTCTACACAATTCACTCAGCGCGCCGGTTACTACTATAAGTACCGCGTGTGCGCCACGCTCGCGGAAGGCAAGACCGATTACACGGAAACCGCCGACGCGACTTACGCGGTGCGTCCCTCCAAGCCGTCGATTAATAACGTAACGGTCGACGCGCTCGCCGGTAAGGCAGAAATCGAATTCACGCGCATTGAAAACGCCGCCTCTTATAAAATCGAGTACAAAACCGACGCCGATTCCTCCTGGCGCCTCGCGCGTACGATCGTCGCCGGCGAAGGCGAAGACTCCTCCAAGGTCTATGTCGATCCGGAAACCGACCCGGTTTATGCGACCTTCAGTTTGAGCGGTTCCGCGAAATATAGCTTCCGCGTCACCGCGATCAACGCCTGCGGCGCGAGCGATCCCTCTGCGGCGTCCGAATGGGTCGATATTATGAGCGACGAGCTCATCGAATGGGCGGAAGTTGACTTCCCAACGCCTGGCGCGCGTAAGGCTGAAATCTCCTGGCAACGTATGGACGGCGCGGAAAAGTACCTGGTTCAGTCCTGCTCCTCCACCGACGGGGAAACCTACTCCGCTTGGTCGAGCATGAAGTTCGTCGCCGACCCCGGAGAAGGGGACGCGGTCTCTACGCTCTTCTCGCCGCGTATTAATACCTACTACAAGTTCCGCGTGCGCGCCTATACCGTCGACGGTCTGACCGACTACACCGAAACCTCCGGTTCTGTCATTGGTTCGAAGCCGGAAAACGCGGTCTTTATCAGCGCGAGCGCCGATATCAATACCGCCACGGGCACGCTGGAATTCTCGACCGTTGACAATGCGTCGTACTACAAAGTTGACGTTCTCACCGTCGACGAAGACGGCGTCGAGTCCGGATGGATTGCCGACGCGACTTACTACGTTGGCGAAGGCTCCGATACCGAAACGGTAAAATACATTGCCGCCGACGCTACGAGCGTGACGTTTACCGTCGCGATGGAAGGGAACGTTCAGTATACCTATCGCGTACGCGCGTACAACGGCTTCGGCGCGTCTGCCTCCGCGGAACTGTCCGAGACGATTTTCTGCGAAATTCCCGCCGCGCCGGAATATATTACCGCTACTTTGGCTGACGCCACGACACGCTCGGCCACCTTGGAATGGAATTACGTCAAGGGCGCCTCGAAGTACGTGGTCGAATACCAAGTCTCCGAAGACGGCGAAACCTTTGGCGAATGGACCTTCCTGCGCAACGCCGCTCAGCCGAGCGAAGAAAAGGACGTTGTGACCACCTCTTATGGTCTGCCCACGAAGAACCTGTATAACTTCCGCGTCGCCGCTTTCACCGCGTTCGGTCAGACCGATTACACCGAAACGACCGAACCGTTCGGCGGTAGCGCTCCGGCCGCTCCGGTCAACTTCCAAGTCACCGGCTTTACCGCCGAAGACAAATTCTACGGTCAAGTCGGTCTGTCCTGGGAAGATCTGGATAACGAAGCCGGTTACGTCGTGAAATACTCCACCGACGGCGGCGAAACCTGGGGCCTGGCGCGTAGCGTCGGCGCCGATACGACCGAAACGAGCTTCCGAATCGTGAACGATAAGATCTATCAGTTCAAGGTTTACGGTACGAACGCGTTCGGCGCCGGCGAAGCCTCCGAATTGACCACCGCGTTGCTACTGGGCAACGTTGACAACACCTCCTATAAGCCGGGTACGAAAGTTACCTTCTTCGGTCTGACGCCCGATAAGGAAGAAATTCGCAATAATAAAGCGTTCAAATGGCAATACGCCTCCTCGAAGGACGCCGCGGAAGACGAATGGGTCGATATCGAAGGCGCGACCACTAAGTCCTATGTGGCGACCGAAGAAGATTACGCCGCCGGTCGCTGGTTGCGCGTGGTCGCCTATGGAACCGGCGATTACGCCATGGCCGTGCCCGCGTACGCCTACTCCGGTCCGGTTGTTGAGAACCTCGTCGCTCCGACCGATTTCGTGGTCGCCGACTATGACTCTGCTACGGGCGTCCAGACCTTTACCTGGACTGACAACGCCGAAGGCGAAACCGGCTACGTCGTGGAATACTCCGTTGACGGCAGTTCTCTATGGCGTACCGCAGCGATTGTCGCGCAAGAGGACGCGACCAGCGCGACCTATAAGGTCGCTTCGGAACGTCCCTATCAGTTCCGCGTTGCCGCCTACGGCTCGACCGGTTACTCCGATTGGACCTACTCTGAAATCGTCGCCCCCGTCGGCGCTCCGGAAGAAGTCCTCGTGACCGTCGCCGATACGACCGCAACGATTACCTGGGACGCGGTCGATTCCGCGATCGGTTACACTGTCGAGCAAACGACCGACGCCGGCGCGACCTGGACGGTGATCGCTGATACCGACAGCGTCAGCTTCGATAGCGCTCTGGAATATGGTCTCTCCTATCAGTATCGCGTGAGCGCCTATCGCGTCGCCGATTTGAACGGTCAGGCGACCGAATCGGAAGCGGTCGGTCTTACCGAAACGCCCGCGACGATTAGCGTCGCTGTGGAAAACGGCGCGGCCAATGTGACTTGGGACGCCGTCGCCGGCGCGACCGCCTATGTCCTGGAAGTCTCCGCTAATGACGGCGAATTTACTGTGGTCGAGACGACCGCCGCTACGAGCGTTAGCTACGACCTGACCGCAGGCGTCTCCTACGTCTTCCGCGTGAAATCCTATATGTACGAATCGCTTCCGAGCGATTACGTCGTGGCCGATGCGGTCGGTATCGTCGACGCCCCGACTAATCTGACCGTGACCGTTGACTCGACGACCGCGACCGTTGGGTGGACCGCGTCGACCGGCGCCGCCGCCTACGTCGTTGAAGCGAGCGTCGACGGCGAAGACTTCGCCGTTGTTGCGACCCAAGCGGACACGACCCTTACATACGAACTCACGCACGGCTCCACTTACGTCTTCCGCGTGAGCGCCTATCTGTACGAAGACCTGCCGAGCGACTATGTCGTCTCCGAAGAAGTCACGACCGATATTACCCCGGCGGATGTGGAATCGGTTGCCGTGAGCGCCGATCTGACCGCGGAAACCGCGACGCTCGAATGGACCGCCGCGCAAAACGCCGACGGCTATAACGTCGAAGTGAGCGTGAACGGCAGCGATTACGTCGCGCTCACGAGCGTCGACGCGCAAACCACGAGCTTGACCCTGCCGCTGAGTATGATCGAGTACGGCGCAAGCTATCAGTTCCGCGTTTCGGCGTTCTCCGATAACGTCGGCGCCGCTGCGGAAAGCAACGTGGTCGGTCTGGCCGCTACCCCGACGAACGTCGTGACCGCCGCCGATAACCTCGCCGCGACCGTGACCTGGGACGCCGCCGACGGCGCCGCTGGTTACCTCGTCTCTGTTAGCGTCGACGGCGCCGACGCGGTGCAAATCGCCGATACGACCGAATTGAGCCTCGACTACACGTTGGCGCGTGGCTCCAGCTACGTCTTCAGCGTTCAGTCCTACCTCTTCTCCGACCTGCCGAGCCTTGCGACGCAAAGCAATGAAATCGTCGGAAGCTTTACTCCCAGCGCGGTCGGCGCGGTTGACTACAGCCTTGCCGATACCGGCGTAACCTTCTCCTGGACCGCCTCCGAAGGCGCCGACGGCTATACCTTCCAGCTGGTTAACGCCGCCGACGAAGCGGTCTACGAAACGACCACCTCTGATCTTTCTATCACCCTTGCGCTGAGCGAATTCACCTACGGCGTGGCCTATCACGCGAGCGTTGTCGCCTACGCGGACGGCGCGAGCGACGCGGTCGACAGCGCGGTTCTCGGTCTGGTTGAAGCGCCTCAAAACGCGACCGCCGTTGCCGACGACCTTGACGTGACCGTCTCCTGGGACGCCGTGACCGGCGCCGCTGGCTATATCGTGGAAGTCTCCGAAGACGGCGGTCAGTACGCTCAAATCGCCGATACCGACGCGACGAGCGTGAGTTTCCAAATGGAGCGCGGTATTCTGTATACCTTCCGCGTTAGCGCGTACCTCGTGAGCGATATTCCCAGTGATTACGCGTATACCGACTCCATCGGTCAGTTGTTGCCGGAAACCCCGACCGGTCTGACGTTGACCTACAACGAAGCCGCTTCGACCGTTACGGCGACCTGGGATCAGAGCGAAGCGGGCGTGACCTATACCGTGGAACGCCAAACCGACGGCGGCGCTTGGACCGCTGTTGACGCCACCGCCGCGATTGACGTCGCAAGCGTCTATAAGTACCGCGTGATCGGCACGAACGAGTTCGGCTCCAGCGATTACTCCGCCGAAGAAGGCTTCGCGGTTCTGACCGTTACGATCGACAACTTCGCGAACGGCTACCTGTACGACCCGACCGTTGCGGAATCGTACTACACGACGATTACCGCGTCCGATATCGGACCGCTCACCGGCTCCGACGTTGTTGTGACCTGGCAGTATCGCGACGGTTCTGGCAACTGGATCGATATCAACAACGCTGGTCTGTCCTACACGGTCACAGCCTCTGACGTTGCCGCGGGTCGCTGGATTCGCATTGCCGTTACCGGCGGCGAGGGCTATACCCAAAGCGTTGCCGCTTATGGCGTGTCCGGTCCGGTCTTGAGCAATTACGGCACGGTCGAGCATCTGGTGAAGAGCGGTTCAACCTTGACCTGGACCTACAATGGTTCCGCCAGTGAAGGTTATGTCATTCAACACCAAGAGCAGTACTCCGGCTCTCCCGAATGGAAAGATTGGACGACGGTCGGATACACGACCTCTTCGTCCTCGAAGAGCTTTACAGTTACCACGACCGAAGGGGTCGGCAATCGCTACCGTGTGATCGCTGTCGGTACGGACGGTTACTCCGACTGGGGCTATAGCGAGATCTACAAGGGCGATATCGACCTGGCGATTCTCGACGAGGTCTTCGATACCTTTACCGCGGACGATTTCGACTTCTAATCGCGTCTTTCCGTTCGCGGTCTGACCGCTGAGCGACGAACCTCATACGCCGCGCGCGTTGGAGTCTGCTGTGACTCTAACGCGCGCGGTTTTTTATTAGGAGCGATTTCGTAACTCTCTCTGCCAGCGTTAGCATTCCAGTTGACGCCCTCTCAATAAACGCTTACTCGACGCCACGGATAAAAAACCAACCGCATCAGCGCTCAGACGCGCTATTTTACGCCTATCTGAACCACCGACCATAACTACCAACCCGCTGTCCCGATCGCCCTGCGTTTTTTTACGCCGCGGGCAAAGCCCGTGGCGCCCCGCCCTGCGGGCGGGGCAAGCCGGAGGCTTCAGCCTCCGGATAAAGAACCAGTCGCTTGAGCGCTCAAACGTCTTATTTTACGCCAAGCTGACCCACCAACCAAAACAACCAACCCGCTGTCACGTCCGCCCTGCGTTTTTTTACGCCACGGGCAAAGCCCGTGGCGCCCCGCCCTGCGGGCGGGGCAAGCCGGAGGCTTTAGCCTCCGGATAGTACGAACCAACCGCATCAGCGTTCAGACGCGCAATTTTACGCCTAGCGGAATTACCGACCAAAACAACCAACCAACGCTCCCGATCGCCCTGCGTTTTTTCACGCCACGGGCAAAGCCCGTGGCGCCCCGCCCGCAGGGCGGGGCAAGCCGGAGGC
>JAUNMR010000065.1 GCA_030537455.1 Planctomycetia bacterium | reverse complement strand
TCGCGACCGCTCACGAGTTCCGCTTTGTACTTTTCCCAGACGTGCGAGTCGATTCTGGTCTCGCTACTTTTGAGGTCATAGTCGGGCAGAGCGAAGGAGAGCGTGCTAGTGCGCACGTCGACTTCGACCCTGATCTTAGCGATCAGCCTTACCAGACGGCCGTTGGTGACCATTTCCGCCTTGAGCTTGTACCACCGGTCGGTATCGGGCAGGAACGCGTGTACAAAGTCGGTCAACTTCTCGTTATCACACATTCCCTCGGGGCTCTGAAAGCTACTCAAAAGCCAGTCGCGCATAAAGGACGGAAGATTCAGCGACATGAGAAAGCCGGACGTCTGCAAGTCCTTATAGACTACTCTGTCGCCGAAAGCGCCGCGAAATTTGGAGAGAAATTCGTCTGACATGGCTGTCCTTTATTACGGTTAATCAAAGGTGAAAAAGTCGTCGCTGGCCGCGCTTTGCTGCTTGCCGAGGCGCGATTCGACACTAACAGTGAAAGTACCGACTTTTGTCTTCTCGTCAAAGAGCACAAATGTGTGCTCGCCCGCGTTTATATTCTTCAGAACGTCGGCGACGTCGAATTGCACGCGTAGCGGCGCGGTGGGGTCGGGCGGCAGCGGCGCAATACTGTGATTATTGAAGCGCAGTGTCGGCGACTTTGCAATCTGGGTCAGTTGCAGGGTAATCAGCGCAGACGTTCCGGTTCCTTTGGTCTTGAGTTGAGCGTCAACTTGGTCGACCTTCTGCTTGATCGGCGTGGCTTTGGTTAGACAAATAACCGGCACAAGGGTCTCTTCCAGCGTAGCGCCGCCGTGTACCTCCACGCCGCCTTTTTTACCGCCGTGGAAGCGATCGTAATTGGCGAGAACCCAGAGGAGTCTCTTGTTCGGGTCCTTTGCGTCTTCCACGTCCACCGCCACGTCCGGCTTTGGGTAATCGTCGCACGCCTCGCAGAAGCGTCCGGATTTATAGACCTGACCGGAGGTCTCGTAGACCGGCTCCTGACCGTTGAGCACAACCGGCCGGCTCGCGCCATGGTCAGAAGCAATCACGACCAGAGGCTGACCGCCGTTAATCATATTGCGCGCGTCCCTTAGCGCGTTGGTAATAATTTCCAGCTCCTTGAGCAAGTAGTCGGCGCTGGTGGAATTACCATCGCTGGGATTATCGTGGAGCAGTTCATCGAGTTCTTTGACCTTTTTCTTGGGGGATTGCCAGTCTTTGAAAAAATCACTGTTCCATTCGGTCGTAGTCGGGTGTTCTGCGCGCCCGATGTGGTAATCGGCGGACAGTTTGAGCTCTTGCGCCTTCTGGATAATAAAGGGCAGGAACTCCACGCCGAGCGCGTCGATCCACAGCAAGGGGGCGTCTTCTTTGGCATAGGGTTCTAGTAGGTGATTGCGGTAGTGGAACCGACAGAATAGCCTATCGTCTCTTTCAGACCGCGCCTGCGTGTCGACCAGTGCGAGGAATTTGTCGGTTAGTTTACCACGAACCTTAATGTGGCGATACTGCAAGAAGTAATCGTTAATTTGCGCGGTGAGTTGACTGTCGCCACAGTCGAGTTCTTCCTCGCTAAAGTATCTCGCAAGGTCGGGATAGATATATTGCAGCTCCGGTGGAATTGCGTCGAACTGTGCCAGGAGCGCCAGAACGAGCGTTCGTTCCTCTTCGGTCGCGTCGGTGAGGTAGTAGAACCGCTCCTTGGCGTCGAGGATCTGGAGATCTTGGAGATATTTCGCGCGCGCCCCGACGCTTTCCTCTGCGCTAATTTTTGCGAGGACTTCTTTTCTTTGAAGGTACAACTCCTTAAATTTAGGGTCGTTGCGTTTGACGTCCAGTAGCGCGGTAAAGAGTCTTTCCGCGTACTCGTGTTCGTCCTTAGAGCTGGCCAGAACGAGTTTGTGGTAGTCGTTGATCGCTTCTTTTTCCTTGGACTTGTAGGTATAGAACGCCTGCCAGCTCATGGGACTTGTTGGCTCTTTGAGTCTGCCCCTTGAGTCCAAGAGCGCCTGCCAGTGTTCGTCGTCGAGCGCCTCGCGCTCTAGGCGTATAGGGGTTTTACTCTGCTTTAGGAGCAGGTCGTAGGCGCTTTCGATTGTGTCGTAGAGATTCAATGGCAAATCGGTACGCACGTAGAAATCGCCGACGTCGCCGAGTTCCAGGATCTTTAGTAGACCATACAGACCACTGCACAGCCGTTTGTTATGATAGGTTTTTGACTCGCCCGAGACCAACTTGGGGTCAAGTCGAGTGGCTTTATAATGCTTTACTTCCTTTCCGTTGGCGGAGACGTGGATCCAGCGTCTTTCGTCAAACTTGCCGTCTTTAAGACTGAACTTTTCCAGGAGCGCGTAGGCATTGAGCGCGAGTACCACGATCTTTTTACCGAGGGTGTTGTCCTTGAGGAACCGCAGTGGAGCTTCGGCGTTGGGAAAGGCGTCGTTGTCACAGGTGAGCGCCCAGGCGTCGCCCAGACCGAGGATGAGGATTTTTTCCTCGTCCGATTCGGCGATGAGCTCCTCCAGACGGTCGTTGTTGGGCACAGAGTTCACGCCATGACCGCAAGTCTCGGTAACCTTGATAACGGTCATGTGTGTAAGGAGTTCGTTATAAAGCGCCTTGTAATCGCGCGGAGAATCGACGGCGACAAAGAAGGGCGACGGCGCGTAACGCAGGTCGGCGCACAGGTATTCGTCGATTCGTTTTTTGGCGTCGGTTAGACTCAGGTTAGTTATGGTCACGACGATTACTCCTTAGCGTTGCCGAGACTATGCAGGACCGCAACGGCGACGTCGGCGTTATTGCTCACCAGTCCCAGGAGAAGATCTTTGGCGTCCTCGGGCGAGAGCTTTTGTACGCGTTCAACGGCTTTCATATTGCCGCTTCTTCGGTGATCGCTTTCGATATAATTCTTCACGGCGTTCTGAGCGGGGGCGGAGTCGAACCAGTCGTAGGGTTCCGCGACCTTTTCAGCAACAGTGCGCAACGCTTCTGGATCGTCGAACAGTTCGGCAAGCTTGCCGGCGAGACAGCCGACGACGACCTTATCGCGCTTCTCTTGCGAGTCAAGCGCATTGAGAAAGGCGGGTTTAGACGCGAGGTATTCGCACGCGCTTTTGAGTTGAGATTCCTTTGCGTCGGGGGACTGCATCGTCTGGAAATGCTGGCGTGCGATTTCGCGTTCGGTTTTGGGAACCATACCGAGGATCGGGGTACGATAAGTCGCGCTCCATTCCCTCGGGGAGTTTGTGCCGGTTAGTTCCTTCCACAGGGACATGAGGCTATTGCGCGCCTTTTTCGAGCGCGTGCCATTTGCGGCGAGCTCTACGTCGCGTTGCGCGGCGCTACGGTCTTTGCAGAAGAAGGGTTGAAGCTTATTGGCGTTGCGAATCGCGCCGTAGACTTCTTCCAGCGCGCGATCGTCGAAGTCCTTGACGTAAGCGGCGTACTCTTGGCGGAATAGGTCGTTGAAGTTCAACAGCAGACTATTGATCAGCTCCGCTTTCTCGCGTAACTCATGCAGGAAGAGCGCTTGCTTATCGTTTTGCAGTTCCACATGATCCGATTTCGCAATGGCAAAGAGGCATTCCAGGAAGGGCGCCAGTTGCGGCTGAAGTTCACGCAGCGCTTCGTAAGGCGCCATGTAATGTGCTTTTACGTATTCGCGCCAGTGTTTGAGGCATTCGCCAAAGGAATTGCATTTGACGAACTTATTGAGCGCGCAACTTGCCTCGACGATCTGGTATTTTACCAGGAGTTTGTGGAATTCTTCGTCGCAGACCTCCTGGTCCCAGAGGTAGCTTCCGGAGCTACTCACGCAGTTTCGCGCGTCGTTAACCGGATCAGGCGCGCCGATCGCTTGCGCGGTCTGGAAGAATTGCCCGGCTTCGAAGGTTTCGAGATAGTCGCGTAGCGCATCGCAGAGCGCTTCGGAGTTGTTGACCGATTTTGCGAGCGTCGACGCGTCCCGCTTGTGCTCCAGCGCGAGCTTGCCGAACTCGTTTGCCAGCGCGGAGACGCTCTTGCCGTCGGTGGAGCGCAGCGCCTCGACCAAGAGCTTGAGCATCTGCTCCCCCGCGCCGCTGAGATTGTACGTTAAGGGCCACAGAGGAAAGTGAAGCTTACTAAAGACCCCGCGCGCCATGCTCGTGGCGCCTTCCACCGAGTCCGGACGGCGACTACCCAGGTCGAACGCGTCGACGAGGAACTCAATGTACGCGTTCTGCTCCTGCGTCATAATCTCCAAGTACGCAGGCTTAAAGACTTTATTGGGCGTTTGCAAATGCTTGAGGTAAGCGTCGACCAGTTCCGCGAGTTTCACCGGCGTCATCACGCCGCCGGAGTCTCCTTCTTCCCCAACGCTGTACTGATAATTCCCTTGGCAGTATTCCTTTAGAAGGAAGCCAATGAGGTACGCGTAGAGATTGCGCGGCGTAAAGCCTTGCTTCTTCATGAGGTAGTCGACAATATCGCCGATACTAATGCGAATATTCGCTTTGAGTTCCGCATCGATGATTTTGTCGAGCGCGATCTTAAGCTGGGATAGGGATTCGTTCGGATAAACTTTCCAATATTCCGGGGTATTGAGCGCGCTTCCCAGAAGCTTATGATGGTTTTTAAATAGACCGGTATCAGACTGTGTAACGCCGAATTCAACGCCCTTTTTGAGTTGAGTTTCCTTGAACCAGTTTTCGGACAGCTGGGCGTTGTCGAAGGCGTGGGGGAAGCGCTGTACGAGGTACTCGTGTAGCGCTTTAACGACCTCAGAGTCGGAGCCGTACGGATGACGTTCGAAGTCATGACTGCGCAGGATCACGGCGGTGTTTTTGAGCTCCTCGAACCATTTCTTAAAGAGCGAGTCGATTTGACGACTATAGCCGTTCGCCTGGGCTCTGTCTTTGGAACGGAAATAATCTTCGGTCGCGGCAAGGTCGAGTACGTCGCGCAGATTGGAATCTCCGAAAGGACGACCTGTCAGGTCGAGGAAGAGGATCTTGTCGTATCGTGGATCGGCGAGCGCGTTGCGAATGAGCTTACGCATTTTATCTGCGTCTTCTTCGGTACGCGCGAAGCATCGTAAGACGTAGAGTATCCACGGTCGCTCCTCGCTCGTGGCGATACTCGCGAGTCTATTGAGCTTGGCGGTGAAATCGTTCGTAAAGGCGTTTTCGAATTCGAAGCGCGATTGGATACTTGCGTTTGCGAGCACATAGCCGTCGCTACGTAGGCTGAAGAGGTTATAGAATCGTTCCGGACGTTCTCGCCATTCTCTTTTCGCCAATTCCAGTTCGTTACCGTCGTTTCCACTGCGCGCGGCGATATAACGGAACCCGCCGTGGGCGCTGTCTTTTCCTTCGCGGAAGAGCAGACCTTTTTCCACGAAGAAGTTCAGCGCGTCTCTGACGTCTTTCTGCTGAATACGATTCTGATCGAGTCCTTCGAAAGCCAGGTCGATATTGTCCTGATTGGGAACCAAGTAGTCGACAGCGGCGGTTTTGACGTACTTATCGTCACGTGAGCTGAACCGTAGCGAGATCGCGTGCATAATGAGCACGGTCTTGAGAACCATGCTCTGCTGGTCGCTGAGGTCATATAGATCCTCTGCGCGTTTATAGACGTCGAAGATCTGAGCGACTTGGGCGTCGGCTTGGTCATGAAGACTTGCGAAGAAGTCCCAGAGCTGGTCGATCGTTAGCAGATCGCCGTCCGCGGGGGAATGACGTTCTGCATACCACTGGAAGGCGTGGACGTCGTCGTTGTCGTCGGTCTTAATGAAGGTAAAGAGGGAGCGCTGGTTGGAGCCGAAACTTTCGGCAATGTACTTGAGCAATAGCGCGCTCAGCGGGTGCAACGGGAGTATATTGCACACGTCCTCTTCTTTGCTATCCACGGCCTTACAGATGAGTTCGCGCGGGTTTTTCAGAAACTTATTGAGTCCATCGGTGAATTTTGCGTAGTCGTCCTTGAGTTCATCGCGTATCTGAATGGCGTCGGCGATCAGCTCGAACGCGACGTTATCAGGCATTTTCAGTTCGTTCCTGGCGAAGCGGTCGCGGATCTTTTTGTACTCGTCGTCGCCAGCGTCGGCCATAGCGGCGCTCATGTGCGTGGCGATAAACAGATAGAACGGCTGATCATGCGCTAGTTCCGCGATCTGCTGCAGGTCGACCAGGGAGTTGCGGTAGTCTTTAAAGAATTGTGTGAATTCGTCCCAGAAGAAGACGATCGCCCCGAGTTTGTTAATTTCGATGACCTCGGTGAGCCACGACTTGAGGTCGTCGATTGTCAATGTGAAGACATAAACCCCTTCGTTCTCGCCGATTGTAACGATCTCGTCGAGCAGACTGGTACTTTTCCCGGGAAGGCTCAGATGTTGGCAGATCGTGGAAACGTCCATTTCACTGACGTTGTACCCACGATAGCGCGGTTGACTGATCTTCTTTTTGAAGTAATCGGCGTTGTCGGGATTACTGAGCCAATTAACGATACGTCCGCGCAATGTCTTGTCGCCGTTCATAGCCATGTTTTCACGGTTGCGCAGTGCGTTTTGAACCGCGTCGAAGATCGCGCGAATGAGCTTCTGCGTCGTATCGACCTTGCCAAGACCGGAGAGGGATACGGTAACGATTGGCTTTTGACGAATTAGCTTAAAGGCCGCGTGCAGGTCGTCTTTGGCGCCGAATACTTTGCTGTAGCGGTTGAAGTATTCGTCGAGTTCCGCATCCTTACAGGTCAGTAGCGAGCTAATCGTCCACATAATGCGCGACTTACCGACGCCGTAGGCGCCTTCGATCCACTGCGGTCTGGTTTGCGAGCCGGACTTACGCAAAAGCATATGACTGACGTCTCGTAGAATCTTGACAAAGGTCTGGTGAGGGTAGGTCTTCTTCCAGCCGTCTTGATCCTTTTTAATAGAGTCCGCGCTAATGACCGGATAGTACGACGGGTCGATTTTAAAGAACTCAGAATAGGTGCGATTGTCCATGGCGATTAGTCTCTTTCGTAAAACAGGTTCAAAACGGTATTTTTCATTTCGACGTTCTTCTGGAACGCGGCGCGTTCCGCGTCGTTTTCCGGCGCCGGCTGGCTATATTCTTCCCACCCGGACTTCTTCTCGGGGCGTAAATTCACTACCTCCAGGTCGTGTGTAAAGGAACAGCCGATAAACTCCGGATAACGTGCGCTCAAGCCCTCTATTTGACGACGCAACTCCTCGCGCGTGTAGCCAAATATCTTCACCGGACTTACGCCCGCTGATTCCGCCTTCTCGTTCAATAGCGTACTGAGCGTGAACTGGTAATAACCCTCGCACGCCTCCGCGTAACGGTA
>JAUNMR010000031.1:15185-41290 GCA_030537455.1 Planctomycetia bacterium | reverse complement strand
CAAAGGGCGGGGCAAGCCGGAGGCTTCAGCCTCCGGATAAAAACACAAGCCGCTTGAGCGCTCAAACGCCCAATGTTACGCCCAGCTGAACCACCAACCAAAACAACCAACCCGCTATCACGACCGCTCTGCGTTTTTTTACGCCACGGGCAATGCCCGTGGCGCCCCGCCCAAAGGGCGGGGCAAGCCGGAGGCTTTAGCCTCCGGATAAAAAACCAACCCGCTTCAGCGCTCAGAAGCCATATTTTACGCCAAGCTGAACAAACGACCAAAACAACCAACCCGCTGTCACGCCCGCCCTGCGTTATTTTACGCCGCGCGCAAAGCCTCCGGACAAAATAGACTATAGGATGAAACGAGAATGGCGCCCCCCTCCAGTGACGTCAGCGAGTAAATATATAATTCCCAAGCATGGAGGCGACGAATTACGCAACGTCGCGTCCTGCGCCATTGAGTACGATACACGTTGTTTAGGCAGAACTCAAATTTGAGGAGCGCACAGAATCGACGGCGGAATCTTTACTCGACGCCTTCAGCTACCGAACGAATGCGCTATCTCGAGCATATCTGCTCAATAAGACGGCGTCGACAGGCTGGTTTATTACTTGAAATCAAGTCGGCGTCTTGCTAATCGACCAAATTGGCGTTATAATGTCGCAATATGTAGGGTCGGCGCGGCGTCGTCCCTCGGTAGTTTGGCGCGTGAGACTCCTTGAGGCACGAATGACAAAACCGTCGTTGCAACAATCTCAGATCGACTCAATCAAGGATCCGATCGGTCTTTGGCGCCACGAGTTAGGCGAAGACATATTAGAAAACCTCCTGCAGCGTCCGATTTTTCACCAAGTCAAAGGCGGCGTCTGTCGCATCCTGCGCACAGAGCAGATCGTTTGGGGGACTGACAGTTCCTCCGTCGGGGTCACGCGTTTCCGAGCAGACGCTCCGATCACTCTTGAAAAGCTCAAAGAACTGGGGGATGGATTCTGTCCGCGCGCGTGTAAGGCAAAAGACGAACGTGTTCGGCGCGTGCGTCAGAAGGCGGAAGTCTTTACGCCCGCGTGGGTTTGCGCGAGTATGACGGAATATCTCGACGAAGAATGGTTCGGTCGCAAAGAGATTTTCATCCGTCGTACTGACAAGGGTTACGAAGCGCTCAACGGCGACGTTGACTTTGGTTCCAATGCCAAGCAATGGCAACGTTACGTCAAGTCCCCTCGCCTGGAAATCACCTGTGGCGAAGCGCCCTTTATCGCAATGCGTTACGACGCGGTCACCGGCGCGCCGATCGCCATTAAAGATCGCGTCGGCATACTGGATCGCAAACTCAAGGTCGTCACGCAATTTGTCCAGGATCCCCAGGAGTGGCTCCATTGGGCGCTCAAAGCGGTTCGAAGCGTCTATGGCTACGAGTGGCAGGGCGATAGCCTCTTTCTGGCGCGCCTGAATATAGTCGCAACTTTTGTGGAGTACTTCCGCGACCGCTTCGAGGACTGCGTTAGTTATGACGCCAAAGCATTTAATGATACGCTAAAAGAAGTCGCCCAGGCTGTCGTCTTGAACTTCTGGCAAATGAACGGCGTCACCGGGCTATTTCCCTACGCTAAGACACATGACGTCCAAGGAGATCTTTTTTCGACCGACTGGAACGTCAAGAGCGCCAAAAGCAAATCGCAACAAGATGACAGAGGCTTTGATTCGCCTATTTACGTTTGTACTTGGAATTCGCCTAAATACGTTCTTTACAAGGATATTCGTATGAAATTTGATTATGTTATAGGAAACCCGCCTTATCAGGAAGAAATAGTGGGTAGTAATTTGAAACGCCCTGTATATTGCGACATGATGGACGCGGCGTACAAAATCGGCACACGAGTGGAAATGATTACGCCGGGACGATTTTTATTCCGCGCCGGCTCCACCTCGGACGATTGGGATACCAAAATGTTATCTGATCCCCATCTTAAAGTTTTGGAATACTCGCCAGACAGTAAGACTTACTTTCAAGACGTCGACATTAAAGGCGGAGTAGTCATTACTTATAGAAATTCCGAAGCTGATTATGAACCGATTGAAGTCTTCATAGCTTTTGACGAATTACGAGGCGTCTATAAAAAAGCGTCGCCGTACTGCCAACAGGGATCAATAGACGATATTATTTTCGGCTATTTACGCTGGAACAAATCGACGTTATTTGCCGATCACCCCGAGATTCGTGAGTCGCTTAGTGCAAACGTGCGCGACCGCAAAGACATGACGTCTAATGCCTTTGAGGTCTATCCTATATTCCAAACATGGGGGGGGGGGGATACGTCCGCGTTATCGGCTTAATTAAGAATAAACGAACCATTCTATATCTCAAACAAGATTATATCGAACAAGATCATCCCAATCTCTTCAAGTACAAAGTAATCCTCCCGAAAGCGAACGGCAGCGGGGCATTAGGAGAAGTCATATCTACGCCGTTAATCGGCGAGCCGCTAATCGGCTACACCGAAACGTTCATCGGAATCGGCGCTTTTGACACGCGTGAGGAAGCGGAAGCGGCGCTTAAATATATCAAGACCAAATTCGCGCGCGCAATGCTCGGTATTCTGAAAGTCACGCAGGAGAACCGCAAAGGGAAGTGGAAGTACGTGCCGCTACAAGACTTTACGTCGTCGTCAGATATCGACTGGTCGGGAACAGTCGCGGAAATTGACGAACAGCTCTATCGTAAGTATGGGCTGTCGCAAGAGGAAATCAACTTTATCGAAAGCCACGTTAAGGAGATGAACTAATGACGCCTCATTTCCCTAAGAACGCGCCTAGCGAGCCAACGCGCATTAAGACCACCGGGCAATTCCGTCCGATTGTTTACGCGTATCGTACGCCGGAAATTGCGAAACACGACGGGATGATTAAGATCGGCTACACCTCCAAGCAAACGCCGCAAGAGCGGATCAATCAGCAGAGCGGCACAGTCGACGTCGATTGCGAAATCGTCTGGAGCGGTACGGCGATTTTCGACGACGAGGATCAGACGCCCTTTGACGATCGCGCCTTTCACCAATACCTTATCCAATCCGGAGTTGAGCGCGTCACAAAAGAGTGGTTCCGTATCGACGCGCAGCGCGCCCAACAGCTCTTTAACGAGTTTCGCAACGGGCGTGGCAAACTCCCGACCGGTGAAACGACGCCGTATGAACTGCGCGCAGAACAACTTCGCGCGGTGGAAGGCGCGCTCGCGCGCGCTCAATCCCCTTCCATACACAAGGAGAAGAAATATCTGTGGAACGCTAAACCGCGATTTGGCAAGACGTTAGCCGTCTATGACCTTATCAAACGCCTCAATGCTCAAAACGCGCTGATTCTCACCAATCGCCCGGCGGTGGCTAACTCGTGGTACAGCGACTACGTCCAATTCCTCGGCTCAGCCTCCGGATATGCATTTGTCACTCAAACCGACGCGCTCAAGGGCAAGCCCTATATCCTCAATCACGAAGAGTTTGAAGAAGCGCGTCAGAAATCCGCGCAACCGATGCGACAAATCGCCTTTGTGAGCCTGCAAGACCTTAAAGGCGCAGAGGCGTTCGGCGGAGATTACGTCAAACTCGGGACAATCGCAACGACGCATTGGGATATCCTTATCATCGACGAATCACACGAAGGCGTCGAAACGGACAAAACCTCAGACGCTGTCGAAAGGCTCAAAAAGGATTTCACGCTCTATCTTTCCGGCACGCCCTTTAAGGCGCTCTCGCGCGACCTCTTTGAACCCGACGAGGTCTTTACCTGGTCATACAGCGACGAACAACGCGCCAAACGCGACTGGAAGAGCATGTCCTGTAATCCCTATGAAACGTTGCCACAACTGAATCTTTACGTCTATCAAATGTCAGATATCATTCGCGATACAATTGACGCCGGCATTAATATAGACGACGAAGAACTCGACTACGTCTTCGACCTCAATGAGTTTTTCTCTACCAAAGAAAGCAAAGATCGCGTCAAGCGCTTCAAGCATGAGGAATCGGTCGATAAGTTCCTTAACGCGCTCACGACCAACGAGAAATACCCCTACTCCACAGCGGAACTGCGTGCGGAACTCAGGCATTCTCTGTGGCTACTCGATCGTGTCGATTCGGCATTGGCGCTCGCGGATAAACTCCTGCGTCATCCGGTCTTCACGGAGTATGAAATCGTCGTCGCCGCGGGGGACGGTAAGTTCAACGACGAGCAAAAGAGGGTCGAAAATGCCTTTAAACGCGTGAGCGACGCCATTAGAGAAAATGAGAAAACTATCACGCTCTCCGTCGGTCAACTCACCGCTGGCGTTACGATACCCGAATGGAGCGCCGTGCTTATGCTCTGGAACGCCAAGAGTCCAGAACGCTATATGCAAGCGGCCTTTCGCGCGCAGAACCCCTGTGTCTTCCGCGAAAACGGGAAAAGTTATCTCAAAGAAAGAGCCTATATCTTTGACTTCGACCCCGCAAGAACGCTGACGCTCTATGAGACCTTTGCCAACGACCTCGACCCCAATACCGTCGACGGACATGGCTCTCAGAGTCAGAGGAATAGGAACGTATTGGACACGCTGAACTTCTTCCCCGTCATCGGAGAAGACGACGCGGGGGAAATGATACTACTCGACGCCGAACAGATTCTCGCTATTCCGCGTAAAATCCGTTCGCGTGAGGTCGTAGAAACCGGTTTTCGAAGTAGCTTCCTCTTTCAAAACATTTCCAATGTTTTTCACGGAACACAACGCGTCATTTCACTTATCAACAATCTACCGGCGGTTAGAGAGAGCGCTAAGAAGTCCTTAGAACTCACGGAGCAGACCAAGGACGAACTGTCAATCGATGAAGACGGCGATATCCAAGTCCCGGAACAAATTGTCATCGGCACGGCACAAAACTTAAAAGAAGCCGCCAAGATATTCGGCGATTCTCAGGAATCTGTCGCTACCCTCGCAGAAGCAATTGACCGCGTTCAGAAAAAGGAACACGGCAAGCCGACGCAACAAGAGCAGACCTATCAACAGGTAAAAAAGATTGTCGAACGCCAAATCAAGGAGGATTACGTCGCGCCTATTATGCACGAGTTGGACGTACAGCACGGCAAGTCGCTCAAACCAAAGATTAAAAAGGCAACGGAAAGGAAACTCAATCGTTACGCGGAAATCTGTGCCAGTCAAGCCGGCGCGAGCGTTGCGCCTAAGCAGATGGAGCTGGAGACAAAGAAGGAACGCGAACTGAGCGCCGTGACGACCGAAAACGAACGCGCGCAGGTCATTCGCGCGCATCAGCAGGCGAGCGAGGAACTCTTACGTCAAACCATGGAGGACGTCAGGACCAAACTGTCGTCGTACACACAAACAATTGCTCAAAAAATCGAAGAGGAAAAACGTAAGCAAGAGCAGGTGGAAATTGAACAAGGCGTACGCGATCGTCTCCGCGGGTTCTCGCGCACAATTCCAAGTTTTCTCATGGCGTACGGTAGTGAATCGACAACGCTTGATAACTTTGACCAGATTATTCCGCCCGAGGTGTTCCGCGAGGTCACCGGCATTGAACTGGACGACTTCAGACTACTACGCGACGGTGGAGAGGAAGTTAATCCCAATACTGGCGAAAAGACACATTTCAAAGGCAAGCTTTTCGACCCCATCGTCTTTGACGATTCCGTCAAGGAGTTCTTTAAACTCAAACGGAAGCTCGCGCGATATTTCGAAGACGACTCGCCGCGCGATATATTCGACTATATCCCTCCGCAGCGAACAAACCAGATTTTTACGCCCAAAAACGTTGTACAGAGGATGGTCGATTTACTGGAACAGGAGAATCCCGGCTGTTTCGATCGGGACGACCAGACCTTCGCCGACCTGTATATGAAGTCCGGGCTATATATCGCTGAAATCGTCAAGCGACTATATCGCAATGCGGAAATGAAGCGACGTTACCCCAGCGCGGAGGAGCGACTGCGCCATATTTTCGCCAAACAGGTCTACGGTCTGGCGCCGACTGAAATTATCTATCGGATCGCGTTTAACTATATCCTTGGCTTCGATGAGAATAGCGCGCAGATCACTAAGCACAATCTCCGTCGCCTCGACGCCCTCGTTTACGCCAAAAGCGGCACGCTCCAAGAGAAAATCGACGAACTCTTTGGTACGAACTAGCAAATTCGTTTTAGAAGCTGTTTCATACCCCCCCGCCCTTGCGAATAATCCAATTGACGTCCCCCAAGGGAAGCGCTTGCGTTTTATTACGATCGATCGAAGCCCACGAATAAATTGACAACCCACTTTGCCGATCGCTCGCGTTTTTTCACGACGCGCGCAAAGCGCGTGGCGTAAAAAAACGCAGGGCGGGCGTGATAACGGGTTAGTTGTTTTGGTCGGTGGTTCAGATAGGCGTATAATAGCGCTTCTGAGCGCTCAAGCGACTTGTTTTTTATCCGGAGGCTCAAGCCTCCGGATTGCCCCGCCCAATGGGCGGGGCGCTACGAACCGTGCCCGCGGCGTCGCAACTTACTGCAAGATCGCCCAAAACCTCGGCACGTGACACTCTAGCGTAAGCGCCCCTTCTCCATGGTTCGGCGGCGCGGCAAAGCGCAGGCACAGCGCGACGCCGTGGGCGTCGCGCTGTGTCTGCTGGGAACTTTCGACCGTAACGCGTTGTAACTCGCCCACTTGGTCATAATACAGTAGCGCAAAGTCTTCATTGCGGATCGGCACGCGGTGTGAGTCAAAGGCGTCGTAGGCGTCGGCGTATTGTAATTGCAGCGTTATCGCAATGACGTCGTCGTTAATCTGTGCGACCGGCTCGGTTAGGGTAAGATCGAACGATTGAAACTTCCCTATGAGCGCGTCCTGGCTCTTAATTCGAACCGGCAGTAACATCTCGCGGTCGTCTAGCCCCGCCAGAGCGCAAAATCCAAGCTGTTCACGGTTTGCGTCATTTGGCTCCACGGCGTCGAGCGGTAGCTCCCAGACGCCTTCCTCGACCAATGGCGTTTCGAACGTCAACTCCACGTCGTCCGGTTGAGGCGCAATTTCCGCGGCGCTGTTTCTAAAGCGCGGTCGCCATACGTTTTCCGCTTGGTCGTCCCCCTGCCAAAATAGTCGCGTTAGTTCAGGGATATAGTAGATCACGCGCGCGTCTTTCGGTAGCGTCACACGTCCACAAGCGCGCGCACGTTGTCTTTGAGACGCGTCGTCAGCCTCCGGCGGCTGGAAAGACCAGCTCGGCGCGAGGGTCGCAAACGCCTCGCGACACAGGCGCGCGCGTCGTCGCTCACAGGCGCGCTGAAATCTCAAGCGCGCCTCTGCGCCGACCTGCCCGTCGGTCAGGTCGGCGCACATCCAGAAGCGCTCAAACTCGATAAGCCGTTGATTGAGTTCCGTTTCCGCTTCCTCGCGCTGTACGAGGGTCGGCGCGTCACAACGCCAGAGAAGCTCAAAGAATTCCTCTTCCTTATTAGGATCGTCGAACTCTTTGTTCTGCCCAGGTTTAAAGTTCTCGACCTCAGACGCGGCGTCGCTACTAGACGGTCGATTCAGTGCGGCGGCACACGGCGCTAGCGCCATAACGGTCATAGCGTCTCGACGTTTCATCTTACTTCCTACGAACGATTTAGCATGTCCAGGTCGACAATAGCGTCCTGTCCAACGAAGCTCGCCATCGCGCGGCGCGTCTCTTGACGACAGGTGAATAGTACGAACTGCCGCTGGTCGGTCGCGTATTCCTGGAGACACTCTAAGATCTTTTGCGAACGCCTGTTGTCACAGTTGACAAGGATATCGTCGGCAAACACCGGCAGCGGTTCAAATTCCTCGCAATATAGCTTAATGTGCGCCAGTCTTAACGCCAAATACAGTTGCTCGCGCGTGCCGGTACTCAATTCGGTCGGGAGCTTCTCCAGACCGTTGTGATCGACGACGTAAAAGATTCTTTCGTCTTCGTTTTTTGTACTTCTACCGGAACTCTTACTGGCGCGGGTACTGATTTTAAGGTATCGCCCTTCAGTGATTCTTTCGAAGAGTTCCTGTGCGTATTCCAAGACCGCGGGGATCTTCTCGCGTTCAAATTCATCGACCGAGGCGTTGAGCGCATGCAGCGCAAATCGCGAGACGAGATAGTCTTCCACACCCTGTGCCAGAGCCGTGCGCGCCTGGTCGTAATCTTGAATGTAATCGCGGTACTTCTCCTGAGTTTCAGACGCCCTAATGAGCGCCTGAAGCTCTTTGACGCGCTGATTATTCTCGTCTATACGCTGTTGTATTTCGCTTTGTCGCTCTTCACACCGTTGAATATTATCACTAATCGCCCCTTGGTCTTCGCAGCTACGCAACGTCTGTGTGATTCTCTCGTATCGTTCGTCGGTAAGGGGATTTACGAGCGTCTCGTAGACCGTGCGCGCTTGTTTGTGAGCAAATTCCAACTCTCGACGACGTTTGACATATTCCAAAAACGCTTCGAGGTCGTCCTCGGTAATATCAAGTCTTTCAATGATTTGTGTAATCGCGCTGTGCGCTTCGTCGAGACTTTGCCGGAGTTTATTTTGAGTTTCGGTCTGCTCGTCACGATCCTTCGCAAGTCGTTCAAATTCTTCCTTTGCGTCCTTGGCAAGTTTAGCGCGCTCATACCATCTCTTTACCGTGCCACAAGGATTCTCTCGATCGAATCCGACTTCTAATCGCAAGGCTAACGACGCGACGGACTGTACAAACTCCTGAAGTCTCAGTTGTTTCGTTCGTACGTCCTGGATTTTCGATTCAAATTCATCCCATTTCTCGGCGCAGGCCTTGCGCTCAGCGAGCAAGCGTAGCCAGTGATCACAGGAATGGGGCTGGGCAAAGGGGAGCGCCAACTCTCTTTCTTGCGCTAGCGCGTTAACGTGTTCTCGCAGTTGAGTTATCTCGCTTTGCGCGTCCTCGATCCGCTTGTCGGCCTGTTCACATTTCGCACGCGCCGCGTCGCAAGCCGCTTGTAATTTAGCTATTTCATCGTCGAGCGTCTTGTACTGACCAGCGGTCTTCACCGCTTGATCGAGCACAATTCTCACGCTATTTGTAGACTCAACAATGCCCTGAGTTAGCAATAGTTCAGCGCCTTGACGTCTCAGAGCGACAGCCATATGCTCGTATGCGTCGCGTTGCGCCGTGGTATAGTTACGATCAACGCTCAGAATCGCGGCGGCGATTTCCATAGCGTTTGCAAGTTTCTGCGCTAACTGCGACGCCTGAGACTGTAGCGCCCGAAATTGACTCAGACGCTGCTGGCGCGCGGTAAACCAGACGCGCCATTTCCCGAGCCAATCGAGCGCGGAGGCGGCGTTAAGACCGGCGGAACCGTTGAGACCGGCGCAGTTCCATAACCAACGCGCATGGCGGTTAAGCTCTTGCTGACGCGCATGTTCCGTGGCAATGGCTTTCCTATATTTTTTTGCTTCTCGCACGGCGTCGTGCCACTGCGCTCGGGCATTGAGCGCGTCGGCGCGCTGCTTCGCCTCTTGAGCAAAGGCGTCGACCAATTCGTCGGCAGTTCTTATCGACTCTTCGAAGATTCGCGCGTAAGCGTCCCTTTCATAATCGCTATAATCCTGTGGTCGCACTTTTAGGGATTCCCATACGCGCGTCCAGTTGAGGTCTCTGGCTCTTCTGGCTTCTCTAATATCTTTGATGGAAGTCAATTGGTCAGTCGGGTTACTTTTCGCTCTTTGCTTAAGTTCTCTGACCTTGGGGTGGATTTGCGCCAAGTCGTGTTTCGCTTGGTTTTGGCGCGCAATCGAGTTGTTGTATTCTTCGCTGAGGCTTTGCAACTGCGACTGTAACGGCTCGGTCAGATCTTGTAGCTGTTCCACGGCGTCTTGAACGTCCAGATCCGTCGAACCGTAGGCTTGGGCAAGGAGGTTTCGCGCTTCGGCGTCCTCAAGGTCGCGCGCGGTATCCATTTGTCTGCGTTCGTTTTCCAGACTTTTCGCCTGGGTCTCATATGCGGCGAAGACCTTCTCAACGTCGACAAGCGCCTGAAGATTGACCAGCTCGGTCCATTCTCCAAACTGTTCTTCTCGCTGACGTTGGACGCTTTGCAACTGTGCGGTTTTCGCTTGCAAATCCTCTTCGCTCTGACGTTTGTTATCGACGGCGATTTTGAGTTTATCTTCTTCGTTTTGTTCAAGTTGCGCCGCCCTTTTAATCTCTTCCAGATCAGTAGTTACAATCGCTCGTCTCACGAGCAGTTTGGCGGCGTCGATTTGTTCGCTGTGCGCGTCGATAGAGTCGAGAGCGCCAAGTTCCACCATGCGCGCGTTCAGCGCTCTTTGTAATTCCGCGAGCGCTCTATGTTCTTCGGGCGCTTCCTTTTGCATAAGCAGTATTGCGCTCACGTCGCTTGCGAGCGCTTCAATCTGCTCGTAAAGGCTACAGAACAGCGGATCAAGTTTCTCCTCTAGCCGCTGCATATCATGTGTCAACTTGGTAAGCTTGAGGTGACTTTCGTCAAATTGTCCCTGTAAATTCCGACGTTGATTACGATTAAATTCAAGTTGAGCTTCATCTTGTTCCGAGAAGAGTGGGAAGACGACCACAAAACGCTGATCACTCTGTTGATTAAAGATTTGTAGTCTACGAGTGACGAGATAGTAATCATGAAAACGTGGAAAAGCCTTGAACGCGTCGGTCCAGAATCGTAGCTGTCTTTCGAGGTTAGCGCGTTCAGCAGTGAGTTCTTCGCCGACCTTTTGGAAGTTTTGAAGTTCATTGAGTCGGCTTTGATACTCTTGCCCGGGGGAGTCGACTTCTTTGAGTTTAGCGACGTAATCGTTCATCTGCGCGATCGTGGTATTGATAAAGCGCGTAGATTTCGCAGACGCTTTGAAGAGCGCGTCACATCGGTCGGTTAGCTCTTTTCGGATTTTCTCGAGCTGATCGGCGCCGCCAAATGACATGCCGTAAACTAGTTGCGCCAGATCCTGACGTTTCATCGTCTGACCGTTAATGGCCAGTTCCGCATAAGAAAACCCGAAGAAGTTGGAGAAAAAGTCGCAGTTGATATTGCTCAGACAGGCGCGAAATTCTTCATCTGTAAGCTGAGTGATTTTACCATTTAGTTCATTTAGTTCACAAGCGAAAATATCCGTTCCTTTTTCGGCGTTGCTCCATTTTCGATCCAGCCGCGCGGTTCGACCGTCTTGGAACTGAAAGTTCAAACTACCGCCGGTATGCGCGGTTCGCGAGCGCAATATCTCGTATTTATTGCCTTTACCGAGGTCAGAGCCGAATAGCATGACGCGTAAGAAACTTAGTAACGTCGACTTACCGGCTTCGTTGGGACCATAAATCATGGCAAACGGAGAGTTGGGAAGCACAATGTGCCGACCGATCGCTTCACAGTATGCGTCGATATGTAGCTCGTTGATTTTCATAATCTTAACGTTACGTCGTTGAAATAGATGTTATCATAAAGTATTGGCGAATCGGCGACTTGCCTAATCTTGCGTAAAGACGTCGGCGAGTGTTTCCCTTGCGCGTTCCCACAAACGAAGAAACATCTCAGGATCGCTAAAGTCGACCACAGCGTCGAAGGACTTAGGGGGCTTTTCCGTTTTATTAACGGCGTTTTTGAGATCTTTACAAATCTTTTCGTCCTCGGCGCTTAAGACCTTAGCGCTAGGTTCGAGCAGACCGCTTTGACGCGCGGCGCACATTTCGGCGTAACCGTTGATCTTATCCTGAATGAGCGCGTCAATACTCTTAAAGATTCCGGATTCCCAAAAGTGTTCTGACGTCTCGGGTTTGAGTTGGTCGATCTTAATCTGTTCAAACGCCAGGTCGTCGACCATATCGGGTATCATCGTGTCGAAATAATCTGCGAGTTTTTCTCGCTGCTGGCACAGGGTATGATACATCGGCGTACGACCGGTCAGCTCCAGTCGAAGGACGACGAATCGTCCTTGGTTCTTGTCAAGGAGTCTAGCGCAAATCTCGTGCGTACGTGCAGTTAGGTCGTCCTCGGTCAATCCGGTCAAATCGAGTGAGACGAGTTCCCAGCGTACGCAGTCGCAAGGAATAAAGTTCGGCTCCGCGATCATCCCGTGGGAATTGCATTCGACCAGATAGAACCCCTTAGGCTCGCGTTCATTAACGTGTCGCGCCTGCACAGAGCCGCTATATCCGATCCAAGAGGGTTGGGTCTGTATGGTTTCGCGCAGATGCTGGTGCCCTAACGCCCAGTAATGATAACCTTTCGCATTGAGTTCATCGACGTCAGTCGGCGCATAGGCTTGCGCGGCGGCTCCGCCCAGACCGGTGTGTAAAATTCCGATATTAAAGGCGTTCGGCGTCGGCGCAGGATAGTCTAGAACCAGATCGTCGCGACAATCCCAGAGCGGATAACTCCTACCGGAGATCGCCGCGACGTCGTGGCCTTGTCCGCGCGCCTCTTGCATGCGCTTGTAGTCGAGAATCTGACCAGGGAAATGGGGGGAGTAGTAGAAGGTCTGCGGCTGATCTTGTGCCAAAACCTTGACTCTTTCGGGCAAAACGTTCGTCCAATTCTTCAAGAGACTGCACTTTTTATCATGATTGCCGTAGACAATAAAGACGGGAATTTCCGCGTCGTTTAGTCTTTTGAGCTGGTCAAGGATCCACTTTCCAGAGGCGACCTGATCCCAGTCTCCGTCGAAGAGGTCGCCGGCGATGAGTATGAAATCGACGCGTTCATTGAGCGCAAATTCCACCAGGTTAGCAAACGCCTGACGCGTAGCGCGCTTGACTTTCTCAGCCAACTCCTTGGAAAGCTTGCTCAGTCCCTTCATAGGGGAGTCGATGTGCAGGTCTGCGGTGTGGATAAACTTCATCTTGCCCTCGAATTGGAATAGAGGAGTCCTTGCGCGCACACTCCTCGTTCAGGTTCGCCGCGCGCATTGTGTAGGCGTTATTATCGCTAAAAGCGTTACGACGTCAAACCCTAATCGCGAGTAAGTCGTCGTTCAGAGCAGAACAAATGGAAATATCCGACGACGTCTACGCATGTGTAAAAATAATAGTATAATATCGGCATAGCGTCCGTGCGTGCGTTGCGGTCGTTAGAATCCCTTAGATTTCAAAAGGACGTTAGTATGGCGCGATCTAACCTATTATCGACAGTGAAGATTTTCCAAATGAAAGCCGCTGGCGAGAAGATCTCTGTGGCGACGGCATACGATTACCCGACCGCTAAAATGGAGGATCAGGCGGGTATGGACGTAATCCTCGTGGGCGACTCGCTCGGCGCCGTCGTTCAGGGTAAGCAGACGACGCTTAGCGTGACGCTGGAGAATATGATCTATCATGCGGAGATGGTCGTACGTGCGGTAGAGCGCGCGGTAACGATTGTCGATATGCCGTTTCCGTACTGTCAGCTCGGACCGGAGGCGGCGGTGAACGCTTGCGCGCGCGTGGTCAAAGAGACGGACGCCACCGGGGTTAAGATCGAGGGGGGCGCCTCGCGCGCTTCGACGATTCGCGCGGTGGTCGACGCTGGCATACCGGTCATGGCGCACTGTGGTCTTGTGCCTCAAAGCGTCAAGGCTCTCGGCGGATATCGTATGCAACGCGATTGGGAACAACTTCTTAGCGACGCGTTAGCGGTTCAAGAGGCTGGCGCGTTTGCCGTGGTACTGGAGTGCGTACAGGCGGATCTTGCGCAACGTCTAACCAAGGAGTTGCGCATTCCGACGATTGGCATCGGTTCAGGCTCGAACTGCGACGGTCAGGTTCTTGTCTTCCATGACATGTTCAATTTCGCGGCGCAGGATCCCTCGCAGGCGCCGAAACACGCGCGACTCTACTGCGACCTTCACGCGCACATCGACGCGGGTCTTCGCCAATATATCAAGGAAGTGAAAGAGGGCTCCTTCTGATTCCTAGGTCGAATTTAGTTTTACCCAATTGTCTAAACTCCAAGCGCTACGACGGCGAACGTAGCGCTTGGAGTTTTCTTTGGGGTTCTCACGCGGAAACTAGGCTCCTGAGCGTTCTACTGCGTGAGTTCTTCGAGGTAGTCGTTATTAACGCGCTCGAAGTTCAGCTGTGGTTGGATATATTCGAACTCTTCCAGCGATATATTGGGGTCGTTCAATTTGACGTCGGAATATTGCACGGAGAAGATCTCGTGTCTTATTCTTTTCTTGTCTTTCTCGATAATAGTATAGTAGACGATTTTATAGGGGAACGGCCAGTCGACGCCGAAATAGGCCTCGACGTACTCAGGGATATTTTCGAGGACGTCGTCGGTAAACTCGTCGGTCTGTAGGGTTTTGCGAATAGCGTTCCAGTAGTGAGCAGAGGCTTTTCCGACGATTTTATAGGATTTGACGCCGCCGCCGGAAATCACGGCGGCGACCTCGGGGTCGAACTGGTAATAAGCGCTGAGTCTTTTGAGCGTTCCGGCGAGACCTCCCAGACCGGGCAGACCGTTCATACCACAAGCGCGATCGATCCCATTGTTTCGCAGGCACAGGTCGGCCTCTTGGTCGTCGAGTTGCGCCAGGGAGTTGGCGAGCTCCTCGATATTGATACTCTTGAGGTTTTTTTCTCCCAGGACGCTGTCGTAGCGCCACCATGCGCCGCGCTGGCAGTCGCAGACGATCTCCAAGGCGTCACACGACTCTTGAGCTTGCTCCTGATTCGTAGCGTTCTGGTCGGTATTCTTCGCATCCAGACGCGGATAGGCCGTGGCGCGCAAGGAGAAGTTCGTCTCTAGCGGTTTTCTCGACGCGGCGGAGGCGGCGCGTCGCGCCGACAATTCGCGATACTTCCCTTCGCCACGGTAGTTTGTTCCGAAGAAATTGGCGCTAAAGGTCATTGAAGCGGAGAGGGAGTCGAGTTGCTCCAGCTGCAGAATGGCGGCGCTCAAGAGACGATTGGAGCGGCTGGCGTTATAACCGTTATTTGTCGCATTGGCGGCGTAGTCAGGCGTCCACAGCGCGGCGCCACGAGTCTGCCAGACGCACACGCCGACCACGACGCACAGCGACGCTACAATAACACAGCCGTTTTTCCATTGCGACATAAAGACCTCCTTCCATTCGCGCGCGAGGGGGCGATTTCCCGTCGCGTGCGCACGAGCACATGAGAGTGTAGCGAAAGGCGTTACAAACGTCAAGGTCGCGCGGCGCAACACGCTTATCCGCGCGAAAGCTTATATTCAGACTTTTTCATCCAATCGCGCGCGTACGTTTTTCCGGTAAGAATGGCGCTATGGTTCTGAGTTTTTCTCAATTTTGCCAGGGCGCTTTTAAAAACCATTAACGACGCCGATACTGCTGACGAAAATAATAAGGACGTTCCCACGCGCCTACGTCGGCGTCTAATAATGACTAATTTAACGTTAGCAATTATCAGACGCATTATATCGACGAGGTAGCGCGCAAATCTCGCTTGTACCGGTTCTTTTTTCCGCGTGTAGGCGAGCAATCGCAATTATAATAAAACGGGGCGAATTTTGACGTCGTAGTTATAGCGACGCATTTCCCTAGCGGCGCCGCGTCAAGCTTTACTTCCAGCGACGGTTCGCGGAGATAGAGTTTTCGGATACGAAGATTTTGGCGTTGACGTTCGTAGCAACGTCGGCGTGCGAGCCTCGCGTGTGGTATCACGTGGCAACGCAAATCGCGGCGAACGAAAAACCTCGACTGCCTCTTTAGAATGGAGAAATACACAAATGCGTAATAGAACGCTCTTAATGGCGCTTGTCGTAGTAGTCGCATGTGGCGCGGGGCCTTTCCGCGGCGGTATTGGTCGAATTTCTGCGCCGTCGATTCCTTCAGTGGCGCCTCAAGTTAGCGCTACAACGCCTAATCAAACCGCGGGCGCTCGTCAAGTTGCGGCGGCGGCAGTTCGTCAGCCAGAAATCGCTCAGGTCTCCTTCTCCGCTCGTGGCGCGGAAGGTCTGACGGTGCAATGGGATACGATTACTCTCGGTGGGTTTGATTCGGATCCGGCTGTTGTTCCGTTCGTTCAGAACTTCCAGTCGACGAAGAGCTATCGCCTGAAGCTCACGAATATCCCTGGCAAGCCTGACCTGACGCTCTACCCGACGTTGACGATCGCGGGCGTTACTCCTCGTACGCGCGCTTACCTTGATCACAACTCCATCCCCGTGAAATTCACGCAAAGCGACTTCGACCAGGTTGAAAACGGAAACTTCGTGACCAAGGTCATCTTCCTGCCTTCTCAAAAGTATCAAAACCTCGCGCTGGCCGGCGGCGTTGACACGATCGTCAATACGCAACTGCCCGCGGGCGCCGACCCGATTGCCGAAGCGCTCAATCGTGGCGCGATCCTCGCGGTCGTGCAGATCGGTAACAAAGACCTGTCCCTGGAAGGCTCCACTCTGGATGGTTCGCTCACCTCGATGGTTCCGGATCCGCAAATTCCGATCTCTGGCGTGAATGCGCCCGCTTGGGGCGTCCCCGCGCCGGAAAGCCAGAAGAATATGACTGAACTGCCTACGATCCCCACTCCGGATCCCGATCCGATCTTCACCCCGGTGCGTCCGATTCCGTCCACTAGCATTCCCCCGGTGGAACCGACCTGGAGCGGCAATCTCTAAATCACTAGACTCGTAACGGTCGCTGGCGCGTATGCACGCGCGCTAGGATAATAATTCAAGTCGTCAGCGCATCTCGTGAGTCGCGCCAGCACAGACGCGCGACTCGCACGCGCGACGGCTCTTTTTTTGTCAGGTATTTCACGCGCTCGCGGCGCGTCCTATAGGGTATTCGACATGCGAACTCGATTCCAGATCGCAAGCGTGACGCAAAGGTTGCGTTGGACTGCGCTTACCTTAGCGCTCTTGTGCGTCGCTCCGCTTTATGGTCAAGAGGCGGCGTTACGCGCGCCTGCAACATCCGCGCGTCCAGTATCGTCGTCTGGGACTCAATCGTTGCCGTATGGCGTGGGCGCACAATCACGCACGCCGGTTCCAGGCGCTACCACAGGCAAGCCCTATCCCAGTTCGCCCGGTCTGTCGCCGATTTGGCGTGCGAGCGTACCGACCGGCGAGATCGCGTCCTTCCGTCGCTTTACACGCGAGGTCGGGCAGTTCCAACCGATCAAATGGAAGCTCCCTCAGGGCATGAAGGCGGAAGTGGCGCAACTGGGCGGTTTCGCTCAAGCGCCGGATGAAACGAACCTCTTCGCGCTGGCGGTCGGATCGGTCTATCGTTTTAAGCTCAGCGGGTTTGAAACCGCGCCGAACGAAGCGCTCTATCCCTCCGTCGAAATGATCGGTCGACTCTACCCGCCACAAGGTCGAGAATGGGATTTCCCCGTCGAATTTGAAATTCCCGCGAAAGATATCGACCTGGCGCTCAAAGGCTCCTTTATTACACGCGTGATCTTCGTGGAAAACGCGGCAAACCCGGTCAACTTGGACGCGAGCGCCTCGAACGAACCGCTCACAGTCGACGCGCCGACCTCGCTCGATCCGGTCGCAGCGGCGGCCACGCGCGGTCGTCCTCTGGCGATTATACGACTTGGCTCGCGCGAACCGAACGCGGCGCCCGAGGCAAAGGATCCGTTCTTCTTTGGTCTGCCCGAGGTACAGTTCAAGCCGGAAATCGTCGAAAAGGTCGATATCGACGCAATCGAGGAAACGCCTGAGCTCAAAGACGACTCCCAGGAACAAGCCGAATCGCACGCGGCGACTGAAGTCGTCCCCGAGGTTCCATCGGACGCCACGGCAATTCAAGTCGAAGAATAGCAAGCGTTACGCGTTACTTATTCTCCATAACCGAAAGGGACGTTCATCGTCCCTTTTTTTATCCGCGAGGGTCGGCGTTTTTTTACGACGATTCTCGTGAAATTGGGATCGCGGCGCGGCGTCTAAATATCGCCATAGCTCAGTTTGTCTATTCACCCTACCCTTGTAACTTCTCTCGACGCTCCTGCGCGCGTTGCGTTAGGACGCGCTGACTAGAAAGACGACTATGTCCACGAAGCTATCCGAAGCGGCGCTCCTTTCTCACAGCGCTTTCCATCTGATTCTTGCGAGCGGCTCTGCACGTCGTCGTGAACTTCTGACCGACGCAGGCTTTCTCTTCAGTGTTCTTCCCCCACGTTCTGGGGCGGAGGAAGACGCGGAGGCGTCGCTGTACGGCGCAACGCCGGAACTGCTTGTGAAAACGCTCGCGCGCACAAAGGCGCGGGACGTCGTCAGTATGCTATTGAACGGAACGCTCGTGCCGAGGCTCGACGGACTCGCCACGGCGTCTATTGTCGCCAATGCGCCCCTGGTTGTGCTAGCGTGCGATTCAGTTGCGGTCTGTGACGGAGAAATCCTTGGCAAACCGGTCGATCGCGCGGACGCAGAGCGTATGTTGCGCAGACTCAGCGGTTCGCGTCACAGTGTTGTGACCGGGTTGTGCTTGGCTCTACTGTCGAGGGAGTCGACGTCGCGCGAACTCGAACGCGTGGAAACCTCGACGCTACAGATGGATGAACTTAGCGAGGAACAGCTCAGCGCGTATCTGGCGAGTAATCTTTGGCAGGGCAAGGCCGGAGCGTTTGGCTATCAGGACGGCAATAGCTGGCTTGAACTTCTTTCGGGCGAGGAATCGAACGTTGTCGGGCTACCGCTGGAGGCGCTGGCGCAAATACTTGTGGAGAATTTCAGCGCGTAAAAGGTTCTTACGACTCGAATCTAGTATTACCACGTCGTCAACGCTACAATACCTTTAGACGTCGGCGTCGTGCGCACATGGCGCTTTTCGGCGCTCAAATATTGAGCGAAATTAAGGAGCACGTTATGCAACAACAACTTACACGACGGAATTTCATTACGCTCATGGAAGCGGTCGGGGCGTCGATGGCGCTCAACGGTTTCTCCTGGGCGCGCGCTCAAGAGGACGGCGCGGTCGAGGTCAAGGTCAAGAAAGTCGACAAACTCACAGAGGAGCCGGTTCTAACAATCGCGCACTGCTGCGACCCGCAACTGGGATTCAATAAGACGCGCGATGAAAAGGTTTATCAGCTTCATCTGGCAAGACTAAAGCGCGAAATCGAACTGGTCAATGAGTCCAAACCTGACGTCGTCTTCTTTGCCGGCGACATGGCGCACTTCGCAGATGAAATGAAGCGCGATTACCCCGAGTTACTTAAGAAGATCGAAACGCCTATGCTCGTTGCGGTCGGTAATCACGACGTGCCCGATCCGCTGACCGCCAAGGGCGTTGTGCAGTTCACCGACGTTTTCGGCGTGGAATACAACTCCTTGGTCGTTAAAGGCTGGAAAATCATCGTCTTTAATTCGCAATATATCCGCCCGACGCAAGAGCAAGAGCTCTACGACCAGCAGGTCGAATGGTTCAAACGTGAACTGGAAGACGCTCATGCGAAGAACCTCAAGACGATCCTTGGCTCACACGTTCCGCCCTTTGTGAAGAGTCTAGACGAAAAAGACGAGTACTTCAACTTTCCATCGAAATTCCGTCAGGATTTTCTTGACTACAGCGTATCTCAGGGCGCGACCTTCTACCTAGCGGGTCATACGCACACGACATTGGAGCGCGCCTATCGTGGCATGCCAATTCTTAACGCAGAAACGACAAGCGTGAACTTCGACCAGCGCCCACACGGTTTCCGCCTTTTGAAGATCGACGCTAATCTCAATTACGAGTGGAACTTCATCGGTCTGGGGGAAGACGCCTAACGCTCGTGGTTACGGCAATTAGACGCGTCCGGCGCTATGTCGTCCAAGGTCACGGCGCGCGATTGTTCTTGAGCGCAACGCGACGTATCGCCGCGCGAAAGCGCAGGTCTGGCGCTTGCCATTTTAGCGAACCCTGGTACAATACTAGGCGTTTGTAACGGCGGCGTTTGTAGCGCTGCACGCCTGATATGGAGACGCCCCTTGGAAGAGTCTAACGTTTGGTATAGCAACGGTTTGCGTTTTAGTTGTCAACAGTGTGGGAAATGCTGTAGCGGCGCGCCCGGCTTCGTCTGGGTGACAGATCAAGAGATTGGCGAAATGGCCAAGGAGATGGGTATTAGTCGTTCGGAGTTCGAAGTGGCGTTTGTGCGACTGATTAAAGGTCGCGCGAAGAGTCTGCGCGAGCGCGAAGACGGCGACTGCGTACTACTCAACGAGGAAACGCGACGCTGTATCCTCTATAAGACGCGCCCTACCCAGTGTCGCACTTGGCCCTTCTGGTTCGATAATATCGCCTCGCAAAAGGCATGGAAGAAGACTGTGCGTTCCTGTCCGGGCTGCGACCGTCCCGACGGCAAACTCTACACTGTCGCAGAAATCGTCGAGCAGCGCGATCAGAAGTTCTAACTCGATTCGCGCGCGCCTCTTGCCATGGACGCGTCGCGTGGCTAGACAAATAAACAACGCCCAGGTCTGAGCAAGCGCTTAAACCTGGGCGTTGTGCCGTTTACGTATGCGTCGACTTGGGCGAAGTCGCGACGTGCGTCATCTAGGTCTTATAACCCTTTGACTTCTTCCCACTTATTTCTCTTTGTGGGTATCTCTTTCATTCTCTTGGCGATGAACTGCGTCATTGTTAGGGGAATGGCAAACTCTTCGATGGCCAGTAGATCGGCGCCCTGCTTGGCAGTCGCCAGCGCGACAATAGGCACGGTCTTCTCCTCAGGCGGGAGTTCCTCTTCTTTCTTGCCGCCGATTTTAGTCTGAATTAGCTTGGCTTCCTCGAGCTTTTCGGACTGTTGCATTCCAACAAAGACGACAAATCCCATGGTCTTGCCCTTGACGCGACGATGGAGTCCCTCGAGAGAGTTGAGCACGTTGTACTTCGACGCCGCCTCCTGCTCTTTGTCTTTATCTTTGCTCTTAGCTTTGGCGTCGACCGCGTCGGGCGAGATGAGCGCGACTCCGATAACGTTCTGACCTTCTGATTCTTTGAGTTCCCAGTCGGTCTTAGCCCAGGCGGAGGCGAGCGCGGCGCCGAACCCGGAACCTATGAGAATCGTCTTCTTACGATTGCACTTCTCTTTGTTGTTCAGATAGGCAATGAAGTTGAACCAGAGGCTGTAATCGTACTCGATCATCTTGCGTACGTCGTCGTTGGAGGGCTTAGCAAAGGGCTGCTGCTTCTGGTTAGCCGCAGGCTTTTGAGTTTGACCTTGGTCAGGATTCTGTCCGGCTCCTTGACCTTGCGCTTGACCTTGTCCGGGACCTTGAGGACCTTGACCTTGACCGGGGTTCTGTTGCGGATCTAGCCACTGTCCTTGCCAACGCGGTTGATTTTGCCCGGGCCATTGCCATTGTCCAGGCTGTCCCTGACCGGATCGTTGATTCAGAGCAGCTCCTTGCGGGTTATATCCTCTCGGGTTGGGAATGAGCACGCCGCAACCATTCTTTGCGAGTTCGACCGCTAAATTGGCATACTGCTCGGGCGTTTCATTGACTCCGATGAGAATAATCGCCACGGGCGTGTCTTTATCGGCGTTTCCAACGTAGTAGACGCCGGTGAGTTTAGCGCCGTCGCTTGCGGTGAAATTATCCTGATTGAGAGTGATCGGCACGGTCTTATTGGCGCGCTCGAGCGCGTCTTCTAGACTGACCTTTCTCTCAGGACGTTGCTGTGCAGGAGCGTTGGGCTGACCCTGCTGACCAGGTTGGTTTTGCCCAGGCTGACCTTGTCCAGGTCGACCGGGTTGATTTTGCCCCTGTGCGGGACGATTACCGCCACGATCAGCGCCGCGGTCGCGACCGCGCTCGCGTGAACTTCGACCGCCCTGCTGAGCGGAGTTGTTATTTTGCGGGGGTTGGCACAATGCAGAGTTTTCAAGCGCGATGAGTAGCGCTAATGAGGTCAGCGCGACGGTCGCTACGACTAGACGCGCGCGCTTGGTCTTCTCGACGCTAAGTTTAAAAATCATAATACGCTCTTTCGTCTTTGCAGATAATGCGTTATGCTCCTGGGAAGTCTCCGGACGCGGCTGGCGTGGTTTTAGTCTCTCACAGCGAGTCTGACAGATTTTCCACGGATAAAGGAGGCCTTTTCGATTTCCTGGACAGCGGAATCGAGCGCGGCGGCGGGCGCGGCGTAAGTGAGAATAATCAGTGAGGCCACGCGCTGGTCGCCATTTTCCTCGACGTGCTGAAGCATCGACTCAATGGAGATATTTCTCTTGCCTAGCGCGTCGGCGATCATCGCGACGACCCCGGGTCTGTCCTCGACGACGAATCGCAAGTAAGCGCGGCTCTGGATATCCGTTGCGCTCTGCACGGGTATTCCTTTTCTTTGACCGGACCACAGATGTAGCGCGTCGAATGTGATTTTTGCGCGCCCCAGCGCCGCGTCGATAACGTCGCTGCACACGGCGGACGCGGTGGGATTGCGACCGGCGCCCCAGCCCTGGTAGAAGACCGGTCCGAGAAAATCGCCGACGATTTGAATCGCATTGAACGCATTGGAGACTTTCGCGAGCGCGGAATCTTCCGCCACGAGCGTCGGAGTAACGCTCAGCGCCAAACCGGCGTCGGTGCGTTCCGCGACCGCCAGTAGACGAATGCGTCGACCGAGTTCTTTGGCGAAGCGCACGTCGATCGCGTCCACGACGTCGACGCCAACGCGGCTGACGGTCTTCCAGTCGACGGCGACGCCAAAGGCGAGTTGCGCGAGAATCGCGAGCTTTTGGGTGGAGTCGGAACCGTCGACGTCAAGGGTAGGATTCGCTTCGGCGAACCCGAGACGCTGCGCCTCTTTGACCGCGTCGGAATAGGCGGATTGTTTCGATTCCATCTCCGAAAGAATAAAGTTACACGTACCGTTGACGATCGCTTCGATCGATTCGATACGATTCGCTTGCAAGGAGGATTGAATCGACGCCAGCACAGGAATACCGCCGCAAACGGAGGCTTCGAACCCGATGGAACGACCGAGTTCTCGCGCACGATCGAAGAGCTCTTTACCGCAGTTGGCAATAAGCGCCTTATTGGCGGTCACGACGTTTTTGCCCGACTCGAGCGCGCGCAGAACAAAGGAACGCGCCGGCTCTATTCCGCCGATGAGTTCGATCGCCACGGATATCTCAGGATTGTCCATGATATCGGCAAGGTCGCTGGTCATGATCTCGCGCGGCACGGCGACGCCACGATCGCTCGTAATATCGCGATCGCAGATCTTAACCAACTCGATATCCGCGTTGGTCGTCTGTCGAATCTGCTCGCGCTTGTTCAGTAGAATATTCGCCACCCCGGCGCCGATCGTACCAAAACCAATTAACCCTACTTTTACCGAATTCATTTGGCGTCCTTACAAACCAACGTCGTCACGCGCGCTGACGTCGCGTCTATATTTTCGCGCATTCTCACGTCACGACTTCTTGACCTAAGCGTGGTCTTAGGTATGATGAATGTTAAGTTACAGCGTGACGCGCGTAATTGCGTCTTACGCGCGCCACGCTTCCTGTGATATTATAGCGATAAACCGAAAAAGCCGATACGGGAGTAATGGAAAAAAGAACTCAAAGGTTCGATTTTTCGGAAATAATTCCCCCTGATGCGGCATAGGACGTCGTTCTTCCATGAACGGAACACCTCCCATTCAGTCGTCCCCCGGGGCGTTTATTTATCTGGCGTGCCAACGTGGCGCAGAGTCGGCGCTCAAGGCGGAGATGACCAAAAAGCGTCCCGACTTTAAATTCTCCTACTCTCGCCCCGGCTTTCTGACATACAAGACCAGCGAAGGTCTGGCGCTCAATAAGAAGCTCGGTCTCACCGTTGAGTCGTTGCGTTTGGTCTTTGCGCGCTCTTGCGTTCTTTCCCTTGGCTCTATCGACGCGAAAAGCTGCGCGGACGCCTCTGGTCAATTTGACGCGTCGCTTGCATGTGAAGCGACGTGGCGCCTTTGGGAGTCGGCGAGCGCGTCGCATGAGGAATTGCGTTCGCCCGCGAGATTGCACGTGTACCAGCGCGACGCGGCACAGGTCGGAGCAAAAGGCTTTGAGCCGGGCGCTAATTTGACCGTGGTTCAGACTCACCGTCGACTCTTGGAATGCGCGCCGCAGAGCGTTCGCGCCACGCTCAGCGACCAGGCGCAATACTGGCAAGCGCCAGCGCGCGAGGGCGAACTGTGCATTGACGTGGCAATTGTGGAGCCGAATCGCTGGATGATTGGGTTCCATAAGGCGACCGACTTCCATTCGCGCTATCCCGGCGGACTCCTGCCAATGAAACTGCCGACCGACGCGGCGTCGCGCGCGTTTTTGAAATTCGAAGAGGGGCTGCGCTGGGCGGACTTTCCAATCACGCTCGGTTCGCGTTGCGTCGATATCGGCGCCTCGCCCGGCGGAGGATCGCAGGCGCTACTGGCGCGTGGAGCCTTCGTCCTGGGAGTCGACCCCGCGCTGATTGACCCGAGGGTCATGGCGCATCCGAATTTCACACACCTCAGAGGCAAGATCAACCAGCTCAAACGCAAAAACTTCCGCAAATCTCGATGGTTTATTACCGATATGAACGTTGCGCCGAAATACACGCTCGACGCGCTGGAGGAAATCGTGGCGCGCGATGACATAGCCGCGCGCGGTCTGCTCTTTACCCTTAAATTCTTCGAATGGAAACTTGCGCAGGAGATTCCCTCGTATATTCGTCGCGTTAAAAGCTGGGGCTTTAACCATGTTAAGGCGCGCCAGTTGCAGTTCAATCGTCAAGAGATCATGATCGCGGCGCTCAAGAAACCGTTCCGCCATTAATGTTCGGCGCGACACAAAGGTAGAGAAGTCTCGTTCTTTTTAATGTTTATAACGTTATAAACGTTAAATAAATTCGCGCCCCCCTGTCGACGCCGCGTCTTGCCTAATTATAATAAGAGAACCAGAGTTCTCACGCGACGTTACGACGCGGAGCGCTTAACCCTATCCCACCAAACCACGCACAGCCTTAGAATTTGCGACGTCATGCAACCGCTTAAAATTTTTTCTGGCTCGGCTAACCGACCGTTATGTGAGAAGATCTGCGATTATCTCGAACTGCCCATGGGGCAGATGTCAGTGGAACGTTTTCCCGACGGGGAATCGTTCTGCCGTATTGAAGAAGACGTACGTGGTAAAGACGTCTTTATTGTTCAGCCGACGTGTCGTCCGGTAAACGACTCCCTCATAGAACTGCTTGTCATGATCGACAGTTGTCGTCGTGCCAGCGCCAGTCGCATTAACGCGGTGATTCCCTACTTTGGGTACGCGCGCCAGGATCGTAAAGACGAAGGACGCACGCCGATTACCGCAAAATTATGCGCCAATCTCTTAGAATGTGCCGGCGCAGACCGCGTGGTTGCTGTTGATCTTCACTCCGCGCAAATTCAAGGTTTCTTTGACATTCCTCTGGATCATCTTTCCGCCTCGCCCGTAATTGACGAATATATTCGTTCATTAGGCTACGCCCCTGATAAGTGCGTAATCGTTAGTCCCGACGCGGGAAGTATTAAGCGCGCGACCAAGCACGTTGAAGCTCTCGGGGGCGCGCTGGCGATTATCGACAAGCGCCGTCACAGCGGTTCGGAAGTTGAGCAGGCGCACATAATCGGCGGACCGATCGAAGGTCGAGTTGCGTTCCTTTTCGACGACATGATCAGCACGGGCGGTTCGATCTGCGGGGCGGCGCGCGTTGTCAAGAAGATGGGCGCCACGCGCATTATCGTTGCGGCGTCGCACGGCGTCTTGTGCGATCCGGCTATTGAACGACTCAAGGAATCCCCGATCGACGAGGTCGTCCTCTCCGATACGATCCCGCTACTGCCGGAGCACAATCTTCCG
Source organism: Planctomycetia bacterium (assembly GCA_030537455.1). Taxonomy (GTDB): domain Bacteria; phylum Planctomycetota; class Planctomycetia; order Pirellulales; family Thermoguttaceae; genus RUG369. Next base: position 15,534 of record JAUNMR010000031.1, on the reverse strand, counting down.
CAGATCAAACAGCTTTCGGTCGCGCCGGTGCTTGGCGAGGCTATCAAACGCATCCACAATAACGAGTCGATTAGCCAGATGTTCGAAGCAATTAAGTTCCGTATTGGTCAGTACTTCTAACGAATAATTTGGCGCTTACGTGACGAATATAAAGAAAGACGCCTAGCGACTAAACGTTGGGCGTCTTTCTTATTGGCGCGCGAAGCGCGTTTGGACTGTGTTAAGCGTAGAGCGCTAAGTTAGCGCTGTGCACGGTGTTACCGCTGAATCAATACTGCTTCTGTTGCTGTTGTATTGGTTGCTGTTGTTGAATCTGATTTTGCAGATTCGAATTGTTTGGCGTTGGCTC
>JAUNMR010000031.1:0-15085 GCA_030537455.1 Planctomycetia bacterium | reverse complement strand
CTCGTCTTCTTCGTGGTCATGGCTTCACCGGCGTCAAACAGAGACAGAGCGGCGCCTTCAGGCGCGGTGAGTTGAGGTTCCTGATTATCCTCGGATTCCTGACTTGTGATTTCAGCAACTGCGGCAATGAATTCCTGGTCGATCACCCCCGCCTGACCGCTTTGTTTGCGCAGTTTTAGACATTCGAGAAAGGCGTGAGTAAAGACGCCGTAACCCTTGCCCTTGCCTTTGTTTTTCTCGAAGGCGCGCTGACCGTCTCCACAAGAGTGGATTTCCCAAATACGACCGCGATGTGCGCTAGGATTAATATCGCGAGCAAAGAGATTCGAGAGAACCTTGCCGCCCTGCATCGCTTCAACGCCGTCTCTACCGCCCGCACGCAGAGCGCTACGACAGGAGTCGAAACACAGGAGCGCGTCGGCGGAGGATTTATTTATCATTTTAGCCAAGTGGGTACACAGAATCGTGCCGTTTGTAGCGCCACTGGTCAGTGCGCTCCACCTTGCATTTTTGCAAAGCAACAGATAATCCTCTTCGCCGCGAACGAAGCCGTGACCGGAGAAGTATAAGAGGAACAGGTCGCCGGGTTGCAGACCTTCCAACGCCTCCTCAATCGCGTCGACAACCTCAGCGTCGGTGGGATTCTCAAGGCAACGACATTCAAACCGTTCCTCGCCCGGTAGGCTCTCTAAGAAATCGCACACCTTTTGCGCGTCAGACACGCAGTAACGTAGGTTCGTAAAGTCGTCCTTCTCGTAATCGTTAATCCCAATAATAACGGCTCGTCTTTTCATCTTCATCTCCTCCTATACAGACGCGCGCTAAACTGGAGCGCACGCGCCAATTTAACAATCTAGTGATTTATATTATCTAAAAATGTCATTTCGTCAAGTCTTATGTTGTAAAAAGGCGCCATTTTTTTAAAAAAAGCTCAATATCTCTGTGGCGCTCGTGTTCTATCGGGTATAACCTCGTAGTGGGCGTATCTGTGTGTGAAAAAACGCCGCGGTCGCTTGTCGTACCGGGCGCGTAAGGTTACAATACAGAGCATATGAGGATCACGCTTGGGCGCGGTTCTAGTCCTAATTGCATAGTATCGAAGGTCTTTTCCTATGTCACACGAGAATCATACCGGTTCCTTTCCCGCGACGCGTCTTCGTCGTCTTCGTTATCACGCGGGCGTACGTCGTCTCACGCGCGATACGATCCTATCTCCTGATCGCTTTATTCATCCGCTTTTTGTTCGTCCCGGTCAGGGGGTTCGCCAGCCGATTTCCGCCATGCCGGGTCAGGATCAGCTTTCGATCGACGAACTTGTGAAGGAGGTCAAAATCCTGGACGACCTCGGGGTAGGCGGGATTATGCTCTTCGGCGTGCCAGAGGTCAAGGACAGCGTCGGGAGCGACGCCATGAGCGACGACGGTATTATCGCTCAAGCGGTTCGCGCGGTTAAAGACGTGGTAAGTCGCGAGTTCCTAGTGGTTACCGACGTGTGCTTCTGCGAATATACCGACCATGGTCATTGTGGCGTTCTGAAAGAATCCCCCTGTACTCATGAATGGGACGTCGATAACGACGCCACCCTTGCGAACACGGTGACACAGACGCTGGTTCACGCACGCGCCGGGGCCGATATGGTAGCTCCCAGCGGCATGATGGACGGGGTGATCGGGGCAATGCGTCGTGGTCTTGATCAAAACGGCTTCGAGCAATTGCCGATTATGGGCTATTCCGCGAAATACGCCAGCGCGTTCTATGGACCGTTCCGCGAGGCGGCCGAAAGCGCGCCGAAATTCGGCGATCGTCGGTCCTATCAGATGGCGCCCGACTCCGCGCCGGCTCAGGCAATGCGCGAAATTGCACAAGATATCGAAGAAGGCGTCGATATTATTATGGTCAAGCCAGCGTTGCCCTATTTGGATATTATTCGCATGGCAAAAGACCAATTCCCGGGCGTGCCACTGTCGGCGTATAACGTTTCCGGAGAATATAGCATGACCAAGGCGGCGGCGCTCAACGGCTGGATCGACGAGCAACGCGTGGTTCTCGAGACGCTCGGCTCGATCCAACGCGCCGGCGCTACGATTATTATCACCTACTGGGGCAAAGAGGCGGCGCTCTGGCTGAAGTAATCGCCTAACACGTTATACCGCGGCGCTAGCGCGTCCTGCGACGGTCGCCGTTGTCTACATAGAAGAACCGGCGCGCACGTTATTGACAGGTAACGCGCGCGCCGGTTTGCGTTTATTACGGCTCAATCGTTGTAAGACTCTTACTTAGCGTCGCGTTCAAGCGTAACAAAGACGCCCTCGCCGGTTGCAAGATTGATCACGAGCTTGCCGTCGGCGTCGAGAACGCCGGGTTCCGGTACGCCGCGGTACCAGGTCGTGGCACGATAGCCATCGCGAAGCTGTACGCGCGCGGTAGCGCCGCTGGCGTCTTCAAGTTCGGTCATATTGACGACGGTAAAGGCGGCGCCGTCCCCTTCTTTACTATCGAAGCATCCGACCAGTAGCGGCTCGGCGGAATCGAGCGATTCGATCGGCTGGAAGTCCTTATACTCGTTGCTCATCTTCAGATAAGGGGTTTCGTCGGTGCAGTTTACGGTAAAGGCGCCAACGTTGCGATATTTCACAAAGACGTCGGAAAGTCTTCGAATTTCCCAGAAGACTGCACGAGCGTCGTACCACGCCGACGTTTTATTGCCGTTGATATCAATTAGGGACGGAAATTCCGGCTTGTATCCGGCGTAAGTCCAGCAGAGAATACCTTTACAGCCGAAGGAGAGCATGGAGTAGCACTGCCAGCGATATTCCGATTCATTGGGCGTGCGCTTACTGGCGATCCATCCGAAGGTCTGGATAAAGCACCAGAATTCGCGGTCGTATTCGCGCGCGACCGACGCAATCTGATTGATCGACTCGACGTATTCTGGGTAAGTCGTCTTAACGCCGTCTTTCCAGTTTAGCGGGTAGATATCCGTGCAGATGTACTTGACGTTAAACTTTTTGCAGAATTCAGCGCAATAGTTTCTAAAGAGCTCAGGGTCGGAGTCGTAGTACTCGATCGCGGCGGCGCCGGCTCCGAATTTGAGTTGCGCGGCGTTGGCGTACATTGGCAAGAGATTGACGTACGGTGTTTTACCGGTGATTTTCGCATAGGGATTGCATAACGCGGCGAAGCGGTCGTACTGGTCGGTTCCGGGCTCGTCGGTGACATAACAGCCGCCGAAACTGGGGTGGTCGTAATATTCATTGGCGCCGACCTCAGGCTGTTGGTAAGACCCGTCGTTCACATAAACCTCAAAACCATAACGATCGCCGGCCTTGAGGAAATCAATCGGAGCCGCGCCGTTGAGCGCGAGCATGAAGTCGAACCCGCAATCGGCGTACGCGCGCATGACGTCGTCGCTCATATAGCGGGACTGGAAGTTTCCCCAGCCTCCGATACGAATGCGTTCGCGCTGGAAATATTCAGGAGTATAGGTTGAAATTACGCGTGTTCCCAGCGCGTTGGCAATACCGTTGGCTAGGATTTGAGCAAAGTCGGCGCGAGTGAACTTCTGACGTTCGGCCGGTTCGAAGAGCTGTGCGAGGCGCTCCACCTCCTGGGAGGCGGGACCTTTTCCGGTCGACAGACGCAACGTTTGCGCGATAAGTCGCGCGTCGTCTTCAGATAACGAATCGTTCGGTAAGAACTTACCGTCCTTGAGAAGCATAAGATTACGCGCAAGGACAAATCGAATCGCGGCGGCGACTTCTGGATCCTCCGGCATATCGCTCGCTTGCACGGTCTCCCACTTGGAGAAGTCGACGACTCTTCTTTCCCCTGGGAACTTGGCGAGGTAAGAGACGTAGCCGCGAGAATTAACGTAGCTTATCGGCTCGGGAACCCAAATCTGCTCCTGCTTGCGTACGACTACGAGGCTCTCGCGCGCAACGCCGGAAAGCGCGAGCTTACACGCTTTTTCGGCGTTTGTCACGCGCCATTGGTCGTCTTGCGGCTCGCTGGTAAAAACTCCGCCGGGAACAATGACTTTCATTTGTGAGTCGTGAATGACATATTCCATGTCAAAATTTGACTCGTCGCGCGCCTGTGCAAGGTATTCTCGCGCGGCCTCTTGGGTCGGGAAAAAGCCGAGTCGTGAGATCGAATAGCAGTCGTTAGGGGCCGACGGGTTCATAAGGTCAAGGCGGAAGGAGGTGATTTTGCCCTGCCACTGTTCCGGTCGACGCTCCGCAAGATTAACAATCAGATCGTGCCACTGACCGTCCGGTTCGATCGGAAAGCTCGTAAAACTCTTATCGCTCAGGGACGCGAGGTCTTTGTCGTTGGTAAAGAAGACGCCGCCGTGCGTGACTTCGCTCTGGGCGCGGTATCGCACGGCAAAGAAAGGACGCTCTGCGGCCTCAAAGACCTCGTCGTTATTCATACCGACCGTAAAGGTAGAGTCGGCGCCGGTGATTTTAATCGTCTTAATTCCAAAGGAATCAGTTTCAAAGCCCTGACCGATCACAACGGGCACGTTGCTCGAACCGTTGTTAATCGCCCACTGTGGTTGTGCGGCGCGCGCGCAGGCGCAGAGCGTTGCGGCTAGCGCTAGCGCGAGGCTACATGCCAATTTCATCTTACTTCTCATTGCGGAATCTCCTTTGACGTCCAGATAGATCGTAGGCGCGCTTGCCGTGGCGCCGACGGTATTATCCGCTTGCGTTTAAACGCGCTTGGGATAAAATAGTCTGGCGATATAATGGCAATTATACCGGTCTGGTCGCGCTCAATCAAGTCGACGCGTCACGCGACGCGCCTCGCGTGCGCCCACGCCGGACGATAAGTTTAATAAAAAGGCGAACTATGACCGCTACAAACGTACGTGTTGGCATTGTAATGGGCAGCGATAGCGATTGGGACAAAATCAACGGCGTCGCAAAAGCTCTTGACGAATTCAACGTTGGTTATGAAATCCACGTAATGAGCGCGCACCGCACTCCCGACCGCGTACTGGAGTATGCGTCGAGCGCGTCGTCGCGCGGTCTGCGCGTGCTCATAGCCGCGGCCGGCGGCGCGGCGCACCTTGCCGGCGTCGTGGCGTCGCACACAACCCTGCCGGTCATCGGCATTCCAGTGAAGACCGAGGTCATGGGCGGTCTCGATTCGCTGCTATCGACCGTTCAAATGCCGGGCGACGTGCCCGTGGCTACGGTCGGACTCGGTTCCGGCGGCGCGCGCAACGCCGGTATTCTCGCAGTGCAAATCCTCGCGCTAACAGACCCCGAGCTGGAAGAGGCGCTCAAGATATTCAAAGAGAAACTCGTCGCTAAAATCGCCGCCAAAGACGCCGCATTCCAAGAGCGACTCCAGAACTAACGCCCCTCCGATAAACCACAAACGCCGACGTTTTTCTGTAAGCCATTGTCGCCACAATCAAACGCGCCGTCTCACGCGGTGGAACGCCTTCAGATAAATTTTAGCAATTTTACTAATCATAGCGATTATTCATCCGATAAGGTAATATACAACGCACGCTCGAATTGTACACGCGTAGCGTTTTGACCGCTCTTGAAACGAAGGATTCACGCTATGATTGCCAAGAAGACCTCGACGCCGGAACTATTGCCCGGATCAGCGCTGGAAACGTTGCACGACACGCCGCTCGATCGCGAGCTGGAACGTCGTGAAAGCGTGCTCAACGCGCGTATTGCGGCCTTTGAGTCGGCAGCGCGTCAGTCTGCTGGGGACGAGTTCCTCGCGCGCGATCGTCTTCGTCGCGAAGAGCAGGAGCGCACGGAAAAGCTCACAAAACTCATGGAGCAACGCGAGGCGGAACTTGCGCGCAAGACGGCGGAGTTTCAAGCGCGCGAGGCGAAACTGTCGGAAATCTACGCGAATTTCGACCAGCGCGAGCAGGAGTTGCACAGTAAGAGCCAGGCGCTGCGCGAACGCGAAGACCAACTGAGCGCCAGCTGGCAGGTTCAGCGTAACGATATGGCACAAAAGGCTATGACGCTACGCACGCAAGAGGAAAAGCTCAGTCAGATCGCCGCCGACCTTGAGACGCGCGAAGAGACCGTGGCGCAGAAGCTCAGCGAAGCAAAAGAACGCGAACAGCGCGTGATGAAGGTTTCGATTGAACTGGAGACGCGTGTGAATCAGTGTCAGCGTCGTGAAAACGAACTTTCCGAACGCGAGCGCGCGCTGGGGCGACTCAACGAACAGCAGGATCAGCGCAACGCGCAACTAGCGCAGGCGGACGCGCAACTGAATGCGCGCGAACTACAGATCGGTCGGCGTGAAAGTCAGTGCAACGCGCACGAGCAGGAACTCACCGCGCGCGAAAGCGCCCTAGCGACGCGACTTGCTAAGTTAGAACAGGCGGAAATCGCCTGTGAGGCGCGTGAAAAGGAACAGGCGCGTCGTGAGTCGCAACTGCAATTGCGTTGCGACGAGCTGGCGCGACAGAGCGCCACGGCGCAGGCGCGCGAAGACGAATACGCGCAAAAGGCCGGCGCGCTAACCGCACGAGAGAGGGAACTGCAACGCCTGCGCGCCGAAAGCGACCACGCCGCGGTGCGTCTGCTTGAAACCCAAGGGCGACTCGACGAAAAAGAACGACTCTTCGAAGAACGTTCGCGTCAAATCCTCGAGAATATCCGACAGCAAAAGGAAGCGCTCATTCAGATACGTCGCGACCTGGAACGCAACGCCGCGTAGTCCCTGCCCGAACGTTCGCCGACCAGCGACGTCGGCGAACGATGGCAAAAAGACCGCAACGCACACAAGCAATGCGGTCTTTTCTATTTTCTTGTCGTCTACGCGACCCTTTTGCATATTAGAATATAGAACGTCGACGTCGGATCGACTTCCTTTGTCGTCAAACAAATATATACTGTAATATACTGAAATAAAGTTCGGAATTAACACGTCGCATACGGTATTTACAGGCGTCGGCGTACGTGTTAGGGGTTGACGCGGCGCGCGCCCCCTATCGTCAATTCCCTCGAATTGCATATAATCAAAGACCGGGTTTATCGTCGCGCTCTTGCGCATTTTATTTTGAACGCCATCTCCATTGGTACGCCAATGTATGCCACTGACACGAGCATCCTTTCACGCGCGGCTCGCGCCTTCTCCTTGGCTCTGCTGACGCTTGTATTAACGTTGGCGACGTCGCTTTACGCTACGGCGCCGGTTGTCGCCCAAGATTCTCCCTTCTCCTACTCTGCGTTAGAATTTGGTCTCGACGCGCCCGGCGCAGGACTCCTTCCGGAGGTCGGCGCGCCTGTAGCGCCGCTGAGCGTCTCCGCGTCGGTGGTTTCCGCCTCGAACCTCGAACTTGCGCCCCTATGGCGTCAGGGTGAAAAGTCGCCCGTGGCGATACTGGTCGTTAAGACCACCGCGACGCCGCCATGGCATATCTACACCGCCACCCAAGGCGCCGGGGGCAAGCCGACCGCCTTTATTAACCTGAACGCAAGCGACGCGTCCCTGACGCTGGGTCAAACGCATCTGGCGACACACTGGCGCGTCGAGCAAGACGCCGACGGTCAGCGCCTGGAGGAACTAGAAGGGGACGCGCTGTGGCTCACGCCGATCTACAGCGCCGCCGACGCGCTCGATCTAACCGAGGCAACGATCACGGGCACGGTCGACGCACTGGCGTGCTCCAGCGCGCACGATGGCGCGTGCGTGCCACAGAAAGTCGATTTCACCGCGAAATTCGCCCAGAGCTACGACGCGCTCGACCAGGCGCTCGCAAGCGCCGTTGAAATCGCCAATGCCTCCGCCACGACCGAAACCTCCCCCGAGGCGCAAGAGTCCGGCGCTTCTCTACCCAACTCCAACGCGGAAAGAACCGCGGGCGCGCAAAACCGTTTGGCTCAGCATTCCTTCGTAATTCTACTACTGACCGCGTTTTTCGGCGGTCTGATACTCAATATTACCCCTTGCGTGCTACCGGTCGTCGGGCTGAAGATCCTTTCATTCTTTGAACAGGCCGGTAAGAGTCGCGCCTCCGCGTTCCTGCTCAACGTGTGGTACACGTGCGGCGTGCTACTGGTCTTTGGCGTTCTGGCGTTCGCAAGCGTCGGATTGAGCTTTTTGTTCACGCGCTCCCTCTTTCAGATCATTATGAGCGTGATCGTCTTTGCGATGGCGCTGAGCCTCATGGGAGTCTGGGAACTCATGGTTCCCGCCTTTGTCGGGGGTGAGAAATCGACGCAACTGACCTCGAAAGAAGGACCGGTCGGCGCGATCTTTAAAGGGATTATTACCACGCTCCTGGCGATTCCCTGTGGCGCCCCGCTACTGAGTCCCGCGCTCGATTGGGCAAGTGAAGCGACCAAGCAAGGCAATATCGGGCTGGTCGTGGTCGTCTATCTTGTGATCGGTCTGGGCATGGCGTCCCCCTTCCTAATCGCCGGGGCGTTTCCGGAACTGCTAAAATTCTTTCCCAAACCCGGTCCGTGGATGGAAACCTTTCGTAAGGCAATGGGTTACTTCCTACTGATCGCGACTGTGTGGATTCTCTACTCCGCACCGATAGACGTCCAACTGCCGACCGTTGCGCTACTATTCGCCGTGTGGTTCGCCTGCTGGAATATCGGACGCAATCAATTTGAATACGGAGCGCCCAGTAAGAAGGCGGTCGGTTGGCTCGTGTCGATCCTGGTCGTTGCGTGCGTGACGATATTTTCATACGATTTTCCACACAATCCCAATCGTCTCACGCTCCAGAGCGCTAGTCGCGCAAAACTCACGCGCTGGGCGGTTCAAGCGCAGCGCGCCGGGCAATTAGAGCAGGCGCACTGGGCGCTCTTCGACCAAGAGACGCTCCAGCAGGAACTTGCTAAAGGGCGCGTGGTCGCCGTCGACTTTACTGCAGATTGGTGTATGAACTGCAAGTTCCTCGAAAAGACAATCTTACACACCGAAGACGTCCAGGCGGCTTTCGACGCCAAGAATGTGCTCACGCTCACCGCCGACTGGACCAATCTTGACGCGAAAACGCCCGATATTCTCGCGATTAACGCGCTACTAGACGCACAGGGCGCGCGCCAAGTGCCGACGCTCATGATCTTTACGCCCGATGCGCCGGATCAGCCGATCGTACTGCGCGGTCTGTATTCCAAAGGAACGCTCCTCGACGCTCTGGCGACTTTGCCGTGATCGCTCATTACTGGTAATATTAAACAACTTAAATAAATAACCTTACGCGCTTGTCGCGCGGTTAGGATAAAGGACAAGGACATGTCGTCAAACCACGAAGTGTTGGAACAACTTCGCTGGCAAAAGTTTAAGCTCCTTAACGACGGGTTCGTCTGCCTGGTCGACGCCATGGGGTCGGACGACGCGATCGTTCAGGCGGCGCGCGTAAGTTACGGCGCCGGTACGAAATCGGTCAGCGACGATCGCACACTTATTCGCTACCTCATGCGTCATCGTCACACGACGCCCTTTGAAATGGCGGAGGTTAAACTGCTAGTGCGCGCGCCTATGGACTTGTGGCGACAGTGGATACGCCATCGCACCGCGTCGGTCAATGAATATTCCACGCGCTATTCCGTCGCAATCGATAGCGCACAAACGACCGCGCCGGAGGCGTGGCGTCGTCAGGCGACCTCGAACCGCCAGGGTAGCGACGGCTTTTTCGAACCAGAGGTAGGTCATGCGCTTAGCGACGCGGAGGCGCAATTCCATGCCGCGGCGCGTCGACTCTACGAGGAACGCATTGCACAAGGCGTCGCGCGCGAGCAGGCGCGCAAAGATTTACCACTGGCCACCTATACGCAAGCATATTGGAAATGCGACCTACATAACCTATTTCATTTCCTTGCGTTACGCATGGAGAGTCACGCGCAACAGGAGATTCGCAAGTACGCGACGGTTATCGGGGAGCAGATCGTAAAGCCGCTCTTTCCATTAGCTTATGACGCCTTTAGCGATTACGTTCTGAACGCGCAGACGCTCACGCGTTTGGATCAGGAGCTGATACAGCGCCTCGCCGCCGCAGGCAAACTTCCGGCGTCGCGCGCAGACGTTGAGAATTACGGCGACCCGAGTTGGCAAGGTCTGGCGCGATGTCGCGAACGAGACGAAGCTTATGAAAAACTGTGCGCGCTCGGTCTGACCCAGCCGGAATAGTCGGAGTCTACCTCAACGCGTAACCACTGCTCACGCGTCGTTTAGACGACGTCGATTAGCGCTTAACTAGCCTGTCTTTACGAAGGAGGCGAAATGACACGATTACATACTGCGCAAGTTAAGGCGTCGCTTGGTTTATTCGCGACGCTCCTTGGCGCCGCGTGCTTGACGCCTCTGGCGCGTCCCAACGCGGTCGCGCTCGAGCTAACGTCAGAGCCAGGCATTGTGGAATCGGAACTTATACTCAGTCCCGAAGAGCCTGACGCGACCGGTACGCCAGATGGACCGCTGGTACTGTCCGTGGCGCCTAACCCGGAAACGCCGGAGCCCGAACCGGTTCCCACTCCGGAGCCGATCACAGAGACGGAAGTTGCGCAACCGCAATCTACGCAAGAGCTTAATGCGCCCGACTTACAACTCGATCTCGGCGACGGCTCGCAGCAAATTCTCACCGAAGAGGAAATGCGCCGACTCGCAAATGACCCGCTCTTTCAAGGGTTTAGCCAGGTCATTCAGAACGACGCGCCCTTACCGGAGGACGTCGACCTCGACGGTATCACTGCGCCGGGTGCAGAACACTTTGCGCCTAGCGCCGTGAGCGCGCCGAGTCTGGTCGACACGAGAGCGACGCTGTCGCCGACCGACGCGCACAAACTCCTGGACGAAACGCTTGCTATCGCACAAATCGACCTGAGCGCGCTAACGATCAGCGAGTCGCAACGTGCGGCGTTACAACGACTTGACGTGGAGATAGCGCGCCTGTGGCCCTTGTGGCTCGACTCGGAACTGGCGCGCAATCAGATCGGTCGTCGCGACCGTGACTGGCTCGGCGAAGACGAATCGCGCTTCTCCTTACAGCCAAGTCCGACCCTGGAAGCGCCCGACGCCGATTGGTTCCTTGCACCCGATGAGCCCTACTATCTCCAGGTCGTTGAGCCGATGACGAACCAGGTCTACTACACCAAGGCGGGGGATTTCGAGCAAATCGACCAGTTCGGTTCCGTCGCGCTTTTGCGTCACGGTACGCGTTATAATTTAGCGTTCGAGCCGAGCGCGATTCGCCCAAGCGGTCGCGCTATGCGCCTTAAGATCCTGCCTTGCGGTCGCGTTCAAGGTCTGGACGCGCACGCTCAGGCGGTGGTTGACTTCAATTTGGGCGATATTCCGCTCTTCTACTTTGAAAACGCGGCGCGTTTGGCGTCGGAGGACGGGGTATTCTTCGTTCCAACGCCCTACTCTGGCGCGCCGCAACGCGTCGACCTCAAGCTCCACTCCAAGACCGGGGTGCGTCAGCATAAGCTGTGCCTGTCCAACGGCAAGCCGGATCTGGTCTTTGAGCGCATTGTGACGCTGTGCAAATCGAAAAGACGCCTGGTGGAAATCCTAACGCAGCCGAACTTTGCGCCGGAAACAGCAAACGTCGGCGCAAACCTGACAGGCTCATTGAATGCCGCGCCCACGCCGAGCAATACGCTCATTACGCCTCAGGCGCAGAGCAATGCCGTCGATAGCGCGTCAAACGTTGCGACGCCTGGGATTGCAAACCCTAACGTGACGCTCGATGGCGCGAGCACAATCCTACTGGATACAAACGCGCCGACAGACGCAACGGACCAGACCGAGGAACTATCGTTGCAACTCGACGAATCCTTTGACTTAGGAGACGACGAGGAAGAAATTGAAACGATCCCTACGCCGCCCAAAAATTAATCTAAATTAATTTAATATTAGATCCAAAATTCGTTATTCTAGCGGCGCGCCTCGCAGAACTGTAACGAACATATTCGTTGCGTTAAAAAGCCCCCCGGCGCCAAGCGTCGTGCGTTCACCCTATTACGCGACGCAACTGAGCCGAGGCGACTCTGGACGCTAGACGATAAAATCGTTCCTGCCTGAGGACGCCCGGCCGCGCGCGAGTCGATTCGACTTTGCGCGCGGTCGCTTATTTCTTGACGAAGGAGTACAACAATCAAAACGACGTCGTAAAGATTCTGTTTCAGAGTATCACTACCAAATAGATTCTCTTTTCTTGTTACTGTGCCAAAGACTTCGACGAATCGCCAATTGATATAAATAAGTTGTTTATTTATATATTTTACAACAGTCAACAGCGCCATGGAACGCAAGTCTCCGCGACCTCTCAACCGGCGCGTCAAGTCAAAAGATAAAAGCGTACCGTTTCATAACGTCTTATATACGTCGTAATGTACGGTGCGATATGCACGATCTTTTCGCTGCCGATTTAGAGCGCTATACTTCACGCGACGCCTGATCGCGACGCTGGCTTTAACGAACATGTTAATTTAAAGGCAGCTTGACAAAATCCAGGGCGTAATTTATAACGGCGTCTGTCACGTGTACGCGTCGAACGCTACACGTTTGTCTAGCCTGACGTTCTTCAATAAAGTGTTTAAAAACGTCAGCTAAGAGAGAGCTATCAGTTTCATAATGGAGTGTAATTGAAGCTATGAAAACACTGAAAAGGAGTACTTTGTGAGATACAAGAACAATCGTCGCCGACCAAGCGTGTGGCTCAATGGTCGTGAGTACAAGTGGAGCGATAAGTTCAGAGACTACGTTGACTGGATTCCCACCGGCAACGGTAAGGCTATTCCTAAGACTTATAAAGAGGCTCTCGCGGAACAACAGGCGAAGGAAGAATTCAAGGAGCTTCAGGCGCAGGAAGAGTTAAAGGAGATCTACGCCGATCTTGTGGCTCGCCGCCAAAAGAAGACCAGTCGAAAATCTGTACAAAGGGGCAAGTCCGACTCCCCTCAAACCCAAACTAAATCCTGCCCTCCCAAACGGACGTTCGCCGTCGCCGGCGTGACAGACGACGAGTCAACGCAGAGCGAGGAAATTGTGAATCGCTCGTATCTGAAGTGCGCCACGCCAGAAGAGGCTTTGCAAGGAATCGGCGTGGAACTAGCGCGGAATAGAACACGCAAGAAGTCCAAAGTCGAACGGGGAGTCGAAGGGCAGTACAACCTTATGCCCTTAGATTTAATCGGAAAATATAAGGGATTTATTGTCAACCTTCTGAAACCGAAATGGACGCTCCCGACGGTAACGCCGTACACAGAAAGCGAACTCGAAGAACGCGAGCAAAGGCGTCAAGCAATCTTCAGACAACGAAAGCAGTTCGCGCAGTTTGCAGAAGAAACGGCGCCTGCCACGTTAGAGGAATCACGAGCGCAGATTAAGAAACTGGGAATCGACGCTGATTACACGCATTCCAAAAAACCTGTTGAACTCGAGTACGCCAACCTCGTGAACAAGGAAACAGCGCGTTTTTTTGAAATGTTCGGCGCCCCTGGAACTGTAGCAAAGATCGTTTTTGTCGATCATCTGAACTTGGAGGTCGCACAGTATAATCAAGACACGCTTACGATCAGCTTTCAAAATCTCTCTTTGTCACGACTACAAAGAATAATCGACCGACAGAGCCGTAGTGGCAACTGGAAATCGAAAACGCCCGGTGATATAATATGGCATGAGCTTGGACATTCGTATATGACCATGCTCAAGACCGATGTTAATTTCGGCGCGAGGTATAGCTATGCAGAGCAACTTGCCGCCGAGTACGAAAAACGAGGCGTTTGGCGGCAAAGCAAATATGGCAAAAATAGTCAAGACGAGTTCTTTGCTGAACTGGTAGCAGATAAACATGCCAATCCCCAAAGCAACGAAGTCAACTACTTGCTTCGCATTTTCATCAACAACGATTTTGTTTCTTTATTCAACGAGGCAATTGATGGAATTGTACGATGATAGAATCCACCCCTATTTGATACAGCATAACGACCGTAGAATCAATCATGGATTTGGGTTTTTTATTAAGGAAGGAACTCCGCCGGAGACAATTAAACTCATCAGAGAGTACCATGACGCAAAACTCGAAAGAGGAAAGCCGTACTTCATTATGGATTTTTTGGCTGAAGATCTTGAAAAAGATCCTGACAGTATCGAGAATCGGGGAATTTTAGGCTTCTACCGCAAAAGAAAAGAATCCCCTAAGAATAGTCAGACGCTCAATCTTCCCCCTCTTCAACTTATAAAACTCGGGAATCTAAAACGGGCGGCGGTGAATGAACCGACTGTGTCTAAGCTTATTCATCTATCCCCGCCATTGGCCATAGGCCATCTGTGCGTCTTTGAAATTCCCGAAGGGCGCTTTACGTCAGAAGAGATTGAGATTCTACGTAAAAAGGACGCCGAGGGATTGGATTTATATGACGAGCCGTTCGTAGCGAACTTTCTGCCCGACGACGTTCGTCCTGCTGGGATAAAGAAGATGTGACGAGGTGATCAAAGGAATGGTACGCCGCGGCGAAAAGTTGATCAGGCGCAAGGCGTCGCACAGTGAAGTTAGCCGTGACAATCCCTACACGTCGACGACGACAATTGACTAACAGCTCTCACGACCGCTTGCGTTTTTTACGCCACGGGCAAGCCGGAGGCTTTAGCCTCCGGATAATACGAACCAAACGCTATGACTCACCCTTGTGGTTTTTTACGACGCGGGCAACGCACGCGTCGCCCCGCCCAAGGGGCGGGGCAAGCCGGAGGCTTTAGCCTCCGGATAAAAGCGTTAGTCGGTTAAGGCGTCTTATAGAACTGATTTACCCGAAATAGCACGTTCGTTCGGCTGTGGCATGAGTCGAACAAAAAATCCGCCGTTGCTTCTGCGCACTCCGCGCTCGTCAAATTCGACCCTGTCTATACAACGCATATCGGATGTAATTGCGCCACGACGCGGCGTCGCGCAATTCGTCGCCTCCCAAGCGTTTTATTTTTGTCTTTAACTCATTGACGACGCTCATTTTGCTTATTGCGCCAGCGTTGGTCTCGGCGCCGCTCTCGTACCATCCTAGCGTGTGGTTTATTTTATCCGGAGGCTAAAGCCTCCGGCTTGCCCCGCCCGCTGGGCGGGGCGCCACGGGCG
>JAUNMR010000007.1:123477-141377 GCA_030537455.1 Planctomycetia bacterium | reverse complement strand
CGGATGAATTTTCTCCCCCGATGTACGGTCACTTCTCCGGTCGTGGTTGGGGCAACGCGACCTTCCCGGTGCGTAGCGATCACTCCGCTGGCGTGAACGCCTCAATGCTCGACGGTTCCGTTCGTTTCATCTCTGACACGGTCAATCTGACCGCGTGGCGCGCTGCGTCGACGATCAACGGCAAAGAAACGACCACCGAACTCTAATTGACTGAGAACAAAAGCCTTAGATTTGTCGTCGTTCTGAGTTAAACTTCTATCCACGTGCGAGCGTCATGAACGTTCACGCGTGGTTTTTTTATGCCTTTGTACGACGTCACGTGCGACGTCAGATCAAGTCGGCGGCGAAGAGTCGGACGATGAAATAACACAGACGCATGAACGCCTAGCATTTGATAGAAAGACGACGCCGAAGGCGCCAAAGTCAATAGGCGTTTAAGAGACACGGAGCGTAAAGGGAGAATGTAAGATAATCGCGCTACGTTCACCTGTAGACGCTGTTTCATAACCAAGATCAAAGGGCAAGCAACGCGCCGACGGTTCCTTTTTACGACAGCACGGGTAGCGCTAGTAAAAACTCCCGTTGGGCGCTAGTGGTCAACGGGAGTTCCAGCCTTTTTCGTCCACCGTCCTCCTCCTTTCATCGGAACGCTTATTGTAACTTTCTTCTGACACACGTACCCACTGTCGCTATGATACTGCGTATTGCAGGAAGAAAATACAGGGTTCCGCTATGAGGCGATTATCTCTAATTCGAGGAAGAGTTGTGAAACTGCTTCTAGAAGACTAATTGTCCGTCGTATTTAAAGAACTCGTCGACAGGCGTAGCGATCTGCTGGAATCGTCGCGTCGGCACTTCGTAGGTATGCCACCTTGGCGAGATAAACTTAGCTTCTTCCAGATAGAGACTCAGTGGAACGGCAAGAAAGGCGTAGTAAGCGTCACGGTAGCGGAAGAGTCGCTCCGACGCTATGGGGGATTGACTGCCGAGCACGTGATAGGCAAAGACAAAGAGCGAGCGGTCGAGGTATTGCGAGCCGTCGCCGCTGAGAATGCCTTCCCAACGAATCAGACCGGTGAGGTCGTCTTCGGTAATCCAGTTCTTCCAGTACTTAGGGGACGTCGTACCGCCGGGAAAGCGACGACCTTTTACGTCGACGATCCAATTAATTCCCCCGCGACTGGTTACGAGACAGTCAAAATTCTTGAGCGTCGTTCCGTCGTTGAGTGCGAAACGACGCTCCTGACGATTCGAGATAAAGGGACGACCAATGGCGCGAAGATAGCGTTCAAAGGCGAATTCGTAGCGATTCTGTTCCATGGTCGATTCCAGCGACGCCGAGAGGACGACTATTTTTCGTTGAAAACGCGTTCCATCGTCGCGAGCAGTTCGCTCATTTCAAACGGCTTACGAAGATAGGCGTCGACGCCGAGGCTTTCGGCGTATTCTTTATGGCGATTGCCCTCATTCGCGGTGATCATAATGATACGCGTGGGGAAATAATCGTTTTGACGTAAGGTCTCCAATACGAGGAAGCCGCTACGTTTAGGCATCATCATATCGAGAATCATTAAGTCAGGTCTTCGCCTTTCGGCTTTGCATAGACCGACGGCGCCGTCGCTTGCGGTTTCTACTTCGTAGCCGAAACTTTCCAGCGCGAGCTTAATCGACTCGGAGATAGCGGGGTCGTCGTCAACCACCAAGATACGCTTTTTCGTTAAAGCGGAGTCATTATCCATTGGAATCACGAGAGTTGAATTGGTTAGAGCTGAGCGGCGTATAAATCGCGCCGCTCGAGCGAAAATGATAATTAACAGGCGCGTTTTCGCGCAAGTACGGCGGGTAGCTTAGCGTCTTTCGGGCAGTTTTTCAAACGGGCCGGGTTCTCCGCGGAGAATCTTTGCTTCGATAATCTTATCGGGCGCGGCGTCAGATTCCTTTTCCGGGTCGATACGTTGGATATCGGAGAGAACGTCCATACCGTCGATCACGCGACCGAAGACGGTGTGACGACCGTCGAGGAAGGAGGTCGGCACGAAGGTCAGGAAGAATTGAGAACCGCCGGTATTGGTTCCCGCGTGCGCCATACTGAGGGAGCCACGGAAGTGCTTACGGGCGTTCGGCTTGCTGCATTCGCATTTAATGCAGTAACCCGGACCGCCGGCGCCGGTTCCAGTCGGGTCGCCGCCTTGCGCCATGAAGTACGGCAGGACGCGGTGGAACGGCACGTCGGTATAGAAACCGTCTTTAACGAGCGTCAGGAAGTTATTGACGGCAATCGGCGCTTCGTTCAAGAAGAGTTCCAGCGTGATATCGCCCTTGGTCGTCTTGAGTACGACGCGCGGTAGGTTGTCCGCTTCCGCCTCGGCTTTGCGAATCTCTTGCTCTTTTGCCCACGCTTCTATGCATTTCGGCATATTGATCTTGAGATTATATTCGATATGCATTTCGTCGTTGGGGTCGACTTTACGGAAGGCGTCGGCTTCCTCGGCCTTCATTCCCCAAGCTTTAGCGTCGTCGAGATTCATAGTGCAGTATGCTGCGTAGGCGGCAGCGGCGTAGAGGATCTCGCCATTGGGGGGCAACGGGTATTCGAAGACGACCTTAGCGATATCATACGCGGTTTCGTACGCTTCGCGATTGACCGCCGACCACTGTAACATCGAGCAGAGGAACGCGCGTAGTTCGTCGTTTTCGCCATTGACGGAGACGTACGCTTTTAGCGCAAGTGGAACGAGTTCTTTTTGTTGTTTCGCGGTCGCTTGCACCAGGGGAGTGAATTCCGCGATGATCTTATCTTTTTCCTCCGCAGAAGCGGTTTGATATTTATCTTTCAGACCGCGCAGGGTTTTTAGCGACGATTTATATTCCGTCATCTTGCCGGCAAAGGTTTGATATTCCGGCGTATCGGTACGCGCGAGCGCGACGGTCGCGTCGTCGTTCGTCTCTTGAGCGATACCGTATCCCACAGTGAGGCAAGCGCTAACGACACACGCCAGCGCGACGATAAATTTTTTCATGAATCTTTCCTGTCAGAACCGCGTGGCGCGCCGAGACGAGCGTAGCGTTCAAGAGCGAGCAGACGCCGTTATTATCGGGGCGTCTGGCGCGTCGTGAAAAAACCAGTACAATTAACCCAAATCGTGTCGGTTAGCGCGGCTAAAAAGCGTAAGCCGACCGATAGCGTTAGTATAAAGAAGAGGCGGGTAAAAAGCAAGTCGCTTTTTTCTTCTTTTCTGTGATTGCTGATAAAATAGGGAAGATTTCGTTGAAAAAGAATCGACCGAGCGCCAAGGCGCGAGCGAACAAACGCAAGCAGGAGTACGTAGGCGATTTGCCGATAACTCCGTATCAGTCCAGTCGGGAGCTGTATCGTCAGTTGGACGACAAGCACACGCGCGCGGCGCGCATGGTCGACTCTTGGCAGGATTCCGTTGACGACGAGGACGAGGCGTCGGCGCCAGACTCGAATGACAAGGCGCGCAAATCGCGTGGCAAGCGCAATCGTAACGTAGGCAGCGAGCCCGGCGATCGCGGGGACGCGGTCGGTTTGCGCGTGATCGGCGGTCTATATCGCGGTACGAAGTTGGAATACGGCGGCGACCGACGCGTGCGTCCAATGAAGGAGCGCGTACGCGAGGCGGTATTTAACCTTTTGGGGACGAGTTGTCGCGGCAAGCATGTGCTCGATCTATTTGCGGGCACAGGAGCCTTGGGTTTTGAGGCGCTCAGTCGCGGGGCGCGCACTGCCACGTTGTTGGAGGTACACTTTCCGACCGCGCGCGTGACACGACGCAATATTCGCCTACTGGAGGAGAAGGCGCCTGGTATTTCTGAGCGCATTGAACTCATAACGACCGACGCGTTCTTCTGGGGGCGCAACTTAGCGCGCGCGGAAGCTCTGGCCGTCAAGGCGCGCTCGCCAATTGAGCGCTATTCCCAGGTGGATTTGCCCACGGAAACGCCCTGGCTGGTCTTTTGTTCACCGCCCTATGATTTCTGGGTGGAACGTCAAGAGCAGATGCTTGAGCTACTGCAGACGCTACGCCAGCGCGCCCCGGTGGATTCGATCTTTGTAATCGAGGCTGACAATCGATTCGATTTCGATCTACTACAGGCGGAAATTAACCCGAAAAAGAGGCGATCCTACCCGCCGGCGGAGGTCGCAATCTTTACTCAAAACGCTTCAAATCAGCAGAATGCGTAACCACGCGTAGCCCTCTGGAGCGCGCGGGAAATTCACAATAGAAAAAAACGCAAAATATCTGTTTTAACAACGGCGTTTAGTTGCTATACTCCCAAGGAGGCGCGCCACGACAGACGATTGGTTCGCGCGCGTAGCGCCTGTGTGTACGTTCGCGAACGCGAGATTAGGTTTGGAGAGTTTAAGTTTAGAATGAAAAGCGCACTGACAAACATATGCCTGATCGCGACCTTAGTCGTCGCGTCGTTACCATGCCAAAGCCAAGCTCAAGGAACGCGTTTGGGTCAACGTTTAGCGGGTCGCGCTGACGCCGCCGCACAAACTGCCGCCGCGCAGAACGCCGCGGTTAGCGCCGCGGCTCAAGGAACAGTAGCGCCCGCGCCACAAACCCCGGGCGTGACCCGTCCCCTGACTCAACCTCAGACCGCCGCGCAAGCCCCGACTGTGGCTACGCCCGGCGCTGCAACGCCCGTTGTCACGACCACGCCCGGCGCTACCGCCGCGACCGCGCAAGGAACCGCCGCACAAGGCGCGTTGCCGACCGCTACCCCGAAGAAATCAGACGGAAGCGAATTTGTCGTGCCACAAAACGCTACGCCTGAGGAACTTATGGCCAAGGCCGCTGAGCTCTTTGAAATGGAGCTGGTCTTTGAAACCGAAGAAGAATACACTGCATGGCTCACTAAGATGCTCGCGACCGTGAGCGCTTGCGCCGATCGTACGCTGTCGCAACAGATCAGCGACGAACTGTTTATTAAGGCGATTTCAGTCAAAGGCGAGGCGCTCTCTTATCAGGCGCGTTTAGATTCCACGACCTATCTTCCGAAACTGAAGGTCTATGCCGATGCATTGGAGAAGAACAAGCGCGTACAGAGTCTGGAAGACGGTCAGGACGCGGCGGTCGCCTTCAAGGGGATCTATTTCCAAGAGGCAATTGCCGACGTTGCCGAACGTCAGGGTAAGACCGCGGAGCTTCTCGCGCTCATGCAAGAGGTGCAGGAATTTGTAATTGCTCACCCGATCGCGTCGGAAATTACGATCGACTTGGTTTTTCCGATCATGGTGATTGCGGAAAATAATAGCGCGCCTGACCTTCCGGAGAAGGTTTGGGCGCCGATTCGCCAGGCGTTTTCTCAATCGACCGATTCCCACGCGAAGGCGGCGTTGCAGTTGCTCGACGGTACGATTCGTTACTACAATCTTCCGGGCAATCTCTTTGAATGGCACGGGTTAGACCCTCAGGGCAAGCCGTTTGATAAAGAATCGGTAGCCGGTCATGTCGTTGTGGTCGATTTCTGGGCGTCCTGGTGCGAGCCGAGTCCGCTGTTGCACGAACAACTCGCGGAACTTTATGAAGCGTACCATCCTTACGGATTTGAAATTGTAAGCTATAATTTAGACGCGGACGCCGCCGATATGACGAAGTATCTCCAGGAACATAAGCTTCCTTGGATCATGCTCTCCGATCGCGCGACGGTCGACGCCAAGCAGACCTCACTGGCGGCTTATTACGGGGTGACGGAAATTCCGACGCTTATTCTCATCGGCGGGGACGGCAAAGTCGCGTCCGTTGACGTCGACGTCGAGACGCTCGCCGCCACGTTACAAGTCGCGTGCCGTCCGAAGGACGCCGCCTCCGCTGGCGCAACTAACGCCGCGTCTGCCGGCGTCGCCGCTGGTTCTGTAACCGGCGCTACTACAACCGCGACCGGCGCAACGCGTCCTGCGACTGGCGCCGCTGCAACCTCGACCGGCGCAACGCGTTCTGCAGCAACGACTCCGTCGACCGCTCCGGCGAATAACCCCGCTGGAACGGCGCCGCGCGCCGCGCGACCCGCTGCGACCACGGTGCGTCAGCCGAACCGCTAACAGAAGGTTTCATTGGGTTTAGAATTAAGGAGCTTCACGCCGTGACGCGTCGACTTTCTCCGCGCGTGCGACGTGAGCGTTACTATAAAGGTTTTGAAGGAGTTTTTTGTGTCATACCGCTCGATCGTGTTGGTCAAACAAGTGCCCGACACTTCCAATATTACAGGGAACGCGATGAACGAGAACGGCACGGTTAATCGCGCCGCGCTTCCTACTATTTTCAACCCGGAAGATTTGAGCGCTCTGGAAGCGGCTCTTGAAGTTAAAGATCGTTTTGGCGGAACCGTTACGGCGATTAGCATGGGTCCGGCGAAGGCGGCTGACGTCTTGCGCGAATGCCTCTATCGTGGCGCTGACCGTGCGATTCTCATTAGCGACCGTCGCGCCGCCGGTAGCGATACCTTGGCGACAAGCTATATACTTTCGCAAGCGGTCAAGACGGTAGGCGAATTCGACTTTGTCTTCTGCGGTCGTCAGGCGATCGACGGCGACACCGCACAGACCGGACCGCAATGCGCCGAAAAGTTGGGCATTCCTCAAATCGCCTATCTGCTGGAAATCATCGACGTGGAAGGTAAGACCGCGACGCTCAAGCGCTCCCTTGGCAACGGTTGGGAAATCGTTAAGACGCAATTGCCGGCCTTGGTTACCGTCCTTGAAGCGGCCAATGAACCTCGTCCGGTCGCCGCGATTAAAATGATGCGCAATAAGCACAAGCGCGCGCCTCTGGAAATGACCGAAGGTCAAACGCTCGCGGATGAAGATCGTTTGGAACAGTGGTCCATGGACGATATTAACGCGGATCTGGAACGTTGCGGTTTCGCCGGTTCACCGACGAAGGTCTATCGCGTGCAATCGATCGTCTTGACGAAATCAGGCAGTTGCGAAGTGCCCGCCACGCGCGAGGGCGTGCGCAATTTGATCGGCGAGCTAGTAAAAGACCGCACCTTGGGTTAAAACCTGGCGCTTGCGTGGCGACGACGCCTCGCGCTGAACTAACTGGTATTTCCCAAGAGACAAGAGAATTAGGACAAAGTTCATGAATCGAAAAAATCTTCAAGGCGAAGTTTGGGTTTACGCGGAACAAGAGGACGGTAAACTCCAGGACGTCTCGCTGGAATTGTGCGGTAAGGCACGTGAATTAGCTGATAAACTGCAGGTCAAAGTCGGCGCGATTTTGATCGGCTATCAAGTGGAAAATCTCGCGCAAACTCTCATTGCTCAGGGCGTCGATACCGTCTATCTGGTCGACGATGCGAACCTGAAACGCTTCACCAGCTCCCCTTACGCGTACGTTGTGGAAAAGCTCATTGAGAAGTACGCGCCTCAAATCGTGCTATACGGCGCTACCCCGACCGGACGCGACGTTGCGCCGCGTATCGCCTCCGCCACTCGATCCGGTATGACTGCCGACTGCACCGATCTGCAAATCGACAACGTGGTCGACGCAAAGACCAAAGAAGAACACAAGAATATTCTGCTACAAATCCGCCCAGCGTTCGGAGGCAATATCATTGCGACGATTATCAATCCGGAGCAATGGCCCCAAATGGCGACGGTTCGCGAAGGCGTCTTCCCGAAAAAGGAGCCCGACGTCGCGCGTCAAGGACAGGTTACGCGCGAGCAGTTCGCGCTCGACCCCAAACTACTGGTTGTCGAAGCGCTCGATCGCTTTGTCGAAGAGAAGAAAGTCGACCTCAAGGGCGCGCGTATTGTCGTCGCTGGAGGCGCCGGCGTTGGCAGTAAAGAGAATTTCCAGCTGATCTTCGACCTGGCCAATGCTCTGGGCGGCGCCGTGGGCGCCAGCCGCGCGGCAGTCGACGGCGGTTTTATCAGCGGCGACTACCAAGTTGGTCAAACCGGTACGACGGTTCGCCCGGCGCTGTATATCGCTTGTGGTATTAGCGGCGCGGTTCAGCATCGCGCTGGCATGCAAGATTCCGCGAAGATCATCGCGATTAATACCGATCCGAATGCGCCGATCTTCTCGATTGCGCATTATGCGATTGTCGGCGATCTCAACGAGGTCATTCCCTATATGATCGAAGCGATCAAGGCGCGCGAAGCTATCTAAACGTAAGAGCTTCGACTACTTCTTGTAAGTCGTATGACTGGCAAATAAAAAGACGAGCGTCATTTCGTACAAAAGAAATGACGCTCGTCTTTTTTTGTAATTGCGACGCACAGGGCGCAGAGACGTTTTTGCTATTGTGATTATAAACGACGTAATAACAAAGGTTATCGACGTTCAGAGTTGTTATTCTTCGCAGAGACTATAGCTGTCGGCGTCGAGGTAGAGCGCGGCGCCTGGCAGCGTGCGTAGAATCGTTGCGGGGCATTGAGTCGACACAGGGGCGAAAAGCGTATTTTTAACGGCGTTGGCCTTGAGCTTTCCTGGCACGGCGCAGATTTGACGCCTGGCGTTGGCCAGCGTGGGGACGGTGAGCGTGAGCGCGTGCGTAGGCGTGGCGTCGAAGCTGGGGAAGCAACCGTCGTTGACCTGCTGTGTGCGACACGCGTCGTCGAGCTGTACCAATTTAATAGCTTCTGGATCCTTAAAGTCGGCCACCGGCGGGTCGTTAAAGGCGACGTGTCCGTTTTCGCCAATGCCCATACAGACGACGTCAATCGGCGCTTGTGCCAGTAGCGCGCGATAGCGATTCAAGAGCACGTCTATCGGCTCGTCCTTGCACGGGTCGATATAATGTACTTCTTTAAACGCGGCTCGAGAGAAGCAGTGTTCGTCGAGGTAGCGCGCGAATCGAGCATTGGAGTCGAGCGGTAGACCGACGTATTCGTCCATATGAATTGCGACGACTTTGGTCCAGTCGACCAAGTCGCTTGTCATGAGCGCGTCGAGGGTTTCGTTTTGCGAGGGCGCCGCGGCGAAGATCACACGCGCTTGACCCTGACGCGCGATTGCCTCTGCGATTGCCTCAGCCGCGGCGGCGCCGGCGCGACGACCAAGTTCTGCACGGTCGCTACACACTTCCACATAGAGTTGATCTTGAGTAAACGTCTTTATCATGACAGGCCCTTTATTCAAGAGGTAAGTTTCACGTGAGCTCGCGCGTCATTCGTAAGTTCGACCTTCAACGCCGTTTAGGAACATCTCTCGCGCGCGATCCGACATTTTGCACCCCCATTCGGTGGGGTAGTCGTGATTGACGCACGCCTGGCACAGGCTCAGGGGCGGTAGACCAATGGCGCGTGAGAGCGCGGAGGTCGGCAGGTATCGCAGAGTGTCGCAACCAAGATCTTGTTCCATTTCCATTTCGATCTCATGTGTCATATTCCAGTTCGTCGTGAGATCGTCGTTGCAACATGCGTTTTTCATAGGGAAGTATTTGTCGTGAAATTTCACGGCAAAGAGTTCCTTATAGGTCGACATGTCAATACCATAAAAGCACGGCGCAACGATCGGCGGGCAAGCGACGCGCACATGAACTTCCTTGGCGTGTCCGACTTCGCGTATGCGTTTAATGAGCACGCGCATGGTGGTGGAGCGCACAATGGAGTCTTCAACCAGAAAGACTCTTTTCCCCTCAAGAACCTGCGGCAACGGGGTGTATTTGGTTTTCGCCTTGTTTTGGCGCGACTGACCGCCTTCGATAAAGGTACGACCGCTGTAGCGATTGCGAATAAGACCTTCGAGGCAAGGTAGTTTGAGCGCGTACGCCATACCGTCGGCGGCGGCTTTACTGGTGTCCGGCACCGGCACGACAATGGAATCTTCGTCGAGCGGAACGGTTTCACGACGCGCGAGCTCTTCCCCGAGGCGTTTGCGAGCAAGATAGACGCTCTTGCCGTCCAGAACGCTTGCGACGTTAGCGAAGTAGATCCATTCAAAGAAGCAATGAGCCGTTCTGGGGGATTCTGCGAACTTGCGCAGTTCAACGCCGCGCTCAGGCGTCACAATGACCATAGCGCCGGCGGGCACGTCGACGATCTGTTCCGGGGTGAAGCCGAGGTTAAAGAGCGCGACGGTTTCACTTGCCGCGGCGAAGAGCGACCCGTCGAAGGCATAGCACAGCGGCTTAATACCGTGCGGGTCGCGTGCAACGAACATTTCCCCCAGCGCGTTGAGAAAGACAAGACTGTAGGCGCCGTCGAGCGGGCGCGTGAGGGACTGGCAGACTTTAACGAGATTACGTTCAGAATTTTTAACCGCTGCACACAGAAGATGATAGACGACTTCCGCGTCGGATTCGCGCGCAAAGCAGGAGTTGTGATCGGCCTCTAGAAGTTGAGTTTTGAGGTAATCGTAGTTCGCTAATTGACCGTTGAATGCGAAGCTAAACCATTTGTTCTTCTTGATATGCGTACGTTCGAATGGGTGTGCGTAGGAGCTGTCTTCGCGACCGCTGGTGGCGTACCGAACGTGTCCAATCGCGGCTGAACCGGCGAGTTCGTCCATTTGTCGACGATATAGGTCGGCATGGCTCTGATGAAAGACTTCTGCAACGGATCCGACGTCTTTGTATGTTCTCAGCAGCGGTTGTCTCTGGGGGTTATACGAGGTCATACCAGCGGAGAGTTGACCACGATTCTGCAGGTCGAGCAACATTCTTGGCACGAGTCTTGCGACTTCGCTAGCGCCCTGTGTGGGACATAGTGGCGAGGCGGTAGCTTGTGGTAGATGATAAACGGCGACAACGCCGCACTCTTCGTGTAATTCGCTCATTGCGATGGACGCTCCTGACGCTGGCGAGAATAATAGTGACAACATGCGCGTCGCGCGTATGGGACGTCGGACGCGTCATCGGGAATTATCGGCGTGTTTCTCATCCTTTTGCCAGTCAAAGCGCATCTGAATTGAGAAAAACGCTCCTCCAGCGACACGACGATACCCCGTGTTGATTATACCAGAAAGGTAGGAGTCTAAACGGGGGGGCGCCCGGCGCTAATTGCTTGAAAAGAGTCCTCGGCCGGGAAAAGAAGTACTGTGAGCGTCGATTCCGGGCGTAGTGTCGGTCGCTTATGGCGGCGGGACGCATGACCTTGAGACGTAACGATAAAAAAAGACGCAACGTTCTTTCGGGGAACGTCGCGTCCTGTACGGTCGTAGCGTGCGTTAGCGCGCCTGGCGACGACTTACCAGCCGTAGACGATATTCGATTCGATCGTTTTACGCGCGCTTTCCAAGTCGACGCCGGTCTCTTTCATATAGATACGAATGGCGTGAAGTTTATC
This sequence comes from Planctomycetia bacterium, assembly GCA_030537455.1. Classification (GTDB taxonomy): domain Bacteria; phylum Planctomycetota; class Planctomycetia; order Pirellulales; family Thermoguttaceae; genus RUG369. The sequence continues at coordinate 130,111 of JAUNMR010000007.1, read as the reverse complement.
ACCCGCCGCTTTCGAGAGGCATTCGCGCGCCAAGTCGCATGCTTCGTAGGCGCCGGTGAGACCCAACGCGGCTTTGGAGATAACCCAAGCGTCTCGGGGGCGTTTGGTGACGCGAATCGGATCTTCCGTGGGATAGTTTTCCTTGAGGACCGCCTTAGCGCCTTCTTCGTTATCAGCCCAAGCGATGACGATGTGACCCGGCGTTTCAATTTCAAACAAAGCCATAGTATATACGTTCCTTGCGGTTAGAGTGGTATTAACGTCTAATTCGTTAAGCGCGCAAGCGCGAATCGATTAGGAATTGTAACAGGAAAACGACGAATCAACAGGGGCGCGCGTGGAAAAAAGGTGAAAAAGCGCCAAAAGCGAGCGTAGCAACGAGTGCATAAACGACCTCTTAGTTGATCGTCGTGCGATTTTTCATTCCTGTCATTATGCGTCGTGAATCATTCGACGGTGAAGGTGTGAACCGTGGTGTGGCGATAAGTTTCGCCCGGCTTGAGGATTGTCGAGGGGAAGTTCGGCTGGTTCGGGGAGTCCGGATAGTGTTGGGTTTCTAAGCAGAAGGCGGAGTGCTTTTCGTACTTATAGTTATCGACGCCGGTGGAGCCGTCGAGGAAGTTTCCGGAGTAGAACTGCACGGCGGGTTCGGTGGTTTCGATCGTCATGACGCGTCCGGACTTAGGATCTTTTGCAATGGCGCACAGCCCCATTTCGCCCGCGGGCTTGTCGGCGAGTACGAAGCAGTGGTCGTAACCGCCGTGGAATTGGGGTTCGGCGACTTTGTCGATATCTTGTCCGATCGGCTTAGCGGTGGTGAAATCCAAGGGGGTGTTTTCGACGCTAAGGACTTCGCCAGTGGGAATGAGCGTATCGTCGGTGGGTAGGTACTTCGGCGCGTTCAGTTGCAGGATCGTGTCGCGCATGGAGCCGGAGTAGGCGCCGCCGAGGTTCCAGAAGGTGTGGTTAGTTAGGTTGATCGGGGTGGCCTTGTCGGTCACGGCGGTGTAATCGATGGTGAGTTTGTTGTCGTTGGTGAGGGAGTAGACCACGGTGACGTCGAGCTTACCAGGATAACCTTCTTCTGCGTCAGCGGCGGTGTATTTTAGGGTGAGGTAGGCGCCGTTTTCGTCGCAGTTCGCGGACGCGGTCCAGATCTTCTGGTCGAAGCCTTTTACGCCGCCGTGCAACGCGTTCGGTTTATCCGTGATCGGAAGCGTGTATTCCTGACCGTCCAAGGTGAATTTACCGAGCTTGATACGGTTGCCGTAGCGACCGATGAGCGAACCGAAGAAGGGACGAACCGTTTGATATTCCGCAACGGTCTTGAGATTGCAGGAGACGTTTTCGAACTTGCCGTTTTTGTCCGGAACGTTCATCTCGTAGAGAACGCCGCCGAAGTCGAGGATCTTAGCCGACAGACCATTTTTATTAATGAGCGTGTAGGCGGTAACCGTTTCGCCCTCTTGCGTCTTGCCAAATTCGATGGATTGGATTTCAGAAGCCACTTTAACCTCTTCGGTTGTTGGCGCGCTCACAGGAGCGCGCATGAATCGTTGGAATGGACGAGCCGCCAGCGCATTGGACGCGACCAGCGATAACGCAACGCAAATGGTAGCGGTAGCAAATACGGAATACTTCATATTTTGATTCCTTCGACAGTCGTAGCGCCATAAGGTAGCGAACGCAAGCCTGGCGCGTCGTGTGAACTAGCAAAAGGCGTTCGCGTGACCAAGGGGTCGGCGCGACCAATCGCGTCGCGTCGACCTGTATGTATTTTACGACCATTTTTAGTGAAAATCAACACGGAAAGACGAAAAAAAGAAAACATACGCTAACCTTGTCATGACAAGCGTTACAAGGCATTTGTGCGAGGTCTGCGCCACAGTTGATATTCTAAGTCTAGAATTGTTATATATTTTGGTAAGGTTAAAAAACGAATTTTTCAGACAAAAAATGGTCGAAATGGCTCCAAAGCGGCGCTGGTAGCCCTTTACAAAGAACGTAAGATTTGACACAATGCAAGACGTCTAAACTTGTGTCGACGCTACGACCGCTGTCGGTCGAGATGGTCTTGTTTTTTGTCGTAGTTAGAGACGTTGCCGATTTAATGGAGATATAGATATATATGGCTTATCAGAGCGTTTCGGAAATGCCCGAGGGACTGCTCAGTTCGTACCAGAAGTGCGTTGCTATCGCTCACAATCTGTGGTGGAGCTGGCATCCTGAGGTCGTTGAGATTTTCCAACTTCTCAATCCCCAACGTTGGCGTGAATTGGTTCATAATCCAATTGCGCTGCTACGTGAATTTACGCCTGAACAATTCGAACGTCGTGTTCTTGAACTGGCGTTGCAGACGCGTATTAACGTGGCGTATCGTCGCCAGTGTTCCTATGTTGCGGAACGACCGATGTGGGCTCGACAGCACGCAGGCGTTCTGGAATCTCGACCGGTCGCATATTTTTCGCTGGAATTTGGTCTTCACGAATCAGTTCCGATCTACTCCGGCGGTCTCGGCATTCTTGCCGGCGATCACGTTAAGAGCGCCAGCGGTATGGGCGTTCCGCTCGTTGCGATCGGTCTTTTCTACGATAAGGGCTACTTCAAACAACTCATCGACGCGCAAGGCAATCAGGTAGAAAATTACGTCAATACCGAGGTCGAAAATCTTCCGTTTGAGCCGGCGCTCGACGCCAAGGGCGCGCCAATCACTGTTAAAGTGGAAACCAAGACCGGTCCGATCTTTGCGAAAGTACGTTGCATTCGCGTCGGTCGCGTACAGCTGTATTTGCTCGACACCGACCTTGACGAAAACTCCCAGGACGACCGCGAACTAACCAGCACCCTGTATGGCGGCGACGCGCGTACGCGTATTCGTCAGGAACTGGTCTGTGGCGTCGGCGGCGTTCGCGCTCTGCGCGCGATGGGCATTACTCCAGGCGTGTACCATCTTAACGAAGGTCACAACTCCTTCGCCACTCTTGAAGCGACGCGCCAGAAGATGGAACATTGCGGCTTGTCCTTCGAAGAAGCGTTGCGCGATACCGCTCAACAGACGGTCTTTACCACGCACACTCCTGTGGAAGCGGGTCACGACTATTTCCCGCAAGAGCTGGTCGAAGAACACCTCGAACCGCTCTATACCGAGCTGGGACTGGATATCGACTCCTTTATGGCGCTCGGTCGCAAAGACCCCGAGGACAAGAACGAAAAGTTCTGCATGACTATTCTCGGTATGAAGGCGTCGCGCTATGCCAACGCGGTCAGCTCGCTCCATGGCGTGGTGACGCGTCGGATGTGGCATAGTCTCTGGCCGGAAAAGAGCGAAGAGGAAGTCCCCATCGGGCACATTACCAACGGCGTGCACGTCCCCACATGGATGGCGACCCAACTCAAGACTCTCTTCGAACGTACTATCCCAGGTTGGACAGAAGAATCGATCGACCCGGAAGTCTGGTCGAAGGTCTATGACGTCGACTCCGGCGAATTGTGGGAAACCCACTTCGCGCTCAAAACGCTCCTATTCGACTTCGCTCGTCGTCGCGTGGCGCGCCAGCTCACGCGCGTAGGCGCTCCGCAAGATCAGATCGCCGCCGCCGCGCGTATTCTCAATCCCAACGCGCTCACCATCGGTTTTGCGCGTCGTTTCGCGGAATACAAACGCGCCTTCCTCGTCGCTCAGGACGAAGAACGTCTCGATATGATCGTGAATAACCCCGAACGACCGGTGCAATTCATCTTCGCCGGTAAGGCTCATCCCGCCGATAATATCGGCAAGGCCGTGATCAATCGCATTGTTAAGATCCAACGCAATCCGAAATTCTCCAATAGCGTGATCTTCCTGGAAGACTACGATATCAACGTCGCGCGCCACCTTGTGCAGGGCGTTGACGTCTGGATGAACAATCCGCGTCGCCCCCTGGAAGCGTCTGGTACCAGCGGTCAGAAAGCGGCGCTCAACGGCGCGCTGAACTTCTCTATTCTCGACGGTTGGTGGGCGGAAGCCTACGACGGCTCCAACGGCTTTGCCATCGGCGACGGCGCCAGCCACGTCGACGTGCACGTCACTGACAAGCGCGATAACGAGTCCCTCTTGGAGGTACTTGAAAATAAAGTCGTTCCGATGTATTACGATCGTAACGAACACGGTTTGCCCTTGCGTTGGATTCGCTATATGAAGAATTCAATCGCTACGCTGGCCTGGCGCTTCAGCGCGCATCGTATGGTCGCGGATTATGTGAACTACGGCTATCTTCCCGCCGCGGGCGGTCTGAGCGTTAAAATGCCGCGCTAGTTCACGTAAATTCGCATAACAATTGACAGTTCAGCGCTTAGGGACCTTCTGGCGTTAGCGTTTCGCGACGCTAATGACACAAGGCGCTGAATCGTTGGCAGAACAATAGGACGTCGACCCATTAGCGGTAGGCGTCCTATTGTTCTTTTTCTTAGACCGCGTCGCGCTCAGATCTTTTGCGCGATCTCTGTTCCGCCGTGTGAGAAGCGATTGTGTGCGCGCTTGCCTTGCATTCGGTTTATGGCTATGATACACTTGTCGTACACGACGATTGTCGTCATGTTCAACGTCACGTGACGCTGCCGCCCGTAGATCTGTGGGAACATGAATAGTCGTCGTAATCGATACATTCTTTTGTGAAAAAATAGGAAAAATATGTAAAAGTTGACTAATTCCGTTGATTTTTACTTTGGGTTGTTTAGAATAGATGGCGAAGACTAGTAGACTGATCTGATAGTAGGATTTTATCGTACAGATTGGGTTAGTTTTGCGTTGAGCGTTTCACCTTTGTGTGGGGCGTGATTCGCCAGACTGGAGCGAATTGTGAAGCACGTCTTCTGGAAACTGCTTTCCCCTGCGACGGTTGGCGCGTTTAGCGCCTCGCGCGTTCTTTTGGCTTTGACGCTTGTCGTCGGCGTTGTGCTTGGCGCGCTTGTACGCGACTGGTCGTCGCCGGTTCGCGCACAGTCCGGTCTTTATGCCAATCCCGGTTCTTCTGAATCGCTCAACGAGGCGCTCCGCGCACAGTCGGCTCCGCGTCTGTCGGTCGATTCCAACGGTCAAACTCGTTTTTCACGCCCGTTAGAGGTGCCGCCGCTCTATGCGTTTGACGCCCCGCTGGGCGATACCGGTCGCCAAATCGTACTGGTCGATTCCCAGACCAAACGTATCTGCGTCTACTGGATTCGTCAGCGCGACGTCAATAGTACGATCGAACTGGTGGCGACGCGCTCTTTCGAACTTGACCTCAAACTCGAGAACTTCAATGGCGAAGGTCTTGCGCCGGCGCAAATCCGCGAACAACTCGAATCGATCAATCGTTAGCGCTTCGCTTCGTTTTGCGAGTTTTTATCCCCTTTTCTCTGGCGTTTTGACTATAAACGACATAATTATAACAACCCGCTAGTTGCGCGCGTTTGTGAATTATCACTCGCGCGTAGCCGACAAGATATAGTAATGCGCGTCCTCATGACGCCGCGAAAGTGGCTCGCACGCGAGTTCGGTTTTTTGTCGAGCGCCGTTAGGAACTTTTCATGCGCGCCGTCGCCTAGTCTACGCTAGCGCGTGAGGCTCGAGCGCCTATTGATTCATTTGTATATTAGGAACGTTCGTATGTTTTATACCCTAGAAAAGACCGCGGAAATGTTAGACCTCAGTACGGGCGACGTTACTCGGTTACGCGAATCGAATAAACTTCGCGGCTTCCGCGATGGGCAGACGTGGAAATTCCGCAAAGAAGACGTCGATAAATATCTTCAAGATATGATTCGCGAACGTTCCCGCGCCAATGATCTGCTTGCCGGCGAACAGGACGAAACGAACCCCACAATGCTTGCGGATTCCGCGTCCTTCGATAGTCTCCTCGACGCCTACTCCTTTAACGATACCGCCGATGAACCGGTCGCTGATCCTGTGGTAAGCGGCGTCGACGAACTCATTACCGATAGCGTCGACTCGGTCGACGATCTGGGCGTCGACGCCCTTGTGACTGACGGCGCCGACTCCACCGATAGCCTCATCGCTGAGATGGTCGGTTCTAATATTCCCGGCTCCGATAACGCCGAAGATGATCTTAGAGACGACGCCAACGATGTGCCGACCTCCGCAACCGACTCCCCGACGATCTCCGACGCCCCAACCGACGCTTCGCTTCTGACTGACAGAACCGAAGATGATCTCAGTGGCGATTCCAAAGACCTATCGAGTTCCGAATTCGACGCCCCGACGATCTCCGCAACTGGCTCCCCGACGATCTCCGAAACCGACGCCCCGACGATCTCCGACGCTCCAACCGACGCCTCGCTTCTGACTGACAGAACCGAAGATGATCTCAGTGGCGATTCCAAAGACCTATCGAGCTCCGAAATCGACGCCCCGACGTTGTACGACGACGTTCAGGGCGCTTCTGGCGTCGCTAGTGGCGTCGTTGAATCCCTTACGACCGACGACGATCTGGTCGACAGTAATGGCGACGCCCCCGCCCTTGGCGCCCAGAGTGAAACTAGTGGAGAGAATGACGAGCCTATGGACGAGTCGAAAGACGCTCCCGCCGTTGTCGCTCAGAGCGAAGCTAGTAGCGAGGATGACGATCTTATGATCGTGGCAGACGAGGACTCGTCT
>JAUNMR010000007.1:115868-123377 GCA_030537455.1 Planctomycetia bacterium | reverse complement strand
CGAAGCTAGTAGCGAGGATGACGATCTTATGATCGTGGCAGACGAGGACTCGTCTGTCGCCCCCTCGTCCCCTGATGCTATGTCTCTAGACGCTCTCATCGCCGAACCGGACGTCTCCGCGGTCGCTCCTGACACGGTCGAAAACTTGATTGCTTCTACCGACTCTGTCCTCGTTGACGACGTCGATGAAGACGAAGCGCGTTCCTCCTCCGTCGATCTGAGCTCCATCTCCGACGACGACGTTTTGAGCACGGCAAGCGATAGCGGTCTGGCGCTACTGGGCGGTTCGAGCGACGACATCGTGCTCGGCGGTTCCGGTTCTGGTTCCGGTAGCGCCTTGTCTCTCGATAGTAGCGACAGTGGTATTTCCCTTTTGGGCGGCGGTTCCGATTCCGGTTTCGATCTTAGCGGCGGCGCCGACGACCAAGGGATCTTCGAATTGCAAGAGGAAGGTCAAGACGGCGCCTACAATCTGGTCGAGGAAACCCCCGACGTGCTCAATCTCGAACCGGAAGCTGACCCGGACGCCCCGACCGAATTGGGCTCCGACGAAAGCGTCTTCGAATTGATCGATGAAACAAGCGTTACCACTGGCGACGACACGAGTTCTAGCGACGTCGATAGCGCCTCCTCGCTCATTGAAACCGAAGATTCTAGCCTCTATTCGACTGACGAACCGACCGATAATGGTCCAATGACCAGTGACGACGCGCTCTTTACCACCGACGACGAAGAACCCGATCCGTTCGGTCCGTTCGCTGGCGCCGCCGCTACTGCCGACACGACCGCTGGTTTCGCTTCGAATCCCTTTGAAACCGACGATACCCAGCCCGACGACGGCGGCAATCCTTTCGACAGTATGTCTGATGGTTTCGGCGGCGACGCCTTTGGCGGTTTCGACGGATCCGATCCCAACGCCGCTGCTAGCGGAATCGACGCGAATTCCTTCGGCGACGACGAATCCCCCTTCGTTGAGGGCGTATCCGCCGACGACCTCCCTGGTCAAGGTTTGGGCGTCGCACGTGCGAAGGTCAACTCCTCCGATATCCGCGGTATGGATTTCCTCCTGCTCGCCCCGTGCTTGATCTTCCTGATTCTCGCCACTATTGGCGCCGTTGAACTGTGCCGCACCATTTGGAGCTATCAAGAGGGTACCGGCGCGATCGCTGGTCCCATCCTTGAATCGATCGCTAAAATGGTCAAGTTGATCTAACTGCGTCCTGCCGCATATTAACGCACCGATCCGATAGAACGACGCTCGAACGACTCGAGCGTCGTTTTTTAATGTCCTAAAACTACTTGTCAAGCGCTATCGCGTCGATAAAATAGACACGAGCGACGCGTCTTTGCACGCGCGTTGAGGCGCTCTCATTTCCATGCGCCGTTTCTAGGCACGTTCGCGAAGTCCCTTTGCGTCGTGCGGTTCTTTTGCGCACAGGATACGTAGTAATGACGTCGTCTGAAAAGATTTACGACGCAGTTATCGTCGGCGCCGGTATGTCGGGTCTTGCCGCCGGTATTCGCATGGCTCAGTTCGACCGAAGCGTTTGCATTCTCGAAAAACATAGCGTGATTGGCGGTTTGAACTCGTTTTATCGTCGTAACGGTCGCAATTATGACGTCGGTCTTCATGCGATAACCAATTACGCTCCCAAAGGCGCGCGAACGGGTCCTTTGTCTCGTATTCTTCGCCATTTACGCTTGTCTTGGGAAGAGTTCGGACTGATTCAACAGAACGGATCTAAAATAGCCTTTCCGGGGATAGAGCTGAATTTCACCAACGATTTCGCTTATTTCGAATCGCAAATAGCGGAACGTTTTCCCGATCAGATCGACGGTTTTCGTCGTATGGTCGCCGGTCTGGATACTTACGATCGTCTCGGCGCGGAAACCAGCCCTAAATCAGCGAAGGAATATGTCACGCAGTTCATCACCGACCCACTGTTGGTTGAGATGATCTTCTGTCCGCTCTTCTACTACGGGGGAGCGCGCGAACAGGACATGGACTACGGTCAGTTCTGCATTATGTTCCGCGCGATCTTTCTTGAAGGTTTTGCGCGTCCTCACGACGGCGTACGCCATATCCTCCTGAAGCTCCTTAATAAATTCCGCTCTCTCGGCGGCGAGTTGCGCCTGCGTACCGACGTGACGCACATTCAAACGCGCAACGACGAGGAAGTCGACCACGTAACACTCTCCACGGGCGAAACGATTCGCGCTAAACGTTATCTTTCCTCTGCCGGCTGGCCTGAAACCATGAAGCTTTGTGGTTATCAGACTCCTGATCCGGACGTAGCGGGTCGCCTCGGATTCATAGAGACGATCAGTGTGCTCGATACCCCTCCGAAGTCCTTTGGACACGATAAAACCATCGTCTTCTTCAACGATTCCGAACGCTTTGACTATCGTAACCCCGAGGAACTGGTCGACCTTCGTAGCGGCGTGATTTGCTCCCCCAATAATTTTGCTTATTCAGAACCGATCGAAGAGAATATGATCCGCATTACGGCGCTGGCAAACTACGACCGTTGGCGTAAGCTTTCGCCGGAGGAATATCGTCGTGAAAAATTGCGTCAGTACGAGCGCACGCTCGAATCTGCGACGCGATTTGTGCCGGAATTCCGCCGACACGTCGTCGACGTCGATATGTTCACCCCGTTGACGGTGCAACGCTTTACCGGTCGCGAACGCGGCGCGATTTACGGCGCGCCCGTGAAACGTTACGACGGTCTGACCCCGTTTAAAAATCTCTACCTCTGCGGCGCCGACCAAGGTTTCGTCGGGGTGATTGGCGCGCTGGTGAGCGGCGTGATTATCGCCAATATGTACGCGTTCAATGACTGAGACGGTATTTTTTCACGATTTTTCCCCCTTTTAATCTTCGCGAACTGGATTTTTTCCACTCGCGCGCGTATACTCCATTAGACAGAAGCTAACTATTAATAGTCAACTACTTGCCGCATAGACGTCGTGCTGAGTTGAGCGTCTATTACGCCGACTTAACGCGACGCCTTTGTTTTAGGAGCGTTCTATGACACTATTTCGTCTTTCCCAGGAACGTTTGACCCTAGCGGTCGCGCTGCTGGTCGCCACGTCCCTGCTGTGCGTGTGCTACGCCTCTTCTTTCGCACAATCGGTCGATCCGCAAACCGCATTGCCGTTACCCCAAGGTTTCGGTAAAGACCTCGCGCCTAACGCCGTGCAGGATCAACGCGTGCGTCAGTACCTTTATCCGAAACGTATCGTTTGGACCTCCGAACAAGGCGTCGCTAACCCCGAACTGCTACTACAGCCGGTCTTGGGACAGACCTCTACCTCCATTATGGGCGACCAGACGCAAGCGTGCGTGCTTTCCAAGGGCGGCGCTTTTATTCTGGACTTCGGTTGCGAAATCCATGGCAGCTTTCGCGTGGAAGCGCGCGACTTAACCCCGGGCGCCTCAAGTCAAGGACGCTCTGTTAAGCTTCGCGTGCGCTTCGGCGAATCGGTCGACGAAGCATGTGCGGAAGTCGGTGAAAAAGGCGCGATTAACGAACACTCCACGCGCGATCAAGTCATTGCCGTTCCGTGGCTTGGCGCGGTCGAATGCGGGGAGTCCGCGTTCCGCTTTGTGCGCGTCGACCTTGTCGACGACGACGCGCGTATCCTCTTTGACTCCGCGCGTGCGATCTTTATCTATCGCGATCTTCCGCGTTTGGGTCAATTCAATAGCTCTGACGAACGCCTGAATCAAGTTTGGGACGTTGCCGCGCGCACTCAATTGCTCACGATGCAACAGTACGTTTTCGAAGGCGCGAAACGCGACCGCCTCGTCTGGTACGGCGACTTTACCCCCCAAACGATGACCGCGCTACGCGTCTATGGCGATTCAAAGGTTCTGCGCGATACCCTCGGCTATTACGCTCGCGAAACCTGGCCGCTACCGAAGTGGATGAACGGTATGCCGAATTACTCGCTATGGTGGCTCATTACCATTGGCGATCTGTATCGACACACCGGCGATCGCGCGCTGGTGGAAGAGCAGTGGGATTACGTCAAAGGTCTGGTTGAGCAACTCCTTCCGTATATTAAAGAAGACGGTCACGCAGGCTTCCCCAATCCTTTCCTCGATTGGCCGACCAATGACAAGCCTCAAGCGCTCGACGCCGGTACGCATGCCATGTTCGCGCTGGGGTTCGATCGCGTCGCTGAAATGGCCGCGGTCGTCGAAGACGCCAAGACCGAAAAGCTCGCTCGTGAAACCGCCGCGAAAGTGCGTACATACAAGCCCTCGAACGTCGGTAATAAACAAGCGGCGGCGCTATTAGCGCTCGCTGGTATCGAAAAATCGGGCGAATCGAACGTCGACGTCGTCGCTAAGAACGGCGCTGAAAACTTCTCGACCTTCTATGGCTATTATATGCTCGAAGCTCTCTCCGAAGGAGGCGCGGATCAAGTCGCGCTCGACGTCTGCCGCGATTACTGGGGCGCTATGATCGACGTCGGCGCTACGACCTTCTGGGAAGATTTCGACCTCAAATGGCTCGAAAACGCCGGGCGTATTGACGAACGCACCCCGGAAGGAAAAGAATCTCTGCACGGCGATCGCGGCGCATACTGCTATATCGGTCTGCGTCATTCTCTGTGCCACGGCTGGGCGTCCGGACCGGCCGCGTGGATTAGCGCGCACGTGCTCGGCGTCACTCCAACCGAACCAGGCTTTACCAAGGCGCGCGTCAAGCCGTTCCTCGGAGACCTCGATTGGGTCGAAGGGGACGTGCCTACCCCTTATGGTCAAATCCACGTACGTTGCGACAAAAACGACGACGGCTCCATTAAGGTTCAAGCGGTCGCTCCGAAAGAAATCGAACTGGAAATCGTTCAGCCGTAAGCAGCGCCTTTTCTTCACGAAGAAGAGAGTTTGAATTTTGCGTCGCCATACCGACGACGCATTCCCACGCGCCGTAACTTTTCGTTGCGGCGTTTCCTTTATGTCCGCCGTGTTTTACTTGCGAGATATCGTCGCGCTTTGCGTTAGAAAAGCTGATCGAGATATTCCTCCCGCGAACGATAGAGGCTCGGCGAGCATCCCAGCGTGCGGTTCATATATGGCGTCGCCCCCTGGCTATTCGGTTCGCGACGAAGGTGCCACATCCGGTCGGTCGGAACAAGTTGAGGTAGACCAGGCCATGGCGTAAATGGCGCATAACCAAGAACTTCTGTTAGTTTACCGGAGTCCAGGGAACAGTTGCGTACACGTGGCGGTACCGGACAAGATTCCTCTATCAACAATCCGTAGAGTAGTTCCGGTTGAAACCCGCCCGCGACGTTGACGATCTGCGCCATCTGATAGAGCGAGACCTGGCGCGGACCGCCACAGTTCAAAACGCCGGAATAGTCGTTCAAAAGAAATTCATGAAAGACGCGCGCCATTTCGTCGACATAAGTCGGCGTGCGCACCTCGTTGTAGTAGAGCGTCGCATGACGTCCTGGGCGAAAGCGTGCGGCGATCCAGTCGATCGCGCCGGCGTGACCGTTAAAGCTTACCCCCATAGGCATGGAGATTCTCAATGTCGTGGCGCTCGGACACGCCTGCGCCACCGCCTCTTCCCCCGCGACCATGGTTTGTCCATAGACGTTCGCCGGACAGGGCGGCTCTTCTTCGCGATAATTCCCGCCAGGACGACCCGCGTAGACCATGTCAACGGAAAGATGTACCAGACGTATTCCGCGCGAGTGCGCGTAACGCGCTAAATTGTATACGATATCGACGTTTAATTCCCACGCGATGCGCTGGTCGAGTTGACACGCCTTGAGCGCGCAGTTTCCGGCGCAGTCGAGTATTGCTTGGATTTGTAATTTGTCGCAGATTTCTTCCAGTCGCTGGTAATCACGCAGGTCGATAAAGACCAGGTTCTTTGCTGGGAAATCGACGTCAGTCTCTTGTACCGCGCCGTAGATTTGGTCGGGATATCGCGCCTGAAAATAAGTCAAAGCGCCGAATCCCGCCACACCTGTTACGCCAGTGACCAGTAACGGGGTAGGGGGGGACGGTAGAACCGTGTCGGTTATTGTGTCGCGTTGTCGTCGAGACTCATTGAGCATCAACTGGTAATCGTGCTGTTGCAGCGTCATGCCATGCCTTATCCTATGAAATGTTAATCGCTTAATTTTAACAAATCGCGCGCGTTTGAAAAGCTTAATCGCTAGGTTATACTCAGAACGTCGTCGGTAGACAGGAAACTCGTGAACTTCAACTTGGACGACTTGTGGTTTGGCGTCGGTTATAACCCTATTTTTTCACTGAAAATCGCTCGACTTTTTCGAAAACGCTTGACGCCGACCGCGCTTTGACATTATCATAATGTAGGGTCTGCTTGTCGTCGCGATACGGCAAGGTCTAGACTACCGTTCGCGCGCGTAAGCCGCCGAACGTTACGTCCTGATGGTTATCACATTCTTTGGAGATCGGTATGAACGCCTCCTTGTTACACGGTCGGCACAACTCTCGTTGCGCGCGCGCTTTGAGCTTACTCATGGTTTGGTGCGCTCTGGCGCTTGCCGCGACCACAACGCTAGCGCAAGAGAAACAGGTCAAAGTCGACGAATCTTTGGCCGACCGTAAAGGCGCTATCCTTGCTAGCGGTAATGAAGCTGAAGTGAAAGACTTCCTTCAGAAATATTACCTTGCGCGTTGGACCGTTCGCGCTAATAGTCGCGATATTATTAAATACCGCCAGGAGCTTGAAACCGACGCAGTCAGTCTTTCAGGTCAGGCTCAGCAGACCTTCTTAAAGCTGGTCGTTGCAACGCTACGCAGCTACGCCGGCTCCAAAGACGTCTACCCCGCGTGCCGATATAACGCCGTTCTGGCAATCGGTAGCCTTAACGAAGCGAACGGAGCGGATCGTAACTCACTGCCGACCCCTTACGCCGGCGCAATCTCTACTCTTGCGAATATCGTTAAAAGTACTAACGAAGTTCCCGACTACGTGCGTTTGGGCGCGCTCATTGGTCTGGTGCGTCATGCTGAAGTCGGTATTAAAGACGAAAAGAACCTTTCCGGGGTTAAGTCGATCTTCGCGAGCGTTCTGGATTCGAAATATAAGACCGAAAAAGGTCTACGCGACGACGTCTATGAATGGTTCCAAATGAAGGCGTTGCAGGGTCTTGCGAGTTTTAAAAGTCCCTCGGGTTCCAAAGGCGGAACCGGTACGCTCGACCTCTTCAAAAGCATTATCGACGACGAGGATCAAAACTTCGAGTTGCGTTGTGAAGCCGCGCGCGCGATCGGCGAAATGAACCTCAACGATCTCAAGAGCGATTACCTCCTCGCGCTTGGCAAATCCCTCGTGACACTTGCACGCGACTTCTGCCTCGACGAAATGTCCTATATCGACTCGGAACTTGTACGCGACTCCATTAAGAGCTCAGCGAACTCTATGGGCGGCGGTCTTGGCGGCGGCATGGGCGGTTCTATGGGCGGTGGTATGGGCTCTTTGGGCGGCGGTATGGATTCCATGGGCGGCG
>JAUNMR010000007.1:0-115858 GCA_030537455.1 Planctomycetia bacterium | reverse complement strand
GGTCTTGGCGGCGGTATGGGCGGTGGTCTGGGCGGCGGCTCTATCCAGAATCAAAAGAGTATGGAGGTTATTATCGCGCGTATCCAATATGGTTTCGACTGCATTCAACGCGCCGTTAAGGGACCTTCTAAGAACGCCGGTACCGGGTTGCTCGTTGCGCTCAATGCGCTGAATGAAAAGAGTAAGGACGCTAAAGTTACCGATATGATCGAGACCCTCGATAAGCTCGTGAAAGAATTTGACGCCACCAATACCTTCATCTCCGAAGGTCCGAAGAATAGCTCCGGTATGCTAGGCGGCGGCTCCCTCGGTATGGGCGCTGGTATGGGCATGGGCGGAGGTTCCGAGATCAAAGTCGACGCCGCCTCAATGAAAGACCATATGCTCGAAAGAAAAATCAAGATTAACGAGTTGCTCGGTATCGATTCCTATTGATAATCGTCGCTCATTTTGCGCGTCCCTAGTCGCCTTGCTCCCCTTTTCGGCATAAGCCTTTGAGGAATAAACGCGTTACACAAGAAGCCTCGCTCCAAGCGAGGCTTTTTTGGTATGCCGGGCATGTTCCCGAAGAAGTCCCAAGGAGCGTCGACGCCGACGAGTCTGACAGCGGGAAGAGCGAAATATAAGTGAACAGAGAATGCGCTGTTTAGAACGAAATAAACTATAAGAACGGAAACTAAGAAGGCGCCCAGAACGTTTCGTTCTGATATTACGATGACGCGCCGTATGTTCAACGGCGCTTACTGTGGCGTCAGAGGGGGAGGAGCCTTCCTCGATTCAATTCTGACCGATTGGGTTCTGAGAGTCTTCGCATCGAACTCTACTATTCCACGTCGGTCTTGTGACGGCATAAAAAAAGCCCGATCACACGACGCGACCGAGCCTTCTCTGACTTTAACGCTTACGCGTTACCGCCATGTCGGAGCTTACTTGTTCTTCTGCAGAACGCCAGCTTCGACGAGTTTGTCAATGAGTTGCTGCATGCTGTTGAACATGCTCAGGAAGCCCTGCGGAGGCATAATGACTCGTTCAGACGGCTCCGGAACCGGAGATTGTCCATCAGCGCCGGGTTGCAGCGTAATGAAGTCGAAGCGAACCATATTGCCAGCGAAGTGAATTTGACCAACGCCGTCAGCGTAAATCTCTTTTTTCATGTTAAACAACCTTACGAAGGAGTGAAAACGACGCACAACCCAAGAGGATCGCACGGATGAAAAACACACTTTGAACGCCAAAAGAGTCCAAAGAAGACTAAAAGACGCCTACTCAAGCCGCTCTCTCAACGTTCGGTGTAATTCACTCAATCAGGACAAACCCAACGCGCTCTAAGCGTTGCGTAGACCCCATTGACTTGAATATTATATTGTTTTGTCGTCCTGTGACAAGGATAAGTTCACATATTTGTTTCATTTCAAGTAAAAAAAGAAACAAAAGTTTTAATAATAACGCTGTTTGTAGTAGTTGCAACTGTTATTTTGGGCGCCCTGTATTTGTTCTGACTTGTTACAGTCTTGCACGTCTCTTTTTGGATTAAAATCCCCTTGAACTACAAGAAAAGCTTGCGGCGCCCCTTCACAATGGTCGATTCTGATATATAATACGAAACACTATAGATTACTTATAGTCGACGACGCTCAATTTACCGACGCGTGATCGCTTGCAAGCGACGCCGTTAGACCTTGACTTGCGCTTGTACGTTTTAACGCAACGTCAGCACAGTCTTCCCTGCAACGCAACGCCGGTCACGTCGCCGTGTTGTATATACCAAAATTCCATAAGATAACGGAGATTACAGTGGGAACGAAGAAAACCGGAAAAGGACGACGTAAGCTCGGTCGAAAAAAGCGACGAATGCGATCTAAGATCCGTCATCGAAAAGACTGAGTCTCGCGCGCGACGCCTTTAGTCGCGCCGATAAGTCGACGCGACGGCTTCTCGTTCCTGTGCGCGTGACGACTTTACGACGAACGCCAACACACAAAAAGCTCTCGGACGTTTTGTCCCAGGGCTTTTTTTATTGCTAACAGCGCGCTTATGCCACAAAGGCGACGCACGACTTTTCGGCGCGCCGCCTTCTGGAACTTTCACGCACTCGACGCGCCTATGAACGTGACACGACTTCTGGCGCCGCTTCAATTTCCGCGTCTAATCTTGATTATTTCTGCTCTTGCCAGAGTTCCTCGCGGATCTGATAGAGATTGTAACCGACCTTACGCGTGGCTTGAATTGTTTCCACGTACGGTCGGTCGCAGACGTCGACTAGTCCGATCTGGTAGTTCTCGCCGTCAAATCGTCCGGTTGTCGCCTGATCGCCATATTGGAACCAGTGCGTTCCCACGATCCATTTATTCTTCAGACCGCTTACGACGTAGTCTTCGTACGCCTTTGCGCGCGCGTCCTGGTTCGCACAAGGTCCAAGCCCCGTATGGAACAGACCGCGATCGAGCGCGCCAAAGTGAAATTCGCCGATCATGACCGGCTTGTCGTCCCCTTCTACCGGCTCAAACGAGCCAATTTCTCGCTTATAGAAGTTGTAACTGACCACGTCGCAATAACGTTGCGCCGAGGCGCGCGCGAGGTCGTTTGTCCATGCAAATCGGCAACCGAGGTACAGTCTTCCCGGCGCGACTTTACGCATGGCGTCGCGAATTGTCTTGAAATACTGGTCGCAAATCACGGTGTAGAACGCGTTGCAGTCTTTGTCGCTCTGCTCGTTGCGCGGTACGTCAATACGCGCGAGCGCCAACTCTTCCCAGCTGCTCTCTTCTAACCCCCATGCCTTCTTGAGCTGTTCAAAACTCTCGTAACGCTCCTGTAACCAGGTAATAAAGGCGCGTTTGACTCCCTGGGATTCCTCCGAAGCGAGCGCGGCGCGCGCGAGCGACCCCACCGCGCCCCAGCTGATCTCGTTGTCCACAAAAAATCCAATGCAATACGGGTCTTCAGCCGCGTAACGTTGGTTCGCAATAGCGCGTTCGACCGCGCCGGGAAATTCCTCCTCAAAGGGATCGACGAATTTGCCCCAGTAGCCCTCGCTACCCTGAATTGTCTTGGAGTGAATCCCAACGGTTGCCACGTACGGCGTGCGTGCGCCGCGTATCACTTCGTTTTCCGACCAGTTGCCGATTGTATTGAACCCCCAGCTACGCAAGCGTTTAGCGGCTGTGACGATCGTCTGTTGCTTCCAGTCTTCGCCATATTTCAAATAGAGGTTCGACGCCGTGAAGTTGTACTGTAAGAACGCGCCGCGTCCGGCGTAGTAGTTGTTAACGGAGTTGTTCGATTCTGATAGGAATTGCGATTGCGGGTTATTTTCATCGCGTTTGGTCGGAATCTCTTTGACAAAGTAAAATTCTCTGTCCGTCACCGGGGTAGTTGCGCTCCAGTAGCTTACGCAGTCGACGCCATGTGACCAGAAGAGTTTGCCTTCCGGATCGACCAAAAACCATACGCCCTTATATTTCTCGGTACGGAACGCGCCCGTCGCTTCTAGTTGTGGACCATTTGCCCAGCCGCCGTACTGGTTGAATTCCTTCGGTTGATGGGCGTTTAGATCCTTTTCTTCTTCCTGAATTTGCGCTCGCAACTCTTCCAGCGAATGCGTCTTACCGGGCCAATCGTCATGAATGAATTGTCCGAACTGGTCAATCATTGGGAAAAATTTATCCGGCTCCCAATTGAGATAATCGCGTCGCGCGATTTCCTCATCACTGAGCGGTTGTGCGACGATTTTACGCAGAATCCATGAGTCAGCGCGCCCGTTTTGGTTTTCAAAGGGACGAATCGCCGTGAGACGCCCCTTGTCGAAGAAGACTTTGGAGTCGTTGGAGTAGGCGTCGGTCGTGATTCCGCCCGGCTTACCGCGCATGGCAAAGAGCTTTTTGCGCGTGTCGGGATTAAGATATGCCGGAAACGCAACGCGCCACGTCGTTTTCTGACCCGGCGCGAGCGTGATTTCACGCGTGACGATTCCGTCCATCGTGGAAACGTCTGAATCAGCGCAGTCCATTCGGCAGTATAGCGTGATCGGCTCTTGACTGGTCGATTCTACCTCTAAGAGCAAAGCGCTATATTTCGTCATGTCCCATTCGCCGGTGAGATGCACGCCCGGCCAGCGGTCGTCCAGACCGTTGACTATCTTAACGCCCCCGTCGGGTAGACGCGTTAGTTCCACTCCCTGGAGACGAAAGGCGTCCAGGGGCGTTTGAGCATCAAAGAAAACAAAGCCGTTCGTCTCCAGAGCGCTGGTCTGATTCTGCGCCATAACTTCCGCTACCGCTATGGTTAGAATCGTCACGATCGCTAGCGCTCGCGCCAAAAAAGCTGTGACTTTTGTACTTCGCATTGAGTTGATTCCCTCTGGTTTTACGTTTTCTTTCCTGGTCGCGAGCGCTCGACTTCACGTCTGTGTTACACTTGGTTTTGTCGGTCAAGCGCCGGCGTGTCTAACGTCGCGCGTTGTAGCGCTAAGGTTAATTCCTCGACCTCGTCCTGCCCACGCGACGCTACGTCGACTACATTATACCGATCGTCCGGTCGATAGAACAGCTCGCGCGCCACAATCTTTCTGGGCGTCTCCTCCTCCAGGACGGTCGTCACGCGTTCCTTCAGCGCCCAGCTTTGCGTAAAGAGCGCGCGCTCCTGTGAGCGCGCGTCCCGCGCCACGATCGCGACGCGATCCCTTAAACTTGCCGTTTCCTTATTCAGTAACGCCAGAATGTTTTGACCTGGCGGTAACGGCGCCTCTGGATCAGGCGTGTCGTCCTGCAGAAGATTGCGCCGTTTGGCATACGCGCTCTGCTCGCCGCTCCAGTCTCCGGCAAAGGGAGAGACGTCAAGACGTTCCAGCTTCCAAAAATCCTCGCTATACAACTGTGCGCGAAATTCAGTATAAGCGCGTAAGGTCTCAAAGAGATCACATGGCTGACAGAGGGTCGCTAATCTCGTTGTGGCACAGATTCGTTCCGGCAAGCGTATAACCAACGGGGCGTTGACCTGCTCGGCGTAAAAGGGCGCCACGTCGCTGTCGTAGCGCTGTGAAAGGCCCAGCGCGCTGGGACGACCCGTCGCAAATCCACGAGCGCCGCAAAGCACAAAGAGCGTGCGCTCTAACACGCCTTGTTCTTTCAGTAACGCTAAAAACCCCCCGAGCGTTTCGTCAAAGACCGAAACCCCCGCGGCGTAAGTCTCAACGACGCATTGCCTTCGGTCGTCCGGATCGAGCGCGCGCAGGCGCGCCGTCTCCGCGTCGTCGTCTTCCGTCTGTTCAGACGCCCCCTGTGCTTCGAGTCGCGTTTGCTTTTTACCGCGTTCTTCACACGCCTGTAGGGGAAAGAAGGGCGGTTTGGTTCCGGCAAATGGCTCCGGATCCTCCGCAGTCTCCTGAAATTGTTGACGTCTGGACAGTGGAAAGTCCCATATTTCGTTCAGACTGGAAAAATGCGCCCAAATGAACCACGGCGCGTCCTCCAGACGAGAATGATCCTCCAGCTTTAGTATGAGCTTGGCTAATTCCTCGAAATTCCGATAGAATTGCGTCTGCTCAATCGTATCGACCGGCTCTTCGCAGACGCTTCGTTGCAGTAAGAGCCGGTCGTCGCAGAATTCGCTCTCCACCCATGAACTGAGCGCGACGTTTTCGTCGTCGGAGACCAAATAGACGCGTCGCCCCTTTTCCTTCATCGCGCGAAACAAGGACGCGCGTTGCTGCTGCTCGATAACGTCGAGTCGTAATTGCGACGCAAGCGTGCCGCGCCATAATCCGGAGTAGAGCGCTTCAAGATCCACCGTATCGATAAAGTAGGAATCGCACAGAACCGCCTCGCTCGCGAGTTGGTCAAACGCCGGCGTTTCTAGCCACGTATTGCCGTATGCGCCTAGAAAGTCAACGTTTAGACGATCCACCGTTATACACAAGATATTATGCGAAGCGCCCAGCGCCGCGCGTGAGACGATTCTCTTCATAGTGGGCGTTCCTATTGCTCCCTCGCGCCGGGTTAGACGCTCGCGTGAGCCGCGTTAAGGGGTTGTTGACTGTAATGCCGTTCTAGCAAAGTAACAAGTTCCTCGGCAATGCGGTCTTCCTCGCACAGCACAATTCCCGCGCCCGCGCGCTGAAGTTGCGCCGTATTAAGACGATAGCGCGCGCGACATGCAATAAGCGCCTGGGGGCGCAATTCTCTCGCGGCCTTCACGACGTTCAGCGCCAAGTCGTCGCGTGGCACGGTCACAAAGACAATCTCCGCGCGCCCAATGCCCGCGGAACGCAAAACGTCGTGGTTGGCGCCGTCCCCTGCGACCGTCGGTATGCCGTTCTGGTTAAACGGCTGGAGATTCACCGGGTTGAAGTCTATCAGACAGACCGATTTATCGCGCGCTATCAGCGCGTTGGCGAGACTTTGTCCGATATGACCGGCGCCGACGATAATCGCATGACCCGTCGCGTGATTAATCGCTTCTAGTAGGTGAGGATTGATATCCGCGTCCGCCCCGGACGCCACCGCTTCTTCCGGCGCCATGCCAAATTTTGTCATGGCGGTCTTTACCATATTCGGCGTGAGCACCAGTGACGCGACTGAGACAAAGAGCATGGTGTGATACGTGTCGTCGGTAATCGCGTGAGCCGCGTACGCTACCGACAGTAGCATAAACGCCAGTTCGCCGATCTGAGAAATGCTCACGCCATACGCCAAAGCTCCGCGGAAGTCCATCCCGCACGCTCGTAACGCGCCGGTCGCGCAGCAGGCCTTAAATACAATCGCCCCCAGTAGCGCGAGAAGACAAACCAACGGATGACGCGCCACGTAGGCAAAGTCCGTCATCATGCCTAGCGAGATAAAAAACATTGCAGAAAACGCCTCGCGGAACGGCAAGACCAAGGCGTCGATCTGATGCGTAAGACGGTTTTCCCCTAGCGCTACGCCCGCGGCGAGCGCTCCGAGCGCCGGAGTTAAACCCAATGCGCCAGCAAGCAAACACATTAGCAGTAGCACGACAATGGCAAAGAGAATCACCAGGTCGTTGGAGTGGATCTGCGCAAGTTTCGGCGCGATTATCTTGACGTTCGCGTATTTGAATAGAAGTACGACCACGCAGAAAATCAGCGATTTGAGCGTCATGTCGATCCACGGATTATCGAACCAGTAGCTCGGATTCGCCTCCGCGTTAGATCCCAGTACGATCGGTAAGATTAGAAGCAGCGGCACTAAGGCAATGTCTTGAAAGATCAATAACCCCAGAGTCGCCTGAGCGCGACGCGTGTCCGCCTGACCACAATCTTCCATACTGCGATAAACCAGCGCCGTTGAACTCAACGCGACCACGCTGCCCAACGCCAGACCCGCGACCCAACCGAGCTTAAAGATAATGCACAGGACAATTCCCAGCCCAATCGTCGCGCCCATCTGAATCGAGCCGCCAACGAACATGTACTTCGCCGTTGCCGCTAGCTTGTCGAAGGTAAACTCAATGCCAATGGCAAACAGTAGTAGCAGTACGCCGAATTCAGTCGCCGCCTCTACGGCAAAGCGCTCTTCTTTGATTTCCGCCAGAGCGTCCTCATGTTCGTCGTCAAAGCGCGCCTTGTGCGCCTCGTTCAGATTCTTAATTTGCGTTTGGCTCTGCTCAAGCTCGCCTTGCAACTGCTCGATCCTTTCCTCCGCCGAATACAGATCCATTGGTTCGCGTAGCTCGGGATCCTCTTGCGTCTTCGTCGGCGTTTGAGTCTCGTCCATGGTCGCTTTTGCGCTACTTTTGGCCACGATTTCACTCTCAATCGCACGGTCGATATCCTTGGTTCCCATGAGGTCTAAACCGCCCGGTCCGATGACCGCGCCGACCAGTAGGTACCCAATTAACGGCGACGCCTTCAGGCGCTTGCAAATCCAACCCGCAATAAAGCCCGAGAGAAGAATGACTGTGATCGTGAAGACAAAATAACTGCCCACTTCTGTTCCTTCCGTGTGTCCTGCTGTCTATTATTTTGGCTGTTATTTCTTTGTTTTAAACGATTTGCACGCAGCGATTATGATCGTCGCGAGAGCGCTCGCCATGTTCGAAAGTTCGATATCGTTATCCATGCCATAAAGATCGCGCCGAAAATTGATTGACTACTCAGAAGCATGATCGCCATAATTGCGGAAAACGCCATCGATATTGGCAATGTGTATAACAACCCTTTTTCTACCCCGTTGCCACTGGTAAGCGCCAGTATAACACGTCCCCCGTCTAGGGGAAAGATCGGCAATAAATTCAAAAAGGACCAGAGCGTAGCGCTGTAGAAGAACCCGTAAAAAAAGTACCCGAACATTAAGGACAGGGGATGAACCGACGTGATTCCCTGCACCCAATTGAACGGAAAACAATAGGGTAAATACAGCGCCGTGCCATAACGTAGCGCCGAGCCGGTTGCGCCCGCCAGAACCAGTCCCAGTCCCGCGACGAACAGCGCCAAAAACGGTCCGGCCAAAGTAACCGTCGCGTTCTTTAACGGCGTGCCTAAAATAGTTCGAAACGTCGAATGATTGTATGTCTCGTAGGTCACTCCGCCAAAGACGAATACTGTCGGCTCTGCCATGCCAATTCCCAGTACGATTCGCGGCGAACCCTTGTATAGCCAACGTATAGCCAGCGCGTGCCCTAACTCGTGGATTAAAAAGGTCGTCAATAGCGCAAGCGCCCAGCCGATAAACCCAAATAACCACGGTTGTCCCGCCGCGGTATTATTCGATAAAAACGGGGAAAACATTACGCACAGTAGCCAGAAAGTCGGTTTGACTACAATGGGTATTCCCGCGATGTGAAATTTCCAGTCGTAACGTTCGCTATTCATGCGTAAATGTCCTCCGATTCGGCACGTTTCTTTGGAGGGTATATTTTACGTAATTTCCGCTTTTTTGACAAGTCCTCGCGACTATATAGACAGCGACCCCGCCGGAGACAATCCTCTGCTTCGAGGACGCCCCCGACTGGGTCGCTTAAACTACTCTAACGCGCGTTATTCGCAGCGCTGTGACTTAGTAGAGATAATTCGCAAAGTAAGCGTCTTCCAATTCAGTGAGCGCTTTCTGTAACGTGTCAAACGGCATGCCGACGCGATTGTCGAAAACAAAGCGTACGACGTCGTAATCTTCCAGCGCGCTCTCCACCGCTTCGCGCAGTTCTTCCAGCTCTAGCGTCTTTTCCTCGGAACCGTCGTTCCAGACAAATTCGCTACGATCGGTCGCCGTGACGGTGATATTGAGAATCTTCTCTTCTTTAGCGGCGCTGATCGCCTCTTCTAATGTGACGCTCTTGCCCTTTTCCTTACGGCTCATGTCCGCCGCGGTCATAAAGGCGAAAATATTAATCGTCTCTTGTGCGTCGACCGGCGCAACGCCCGTTTGGAAGAATTTGCAAATTTCCAACACCAACGGTTCGTAACCCTCGTAATCTCCGACATTCTGCACGCCGGTTTCGCCATAGACCTTGCAACTATAGGGCGCGGCGCCCTTGCGTATCCCGCGGAAGGTTCCGATCTTCTTGTCCTTCCATACCCCGACAACGACGTCGGCTCCCGGCGTGTTGGTTCGGGAAACATAGAGGCAGTCCGGCCCCATGACGGTGAAAAGCGATTCCACGCCGTGGATTCCGTACCAGTACAGCGACGGATGCTTGCCGTTGATCGGCGAGGGACTCGTCGCGTCGGCGCCGTAAATCTCACCGATCGGACTGTCGTTGCGCATCTGTTGATACGCCTTGACATAGCGCAGTGAAGACGCTGTAAAGATCGGTACGTTGTTCTCTTCCGCTAGCGCGTAGAGGTCGAGCACGTCTCTGAGTCTTCCCGCGACCGGCTTATCGACGAACATCGGTTTTTTCGCCGCAATAACCGGCTTCGCCTGCTCCAGGTGAGGACGACCGTCGACGCTCTCCAATAGTACGCCGTCAACGTGCTCGAGCATTTCTTCGATTGTATTGTAGACGGTAAGTCCCGCTTTGACACAATCTTGCGTATAGGACTGGACACGATCCCAGCTGTCGGGATTGTCCGGCATTCCTCCCGGGTATACGGCAGTGACTTCAAATCCTTTGCAAATCTCCGGTCCGTTCGGGTCATTGATCGTCTTAATAAAAGCCGGCACGTGCGAGGTGGTCGCGCCAATGACGCCAATTTTAAAGACTTCGTCCGCGCCCAGGCACAGACCCTGGCACGCGCACGCTATAAGAACTGAGACAACGACGATAAATCGTTTCATACTATCGCTCCATTTTATTCTTAGCCCGAAGGCGTCTGTCTTGCGGCGCTCGGCTCTCGCCGACGCTTTTTTCTCTTGATTATAGATTCTTAACCTTGTTTTTCAACCCTCTTCTGCGCCGCGCTCCCAGATCAGACCGTTGGGCAACTGCTCGCCAAAAAGCTCGCTGGACGTCTCTTGCCCTTGCGTCATGCTCACAGCTAATTCTGCGGCGCTGCGCCCCTGCTCGTAACGCGATAACGTCGCCATAACGCGCTCGCGCAACGACGCTGGAACGTTAAAGGACGTCTGTGGCGCTTCGCGCGCGCACAGCGCCAACGCAAAGAATAAGTTCTGCTGTGGCGCTAGTTTGCCCTCCTTGAGCATTGTCAAACAGGTTTCTACCCAACGTTGCGCTACCGTCGGATCGACCGCCTTATCCAGGGGCGCATGGAACATCACGCGCGTTCCTAGTCGTCCTAAGGCCCACAGCGCGGCGTCTTGGATCGGTTGTGCGCGCCTCTTCGTGATTATGTCGAGGATTGTGTCGCCAATCTCGACCTTGATTTGCGGCGATAATAGCTCCAAAGCGCCCAAAGTACGCCATATTTCCGCGCCCTCGTGCGAAACAAAGTCAATTGGCGCGCTACGTCCACCCCCTTGCGTCGTCTGCTTGCGGAAGATGCGCAGACTTTTTAGCGCGGGTTCCGCCAGCGCCGTCTGACGACCCGCCGTGAGCCCCGAGGCGATGCGACGCCATAATATCCAATACTGCGCGCGACATTCCGGCGTCGCCGCGGTTAATTGCCCGGTGACGCGCTTCCAGACCTGCTCCACACGCCAGTCGTCGGTCGAGGCGCCAAAGCCCGGTCGGAACGCAAATCCTATCCAATTGAGCCACCGCGCTTCCACTGCCGACGCGCTTTTGCGGTTCGCGTCGTGGAATAACGCCAATTCCCCTAAACGTCTCAGCGCCGTGACCGGTAACTCTGTGCGCGACATGCCCGTGACGCGCTGAAGTTCCCCGAAAAAGTCACGCGGCTTAATGCGACCCAATGCCTCGACTGTCACGTCCGCCGATGCGCTTTGCTTGTTCTTCTCGTTCCACTGCGCCAGCTCCTCCTCTGAGCCAAAGGTCGCTAAAACGACGCCGCTTGCGCTCTCTATGAGAGACTCCTCTAACGCCCCCTCGCGCTCGCCGCTCACGTCCCCTTGTTCCCAGTCCGTTTGAACCGCGCCGCGCGCGTCAAACTGTAACGTCCACCGCGACCCGTGCGAGCGCGAACCCGAGGTTGCGTCCAAAATCTCCTGAAGATACAGCTCAATTGTGCCAATTTCTGTTGGTCGCGCTACTAGCTTTACGCGCGCCTGACCGTCTTTGCGCACACGTTGCGACCTGGATTTCAACGCCGTACAAATCGGCGCTAACTCGCGCGTCTGGTTCGGGTCGACCTGAATTAAATCGCCCGGCGCGTCCGTCATACGCGCGCTGGACATGTACAATGGGAAAGACGCCGGTCGATCCAGTCGTACGAGAAACTCTTTGCCCACTTCCACCTGATCTCCCGGCTCGTTTTGTGCGCCCAAAAGACAAACGGCCGTTTTCTGCGCTGACCCGTGCGACTCGGTTTGACTCTGCAGGTCGACGCCAATGTAATACGACCTTGCCAGCGACGCGCCGACCTTTGTCGCGTGACCTTGTAACGCCAACCCATAATACGCCGCGCCACGCGCCACCGCGAGGTAGAGGTCGTCGTTCTCCAGTACGGTCGGCGGTTCCGGATTGACCGCGCTAAACCAATTTGTAATAGAATCAATCACTCTTTTTCGTAGTTGCGGCGATTCAAAGGCTCCGCCGTTAAATAAAATTGCGTCCGGTCGCGCTTGCGCCAGTGGATCCTCGCTCGTCCAACTTGCCGCCGTCTCCTGTGAAATATTGCCTAATACGCCCGCGCGTAAAAGTTCCGCGCCCGCTCCGCGCTTCTGAGAAAGAAACGCCGCCAGATGCTTGGTAATCGCCGGATCCTGCGCGTAGGGCAACGCTAACTCGCGTAAACCGCCGCGTCGACTCTTGCTCGGCGTCTGTTCGTAGCTCGTGAGTGGAAAGAATCCGTCGATCAGCACGCTTTGCGCCTGTGCCGCTGTCAGCTGGATCGACGTCCCGCCCGATAAAAGCTTTGACCCAGCGCCCTGTAGGCGTATCGCACGCTCTGACGCCGGTTTTGCGCCCAAAAAATATTCCTTAGCCAGTCGACTTTCGCGCAAAAGCGCCGCGCGCTCCGACTCTGTGAGCGTGCGATTGAGTTTCGCCTGGAATTCCTTCTCGATAAAACGATAGAGCGCTAGATCTAAATTATCGCCCCCCAGTATTAAATGCTCTCCCACGGCGACGCGGTAAAAATTCACCTCGCGCGCCCCTGGCTCCTCTTGGCTGGATTCGCAACGTTTCAGCGCGTATATCAACGCAAAGTCCGTCGTACCGCCCCCGATATCGCACACTAGAATCTTCTGACCCGGCTGAACACGGCGCGTCCAGTCCTCCTCATGACGCGCTAGCCAGGAATAAAACGCCGCTTGCGGTTCCTCAATGAGCGCAATCTTTTTTAAACCAGCCTCCTTGGCGGCCTGGATTGTTAAGGCGCGCGCCGTTTCGTCAAACGAGGCCGGTATCGTTACGACAAGCTGTTGCGTCTGCAATGGATAGTCAGGAAATCTCTGGTTCCACGCTTGATGTAAGTGCGCTAAAAAAAAGGAACTTATCTGAATAGGAGACCACTTGGTCGTATCCCCAGACGCCTGTGAAGCCTGCGACGCGCCGGTGCGAACCGGTAGGAACTTCGCTACGCGATCCACCGATTCATGACACAGCCATGATTTCACCGACGCGACGTAACTCTCTGATTCCGTAACGCCGTAATCGCGCGCGTAAACTCCCACAACGCCGACTTTTCCGTCCCCCTTGGCTGTTCTACTGCGCGATTTTCGCGAAAAATCGCGCTGCGCTTCACTGGCAGTCGCGTCCTCCCAAGGTAAAAGCGCCGTATGCGGTAGACGCGCAAAGTACGAGGGCAACGTCGGTCGCTCCTCGATAATATTAGGCGCGACCGCTTGAGGAATAAAGAACGTCTCGATTTTAGGCGTTACATTGAAGCGCCGTGCGCCGTCTGCGTCCAAAATGGTCTGTAGGTCGATGTAACACATGGCGCAATTCGTTGTGCCAAGGTCGATTCCAACAACATAACGCAGCGGCGCAGTCGAGTCTGATTTGAGAGTCGTTTTAGTCATAATGGCGCAAAGGAAATGATGGCGATGAAAGACGCGTCGGCGCGTCGGCTTGTTTCTAGTCTAGAGGAAACAGACGTCAAGTCAAGTTCAGAATCATAGCGTACAAAGTCGAAGATTGGGGAGGAATAGAAAAATATGGATAAGATAGATAAAACTCACAAGGAGTCGTCGGTAGAGCGTTAAGTAAACTAACACACAAAGATTAAAGAGCGCTCGTTGCTGTAAGTCTTGTTATTAAAAGTGTTATTTGAGATAATTACATAGGGGAAATGAAAGAATTCGAAAAAAAATGGTTATAAAGACCAATCGCCCCTTGCAAAAAAAAAGGCGCTGATTATACTCTTGTTGTCGTTATCGTCAATGTAACGTCGCGGCGCGCGACTGCGCCTCGCAACAGTGCAGAATGTACGCGTCGAAAAAAGTGAGAAAAAATAAAAACTCTACTTGACGCCTCGCGCTCAGACGATAAAATGCTTGCAATTCCGCTTGCCAACGACACGTTGCTAGCGTAGCTCAATCGGCAGAGCAGTTGATTTGTAATCAACAGGTTAGGAGTTCGATTCTCCTCGCTAGCTCTGCTGAATACTATGCTCAAGCGAAATAGTTCATGATAGTCCCTAACTGTCATTGAGCCGTTGCATTTGCGACGAAATTTACCAGACGCATAAGCGTTATGGGGGTTTTCCCGAGTGGTCAAAGGGGGCAGACTGTAAATCTGTTAGCATCGCTTTCGGAGGTTCGAATCCTTCAACCCCCACTCAAATATAAAGCGCCTAGTGCATGCGCCTTGCAGGCGCGTCGTCTTGGCGGCTTCGACATAAGGTTGTCCATTGTGCGGGTGTAGCTCAATGGCTAGAGCCCCAGCCTTCCAAGCTGGTCGTGAGGGTTCGATTCCCTTCACCCGCTTCGATTCAGCGTTGCATAGCGACGCGCGGCGATTATCGTCGGCGGACTAGGGGGTTCACTCCTTCCGGCGATTAGGCGCCCCCAACAAGCATCAAATTACGCTGCTGTAGCTCAGTCGGTAGAGCGCGTCCTTGGTAAGGACGAGGTCATGAGTTCAAATCTCATCAGCAGCTCTTTTCTCAGACGCTTGTGGGGCGTTTTGCCTTAAGAACCTTATTGAAGAGCCCCAGAGTTCATTTTTTGGAGATTAATTAACATGGCTAAGGAAACTTACGTTCGTACTAAGCCACACGTCAACGTCGGTACGATTGGTCATATTGACCACGGCAAAACGACGCTGACCAGCGCGATTCTGGCCGTCCAAGCGACCAAGGGCTTGGCGCAAGTGAAATCCTATGCGGATATCGCTAAGGGCGGTACCGTTCGCGACGCCAC
This sequence comes from Planctomycetia bacterium, assembly GCA_030537455.1. Taxonomy (GTDB): domain Bacteria; phylum Planctomycetota; class Planctomycetia; order Pirellulales; family Thermoguttaceae; genus RUG369. The sequence goes on along the minus strand of JAUNMR010000007.1, from coordinate 101,018 downwards.
CAAAACCGTAACGATCGCTGTCGCTCACGTTGAATACGAAACCGCGACTCGCCACTATGCTCACATCGACTGCCCCGGTCACGCGGACTTCATTAAGAACATGATTACCGGCGCGGCTCAGATGGACGGCGCAATCCTCGTCGTCTCCGCTGTTGACGGTCCGATGCCCCAAACCTCCGAGCACGTCCTTCTCGCTCGCCAGGTAAACGTTCCGAAACTGGTCGTCTTCATGAACAAGTGCGACCTGGTCGACGACGCGGAACTCCTGGAACTGGTCGAACTTGAAATTCGTGAACTGCTCACCAAGTACGACTTCGACGGCGACAACGTCACCGTTATTCGTGGCGCCGCTCTTCCGGCTCAGCAGAATCCGACCGATCCGGTCGCTGCGAAGTGCATCGACGAACTCATGGACGCTATCGATAACGATATTCCCGAACCGGTTCGCGAAATCGATAAGCCCTTCCTCATGGCCGTTGAAGACGTCTTCTCCATCGAAGGTCGCGGCACCGTGGCTACCGGTCGTATCGAACGCGGCGTCGTTAAGGTCGGCGACCCCGTCGAAATCGTCGGTATCGAAGAAACCCGTCAAACCACGTGTACCGGCGTCGAAATGTTCAAGAAGTCTCTTGAACAAGGCGAAGCTGGCGATAACGTCGGTCTGCTTCTGCGCGGCGTCAAGCGCGAAGAAATTCAGCGCGGTCAGTGTATCGCGAAGCCCGGTTCTCTCGAACCCCATATGGACTTCGAAGCCGACGTCTATATCCTGAGCAAGGAAGAAGGCGGTCGTAGCACCCCGTTCATGTCCGGTTACCGTCCGCAGTTCTACTTCCGTACCACCGACGTCACCGGTACCATCAAGTTGCCCGAAGGCGTCCAGATGTGTATGCCTGGCGACCACGTCAAGATGACCGTCGAACTCATTAGCCCGATCGCGATCGAAAACAACGTTCGTTTCGCTATTCGTGAAGGCGGCAAGACCGTCGGTTCCGGCGTCGTTACCAAGATCATCAAGTAGTATGATTCGTACAAAGTAGCGCGTCGAGGCAACTCGACGCGTGAAATGCATTTGAGATTAATTTCTCAAATGCGTAAAGGGGAGTCGTCCAATTGGTAGGGCCCTGGTCTCCAAAACCAGTTGTTGGGAGTTCGAGTCTCTTCTCCCCTGCTTGCTGACGCGAACGCGCTCGTCTTCTTTGATGCGAGCGCGTTCTTTTTTGTATATATACATATGTTCGCTACGCCACCGGCCGTTCCGGCGTATCGTACGCATTCCACAACGAGATCCTGATATGTCAAGTTTCCTGAAAGAACTCGTTTCGACTCGAATGTATAAAAGCGCGCAAGGTCGCGCGACTCGTCGCTTGACCTTCATTGGTTTGACGCTCGTCTTTGCGCTGGGCGCTTTCTCTTTCTATCGCCTGCATCAGAATCCGACCGGCGTCTGGACCGCTGTTATTATCACGCTCCTTGGCGCTTGGATTTCCTTCCGAACCGTAAATTACCCGACCTTCGCTGATTTCCTCATCTCAGTCGGCGCTGAAATGATCAAAGTCTCCTGGCCGACCAAAGCGGAACTCTTCGCGAATACTAAGGTTGTGTTGGTCTTTATGGCGCTCTTTACGGCGCTTATCTTCGCTTACGACGTCGCCTTCAGTCTGTTCTTTAAACTGATCAATATGGTGTTCTAACCCCCTTGGTCATAGACGATAACCTCGGGGCAAATCGTACGACACGGCTGAGGCGTATAATCGGCGACGCTCGTGAACGCCTCACATGACGCGCTTCGAATAGCGCCCCGATAAAGCGTGTCTACCTTGATATTGCGGATCAGTCTACCTAAGAATAATCAAAGTGAACCCGTCGCCTTTGTGGCTATGGCAAACGCTTGGATTTTCACACACGACCTCGATCGCACCGCGCTTACTTTGCGAAATCCTGGCGTATCCATGCGTGAGAAGGCGGTCAAACGCAGATTTCATGCAGGAAAATCCTATAAATTCGTGACCTCCCCTTGTAGGACTCGAATTTGGCGCTAAAATGTACTTCAATTATTTTGTCGTCTTTTTCGATTGGTTCGTCGTCTTTCCCTTCGCGTTGCGAAAGGGTCGGCTCGCCATCGAAAGGAAAGGTATGTGTCTCATGACGTCAGAATCAGATTCGCCCGAAAAACAAGAGCCGCAAGCGCAATGGTATGTTCTCAAATGCCAAGTCAATCGCGAAGAACGCGCTCGTCGTGAATTAATTCGTCGCGCGGAAATGTACGGTCTGCGTCAGTATCTTATCGACGCAATTGTGCCCGTGCGTGAAAGAGAAGACCGTACTAAGTCCAAAGACGGTCGCGCCAAAAAAGTCAAGGATAAACTCTATCCCGGTTATCTTATTGTTAAGATGATCATTAACGACGACTCCTGGTACCTGTTGCGTGAGACGCCCGGCGTTGGCGACTTCACCGGCTCCGGCGGCGTTCCTACTCCTATGTCGGAGGAAGAAGTCAGTCGTATTCTGAGTTTGCAAGAACCTTCTAACGAGACTGTTTCGAATTATAATATTCAGGTTTCGGAAGGCGAACGCGTGCGCGTAAAAACCGAAGATTTTCAAGATATTGAGGGGGAGGTGACCGCCGTAGACCCTGTCAAAGGTCGCGTCACCGTTACTATCGAGCTCTTCTCGGGTATTCCCACCGAACTGGAACTGGAATACTGGGAGGTAGAGCGACTTGACGTCTAATAACGGCTAGAAAGCGGGACGACTCCCTCGAACCCGACTTTCAGTGCGTTCCAACCAGAACACACCGCACGATTTAGACGAAATTTTTTAGAGGTTTATAATGGCAAAGCAATTACAAGCTGTCGTGAAATTCCATGCTCTCGGAGGCAAGGCTACCGCAGCACCCCCTGTCGGTACCGCTCTTGGTAAGTATGGTCTTAATCTTGGTCAGTTCGTAAAAGAGTTTAACGATCGTACCAAGGCGTCCACTGGTATGCGTATTCCCGTGGTCGTTAAGGTCTATAGCGATCGTACGTTCGAACTGGAAACCAAAAGCCCGCACTCTGTCGATTTGATTAAGCAAGCCGTCGGTATTGAAAAGGGCTCCACTCACGTCCCGAAAGAAAAGGTCGGCACGATCACCGTCGCGCAACTGGAAGAGATCGTTAAAGCGAAGCAAAAGGATCTCAATGCTCGCGAATTGGCTAACGCTGTTCGCATTCTCGCCGGAACCGCTCGTAGTATGGGCGTTGACGTTGTGGACTAACGTAGAGTAACGACTCTGCGTATTCTCAAGCTAACAATGTCTTGCGCGTCGCCCAGGCGCTTTCCGACACGACCTATCAGGTCGTTAGGTTCAAGACAGTGACTCGCAAATCAAAGAGAAGACAAATAAGAAATGGGTAAATTATCAAAACAAAGTCGCGAGAATTTAAAGAAGTCTGGCGTGCAGTTCGACGCTAAGGGCTCCAAGGGAACCAAGCGTATGCGCGCTATGAAGAAACTTTTGCCGGCGCAACGCGAAGCGCTTCCTCTCGCAGACGCAGTCGCATTGGTCAAGCGCTTCAACACCACGAAATTTGATCAGTCTGTTGAAATCTCCATGCGTCTGGGCGTCGACCCGAAACAGTCAGATCAAATTGTTCGCGGTTCCGTCGTTCTGCCCAATGGAATCGGCAAGACCCTGCGCGTCTTGGTCTTCGCCAAAAACGCGAAGCTCGAAGAAGCGACCGCCGCTGGCGCCGATTATGTCGGCGGTCCTGAACTGGCGGAAAAAATTAAAGGCGGTTGGTTCGATTTCGACGTCTGCTTGGCAACCCCCGATATGATGGGCGTTGTCGGCTCGCTCGGTCGTCTGCTCGGACCTCGTGGTCTCATGCCTAGTCCTAAGGCTGGCACCGTGACCATGGATATCGAAAAAACGGTTAAAGAATATAAAGCTGGTAAAGTGGAATTCCGCAACGACAAGGGCGGTATCGTTCATGGCGTCGTCGGTAAATTGAGCTTCGATGAAGCAAAACTCGTCGAAAATATCCAGACCTTCATTAACTACGTCCTCACGCTCAAACCGGCGTCGGTCAAGGGCGTTTTCGTTAAGTCGATCACCATCTCCGCTACGATGAGCCCCGGCGTGCGCGTGCAAAACCAGTAAGCTTGACTTACTAGTTCACTCACGTTCGGTCGTATCAATCAACTGCGCTTTAATGAATGAAGTAACCAATGAGTAAATACGTAAAAAATCTGATTACCGAAGAACTCAAGAAGCGTCTCGATGGCGTCGAAAACGCTCTCTTGGTTAATCTCGTCGGTATGCAAGTGAATGATAGCAATCGCTTGCGCGCGGCTCTTGCGGAAAAAGACATTCACGTTCTTGTAATTAAGAACAGTCTTGCGGCGCGCGCGACCGCAGGCACCAGTCTTGCGAACGCGTTCACGGGTCTATCCGGAACCGCCGCGTTGTGCTGGGGCGCTAGCGATATCGTCGCACTGGCGAAGGAAGTCGTCAAGCTAACGAAAGAAAAGCAATTCTCTAAGTTTAGTATAGTCGGCGGCGTTCTCGACGGCGAAGCTTTCACGGCGGAAGAAGCGGTCGAAATCAGCAAATGGCCCACTCGCGAAGAACAAATTGCGATTCTGCTCGGTCAAATCGTTGGCGTCGGCTCCAAGCTTTCCTCCCAACTCCTCTCCGGCGGCGCAAATCTCGCCAGCCAGATCAAGCAACGTTGGGATTCCGAAGAATCCGAAGAAGCTGAAGCAGCCCCGGCGGAAGCGTAGTCAATTTGCTCTCGCTACCGCTTAGCTAAAAAGCCAAACGCGTCGCTCCATTGGCGACTGTCTGTCGTTTGCGACGCGTTTTACCAATAGTTATTACAGCGCGTTTTCGCGCCTAACCATAATTTATCCGTCTTTTACTGTGATTCCAAGACCACGCTTTTCACGATTGGTTCGTGATTCTCGCTGTTGAAGCGGTGGAAGAATGACAGTTAATAAGACTCGAAAGGATCTAAGAATGTCCGAAGAACGTACTTTCGCTGACAATATCAAGCAACTTGGCGATCAGATCATGGGTTTGACCCTCAAGGACGCCAAAGAACTGAGCGATTACCTCAAGGAAGAATACGGCGTTGAGCCCGCCGCTGGCGGCGCTGTTATGGTTGCTGGTCCGGCTGCTGGCGCTGACGCCGCTCCCGCCGCTGAAGAAAAGACCGAATTCGACGTCGTTCTGGAAAGCTTCGACGCTTCCAAGAAGATCGGTATCATCAAGGTCGTGCGCACCGCGACCGGCGCTTCCCTCGGCGACGCCAAAGGCATGGTCGAAGGCGCTCCCAAAGCGATCAAAACCGCTCTGCCCAAAGACGAAGCGGAAAAGCTCAAGAAAGAACTCGAAGACGCCGGCGCGAAGGTCACCCTCAAGTAGTGTTGTTACCGCTGGAAATTCTTCCGTTCTTTATATCTATCGCTCTATGAGCCTTTGAGATAGAATATCTGAGGAGGAGGTCGTCTCGATCTCCTCCTTGCGTTTCTTGTCGCCCTGCGTCTTCTTCTGAGATAATTCACGAGACTCCATGGCGACATTTATTTCTTTACCCTTGTATTTCTCCTGAGGCTAACGTACAGCGAATCATTAGGTTTTTATCAGCAGACTTATGTAGTGTGAACGCAATGAGAGAACATTCTCTCGCCAGCATAAGCTTATGCATGTTACAACGAACGACCGGTTGGAGTCGGTCGCCTACAATAGCGTAAGGAGCATATCAATCGTCCTCGACGCTCGGCGACTGTATATAAGCGTCATATATAAGGTAGAATATTCTTGTATTTACGTTTCGGCGACGTCGCTAAATTTCAGATCTTACGAAATGGAATGACTTCGATACAAAGAGGCGAATTTCCACAACAGCAGGAGGTAGCCGCCGTGAATCCTTGCGCCACTCATTGGAACTGAGAGCTAAAAAATAAAATTTTTTTCGAATAATTTAAAATGTTAGTCGGTTTAATCGTTAAATATTCTCTGGGTTGTCTGGAACGGACGCTAACAACGCCGTTCAGACGTGTGTTTTATGCTAAAATAGAGAAAATATAACAATTGTTCTATGGTAACAAAAGTTAAAATCACGAGAAAAATGGCAAGAAATTCTAAAAAATTTTGACCGTTTTATGGAAATTTTTTTTGGGTTTACTAGTTGCGCGAATTTGTCAAATCGATTAGAATCGATCAGGAAAGTGAGGAAAACTTATGGGAAATTCTTTAAGATGGCTCATTGCCCCCTTGTAATTGCTATGGTAAGTAATATAATTTTAAGTCGCGTTTCTTTGTCAAAATGGAGAAAGATTCCGTACCAGACTAGGGAGGTAAACTCTGTATGGCGGTAACATCACAACGTAAGATGACTTTCACCGAGCAACGTCAGTTTGGCAATCATAGCACAACGCTGCCTCTTCCTGATTTGACGCTTCTCCAAACTCGTAGCTACGAGAGATTTCTACAAGCGGACGTTGAGCCGGAAGAACGTGAAAACTATGGTCTCGAAGCAGTGCTTCGCGAAACTTTCCCGATCGAAGACTACGAGAAAAATTCACGTTTGGATTATGTGAGCTATCGCCTCGATAAGCCACGTTACACTCCCGACGAATGTCGTCGTCTGCGCTTGACTTATGGTCGACCGTTCTGCGTTCGCCTGCGCTTGACTAAGCTCAATCCAGAAACCGGCGAAACGAAGATCGTCGAAGAGGACGTTTATTTCGGCGAAGTTCCCGTGATGCTCGGCGGCGGTGAATTCATTATCAACGGCGCGGAACGCGTCGTCGTAAGCCAGATCCACCGTAGCCCTGGCGTCGACTTCCTCGCCGAATTCGATAAAGAGCGTAAAAAGTCTTTTACCTGCCGTATTATCCCCGAACGCGGTAGCTGGATCGAACTTAGTATCACGCGCAAAGAGACCATCATTCTGCGCATGGAAAAGAGCAGTAAACTGCCCGTGATGCAGCTTATTCGCGCGTTCGACCCCAAATATTCCACCAACGCCGACCTGATCCGCGCTTTCTTCCGAACGAGCGTTGTCAAAATCAAAGGCGCTGAATCTGTCGAAGCGATCGAGGGCAAGATCTCGGTTAATACCGTCGACTTCCCCAAAGGCTCCCCTCACGAAGGCGAGCATATTGTGGAATCCTGCCAAGAGATCACTAAGTCAAGCGCCGACGAACTGTGCGCTAGCGGCGTCAAATCGATCGAAATCATCGAGAAACCGGCCAACCGTCTGCTTCTCAATTCGATCGAAGAAGACAAAACCCAGAGCCACGAAGAAGCGCTCTTGGCGATCTTTAGAAAATTGCGTCCCGGTAATCCCCCTCAACTCGATCGCGCACGCACGCTCGTTCAAGAGAAGTTCTTTGACGTCGCGCGCTATCGCCTCGGTCGCGTCGGTCGCTTCCGAATTAATCGTAAACTCGGCGCCAATATTGACCCGAATCAACAGGCGCTTTGCCCCGAAGACGTCATTAACGCCGTACAATACCTCTTCAAGCTCTGGAGCGGCGCGGAGGGCGTTCAGCCCGACGATATCGACCATCTCGGCAATCGTCGTATTCGCACTATTGACGAACTCGCCGCCGATGAAATCCGCAGTAAAGGCGCGTTGAAACTACAACGCGCCGCGCGTGAACGTATTCGCGAAGAAACTCGTCCGCGAAACGCCGTTAATCAGAAGAATATCACTCAGGCGATCGAAAACTTCTTTGGTCGTAACGAGTTGTCGCAGGTTGTCGACCAGACGAACCCGCTGTCGATGCTTACGCACGAACGTCGACTCTCCGCGCTCGGTCCCGGCGGTTTGAATCGTAAACGCGCCGGCTACGAAGTTCGCGACGTTCACTCCTCCCACTACGGTCGTATCTGCCCGATCGAAACGCCTGAAGGTCAGAACATCGGTCTGATTTCGCACCTTTCGCTCTACGCAGTCGTCGACGAATTGGGTTTTATTGTCGCGCCCTATCGTAAGGTTGTCGACGGCGTCTTGACCGACCAGGTCGACTGGCTCCGCGCCGATGAAGAACACTTCAAGTACCTCGCGCCCGCGGACGCCAAACGTTCCGCGCCGACAAAAGACTGCCCCTACGGTAAACTGGAACCTGACCCAGTGACGCAGACCGTACTGGCGCGCCACGCCGGCGAGTACGAGCAGATCAAAGTCAAAAAAATCGAATACATCGACGTCTCCCCGAACCAAATGATCGGCGTTGCCGCCGGTCTGATTCCGTTCCTGGAACACGACGACGTTACGCGCGCGCTCATGGGGTCTAACATGCAGCGCCAGGCGGTTCCGCTCCTTGTTTCCGAAGCGCCAGTGGTCGGCACCGGTCTGGAACGCGAAGCGGCGCTCAACTCCAGTTTGATAGTTCGCTCCAAATTTGCCGGCGTTGTTAAGTATGTCGACGCGCTGCGTATCGAGGTGGTGGACAATCTTGAGAACCCGACGAAACACGAGGTCTACCATCTGCGTAAGTTTGCGGTACTTAACGGTAGCTCCTGCGAAAATCAGCATCCGATCGTTTCGATCGGTCAAGTCGTCGAAGAAGGCGAGGTTCTCGCCGACGGCGCCTGTACCGATCACGGCGTTCTTGCGCTGGGTCGTAACGTCCTGGTAGCTTTCATGGTGTGGGACGGTTATAACTACGAAGACGCGATTATCCTCAGCGAGGAGCTGGTTCAGAACGACTCGTATACCTCTATTCACATCGAGGAATACTCCGTCGACGTTCGCCAAATCAAAACCGGTACGGAATACTTCACACGCGATATTCCGAACGTCGGCGAAAAGGCTCTTCGTAACCTCGACGAAAACGGTATTGTTCGCGTCGGCGTCTATGTCTCTTCCGGCGATATTCTCGTCGGTAAGGTCTCGCCGAAGAGTAAGGTCGAACTTTCTCCAGAAGAAAAACTCCTGCACGCGATCTTCGGTCGCGCCGGCGACGAGGTGAAGAACGACTCTCTCGAAGTGCCCACCGGCGTCGAAGGCGTCGTGATTGGCTCCTACTACTTCCGAACGCGAAGCAGTCTCTCTGAAGAAGAACGTCGCGTCTATGACGGCGAGATCCTCAAGATTAAGGAAGACGGCGATCGCAATATTTCCAATGTGTTCGTGCGCATTATCGGCGAGATTCAAGAGATTATCGGTAATGTCGTTGTCGACAGTAACGGCGTCGAGTTGATCGAAGATCGCTCTCCGGAAGAAATCGCGGAAGCGGCGAAGGTCTTCTCCTTCCGTCGTATGTGCGAACGCAATGGTATCGAAGTAAGCGAAGATGAAGATTCCGACTACCAGCGTTGTCGCAAGGTCTATCTTGCTCACGCTCAAGAGTTGGAAGACGCTATTGACACGCGCGATCGTGAATATAACACCAAGACTTGTGGCGAACAGCTCAAACGCGGCGTTCTGCAGACGGTTAAGGTCTATATTGCGACGAAACGCGCGATTTCTGTCGGCGATAAAATGGCGGGTCGTCACGGTAACAAGGGTATTATTTCGCGTATTCTTCCGCGTGAAGACATGCCTTTCTTGGCCGACGGCACTCCTATTCAAATCATGTTGAACCCCCTTGGCGTTCCGTCGCGTATGAACGTCGGTCAGATCCTTGAAACTCACTTGGGCTGGGCCGCGGTCACGCAGGGTTATCGAGCGATTACCCCGGTCTTCGACGGCGCTACCGAAGAAGTTGTCAACAACGAACTCGAAAAGGCCGGCTTGCCTCGCAATGGCAAGGTTCAACTCTACGACGGTCGTACCGGCGAACCCTTTGCTCAAGAGACCACCGTAGGCTATATGTACATGCTGAAATTGCACCACTTAGTCGACGATAAGGTTCACGCGCGTAGCACCGGTCCTTACTCCTTGGTGACTCAACAGCCTCTGGGCGGTAAAGCACGCGCGGGCGGTCAACGCTTCGGCGAGATGGAAGTCTGGGCTCTGGAAGCCTATGGCGCGGCGTATACTCTGCAAGAGATCATGACCGTTAAGAGCGACGACGTCGACGGTCGTACCAAGATTTACGAGTCTGTCGTTAACGGTAAAAACACGTTGCAAGCCGGTCTTCCCGCGGCGTTCGAGGTTTTGGCGAACGAAATCAAAGGTCTGGCTCTTAACATCGAGCTTGAACCCTCCTCGGGTCGCCTCCCTCTGCGCGATCGTTCCCACGACGATTTCGGTTCTGAGAGCTATGGTCGCGGTCGCGGTTTAGGCGGCTCTTTCCGCCACGGTCGCGACGACATGGGGATTGGCAGTCACGGTTTTGACAGCTTTGAATCAGCGCCAGAGTACAATGAACGCGGATTCAACCCTCTTGTTCAAATGAACCGTGGCTCTGATTCGCTCGACGATGCTATTTCCGATACCGGCGTCTACCGCGACGAGGCGCTGTCCGGAATTGACAGCGCTTCTGACTACAATCCTTCCGGCAACGAAGACGACGAATAAGCGTATGCCGTCGCGCTCGCCTAGCGCGTCTTCTTTGTGTCGCGCGCCTGCTCGAGCATAGGCGCGCGCTTGTCTGGATTTCGCGTCGTTGTAATCCCTACGACGACGCGCCTATTCGCACCGCACACGATGCTCCACGCGCGTTTCTTCCTTCAGAAGTAGCCTCAACGCGCTGTGAGTTGTTTACATATAATCGAAACGAGGACGACAGTGTCACAAAGTAACGATGATTATGATCGTACCGACGCCAATAATTTCAACGCCGTTAAGATCAGTCTTGCGGATCCGCGTCGCATTCGCGAAGAATCACATGGCGAGGTCAAAAAGCCGGAAACGATTAACTATCGTACGTTTAAACCGGAACGAGACGGTCTGTTCTGCGAACGTATTTTTGGACCGGAGAAGGATTGGGAATGCTCCTGCGGTCACTATCGTGGCATGAAGTATAAGGGTCTGACCTGTGACCGTTGCGGCGTTACGGTCGACCGTAGTCGCGTTCGTCGCAAGCGCATGGGACACATTGAGCTTAAAGCGCCAGTGGTTCACATCTGGTTCTTCAAGGGCGGCACGGATCGCTTGGCTACTCTGCTCGCGATTAAATCCAAAGATCTTGAGAAGATAATCTATTACACGGACTACATCGTCTTGGATCCCGGTCAAACGGATCTTAAACTTTACGAAGTCTTGAGCGCAGAAGCGCTTAAGGCGAAACAAGAAGAATACGGTTACGGCTCCTTTAAGGTCGGCACCGGCGCGGAAGCCGTACGTACGATGCTCAGCGCGATAGATCTGGTTAAGGAGTCTAAGTTACTCCAAGAGAAGCTCAAAAATTGTAACAAGACCGAACGCAAGACCCTCACTAGTCGCCTCAGACTCATTGAACATCTGCGTACCTGCAAGCAGGAAAATAACCCCGCCTGGATGGTTCTGGACGTTATTCCGGTCATTCCGCCCGATTTGAGACCGCTCGTTATGCTCGAATCTGGCGCTTTTGCCACCTCCGATCTCAACGACCTGTATCGACGCATTATCAATCGTAACAATCGTTTAACGCGCCTGATCCATCTCACCTCGCCCGACCTGATTCTCAATAACGAAAAGCGCATGTTGCAGTATGCCGTTGACGCGCTCTTCGATAATATGCGTTGTAAGAAGCAGGTGAACGGCTCTAGTAATCGTCCTTTGAAATCCCTCACGGAACTTATTAAAGGCAAGCAGGGTCGTTTCCGCGAGAACCTTTTGGGTAAACGCGTCGACTACTCCGCGCGTAGCGTTATTGTCGTCGGTCCTCACCTGCGTCTGCACCAGTGCGGTCTTCCGAAACGTATTGCTCTGGAACTTTACCAGCCCTTTGTGATTCGACGCATGCGCGAACTGCAATGCGCCGATACGATTAAGAGCGCTAAAAAAATGATCGAACGTCGCGACGTCGACGTCTGGGATATCCTTGAAGAAGTCATTCAGAATCACCCAGTGCTCCTGAACCGCGCGCCGACGCTCCACCGTATGAGTATCCAAGCGTTTGAGCCGACCCTGATCGAAGGTAATGCGATCAAGTTGCATCCTCTGGTCTGTAAAGGCTTTAACGCCGACTTCGACGGAGATCAGATGTCTGTGCACCTCCCGCTTTCTCTTGAAGCGAAGGTTGAGGCGCACACGCTCATGCTCTCGACGAATAATATTTTCAGTCCTGCTAACGGCGGTCCTATTATCAGTCCGTCGCAGGACATCGTTATGGGCTGCTACTACATTACGATCGAACTGCCCGGTATGAAGGGCGAGGGAATGGCGTTCTCCTCGATCGAAGAATGTTTGCTCGCCTACTCGCTGGGCAAGGTTCACCTGCAAGCGAAGATCAAAGTGCGTATGCCGAAGGGACGCTTCCTCAAAAACGACCCCTCCATTACGGAAGGAAAGCTCTTCGAAACGACCCCTGGGCGTATTATCTTCAATCAGATCCTCTCTGAAGGCATGCCCTTCTATAACATTCCTCAGCAATCGAAAGAACTCGCGCGCGTGATTAGCGACTGCCACGAACTGCTCGGTCGCCGTGCCACGATCGATCTGCTCGATAAGATGATGCGTCTTGGGTTCGAGGAAAGCACCAAGAGCGGTTTGTCCTTTGCCGCGGACGACCTTATTACGCCTAAAGAGAAGAAGACGATCGTTCAGGAGGCTGATCGTGAGGTTCAATCTCTTCAACGTCAAGCTCGAGCAGGTACGATCACCGAAGAAGAGCGTTACAGTAAGGTTCTCGATATTTGGTCGCGCGTGAAGGACGAAGTCGCCGCCAAGATGATGGAGACCTTCCGTAACGACGTGCATAAGACCGAGGAAGAAGCTCAAAAAGCCGGCGATATCAAGCGTCGTCCAGTTGGTTACGTTAACCCAGTGTACCTCATGTCGCACTCCGGCGCACGCGGCGGCGAGGGGCAGATTCTTCAGCTTGCCGGTATCCGCGGTCTCATGGCGAAGCCGAACGGCACGCTCATTGAAACGCCCGTTAAGGCTAATTTCCTCGAAGGTCTGAACGTGCTGGAATACTTCGGCGCCACGCACGGCGCTCGTAAAGGTCTTTCCGACACGGCGCTTAAGACGTCTAACTCCGGTTACCTCACGCGTAAGCTCGCCGACGTTTCGCATACCTGCGTCGTCACAATGTACGACTGCGGTACGACCAACGGCGTTAATAAGCGCGTAATTCCCGACGGCGATCGTAAGATTCCGCTTTCGCAATCGATTCTCGGTCGTGTGTCGTGCGAGCCGGTTGCCGATAACGTGACCGACGAGCAGATCGTTCCCGCCAATGGTCTGATTACCGCTGAAATTGCGCGTCGTATCGACGAACTTCCCATTACGACCCTGAAGGTTCGTAGTCCTCTGACGTGTGAAGCGGAAAATGGCGTTTGCGCGCTTTGTTACGGTATGGATCTTTCCACCCAGCGTCTGGTCGAAGAGGGTATGGCGGTTGGTATTATTGCGGCGCAAAGTATCGGCGAGCCTGGCACTCAGTTGACCATGCGTACGTTCCACATCGGCGGCGTAGGCGAACACAGCGCGGAAGAAAACGAAATCAAGACGAAATACGCCGGTTATATCCGCTTTACCAATATGGAAGTGGTTTATAACTCCACGATGGGCGCTTACCTTGTGCTGAGCTGTCGTAACGACGGCGGTATCGAAATTTGCCGCCGAAAGAACGGTCCCTCGCGCGAGACCTACCCATTGCCCGAAGGCGCGGTTCTGTGCGTCAAAGAAGACGATTATGTCGACGCCGACGCCACCTTGTGCACCGTTGATCCGCACAATAAGTTGCTCATTGCTAAGTCCGCTGGTATCGTGCAGTTCGTCGATATTGACGACACGACCTCTCAAACGATCGAAGACCAGTACAGCAAACAGAAACGTTTGTCGATCGTCGAACTCAAGGGCGATAGTCACCCGACGATTAATATCTTGGATCACAGTGGCGGCAAGATTAACGAAACCTTTGCGCTACCGAGTAAGACTCAAATCGAAGTCGAACGTGACACACAGGTTGAACGTGGTACGGTTATTGCCAAGATGCCATTGAGCGCTGGCGCTTCTCAGGATATCACACGCGGTCTTCCGCGTGTTGAACAGATCTTCGAAGCGCGCGCGCCTGAAGATCCGGCTATCCTTGCGGAAGTCGACGGCGTCGTGGAAATCCTCGACAAACGTTTACGCGGTAAACGCGTCGTGGTTATCAAGCAGCCCGAGGCCGGTCCGGACGACGAAGGACGTAGCCATGAAATCCCGCAAGGAAAGGTCGTGCGCGTCTTTACCGGCGACGAAATCAAGGCCGGTCAGCCACTCACGGACGGTCTGCCTGTCCCCGAGGACATCCTGCGTGTCAGCGGCGAGGTCGCCTTGCAGGATTACCTCTTGCAAGAGGTTCAGGCGGTGTATCGCTCACAGAGCGTCGGTATTAACGACAAGCATATCGAGATTATTATTTCTCAAATGTTGCGTCGTGTGCGTATTGACAACCCTGGCGATTCCGGCTTCCTCCTTGGCGATTTGGTCGATAAGTTCCAGTTCCGACGTCGTAATGAGGAACTGCGCAACAACTGCGTTAAGATTACCGATCCAGGCGACACGACCTTCGATTTCAACGAAATTGTCTCGAAAAAAGACTTCGAGGAATGTAACGCGGAAGTGGAAGCTCGCGGTTATCGACCCGCAAGTAGTACTAGACCTAAGCTCGCGTCGGCCTCCCCGAAGTTGCTCGGTATTACCAGGGCGGCGGTGCAAAGCGATTCGTTCCTGTCTGCCGCTGGTTTCCAGGAAACCACAAAAGTTCTGACAGACGCCGCTTTGGCGTGTAAAGTTGACCACTTGGTCGGTCTGAAAGAAAACGTTATGCTCGGTCGTTTGATTCCCGCGGGCACCGGTTTCAATCTTTATCAGAAGGGCGTGTGGCGTTACACGCAAAAGGGCGAGGACGACCTGACGTTACACGCCGGTATGGTCACGCCCGATAGTTACGACACGACGTTGCTTCGCGCCAGCAGTCTGCAAGACGGCGATTATCGCAACGAAGGCGTTCTGGGCTTTAATGCGCCTACTTCCGACGACGCGTTCCAAGACTCCGGTGAAAACGCCGTCTTTGACCAGGACGATTCTATGCTCGGCGACGATGGTATCATTGATTAACGATAGTCGACCTAGCCCGCGACGTCGTGGATCAGCCTTGGCGTCGTGAGACGCCTTTAACTCATGAAAGAGCGTTGCGTAGCGTTGCGCGACGCTCTTTTTTTATGCGATTTTCGTGGGGAAGGCGACGACTCTGTAGGAAGCGCCTCTCCTTGTCGACAGATTACGCAAGAATGTAGGAGGGTTGCGTTGTTGTGACTTTCCGGGGCGATAACCTGAGAATTAACTAAATTGTCAACTTTAGATAAAAAACAGGTTGACAATTATTATGCGCTATGTACAATGAGTCTACGTTCACGTTGTTTGTAACTCTTTATCCTGTGTTTGATTCGCCAGTTTTTTACTAAGGACGACGATTGAGAGATGACGACGAAAGAAAAGATTCTTCACTACTTAGAGGCACATGCGGGGGAATATTGTTCTGGCGCGGAGCTTGGGGCTCAACTTGGTCTGACGCGCTCTGCTGTCTGGAAAGGAATCGAGCAGTTGCGTCAGTCGGATTATGAAATCACGGCGGTTTCCAATCGCGGTTATTCTCTTGCGTGTAATAGCGACGTTCTCAGCGCGTCTGGTATAAATCGCTTTCTTTCGAAGGAATGCGCGGCGTTGAGTATTGAGGTCTATGATGAGGTTGAGTCGACGAATCTTCTTTTGCGCGAACGCGCGGAACGCAATGCGCCTCATGGTCTTACGCTTGTGGCGAATAGCCAGACCCACGGTCGTGGTCGCTGGGGACGGTCGTTCTTTGCGCCCAGTGGCGTCGGCGCGTATTTCAGTCTGCTTTTAAGACCGGAGAAGTTGTCAATCTGTCACGGTAGTAAGATAACCGCGCTCGCAGCGGTCGCGGCTGCAGAGGCGATCGAGCGCGTGAGCCACGTGCAGGCTCAAATCAAATGGGTCAACGACGTCTATGTGAACTCTCACAAGGTTTGCGGTATTCTGACGGAAGCGTCTGTCGGTCTTGAAAATGGCGAACATCGATATATTGTTCTTGGGGTAGGGATTAATCTTTACAAACCTCCTGGCGATTATCCCGAGGAGCTACGCGCACGCGCGGGCTGTATTTTACCGCAGAAGATTCTGAACGGACGTAATCGACTCATTGCGGAGTTCCTCAATATTTTTTACGGCGACTACTGCCATCACGCGTCGGCAGACTGCTTAGAACGTTATCGCTCGCGGTGCTTTACGCTTGGTCGTGAGGTTACCGTGGTTACTCCGACGCAGGAGCGTAGCGCACGTGCTTTGGCGATTGATCAAGACTACCGCCTGGTGGTAGAGTACAAGGATCACACGGTGGAAAGTCTCAGCGCCGGCGAGGCTAATATTAAAGGTTTAGGCTGATAAGGCGCAATTTCTTAACGACGCAAGACGCAGAGGCGTGTATTTCCTTTCTACTGCCACGCGTAAAAGCGGTATGTGCAGTTTTACCTATTTTACTAAGAAATAGGGAGGATAGGGATATCCATATCCCTGGTATGGGGTTGGCGGCGCTTCTGCGTTGAGCGTTAGGTCGTCAAACGTCTGCGTGACGTGCAATTCGCCCCGCGCGCTAAGACGTTGGCAAAAGCAAGAGAGAATGTTAAATGACATATGTTGACACAATGCTGGAGAAGGTTCTTCGCGGCGAGGCTATAAGTCGCGAGGAGGCTTTACGACTGTATGAGGAGCCTCTGGAAGAGCTCGCAAGCGCAGCTCAGGAGTTGCGCGCGCGTGTGAATGGCAACGGTTTCGATTTGTGTTCGATCCTCAATGGCAAGAGCGGTAGATGCTCGGAGAATTGCAAGTTTTGTGCACAGTCGTCTCATTGTCACACTCAGATAGAGAAATACCCGTTGGTAAGTCGGGACGCGATTATTGAGGCGGCGCTTTTGAACGCACGTAGCGGCGCTTTGCGTTTTTCCGTAGTGACCTCGGGCAAGCGTCTTTCCGACGCGGAAATCGACGTATTATGCGAGGCGTTTGTGGAGATACGCAAACGCAGTGACATTGCGCTTTGCGTATCGATTGGCTTGCAGAGTCAGGCGCAATTTGAGCGTCTTCGCGCCTCGGGCGTTACGCGTTCCCATAATAATCTGGAGACGTCACGTCGGTTCTTTCCGTCGATTTGTACCAGTCATACGTATGACGAGAAAATAGCGGCTCTTACAGCGGCGCGCAACGCGGGGATGACGCTATGTAGCGGCGGAATCTTTGGACTGGGCGAGACGCTCGAGGATCGAGTCGATATGGCGTTGACATTGCGCGAGCTTGGTATTAAAAGTATTCCGATTAATATCTTTACGTCGATACCAGGGCTATCGGAGCCTCTTGTGAGTCAGGCGCGTCTGCGTTCTGAGGAGGTTGAGCGGATTGTCGCGGTCTATCGTTTTATTTTACCGGACGCGTCTTTACGTTTGGCGGGAGGACGTCTTCTTTTGTCAGATCAAGGTCGCGGGGCGTTTTGTTCCGGCGCGAACGCCGCGATCACCGGGCATATGCTCACGACCGACGGTATTAACGCGCCACAGGATCTAAAGATATTAAAGGAGCTAGGTTTTGAACCGAAACGACTCAACGACTAACGGCTGTATTGTGATCGGCACCGACACGGAGGTCGGTAAGACGTACGCGACAGGTTTGATCTTAAAGGAGTTGCACGCATTTGGCGAGAATTGTGGCTATTTCAAAGGCGCGATGAGCGGCGTACAGTTTGACGCGCACGGTCAGGTCGTGGCTAGCGACGCGCACGAGGTTATTTCCCGCGCGAATCTGACACAGTCTCCGCAGAGCGCATGTCCGTACTATTTTGAGCCGGCGGTATCGCCTCACTTAGCCGCGAGAATGCGCGCGATACAGATCGATATGCCGACGTTACGCAGCGCCTTTGAAGCGTTATGCTCACGGTATGACTACGTCGTGGCGGAAGGCGCCGGCGGACTGCTGTGTCCTATGAATCTAGAGGGGGGCGCGCGGTTCTTTCTGGTCGATATGATTTCGCAGTTCGGGTTACCCTGTGTTTTGGTATCCCATTCCGGTTTGGGCGCGATTAATCACGTTGGACTCACGGCGCATTATCTAAGGTCGCGCGGTATAAGGCTTAACGCGCTGATACTTAATCACTACGACGCCAACGATCCGATCTGTCGCGACAATCTCACGGTATGTCGCGAACTGGCGCAAGCTCCCATAACCTTGACGTTAGCGCAGGGGCAGGAGGATTTGGGACTGTCTCACGCGGAATTGACCTCGATTTTTGCGCGCGTTGGCTAAGTATACATACACAATACAGACAGGTGAAGAAGGAAGAAGCAGATATGATCTGGCGACCTTACACACAAATGAAGACGGCGCACACGCCTTACCACGTCTACGCCGCTAAAGGCGTGTATCTCCAACTGGACGATCGACTTGTGATCGATTCGATCGCGTCGTGGTGGGCAATGATCCACGGGTATCGTCATCCGGAGCTGACCGAGGCGATCGTTAGTCAAGCGCAACGATTTTCCCATGTAATGCTAGGCGATTTGACGCACGATCCAGTGGAGGCGCTCGCGGAGCGTTTGGCGCGCTGGACTCCCGGGGATTTGAACTACTGCTTCTTTAGCGATAGCGGTAGCGTGGCGGTGGAAGTGGCGTTAAAGATGGCGTTGCAGTTCTACTGGAATCAGGGTCAGTCCCATCGCGACCACGTTCTTTCATTGCGTCATGCCTATCACGGCGACACCTTTCGCGCGATGGAGGTCGGGGACGACCCGGACTATCACTTTATCGTCAAGAGGACAGGCTCGCAAAGTACAGTCACACATATCTCGACGGAAATCAAGGAGTTAGAAGAAGCGTTTGACGCCTTGCACGAGCGTTTGAACTGTGTGATCGTCGAGCCTCTTTTGCAGTGTGCCGGGGGACTTCGCACTTATGACGTGAGTTTTTTGCGTCGCGCACGCGAGTTGTGTGACCGTTACGGCGTTCTCTTGGTTTTCGACGAGGTCGCCACGGGGTTTGGGCGCGTGGGCGAGCGCTTGGCGTCGGATCTAGTGACGCCCGATATTGTGGCGCTCGGCAAGGCTTTGACCGGCGGGTATATCGGTCATGCCGTGACGATAGCGAACGAGCGAGTGTTTAGCGCCTTTTATGACGATAACAGCGAACACGCGCTCATGCACGGACCGACCTTTATGGGCAATCCTCTCGCGTGTGCGGTCGCATTGCGTTCTTTGGAGATCTTTGAGCGGGAGGATTATCTGGGTAAGGTTCGCAGAATTGAGGCGATCGCAAAGCGCGAGTTGGCGTGTTTTAAGGATCCGAGGATTCGGGAGATTCGCATTCTGGGAGATTGCATCTGCCTGGAGACCTACGACGCCCAGACGCTCAAGGGATATCAGCAGTACGCCTTGGAACACGGCGTGTTTGCGCGACCGTTTTTGAATTATCTTTACGCAATGCCGCCTTATATTATTACGGAGGAAGAACTTGTGAAGGTAATCGACGTCATGAAGGGCTGGTTTAATCGCTGAACATGACGGAGCGTTAAAACTTTTTACGCGAGCGCATAGAGCGCTTGAGACGCCAAAAAGCCGACGCGCGCGGGAGCGGGTCGGCTTTTTGATATGAGAACGAAGTTAAGCGCGTTTGGAACTTACGCGGTTTGTTCTTCAGCGCTTACGTCAGGCGCTTGACGCTTGACCTTAATCGCCATACGGCGATGTTCGAAGAATCGTCCGAATGGCTTACAGGTTAAGAGCGCGGGCAGGAAGATGAGGTCGCCGAACTCTGCGGTCATGAGGATGGCGAGCATCATAATCCCGAAGCGTTGGGTTGGCACGAAGGTACTAAAGGCAAAGGAGAAGAGGCCTAACCCGGCAATGAGCGAGGATTGCGTCATAGCGGTGGCGCAACGTCGATAGGCGTTGCGCGCAGCCTCTTGGGGCGTCATGCCCTGCCCGAGACCGTCGGAGAACCACGTTAGGTAGTGCATAGTGTCGTCGACCGCCACGCCGAGCGCGACCGACGCGGTCATCATTGTGCCGACGTCCACGAGAATGCCGGCCCAGGACATAAAGCCAAAGACCACAACGACGGGGAATATATTCGGCAACATCGAAATGAAGCCTGCGGGAATACTGCGTAGCAGGAAGATAAAGACGATCAAGATGAGCACGAACGCCATGACCAAACTTGCGGTAAGACCATTGATGAGCTCATGTTGTGTTTGATAGACGAGCGGAACCATACCGGTGTATTTTGCTGAGAAACCAGCCGGGTAGATCAGATCGCTGGTATGATCGGGTCCCATGGAATTTTGCAGTTCCACGCGTTCTTGCTCCGAGAGGTCTTTGAGCGTGTAGTTATAAAACAGAAGCATTTCGTCTTGAGCGTTGTGACCTGCTTTTGTCTGCTCGGTCAGGCTTTGCGCAACGAAATCACGCGACTTTTGCAGTTCTTCCTGGATAAGTTCTTCAATTTCAGCAGGTTGGCTAACGTTTGCGTTTTTGAGGGTAGTCTGCAGACGAATCGAGGCTTCCGCGAGGGTCGGCTCCACGACGTTCTGTACGTTTTCGATAAACGCGGAGTAGTCGATGTCCTTTTTCAGGGACCATACGCGAATGCTAATACGCCACACTTCCACGCCGCGTTCACGTTGCCAGCGTTCGGCGCCTTCTCGCAGTAACGCGGCTTGTTCCTGCGAAATACGACGCAACGCGCGATCGGAATGGAAGACGCTCAATAGCGAGGTAAGGTCTTCGATTTTTTGTTCTTTGAGGTAGTCGCTGTGTTCGCGTAGCGCGTCGGTCTGAGCGTGTAGTTCCTCGACGTCGCTTTCCACACGCATGAGGGACTGATACTTCGCGTAATAGGGCGCAAGGTTCTCGTCGAGATTGTTCTCATCGACGTTATCGAGGTCCTCGAGCGTTAGATCATTGAGCGCGTCAACGCTATGAACTTCCGTTAGAAAGGCTTCGACGTCCTGTTGATAACTTGCGTTTTCCTGATCCAAACGCTCTTGCAGGAAGGCGAGAAGTTCCTCAAGCGTGGGATTGCCCTCGATGGCGAGGTAATCGCGCAACGCTTCGCGGCTATCGTCGACGGTCTTGCCAACGATAGCGCTAACGGCGCGATAAGCGCCGCTGCCTTTGGAGGTTACTTCGCTCAGGTCGGGGGTAAAGAGCGCGACAGAAAGGGTTCCTCCGACGTCCTCCGACAGTGTCGACTTGAGTTTTTCGCTCAGCTCGTTAATCAGTTCGAGTCGTTCGACAGTTCGGAACGATTCGTTGTAAAGCTTGTCGTTATCGAAACAAATGACCAGCTCTAGGGGCACAAGCGGACCGAGTTTGTCTTCCAGCCAGGTATAGTTCTGCACGATATCGGCGTCGGGCGAGAAGAAGCTCATCATTTTAACGGAAGTCTTAATCTTCGGGAGGTAATAACCGAAGAAGATCATCATAGCGAAGCACAAAACGAGTACGACGTTGTGTCGACGAATAATCAAACCGCCGAAGAAATCCCAGAAACGTTCCAGTCGTCCTTTACCCAGTTCCAGCCCTTTACCGCCATGGAGTTCAGCGAACTTCTTGGAGGGGTTAAAGTAAAGGAGCGCGGGGAGATAGAGGAAGAGTAGTAGTAGTGTGCAGAGCACGCCGACCGCGGAGTAGACGCCGAACTTGGTGATCGGTACCAGACGTCCCATAAAGAGCGAGCCCAACCCCAGGGCGGTGGTGAGTTGTGCGAAGAAGCAGGGCGTAAAGGCGTGCAAAACCGCGCGTTCGGTCGCGCCGTTGAGACCGTGTTCACGAATGGCGTCGTGGTAATAGTTGATTAAGTGAACCGCGCCTGACATACCCAGTACGTAGACGAGCGCCGGCATACTCAGAAGAATAGAGTCACAGGTGCCGCCGGTGAGCGAGACGATCGCCAGCGCTACGCCGGCGGAAAGCGCGGCGATCCAGAAGACGAACAACGTTAAACGGATACTGCGCAGACAGATAAAGGCGATAACCACGCCAATAACGGCACAGACGCCCGCGAGACGATAGAGCGTGCGTTCCCCTTCTTGGTCGAGCGCGACGTTGTCCACGGGCGGACCGCCGAGAATAACGCCGTCCATGCGCACTTTACGACCGTGCGCGATTTCATCGACCATTTCGTTAAAGCTCTTGACCATTTGTGCGGCGAAGGAGCCGGTTTGAATCTTAGAGACGTCGGGCAGACCGGACTCGACGGAGAGTTCACGAATGCGATTGAGCACTTTTTGCAGGCTCTTGCCATCACGCGCGCCGTTATTTAAGGTGATAATCATCGCGGTGCTTTTGCCGTCGGGTCCGATGAGGGTGCCCTTGAGCTTTTCGCGAATTTTTTGGTCAAGTTCCGCGTTGTCCTGGTCGTCACGCGTGGCGCCGGAGCTGATTTGCGGCTTGCGTTCGATTTTCTCGTATGCCTGGCTCAGGAGTCGAACCAGACGCGGACCGGTCATAACGGACTTAAAGTAGGAGGGCGCGTTGTGTTCGGTAGTAGCGTTCTCGGGCAGGTCGGCGCCGGATGCGTCGAGTAGCGCTTGGGTGGAGGCGTTGGGGGCGGAGCCGACGGCGTCTTTAAGTTCTTCTGCGGCTTGGTCTGGCGCTTGATCCAGTTGCAGGTCGGCTTTGAAACCGGCCGAAGGCGGAACGAGCGAGAAGTTATCGATCGTCTGTTCCGGCACGAGCTTTTGTGCGAACAGTTCGATACGGTCGTCGTCGAGTTCACAACCGTCCCAACTTACGACGACGTAACTTTCAAATGGAAAGAGTTTGAGGTACCATCGGTAGTCTCTGGTCTGCTGATACTGTGCCGGGAGCCAGTCTTCCACGGAATTGGAATTACTCAGAATCGTCTGCTTCGTACCCATCCAGACGAATGCCAAGAGGAAGACCACGACGGCGACGATACGAAAGCTATAGTCTTTAAAAAAATCTTTTTTCATGTGGGACGAATCCGTAATTTACGCAGGTTTGGTAAGACGCAGTCCTGGGCGTCGAGCCGTAGTGGAACGCGCTTACATGCGTTCGCGCGTTTGATTTGTCATGAGTCGGGTGAGTGTCAGCTTATCGGGCTCCAGTCGTCAAGATC
Organism: Planctomycetia bacterium; assembly: GCA_030537455.1. GTDB lineage: Bacteria > Planctomycetota > Planctomycetia > Pirellulales > Thermoguttaceae > RUG369. The sequence goes on along the minus strand of JAUNMR010000007.1, from coordinate 77,799 downwards.
TTGGTCTTGGTCTTCGGTTTGGTCGTATTGGCAGTTTTCGCTTTCGGGATTCTCAGACTCTTGGTATGCGGTTTGCGCGACGCGATTTTGAGGTTTCGCGTTATTCGAGCGATAGTCGGCGTTTGCAACGCGCCCTGGTACGACGCGACCGGAGGCTTGTGCGCTACGAGCGGAGGCGTCGGTGGAGTTAGCGCTTCTTTGTGTCACGGGGATCGGTACGAAATCAGGCAGGGTTTCGACCTGTTCGTCTTGCTCAGAGCTTACCGGCTCGGCATATGCGGGCGCGTAATGCCTTGAGGAGCGCGACTGTGGCGAGGTCTGGAGATAATCGTCACCGGGGAAGGCGTCCTGATATTGCGTCGCAGGAGCCGCATCGCTTTGTCGCGCGCGTGTTTTGCGCGTAGTTTTACTCTTTTCACGCGTAGCGTCGTCGCCCTCGTGACGATCGAGTTGTTCCTGGAGCCGTTCGTTTTCCTCGAGCGCGTCTCGTAACTCGAACTGAACGCGGTAGATTTCGTCCTCCAACTGCCGACGTTCACTAATGAGAATCGCCTCATTGATCGCGTATTGTTTACGCGAGACGCAGCCGAGCGCCGAGGCGCACGTTACTGCCACAAGGGCGAGTGTTATAAAAACGCGCAAGCCGTGGGGACGGCGACTATTTCCTAATAGCGTCATAATAAATACCCGCAATAAAGTGACCGAGCGCCTCCTGCGCCCAGTGGCTAACGGCGACGAGCGTCGTCGTATCAAACCAAATTCGCAATACTCTAGCAAAAAAGCTAGAATATATCAACGACAATTTACGGATTTTTTGTCAGAGAATAGCTTTAAATAGCGTAAGATAGACAGTTTACAAGAACGCGGCGGATTATCAGGGACGTCAAAGCGGAATTTGGGCGGTTGGGGATGATTAGGTTGTAAAAAAAGCTCCTCTAACCTTTAAAAAAGTTAGGGGAGCGTGAGATAGGAGCGGTTACGTAACGGCGTGTTGAGCGCACGTCGCGCTGTTTCTACAGTTCGATTCGATCAACGACCTTGTCGACGATACCGTATTTTTGCGCTTCATCGGCGGACATAAAATGGTCGCGGTCGGTGTCGCGTTCGATTTCGTCCATACTGCGTCCGGTATGTTTGAGCAGTAGGTCGTTGATTCTTTTTTTAATAAGTTTGAACTCTTTTGCGTGAATGAGGATTTCCTCGGCGGTTCCTTCCATTCCTCCGAGCGGTTGATGGATCATAATGCGCGAGTTTGGAAGAGCGAATCGTTTTCCAGGCGCTCCAGCGGTCAGTAGGATCGCGCCCATGGAGGCGCACTGACCGATGCAGTATGTCGCCACGTCACAGCTGATATACTGCATCGTGTCGTAAATCGCCATACCAGCGGTGACGCTACCGCCGGGGGAGTTAATGTAAAGGTGCACGTCGGCCTTAGGGTCGACCGATTGCAGGTAGAGCAGTTGCGCGACGACAGAGTTAGCGCTCTGGTCGGTAACGCCTTCTCCTAGGAAGATAATGCGATCTTGCAGGAGTCGGCTGTAAATATCCATGGCGCGTTCTTCGCGCCCGTTTTTATCGATAACGATCGGGATGAGCGACACGTGTGTTTCCTCTGTAATGTATGAATGTTACTGCATGAAGATCGAGAACGTTCCGGTCGGGACATAGAACGCTAGTTTTCTTCGCCCGATCCGTCGGTTTTGGTGAGGATCTTATCGACGACGCCGTACTGACGCGCCTCTTCTGCATTGAGATAGAAGTCGCGATCGACGTCTTTGGCGATCTGTTCGATCGTCTGACCGGTGGAGTCGGCAAGGATCTCATTGAGTGTCTGACGATCCTTGAGAATTTCATTGGCTTGAATCTCGATATCGGAGACTTGTCCACCGACGCCTCCCCAGGGCTGGTGTATCATGACCTTGGAGTGCGGTAGCGCATATCGTTTCCCCTTTGTTCCTCCGGCCAGTAGTACGGCTCCTCCGGAGGCGGCCAGTCCCACGCAGTAGGTAGCCACGGGGCAGGAGAGGATCTTCATGGTGTCGTAGATAGCGAGCGTCGCGGTGACGCTGCCGCCGGGCGAGTTGATATAGAAGTTAATGTCCTTGCGACGATTAACGCTCTGGAGATAGAGCAACTTCATGACAAGGTCGTTGGCGGTAACGCCGGTGATTTCCCCCTGTAAAAAAATAATGCGATTATCTAAGAGAAGATCGCCGATCGTCATGTTACGCTGGCGTTGGTAATCGCTATAGCCGCCGCCGTAGCCGCCGGCCGCCATATTGGAATTCAAATTGAACATGGGCGTCCTTTTCGATAAAGGTAATATAATCAAGTAATTGCGCTTGAGCGAGTAAAGGAAACCAGCACAGGCGAGCTTCCCCAGTATGCTTGCAGAGCGATAAAAATATAGCAATGTAGGCGCCAGAATGAGTGAAACTTCTGGTATTGAGGAGTTTCACATTCTGACGCCTATTTTGCAACGAATCGGGCATTGAGCGCCAGAGATTGTGGCGTCAACGCATGAGGTCAGTTACTTGACGCGACGTAGCATGATACGGCTATCGGCGACGGAGCAGCCCTTGCCATCGACGTGCACGATGAGAGGATTGATATCGCATTCGGCGATTTCAGGATGGTTCACGAGCATCGTGGAGAAGTTCAGGAGGGTTTTTTCCAGCGCGTCGACGTCGCACTTGGGCGCGCCGCGGAAGCCGTCGAGCATCTTGAAGGTCTTGATCTGGCGCACCATGCGTTGCGCGGAGATCTTTTGCATCGGAGCCAGACGGAAAGCGACGTCCTTCCACAGTTCCGCATAAGTACCGCCGTGACCGATCATGACCAACGGACCGAACTTCGCGTCACGATTGCAGCCGAGAATGACTTCCACGCCCTTATCCGCCATTTGTTCGATGAGGATCGAATCGATCTTCGCGCCCGGCACGTTCTTTTGAACATTAGCGTAGATTCTGTCGTAGGCTTCACGCGCGGTGTCGGCGCCTTCCACATTGAGGATAACGCCGCCGGCGTCGAACTTGTGTTTGACGTCGTCCGACATGACTTTCATGACGACCTTAGCGCCGATTTTTTCGACGATTTGAGCCGCTTCGTCCTGCGAGCGCGCCACGCCGCTTTGCAGCAACGGAAGATTGTAGCATTGGAAGATCGCGCGGCATTCCGCTTGTGTGAGGTATTTTTCATCGACGCCGTCGAGTTTTTCGGCGATGATTTGTTTTGCTTTTTCGACGTCGCAGTCGTCGGCGGAGACGTATTCACGATCGGCGAGCGCGCGGAATTCGGTCAATTTGACATAAGCGCCGAGCGCGGCGACGGCGTCTTCGGGGAAGGAGTAGTTCGGCACGCCTTGAGCGACGAGCGCTTTAACGCCTTCTTCGACGGCGGCGGCGCCCATGAAGGCGCACACGACGGGCTTGCCGGACTTCTTAATGACCGCGGGGACGTCGGCGCCGATTTTATCGGAGTCGGTCATCGATTGCGGCGTGAGCAAGATTAAGCCCATGTCGACGTTGGGGTCGGCCATGATGAGTTCAGTGGCGACTTGGTATCGGTCGCTGTGCGCGTCGCCGAGGACGTCGACAGGATTGCGCAGAGACGCGGCCGCCGGCATGACTTCTTTGAGTTGCTCTTTGGTCTGATCGGAGAGTTGCGCGAGCTTCAGACCGTTTCGTACTGCGGCGTCGGTCGCCATGATGCCGGGGCCGCCGGCGTTGGTGATAATGGCGAGGTTCTTACCCTTTGGCGCGGGCTGGGTCGTGTAGAGCGAGGCGCGGTCAAAGAGTTCGGAGATCGTATCGACGCGTTGTACGCCGCTTTGCGTAAAGATGGCGTCGTAGACCGCGTCGGAGCCGGCCAGCGAACCGGTGTGGCTACTAACGGCGCGCGCGCCTTCGGCGCTACGACCGGACTTGAGACACAGAACGACCTTGCCCTTTTCCCAGAAGATCTTAGAGGCGATTTCAATGAAGCCCTTACCGCAGGCGATATCTTCCAGATACAGCGCAATCGCCGTGGTTTTGGGGTCGTCGGCGAGGTATTCGAGCAGTTCGGTTTCGTTCACGTCCGACTTATTGCCGAAGGAGACGAACTTGGAGAAACCCATCTGACGCGCTTCCGCGAAGTCAAGAACGGAGGTGCACAGCGCCCCGGACTGCGAAATAAAGGCCAGGGAGCCGGGTTTGCAGATCTTCGAGGCGAAGCTTGCGTTCAGACCACATTCGGCGTTGATAACGCCCAGGCAGTTCGGACCGACCAGAGGAATGCCGGCCTCTTGCGCTTTGCGCGCCATTTCCTTCTCGATGACGGCGCCTTCGTGACCGGTTTCTTTAAATCCGGCGGAAATAATCACGATCGCCTTGACTTTCTTTTCGATTGCCTGATCAACGACGCTCGGGACGAATTTCGCATTCACCAGGACGACGACCAGATCGACTTCACCTGGAATTTCATTGAGTTGCGTGTACGCCGTGAGACCTTCGATTTGCCCGCCCTTGGGATTAACAGGGTAGACGTCGCCTTTGAAATCTTTGATGAGGTTCAGCAGCACGTCGTTGCCGACAACGCCCTTCTTCGCGGAGGCGCCGACGACGGCGATCGATTTAGGATTGAACAAGCTGTCTATTTTATTAAATCTGTCAGGAGACAACACAATGGCGCCCTTTCAAGTAATAAGGTCGTAGGCATTGAGAATGCCGTGTTGTGAGCCAAAGGTCGCGCGCTGTATTGAACCGCGTGACGGTGGCGAGCAAAAAAAAGTTAAAGTTGCGCGCGTGGAGCGCAAGCGCAAACGCGTCGCGTACACGTGAATTGTAGTGTCTTTTCGACCTTGCGCGTTTTAAGCGAATCGAGCGCATAGGTCGACTTTGAGTCTTTTCATTCCCTCTTCGGTGGAGACGTTGGGTACGAACCCGAGTTCTTTACGCGCTTTGGCGGTATTGAACCAGTATGACTTTGCGAGCTGCGTGGCGAGGAACCTTGTCATGACGGGCTCAGATTTCCATCCGGCGAGTCGGTAAATATTTTCCAGGGCAGTTCCGAGGGTCCATGCGGTTTTAAAGGAGATTTTCTTTTTCACCGGGGGCACGTTGACCAGCGCGAGGATATCGTCGATCCACTTCCAGCAGTTGAGCGGTTCGGTTTGCGAGACGTAGTAGACCGAGCCGGGCACGCTGGTGTTAGGTATGAGCGCGTCGCAGGCGAGTTTATGGGCGTCGGCGCAGTTCTGGACGTAGATGGTCGCCAGGAGATTGTCGCCGTTTCCCACGCGTGAGAGTTTGCCGTTTCTGGCGCGCTGTAATAGTCTTGGCACGAGGTGTCGGTCGCGCGGACCCCAAATTAGGTGCGGTCGTAGCGCGACGGTCATGAGCGTGTCTTCCCTCAATGGGTCGCGTTTTTCATTACGGAACTCGAAGACCGAATGTAAGGAGCGGAACTGTTTTTCCGACAGGTCGACTCCGCCGAAGTCGTAGTCGTCGGTCCAGGGCGCGTAGTTAGCGGCGCGCACGAACTGTTCCGCGATCGCCTTGGTCATCTGGTACCAGCCGAGGAAGCGCGGGGCGAACGGCGTCGATTCGTCGACCCCTTCTTGCGATTCGATCGTATTGGCGACGCATTGAGTGCTGGTATAGACGAGTCGTCGTACTTTGCGCTTCAGACACGCCGCGACGATATTACGCGTCCCCAGAATATTCGTGACGTAATAGGGGCGCGGATCCATGGAGATACTCGGAAAGGCGGCGATATGAAAGACGGCGTCGCACCCTTGCACGGCGCGTTCAACGTCGTCAAAGGACGCTAAATTACCCAGTCTTTGTTCCACCTTTAAGTTATCCAACTCGGCGTGACGCGAGCGACTGAAGGAGCATACGTCGACGCCGTCGTTGAGTAGTCTTTCGACGAGGTATTGACCGAGGAATCCCCCGCCGCCGGTAACTAACGCTCTCATTTCTTACCTATTATTCGAGCACACAAGGATACGTGTTGCGCTGATAGTGTAATTATCTACTTTGCTTCACGTAAGACAAGCGCCCAAAAGTAGAAATTTCTATCTTGTCACAACGTTAACCAAAATTGTCAAATTCCGAGAACCCTCCGTCTTGACCGTCGTAGTAGAATTCGTCGTAATTTGCGCCCATGTCCTCGCCCTGAGCCTGGTTGGCGAAGAGGGTAAATTCACTAAGCCATGCGAGCTTAACGTCCCCGACCGGTCCGTTACGCTGTTTCGCCACGATGATTTCCGCCACTCCCTTGATGTTGCGGTCATCCACCTCCTGTTTGGTGCAGTAATATTCTTCACGATGGACGAACATGACAACGTCGGCGTCCTGTTCAATAGCGCCGGATTCGCGCAAGTGCGCCAGTCTTGGGCGATTGTCCTTTGTCATTTCCGTCATACGATTGAGCTGCGCCAGGCACAACACCGGGACGTCAAGCTCTCTTGCGAGTCCCTTGAGTCGTCGTGCGATCTTTGCGACCTGCTCTTGACGCGGATCGAGCGGATTGTCCGGTTCGATCAGACCGAGGTAGTCAATGACGATTAGTCCGAGCCCTTCCTGGCGTTTGAGGCGTCGTGCGACCGCGCCGATTTCCGTTACGGTACGCGAAGGTGAGTCGTCGATATATAACGGGGCGGAGCTCAGTTCCGACGCCGCCTTATTGAATCTTGTGTTGTCTTCGTTGGACAGTGAGATTCTCAGTTTTTTGGAGTTAATTCTTCCTCGCGCGCAGAGAATACGCAACGCCAGTTCGGTTCTTGCCATTTCCAAGCTGAAGAATAAGACCGGTTGGCGCATATTGACCGCGACGTGGTCGGCGATATTAGCGGCCAGCGCGGTTTTGCCCATGGACGGACGCGCCGCGAGAATAATAAGTTCGGAGCCGTGTAGACCGCCGAGCATGTGGTCGAGGTCGGTAAAACCGGTGGTGACGCCGTTGACGTCGTCATTGGCGAGCGCGTCGATATAGCGAAAGACGTCCTGCAACAGGCTGTTCATAGGCACGATTTGCCCGACATTGCGCTCGTCGTTAATTGCAAAGATACGCTCTTCGGCTTGTGCGACGAGCTCTTTGGGTTGAACCTCCGGCGCGTAGGCGTCGTTGAGGATCTTTTCGCACGATTCGATAAGACGTCGACGCATTGAGTTTTGCGCGACGATCTGCGCATAATAACTAGCGTGCGCGACGACCTGAACAGAGGTCATGAGCTCCGCCAGATACGCCTCGCCCCCGACTTCCTCCAGTTCGCCGGCGGCGCGCAGACTTTCAACCAGTAGCGTGAGGTCGACCCCGGTGGATTCTGCACGCATGGCGAGTAATCTTGAGAAGATGCGACGATGCTGGTCGAGATAGAAATCGTTCGGTCGCACAATCGTGGAGACGTCGTCACACAGTTGCGGGTCGATTAGTAGCGCGCCGATCACGCCCCTTTCCGCGTCGACGTTATTGGGCAGCGCGCGCGTGGGCATGACAACGTTGGAGGTTTCAGACGATTTTGCTGTTTTTTTAGCCATTTTAGGGCCAGTTTACGCTATTGTGTAGTGTATTTTGTGAATCTGCGCTGACAATAGCGATTGTCGAAATTTTACGCAATGCTAATCTTTTATTTGTTTAACTTCTTTGCTTGTAAGTATTTAGATAAAGTTAGGCTAAGCGAATTGTTTTGAAGTTAAATACTTCTAACTACTGGAAAAAAGGGAAATAACGTCTTGCAAGGAATGGCGCGTCCCTTATACTAAATAAACGGCATATTAGCGTTGACTAATAGCTAAACAGAAAGGTCGGAGACGGCGCAGAGCTTGACGCGTATGATCAGACATGCGCGTGACGGCGCGGCGCTAGAATCGCAGTGACGAAACTATTGAGGCAGATTAATGTATCGAGTTGTCAGTAAGCGTGCCTTGAATCCGACGGTCACGCAGATGGAGATCGAGTCTCCATTAGTGGCGCGTAAGGCTCGACCGGGTCAGTTTATTATTTTGCGCGTTGACGAACATGGCGAGCGCATTCCTTTAACGGTCGCGGGCGTTAATCCCGAGTCGGGTACGGTTAAGATTATCTTTCAAATAGTCGGCGCAACGACGGAACTTCTTAATTGCAAAGAAGTAGGCGATTCGATCAGCGATTTCGTCGGTCCGCTCGGTCTGCCGACTCACACCGATGGAATTAAGAAAGTCTGTATCGTCGGCGGTGGCGTCGGCTGTGCGATCGCTATGCCCGTGGCGGAAGAATTCCATCGTTTGGGCGCGGACGTTACCAGTATCATTGGTTTTCGTAATCGCGACCTGCTCATTCTGGAAGATGAATTCCGCGCCTGCTCTAACCGTCTGATCGTAATGACCGACGACGGCAGTTATGCGCGCCACGGTAACGTGACGATTCCGCTCAAGGAAATCTTAGACAGCGGCGAGCGCTTCGACCAAGTCATTACGATCGGTCCTCTGATTATGATGAAATTTGTCACGCTCACGTGTCAACCGTACGGCGTGCCAGTGACGGTCTCGATGAACCCGATTATGGTCGACGGCACCGGTATGTGCGGCGGATGTCGCGTGTCCCTGATTCGCGACGGCGAACGCACGACGAAATTTGCGTGTGTGGACGGTCCGGACTTCAACGGTTATGAGATCGATTTCGACGAGGCTATGTCGCGCGGTCGAATCTATATGCCCTTTGAGCGCGAGGCTCACGCTCATGTGTGTAATCTTCTCAAGCAGGCGCAGTGACGAAAGGTTGGAACCCAGATGGCGATTATACCGCAAAAACATGCAATGCCGGTTCAGGATCCGACCGAACGCGGGCATAATTTCCAAGAGGTAGCGCTAGGCTATTCTCGAGAAACGGCGATAGCGGAAGCGAAACGTTGCTTGAACTGCAAGAACAAGCCTTGCGTATCAGGCTGTCCGGTCAATGTTAATATTCCGGAATTTATTAGTAAGATCGTATTGGAAGATTTCGAAGGCGCGTACGAGACGATCGCGTCGACGTCCTCTCTGCCGGCGGTCTGTGGACGCGTGTGTCCACAAGAGACCCAGTGCGAATGCCATTGTACCCTAGCGAAGAAGTTCGAACCGGTAGCGGTGGGGCGTTTGGAACGCTTCGTTGCCGACTGGCACAATGCGAACTCGACCAGCCACGCTCATGTTGCGGAACCGAACGGTCATCGCGTGGCGATAGTCGGCAGCGGTCCTTCTGGCTTGACCTGCGCCGGCGACCTGGCGCGTTTGGGCTATAGCGTTACCGTCTTTGAAGCGTTACACGCCGCGGGAGGCGTGCTCCTGTATGGTATTCCGGAATTTCGTCTGCCGAAACGTATTGTCTCCAAAGAGGTTCAGACTCTGAAGGAGCTGGGCGTAGAAATCGCCACGAACGTTGTCATTGGCAAGACGCTTACGATCGACGAACTCTTTGCGGACGGTTACGAAGCGGTCTTTATCGGATCCGGCGCGGGTCTTCCGAATTTTATGCGCATTCCCGGCGAATCGCTCAAGGGCGTTTACTCCGCTAACGAATTCCTCACGCGCAGTAATCTCATGGCGGCCTATCGCGAAGATTCTTCCACGCCCATTATGAAGGGCGGTAAGGTCGCGGTGGTAGGCGGCGGTAACGTGGCGATGGACGCGGCGCGCACCGCCTTACGTTTGGGCGCCGAACATGTCTATATTGTCTATCGTCGCTCGATGGACGAACTTCCGGCGCGTCGCGAGGAAGTGGAACACGCGCAGGAAGAGGGAATCGATTTCCGTCTGCTCTGCAACCCGGTGGAGGTCTTGGGCTATAATAACCCAGACAATCCGCGCGATGAACGCAATGGATTTGTCACCGGTTTGCGTTGCGTCAAGATGGAACTGGGCGAGCCGGACGCCAGCGGACGACGCCGACCTGTTGCGATTGAAGGCAGCGAGTTTGACCTCGACGTCGACGTGGTCATTATCGCGATAGGCACCAGTCCCAACCCGTTGATTAAGTCGACGACCGAAGGTTTGGAAACCACGCGCTGGGGCGGTATTGTCGTAAACGAAGCCGGGCTGACCTCGCGCGAGGGAATCTATGCCGGCGGCGACGCGGTCACCGGAGCCGCTACTGTCATTTCCGCCATGGGCGCCGGTAAACTTGCCGCGCGTTCGATTCATGCCTACCTTTGCGGTAAATAAAGTTCGCAACGTTCGAATAAATCATAAGATTCGTTGAAATAGCGCCAGTTCGATATTATACTGATATCGACGAGCAGTAAGTCAAGCGTGTGCGTCTTGCTGACGCGTGACGCTTGACTTTTTTATTGCATGATAGGCAAACGTAGGATTGTGTAATTGCGCAGTCGGTTTGAAATGACGCCGACCGCGCATGAGAAAGAGAGTATAACGTTGGATTATCGCAACTACCTGAAAGAATACCCGGACGCACAAGGACGTTTTGGCGAATTTGGCGGTTCCTACCTTCCGCCTGAACTTCAAGAGGCGTTCGACGAGATCACGCGCGCGTACAAGCGGATATGCAATAGCGCGCAATTTATTTCGGAGTTGCGTCGTATTCGTCGCGAATTTCAGGGACGTCCCACGCCGGTGAGCCATTGCGCGCGCCTATCGGCGCAGCTGGGCGACGGTACGAGTCAGATCTATCTGAAGCGCGAAGACCTGAATCATACCGGCGCTCACAAGCTCAACCACTGCATGGGCGAGGGATTGCTTGCGAAGTTTATGGGCAAAAAGCGTATTATTGCCGAGACAGGCGCCGGTCAGCACGGCGTAGCGCTCGCGACCGCCGCGGCTTATTTCGGTCTGGAATGTGAAATCCACATGGGCGAGGTCGATATTGCCAAACAGGCGCCGAACGTCGCTAGAATGAAGGTCTTGGGCGCGAACGTCGTGTGCGTGAAAGAAGGTCTGCGTACTCTTAAGGAGGCGGTTGACTCCGCGTTCGTTTCCTACGCAAAAAACTATAAAGACTCAATCTACTGTATTGGCTCCGCAGTGGGACCGCATCCGTTCCCGATGATGGTGCGCGACTTCCAGGCGGTTGTCGGTTTCGAGGCGCGCGAGCAGTTCCAAGAGATCACCGGGTATCTTCCAGACGTAGTCTGCGCTTGCGTAGGGGGCGGTAGTAACTCGATCGGAATTTTCGAGGCGTTTTTGGGCGATCCTTGCAAGATCATCGGTGTTGAGCCTCTCGGTCGCGGCGCGGGTTACGGCGACCATGCCGCTTCGGCGACTTACGGCGAAAAGGGCGTTATGCACGGGTTCGAGAGCATGATGCTCAAAGATTCCAACGGCGACCCCGCGCCGGTCTATTCGATCGCCAGTGGGCTGGACTATCCGTCCGTGGGACCGGAACACGCCTTCTTGCAGAAGATCGGGCGCGTGAGCTACGAGCCGCTCGACGACGCCGACGCGGTCGAGGCGTTCTTCCGTCTGTCGCGCACCGAGGGCGTTATTCCGGCGCTGGAAAGCTCCCATGCGATTGCCTATGCGATGAAATACGCCAAGGAGCATAGCGGCGTTTCAATCCTCGTGAACTGTAGCGGTCGCGGCGATAAGGACGTCGATTACGTCGTGGAAAAATACGGCGTCGGCGACGCCTACCTGGAAGAGCGTCGCGCCAACGGTCGCTATTTCTAAGGGATAACCGCTCTAACGCCACTTCGCGTCACAGCTAGTTTACGCAGTGGATAGCAAACGCGCGCCACGAACGTTGATTCGTTCATGGCGCGCGTTTTAATATCAATGGAATTGAATATATTACGTATCTTGTGTCAACGCGATATTTAACTCTTACGCCTTGTCTTTATGGAAGGCGTTGACGACCTTTTCCAACTCCGCACGAATGCCGATATGTTGTGGGCATGCCTGTTCGCACTTACCGCACTTAATGCATTCGGTGGCATTGGCTTTGCCGTGATTATCCACCAGCCAGGTCTCTTGGAATTTCGCGGAATCGTAGTTTCCGTAGAGCGTGAGCATGTTCAAAGCGGTAAAGGAACCGGAAATACCGATATTTTTCGGGCAGACCTTGGCGCAGTAGTTGCAGGTCGTACAGGGAATAATCGGGTATTTCTTGAGTTCCGCCTGCGCTTGGGCAATAACCGCCTCTTGTTCGGGCGTGAGCTTTTGGAAGTCGCTCATATAGGACAAATTGTCCTTCATTTGTTCGACGTTGCTCATTCCGGAGAGTACGACCATGACGCCTTCGAGATTAGCGACGAATTTAACCGCCCAGGAGGCAACGGACGCGTCGGGGTCGGCCGCCTTGAAGATATCGGCGACCTTTTGTGGAGGTTGAGCGAGCGTTCCGCCCTTGACCGGCTCCATGACGATAATCGGCTTGTTGTATTTACGCGCGACTTCATAGCACAGGCGCGACTGAATGGCGTGGTCTTCCCAGTCGGCGTAATTGAGCTGCAGTTGTACGAATTCCATTTCCGGGTGAGCCTGCAGGAGCTCTTCGAGTTCGTCCGCTGTGGAGTGGAAGGAGAAACCGACGTGCTTGATAAGTCCTTTCGCCTTCTGCTCTTGTACCCAGTCCCACATGTGGAAATCGTCGAAAACCTTCGTGCGTGTCTCGCCAAGGCAGTGGAGCAGATAGAAGTCGATATAGCCGGCGCCGGTTTGACGCAAGGAGGTCGCGAATTGCTCGTGCGCGTCTTGCGCAGTAGCGCATTTAATCCATGCGGCGTTTTTGGTCGCCAGCTGGAAGGATTCGCGCGGATAGCGTTCCACTAGCGCCTGACGAATGGCGTCTTCTGACCCGGGATATGCCCAGGCAGTGTCGAAATACGTAAAACCGGCCGCCATAAAGAGGTCGACCATCTCTTTGGTCTGTTCGACGTCGATTACCCCGTCCTTTTGAGGAAGACGCATTAGACCGAAACCTAGCTTCTTGATATTTTCGCCAAGTTGACTCATATAATCTCCTGCGTTGTATTGAATAGGTTAAGCTTGCGCTGTTAGAATTTTTGGTTCTAGCGCTATTAGTATAGTGTATAACCCACTTTTTTCAAGTCGACGCGCGCCTGAACTGCTTAGCGCCAAGAAAAAAGCACGACGACATTGAGTTTGCGCTCGACGTCGTCGTGGCAAGTTGTGAACTATGGGAATTGTTCTTTAGCGTCTTCAGTTGCGGTTAGTTGCGCCGACGCTTGGGTTTAGCGTTTTGTGCCGCCTCGTTTTCGGCGTTTTCTCGCTCTTGCTGTAGGCGTTGGATTTTCCGTTCCTTCTTAGTGACGAAAAGCTTGTCGGGATCGGCGGGCACAGCGATGAGGTCCAGACCGTGTGCGTCGACAATTTCACAGGGGATAATACTGCCAGGTTCTAAATTGCGTCCGGTGACGTAAACGACCGGGTCGACGTCAGGCGCGTCGGCGTAGGTGCGACCGACGCAGACGTTCTTCATCACGACTCCGGTTTCAGAGATTTGTCGCGCGTCGAGAATGACGTCGCGAATCTGTCCGATGAGACCACGCGCGTACTGTCGCGAGACTCTTTCCTGTTTGGCGTAGAGTCGTTCGTATCGCGTGTGCTTTACTTTCGGGTCGACTTGATTTGGCATTTTCTCCGCGGGCGCGCCAGGTTCCGGTGAAAATTCAAAGACTCCGGAGCGTTCGAATCGATATTTCTCGATGAAGTCAGCGAGCTCCTGGTACTGCTTGTCCGTTTCCCCGGGAAATCCGACGATCCAAGAGGAGCGCAGTACGACATTGGGAATTTCCGCGCGTAACTGTTCAATCAGATCGATCGTTTGCGCTTTGTCGACGCGTCGGTTCATCTGCTTGAGAATCTCGCTGTTGCAGTGCTGTAGCGGCACGTCGATATAGGGCAAAATCGAAGTGGTTCCCTGTGGCTGAAGCGCAAAGAGTTCCGTTAGCTCTTTGGTCCAATAGAGCGGGTAGGTATAGAGCGTTCTGACCCAGTCGAATAGTCCTAACGCTTGGATTTCACGCAGTAGTTTCGCCAGTTGTGGCTGACCGTACAGATCCATGCCCCAGAAGGTCGTCTCTTGCGCAATGAGATTGACCTCGCGCACGCCGGTATCGGCGAGTTTGCGCAGTTCCTCGAGGATCGCCTCCATTGGCTTACTGGCGTATCGTCCTCGAATTTTGGGGATCGTGCAGTATGAGCAGAAGCGATCACATCCGTCGGCGATTTTGACATAGGCGACGTGCGGTTCGGTGAGCGCGGCGCGCGGCGCTGAATCTAATGGTATCGACTTCGCCTGGTCGTAATAAAACTTTGCTTCGGCGCGCGTCGCCTCGACATTGGGACGCTCGACCATCGGCAGGAGGTTCGGCAGGGGCGACGCTGACGTGGCGGCGCTCGGTTGAGCGTCGGAGTCGGAATCGGCAAAAAGCGCCGCGACGATCTTGGCAATATTGACTTCGTCGTAGGGACTTACCCAGACGTCGACCAATGGGAATTCGTCCCTGAGCGCCTTGCCGTCTGACACGACGGCACAGCCCGCGACAAGGAGCTTACCGACCGCGCCCGCTTCTTTGAGCGCGCACGCTTCCGCAATAACCTCCTTCGCCTCTTGAGTCGCCTCGCGCAGAAACCCGCAGGTGTTGACGAGCAGTAAATCCACGCTCGGCGCTTCCTCTACCAGTTCGAACCCGTGAGAGAGGAGGCGACCGATCATTGATTCGGAATCGACCAGATTCTTGGGACAACCCAAAGAGGTGATCGAACAGGTTCTAACCGCGCCGGTCTTCGGCGAGATTGCGGCCTCTTGAGCCGCGCCGGATTGAGAATGTTGCGACGTCGAGTGCATCCTAATTTCTCTTGTCTTTCTTGCGCAAAGTTCTGTCGTGAGACAGTGGAACTATTCCTTTTTAATATACTCAAAATTAAGAAGCTTAAAAGGGACGCGACGCGCTAACTTCGGTTTTATCGCGTAATTAGACATAGCGTGCGAGCACAACAGCGTTGAAGTCTACTAATTGCGACGGTTTTGCAATGTATAAGCACGACGCCGATCGTACAGGATGGCACATGTGACGATATGTAAAAAAATATCGTTCTCGTAAACAGGACTAGTCGTATAAGATAGATAATATGTATAATATAGAGTAGGTAATAATGGAGTAGACTGCCAATTCCCCTAGCGACAAAGGCGCTTTATTATGACGTTTAACACCCCAGAGAAGACCGTAACGGAGCGGCGTTTAAGCGCGTCGACGTGCGTAACGCTGTCTCTATTGTTATGCGCTGTGATTCTGACGTCTTGCGGTTGTGAGTCGTTGGAGAATCATAAATGCTGTCTTTTTTCCGACGAAGGTCTTTTTGCTCGTCGTCGTTCCGAGGTGGAACGCGTCGGCAGTAAGGAGGAAAGCGAGGCAATTGCGCGCGCGACAACGACCAGCGACGTTCGTGGCGCTTGGGAGTCGACCGACTCAGAAGAAGCGGCGGCTCGTCGCGCCGGGGTCGATATGCGCGATTACGTCTGGCCGACTCAGCGTCCCAATGGCGGGGCTCTTTTTCCCGAGAAGCTCGTGGCTCGAGGGGAGCAGGTCGTTATGGAGCCTCACGTGATTACCGCGCCGGTTGGTTCGGAAGTCGTACTGGTCGCCAGCTATATCGGAGACGATATGGAGTATCTTCGCGTGGGCGAGGAGTTGAACTGGAGTCTGGCCGGCGCCGGTCGTTTTGTCGAGGCGAACGCAAATGAAAACGCATTGACCTCATCCGGTCTGGGCTCGCGCGCCCGGAATAGTAGTTGTCTGCAGTGCAATCTTCTTAAAGCGTCGAAAGAAGTCGATTCGCGCTCCCTTTCAACAGTCACGACCGGTCAGCTCTGGCGCGTAAACCGCGGTACTCAGACGACCCTCGACGATATCACCATTCTTCGCGGTCAATCCTGGACGTCGGTCACCTCTTACGAGGAGGGCACGACCACGGTCGACGTACAGTCCGATACGATTAACAACTGGGATCGCCGTCGCGCCAGCTCCACAATCCATTGGATCGACGCGGCGTTTCTCTATCCCAGCTCCGGCGTTTCCGCGCTCAAGACGAGCGTTCCGATCGTTACGACAGTTCGTAAAACGTCGACGAGCGAGGCGCGCTCCGGCTGGTATGTGCGTTACGACTCCCTTTCTGGCGACGCGGGCTTTGGACCTAATCTTGCCAATAGCGTTACGGTCACGACAGACGTGAACGGTCAAGCGCAGACGACCCTGACGCAACGCAACGGCGTCGCGGGCACATGTCAGCTCAAAGCGACGATCTATCGTCCCGACGGGTCGGGTCAAAGCGACGTGGCGGTCGATAGTAAGACGTTCTACTACACCTGGACCGACGCGCCGCCGGTGACGCTCACCTCTTACGGCGGTAAAATCGAGCGCGTTGGCGACGTCGCCGACTGCTGGATCGACGTGAATAATCTCTCCGACTTCACTCAACTCGCGGAGGTCGAAGTTCAGTTGCCAAAAGGCGTGACCGTTGTGAGCGCGAACCCAAGTATTTCCTACGCCGCCGCAGACTCCTCCGCTTTCCAGTGGAAGGTCTATGTCCCGGCGCGTCATACTCAAAAGCTCTCCTTCGCGATTCGTAAAGACGTCGAGAACATCGCGGCGAACCCGTCGATTCGCCTGGTCTCCGCCAGTCCGACCGACCCAACCGGAAACGCTTCGCCAGCCGTCGCGCCTAATCCTGCGCCGGCTCAAGCGCCAAATTCCATGAACGTCAATCCCCCGACGGAATCCTCGACGCAGACCGCGCCTGCGACTAGAATACAAAACAACTCTCCAAACAACGGGAGTCTAGGGAACGCAACTCCGACGATTTCGCCCACAACCGACCCAGCTAATATGGCCCCGAGCTTCTGACGCTTGGGCGCTCGAAAACAATCGCCAACGCGGCGCTATTGCGTGATTGCAACGCCGAGCGTGCGCGTTGGTTCTTTTTATATCTGTGTCTTTCCTTTCACGCGCTAGCAAACCTTTCTTGAATTGTGTTAGGCGCCCTTTACTTTTACGCTGTGAGTCGATATAATAGGAAACCACGTCGGTCTAGTTTACTGGAAGACGTCGCGACGTCGCATTTGCGCCAATTTATCGCAGGCGCAAGCGCGTTAGCGCCGTTTTAAACTTTGGAACAAACACACAGATGGATAAGAAAGCCACGTCACGACGCGTTGTCGTCACCGGTTTGAGCGCGTTGAGCGCATTGGGAGTTGAATTAGACTCTTTAAGCGTCGGAACTTTGTCTTGTCGTACCGGCGTTCGCTCCGCGCAAGCTCATGACATTCGCACGTTGACGTCGCTGGCGCCTGTAGACGCGTTCACTGGTAAAATCCAAGAGTTTGGAGAAATGCCGGACTCCAAACGCAAGGCAATTCGCAAGGGCGTTAAGCTCATGGCGCGCGAAATTCAACTGGGAGTCGCCGCGGCGCAATTGGCGTTACAACACAGCGGTTACGATTTCTCCACTCCCTCCGGTCGCGTCGGCGTCGCCTTTGCTTCCGATTATATCGTAACGACCCCTCAGGAGTTGGTCGACGCGATTAAAGCGTGCCGACAAAAGGACGAACAAGGGGAATATTATCTTGATTTCCCACGCTGGCGCGCCGACGGCCTGACCAAAATGACGCCGATTTGGCAGCTGAAATATCTCACCAATATGTCGGCGAGCCACATTACGATCTACAATGAGTTTTTCGGACCGGCATTTGACGTGACCAATCGCGAGTCGTCCTTCTGCACGGCTCTTGCGGAAGCGACCAGCGCGCTACGCTCCGGTCGCGCCGATGTTATGGTCGTGGGCGCCACCGGTTCGAAACTGCACCCCGTAAGATTGGCTGACGCTTTGAAATATGACCAGATCTCGCCCAATGCGCTAGGACAAGGCGAGCGAACCGACGCGCCCGCGAAACCCTATGACGCCATGCGTAACGGCTCCGTGCCTGGAGAAGGCGCCGGCGCGGTTATTCTAGAGACCTACGAGCACGCTAAAGCGCGTGGCGCTAAGATTTACGCCGAAGTCGTTGCCGGCGCCTATCGCGCGTCCTATCGTCATGAGCGCGATTGCGGCGGTTCGAACTGCGATCTGACCACGTCGGTTGACTCTCTACGCGAATCCTTTGAATTGACCTTGCGCGCCATTGTGACTGACGCCGACCTTCACGCGTCTGACCTTGCTCACATTAACGGCGCTAGTCGTGGCGAGACAACGCTCGACGCGGCCGAAGCGTTGGCGTTGCGTAAGGTTTTCGGTTCTGACCTCGACAGCGTCGCCTTGACGTCTCTTGGCGGTCACATCGGCAATCCCGGCGCGGGCGGCGGCGCGATCGCGACGGTCGCTAGTATTCTTGCGCTTCAAGAGGGCGCGGTCTTCCCGACTTTCGGCTTTAGCACGTGCGATCCGGCTCTTGGCGTACAACCGGTGACACAAGCGCGAGCGACCACCGGCGATTACGCGCTTAAACTGTGTGGCAATACTCTCGGTCAGACGTCTGGCGTACTACTAAAACGTTGGAACGCCTGAGGTTAGGACTTTTGACGTCGCCTCTAAAATCTAATAAGTAGAAACGCCGTAGCGTAGGGAGTGAATCTCCAGGACGCTACGGCGTTTTTTTTGTGCGTTGTGGGGTTGAGTCTAGCGTGTTGACGCTAAACACGAGTAAAGTCGTAAATAAGAGACAAATTGATAAATCCGATGAGGCGTTTATTGAGTTTTTTATACCTGACGCCGATGCGTCTGACCCTTGTGAGCCGAACCCAGACACGTTCAACGTCGCATTGACGCCTGTACAATCCCCAGGCGCTATCCTGCGGATAAAAAAAAACACACGCAGAACGGTTGTGATTGTGTTTAGCGTCAAGACGCCCTAGTTCTTTAGGGGACGTAATAGTCGAGCAGTACGGTATTTGTCTGCAATAGCGCAGCGTTCGTCTGTGGGTCGAATTCCGTGACGTATTCTTTTATGATTCCGCCTGGAACGTCGCTAGAGCATGTCAGTCTTGCGTTTTGTTTGCGTTTGCCGCGCTCAATGGAGCGCAACGCGACGTAGCCGCTTGATTCCATTGTGCCAAAGGCCTGCCGCGACTCGGTTTGTTGTACGACGTAGAGTTCATGGCTCACGCGCGTGGCGTTTGCGTCAGTCGCGTCGTTATCAATGATTTCACGCGTGACCTCGCGCTGCATGACATAAGGGGCGACGACGCTGGAATAATAGACGACGGCGCGCTCGCGCTGACGGTCGGCTTGTTTCTCCACCGTGCGCGTTTGACACGGCACCACGCGTTGCCCGATTATGAGATTGACCGGCGCGGAGGGTACAAGTTTCGCGTCTTCGCTCCAGGGCTGATCGAGGAAGTCAAAGTCGACGGTTTCGTGACGGTGAGAGTAGTCGACGTTGCCGACCTTAACAGTGGAGTCGAACGCGAGGGTATATTTTTGCGCCTGCAGGTCGACGTCGAGGAGTTCGACCTTGGTTTCAGTGACGCTTTGGATCGGTTTATTATTTTCGTAAGCGACGCTCGTGATGCGTTTACGAATCCATGCGCCGGGTTTGAACTTTGCCCAATTTGACGCGTAGACGGGCAGTTCCTCGTTGTTATTCTGTGTCTGGGGCGTTGTGACGGGAATGGCGTCGCCCTGCGCTGGAACCGCGTCTATTTGCGCCTGAATGGACGCGCTGAGTCCGAAGAGCGGAAACTGCATTGGGGTCTGCAGACCGTTACGACGCAACGTGAGCGGTAACGCCAGCGGACGCGTAACGCCAGGCGCTATGCGCGTTTGCGACGTTGCAATAGACGTTGGCGTCGACGTCGCAGTCGGCGCAGTCGAGGTTATATCGTCCGAACGCTCTTGCTCTTGCGACGCGTCCTCAGGCGATAGCGCGCTGGGCGCCGTCACTGGTATAAGCGTTTCGTCTTGTATCGGCGCGGTGAGTTCCTGCGCTGGCGCTAGCATGTGGCGCATATTGCAGACAAAAGTCCACCCCCCTAGGTATTGCCAGGCAAAACCTAAGAAAAAGGCGACGATTGTCAGTACGAGCGAGCGACGCGACATGGCGAAAACAATACACAATAAGCGTTTAACCGAACTTCAGACGCGCTACAGCGCCCTATGCGGTAGCAACGCGACGCGTGAGTATACCCATGCGCGCGCATTGCGTCAAGATCGAAGGTTTTTGGCGTTCGGTTATTGCTCCGACTTCTCGGTTAAGTTGGCAGCGCGTAGACTTGCGTCGAATTGTTCGAAAATCTCCAGCACGAGCAGGTCGTTTTCCGGCGCGAGGGTTCGCAGATCGAGTAGTACGGAATCTTGCGTCCATCTCACGAGAAGTTTGGGCGAACCCTTTTCCAGTTTCGCGGCCAGTTCCGCGGGCGAGAAGTAGGTCGCGCTGGGAAAGACTTCGACAAGTCTTGTGGGTGAGGCGCCAAAGGGCGAGTTTAGACACAGCGCGGAGTGACCCTGCAGGGGCTGTGCTCTTCGCACGCATTCGCACGTGTCGAGGAAGTTCGCCAGGCGTTCCGCACGACTCTGTAGATTCGACAGCGAGGTGGAGAGCGTGCGCAAAATCGGAATTTTCTCCAGCGCTTTCTCTCTGGTTTCGTAAAGGTCGACCGTCTTAGCGAGGATCGCAAAGGGGACGCGATGAAGTTTGAGTAGCTGTGCGTAAGGGGTTAGTGAGATTTCGTTGAGCGTGGCGCGCGAGCCAAAGAGTAGACCGGCGTTTGGACCGCCAATGAGTTGCGCCGCGTCCAGTAGCGCGAGATCGAACCCGGATTTGAGTCGTTCCGCCACTGTGGGAATCGCCACGTTAAAGTAAGCGCTCAGGTCAATGAGAGGCGCAAACTCAAATTCCCCTAGGAGCGTAACCTCCCCTGACGCGGCGCTCTTGAGTTTCACGAGTTCGTCCGCGGTCACATAGCGTCCCTCTGTGTTCCATCGACCAATGGAGCGCCATACCAGCGCGTTTCCATTCTCATATGCGCGCGCGTAATCTTCATAGCGTACAGAGTTACAAGCGCCGACCTCACGACGTTCCAGCGCGGGGAACATGTCCAAGGCGTCTTCGAATCGGTCGCCGGCGTCCTTTTCGTACATTTCCCGTCGCGCGACGATCACGCGCGCGCGTTTATTTAGCGCCCAGTTTAAGACGGCGGCGCGCGCGGCCTTGGTCGTGGCAAAGACCGCGACCGATTCAGCGCCGCCAAGTTTGGCAAGTTTGCCCAAGGCGGCGCGTTCGCTGACCTGCTCCTGACGTCGCGAGTAGTCGGTTTGCGGCTCCGCCAGTAGCCAAGCGGCCTGTTCTGCGGCGACCTCCGGTAGTTTTTCCACCTCGTTCGGGAAGAGTCTTCCACGCGCGTCGAGTACGAGCGGTTCGGTGATTTCCAGCGCCTCCGCTAGTCTGGCGACGATCTTATCGATCAGATCGTTCAGGTCGGGTCGACGTTGCGCCGCCAGTGACGCCCAGAATTCCTGAGACAGGTCGTCGAAAACCCCTTTGACTACGCTCATAACCGTTGCCGGATGAAGCTTGGAGGCGATCGTCTTGACCTTCGGCGAGGCGAGAATCTCCGATAAATAGGCAATTGAAAAGGTCGGATTTTTCGTCATAACTCATGTCCTCTGGCGTAGATTTGGGGCGCGTTAATAGCAAGAAACGACGCGCCGAGCCATAGCACGACGCGCCGTATGTCCTTTCGCTACGAAACTTAACGCAAAGCGTCAGGTGGTGTAGTCCGCGTTGAGATGGACGTATTCCACCGTAAGGTCGGAGGTCCAGAATCGGATCGACGCGTCTCCCTCTTGGAAGGTCAGCTCAATACGCACGTTACGGTTATTGCGAATCGAATCGGAGACGACCGGCTTGTCGAAATCGACCGGGGAGCCGTGTTCGTAGAGCAGATAGCCGTTGAGTTTGAGCGCGACTTTCGTTGTGTCGTAAGGAACGCCGGCGGAACCAGTTGCGGAGACAATACGTCCCCAGTTCGGGTCGGCGCCGTAGAGCGCGGTCTTAACCAAAGCGTCGTTTGCGACGATTTTCGCGAGCTTTTTGGCGTCTTCGCGTGTCTTTGCGCCGCGCACGTCGATTGTGACCAAGTGGGTGACGCCTTCGCCGTCATTGGGAATCATGGGCGCGAGCTCTTGGCACATATCGCGCAGATAGTTTTCAAAGAGCTTCAGGTCGTCGCCCTGTAGCGGTTCCTTCTTCGCGGCGCCATTGGCCATGAGTATAGCCGTGTCGCTAGTGCTGGTGTGTCCCTCGACGCTCACGCAGTTGAAGGAGTCTTCCACGCAGGCGCGCAGGATCGTTTGCGCGTCGTTCGGCTCCAGCGCCGCGTCGGTCAGGAGCGTTGCGAGCATTGTCGCCATATTCGGACCGATCATGGCCGCGCCCTTGCACATTCCGGCCAGACGAATTGTTTCGCCGGAGGAAAGCGTGAACTGACGCGATACAACCTTGAGTTTCGTGTCGGTCGTCATAATGGCAGTGGCGCACTTTTCGAAGTCGCTATAAGCTTTTCCGAGTTTCGAGGCTGCCTTTTCCGCGCCGAGCGCAATGCGTTTCATAGGCAGTTGCACGCCGATCACGCCTGTCGACATGACAATCGCTTGGTCGCCGTTTGCGCCGACAGCTTCCGCGGCGTATTCGGCCATTTTTTTGGCGTTAAAGAGTCCCTCTTGACCGGTACAAGCGTTAGCGCACCCGGAGTCGGTCGCAATGACGCGGAAACCGCGTCCTGGCGTGCGTTCGCGGTCGTAGATAACCGGCGCGCCACAGTTTAGGTTTTGTGTGTACACGCCTGCGACGGTTGCGGAATAGTCTGAGACGACCAGAGCGAAGTCCAGTTTCGTCGAGTTCGGTCGAATCCCGCAGTTAACCCCTGCGTAACTATAGCCTTGAGGTAGGTAAAATTCCTTTGACATTTTATCGCCGTGTCTTCTTGTTGACGCGTCGGCGCAGTTGAATAGGCGCGCTACGACGCAACTTTTACCAAATCACGATTTCCAGTTCTAAATCGACGCCAATTCTTTCACGCGCCTGCGTTTGAATGAGCGTGACCAGACGTTTGACGTCGTCGCTTTTGCAATCTTTTTCCGCGCATACCAGGTTCGGATCGACCATACTCACGCGCGCAGCTCCCACGGCGGCGCCTCGAAATCCGGCTTGGTCAATGAGTTCCGCCGCGCTCTGACCGCGCGGATTCTTGAACATACGCGCATACCCGAGGTTTTCCAGATCCGACGTCTTCTTTTTACGCACGATCCAGAACTTCTGCATTCTCTTAACGAGTTCCTCCGGCTGGTCCTGTTCGAATCGGAAGGTTGCCTCAAGAATGACGACGTTTTCTAAATTACTACTGCGATATCCAAAGAGGAAATCGTCGCGCGTGAGTTCGAGGATCTCGCCCTGATAGGTCGCAACCTTCGCGCTTTCGACATATTGACCGAGGGTAGCGTCGGAGGTCGACACGTTGATCGCCAATGCGGCGCCTACGGTTCCCGGTATGCCGACCAGTCCCTCGACGCCAGCGAGACCGGCGCTCGTCGCAGTGGTCACGAGATTGCCAAGCTTAGCGCCCGCGCCGGCGCGCACGCGCGTACCGTCGACTTTAAGCTCGGTAAAGGACGCGGCGCTTAATTGCAAGACCAAGCCCGGCGCGCCAACGTCTGACACAAGCACACTGGCGCCGTCGCCGAGCATTTTCACGTCGACGTTCTCTTGCGAGGCGACCTTGAGTAGCGCGAGCAACTGCGCCTGGTCTTGTGGTCTTGCGAGCGCTTCGATTGGACCGCCCAGACCCAGCCAGGTGAGCGCCTTGGCGTCGGCGGCGCGCTCGAGGACGCTTTTAAACGCGTCTAGTTTGCTCATGTTCGTCCCTTTGTGTAGCTTAACGCCTACGCAAGTTCGTTATCCGTTGCGTTGACGTTCATTTGTCTTTTCGTTTATCATTCTCTTGAGCGCGGTGGCGAAGTCGTCGACCGACTCGAAGCGGTAATAGACGCTTGCGAAGCGCACGTAGGCGACGTCGTCAAGGCGCTTGAGCAGATCCATTGTCATTTTACCGATCGTTTGAGTTGAGACTTCGGTTTCGCCCTCGAGCGAGGTTTCCAACGCGGCGACCAGTTCGGAGATTTGAGACTCGCTAATGGAGCGTTTCCAACATGCTCTTTCCACGCCGCGTCTGACCTTATTGCGGTCGAACGGCACGCGCGAGCCGTCGCGCTTGACCACGCGAACATTGACGACTTCAATTCGTTCGTAGGTGGTAAAACGCCGCCCACAGTGACATGCGCGTCGTCGTCGGATCGTAAAGCCGTCGTCACTGGTGCGCGTTTCGATGACGCGGTCGTTGTCATTTTTGCAAAATGGACATTTCATTTCGTATGCTATCCTCTAGGTAGTGTTCGCAGCAAAGAGTAGATGAGAAGTATAATATAAGGAGGAGGCGGCGCGTCGTCAAGGCATTGAGCCGACGACGCGCGGTATACTACGACAATTTGAGGAGTTAGTCTTGTATAGAATCTTTAAAAATTGGTAGGATTACGACTGGAATTGGCGCTTACAAAATTAATCAATTTGTCGCCAGGGCGGATCGAGCGGCAGGTGTGAATCGAAGTCGTCGAGTAGCGCCTGCTGATATTCTCCGGCGAATTCTTCGTTGAGGAACTTTGCCATTGCTTCTTTGTAGAAACGTTCCCAGCTTGCTTCTTCTTCGCCGGGGTTAATGGGGAAGAAGAGCGCGTTATTGGCTTTAGCGGCCTTATAATCACCGGGCGCGTCGCCGATCATGAGCGTGTGGTTGGCGGGATACAGCGAGGCGAGCGCGAGCGATTCCTTTTTGGTACCCATCTCTTGCCCGTAAATGGCGCTGACCAGTTGGGCGAGACCTTGATTTGCCCATTCCTTCTCCAGCGCCGCTTGAGGAGTAGCGGAGACGACCAGCACGTCCGCTTTTCCTTGTAGCGCTTGCATGGATTCTCTCACGTACGGGAAGGGGGGCACGCCCTCGCCGACGATACGATCGACAGTCTGATTGATATCGGCGGACCACTGCAAAGTCTTTTGCAGCACGGGGTCGTCGTGAGTTTCCAGGAATTTAATGAGCGCCGGGTTGCCGAGCTTGGTCTCTTGTTCGATCCATTTCACGAGAGACTCGGGAATTTCTACTTTCACGCCGCGCGCGACTACTTCCGGTCGGCGTTGCAGGAGCTTAAAGACCTCAATGAGCGCGGGGAAACGATTGACGCCGCGCGACTTGGAGTACAGATTCACAAATTCCGCCGCTTCACGCGCGTACTTGCTAACCCCTTTCAGCCCCCAGTGATGGATAATACAGGGAATAAAGCATTCCTTGTGCTTGAGTTCCATAGTATCGAAAGCGCATCCGTCGGAATCGACGCCGATCAGAAAGTCGTTCTGTTTTACGTATTGGTTCGCCATGAGGTTGTAAACTCCGCAGTTTATCGGTAAAAAGGGGTATTTGCGCTGTCGCGCGCACTCGTAGAATTGTACCGCAGACGTTGAAAAACACAAGGGGACGCAGAAGTCGGCGCAGGGACGTTAGATTATCAATCGCAGGCGTTATCAGCTAATTCTAGCGGATAATACGCCGTATTTAGCGTGTGC
Organism: Planctomycetia bacterium; assembly: GCA_030537455.1. GTDB lineage: Bacteria > Planctomycetota > Planctomycetia > Pirellulales > Thermoguttaceae > RUG369. The sequence goes on along the minus strand of JAUNMR010000007.1, from coordinate 52,218 downwards.
ATCGTCTTTTTTGCGTAACCTCATTTCAGCGTCGTTGGGCGTCTATTGCGTCGTGTTTTGTGCTGGCGCTTTTTCCTCCTGTTCACACAGCGCCGTATGGACGCTATGGCGATGTGTCGCAAATGAAGAATTGCGCTGCCAGCGACCGCTGAGGTAGTAACTCCAGGCGATAATCAAGCCAAGACTATATCCAAAAACGCTATTCCACCAGACCACGCTATAGCCTAGGAAGGGACTGTGACGGAACGCATAGGTCACAAGATTACGCAATGTTAACGCGGAGAGCGCAACGATCATAGGGACAGAACTGTGATTCGACGCCTGAAAGACCCCAAAGAGCGGAATATACAACGAGAGAATAATATTGGCGAGCGCAATGGCGCGTAGGTGCGCATGACAGTATGTCGACGCTTGCTCGCCCAGCCCAAAGAGCACGACGATCTGGTCGGCAAAGAGCGTAACGCACGCGCTAATGATTAAGACCTTTGTCAGGCATATGGCAAAGGTCTGCCACACGCCGACTCTCACGCGTTGTAGTTGACCGGCGCCGATATTTTGCGCGGCGAAGGTCGCCATGGTCGTTTGAAACGCATTACCCGGAAGATTCAGGTACATTTCGATGCGCTGACCGACCGTAAAGGACGCGGTCATTGCTTTGCCGAAACCATTGGCGGCGCGTTGGATAAAGGTCAGACCGAAGGAAACTATGACCAGTTGTAAAGCGATCGGCATACCGACTTTCAGCGCGGATCTCGCCAGCGTTGGATCCCATGTCAATTGGCGCCATGTGAACCGAAAGATTGGATATTTCCGCGTCAAGTAGCGATGGGCGACCACGTAGCAGCCCGCCTGTGCTATGACCGTTGCGACCGCCGCGCCGACCACGCCCCAATGGAACCACGCGACAAAGAGCAGATCCAATCCGATATTCAGCACGGTGGAGACCATAAGGAAATACAGCGACGCGGCGCTGTCGCCAATGGCGCGCAAGATCGACGCGACGATATTATAGCCGTACTGAAAGAGCATCGCCAGCGCATACCAGCGGAAATAGGAGACTGTGAGATCGACGATCGAGTCGTCGACGTCCAAGAGTTGAACGGCGGCGACCCTTGCGGTCAGCCATGCGAGAATCGTCGCGATTATGCCGAGAATCGCCAAGAGTATTATGCCGGAGGACGCCGCGGCGCGAACCTTCTCCTCCTGCCTCGCCCCGAAAAATTGCGCAATCACAACCCCCACGCCAGCGGAAAATCCAATCGCGATCGCCAGAAAGAAAAAAACTAAACTACCAGTCGTACCCACCGCGGAGAGCGAGTCTTCCCCGCAGAAGCGACCCACGATGATCGCGTCTGCCGTATTGTAGAGTTGCTGTAAAAGGGAGCCTGTCAGTACCGGGAGGGAAAAGGATAGCACGTGTTTCCACGGCGCCCCGCTGGTCATGCTCTTACTGTGCATTGCTCTGCTTTCGCTCCGACGCTTATACGCGGATTCTCTTACCGCCGAGTTTCTACCTCCTTGCCTCAGCGTAGCCACGCCAAGCGACTGCGCGACGCAATTACCTTGATTATATCGATTTAGCGCGTGACGTCAAATCAACGCGCTATTGCGCCGTGCGACGCTTTCGCGCCTTCGTCGTTGCGCGCCTTTGCAATTTGCTCTTCGCTCGGGTATACTTTTATCAAAGCGCAGTAGTTCTGCGCGTAATATGTAGTGAAGGCGAGGAGGTTGCTATGAAACGTAAACTTCTATCTGTGTCCCGTTCCCTGGCGCTGACGACAGCGACGTTCGTTGGCGCGCTGTGTCCAGCGTTGGCGCAAGAGTTCACGCTCTGGCAGGTCGACGTTTGTGACAAGGTCTTTTACGACGCCACGCCGTCGCCGGATTGCGACGTCGTTAAACTGAGCGCCGCGAGTAATGAATACGAATCGGCGCAGGTCGGTATTCGCAGCGAACAAGCGCTCGCTGGACTGGTCGCGAGTCTGTCCCCGTTGCGCTGCGACGCGAACGGTCAGACGATTCCAGCGGACGCGCTACGCGTGCGTCAAGTCGGGTATGTGCCGCTTGTGCATAATACCCCAATGGCGGACGCGATTATTACGCGCAAAGCGCCCTGTGATATGCCCGATCCGATTCTGGAAGAGCCGACTTTCGACCTGGAGGCCAATACCGCCAAAGCGCTATGGCTCACCGTGCGCGTCCCTAAGGGCGCTCAGCCCGGTCGGTATGACGGTACGCTCACGGTCAAAAACGACCAGGTCGAGCAGACCATCCCGGTGCAGTTGGACGTCTTTCCCTTCGAATTGCCCGACGCGCGCCACCTCTATATGACAAACTGGTGGTCGCCCGGGAATATCGCGGATCGTCATCATGTCGATTTCTTATCCGACGCCTATTGGGACGTCCTTGAGAAGTATATCGCCAATATGGCGGAGCATCGCCAGAACGTTCTGTTACTGCCGTGTCGTATTTATCCCGGTGGTTTCGTGAGCGCAACGATCGAAGAGGACGGCTCTTGGAGCTTTGATTTCTCGAATCTGGAAAAGCTCCTTGACCTTGCGAAGAAATATGGCGTCGACGATCGTTTGGAATTGACCCATATCGGCGGTATTAATCGTCAGGAGCATATTGTAAACTTCAGCGTTGCCCAAGTTTACGACAAAAAGAGCGGGGAAAGTCGTAACGTCGGTATTGACCAGTGGCTGGAACCTTACCTCAAGGCGGTTTGCGATCTTCTTCGTGCACGCGGCGTCTTTGACCGCGCTATGATTCATGTCGCCGACGAACCCTATATTCCGGATATCGAAGCGTGGCGTGAGGCGTCGCAGCGCGTTCATGACATTGAGCCGGAACTCAAGCGTATCGACGCGATTGAAACGATCAATTTCACCGATCGCCTCGAGGTCTGGGTTCCTAAGCTTTCGCACTTTGACCGCTGGCGCAGCGCGTTTGAAGCGCGTCGCGCTCAGGGCGAATTCTGGTATTATATCTGCTGCCATCCCTTTGGCGAAACGTATCCGAACCGCTTTATGGATCTTCCCGCGGCGCGTGTGCGCACCTTGCACTGGCTGAATTACTCCGAAGACCTAATTGGCTATCTTCACTGGGGTTACAACTACTGGCGTGGCGACGCCTTTGGCGCTCCGACCACCGACTATGGTCCGGGCGACACTCACGTCGTCTATAACGGCAAGGACGGTCCGCTTGATTCGATTCGTTGGGAAGTGGAACGCGAGAGCGTTGAGGATTACGAGTATCTCAAACTCCTGGAAAACGCCGTGGCGCAAATCAAAGAGAGCCTCGACCCCGAAAAGGCGTGGTTTATCGACCCGAAAGCGCGCGCCATGGAGCTGGCGCGACGCGTTGTGCCCGATCTGAAGCACGCCACGACTGATTATCAGGTCATTAATCAAACGCGTCAAACCCTTGTGAATGAAATCATTGCCGCGACCGGCCCGGTCAAGCTTGTGGTTCAAACGTTCCCCGAGGACAATTCCGTGACCGCGCTCGGACCCGCTCTGCATGAGCTTTACGGCTACGCTACCCCCGGCGCGACCGTGCTGATCAACGACGAAAAGCAAAACGTTTCCGAAGACGGTTTCTTCAAAAAGCAACTCAATTTCGACGCCGGCACGCACGTCGTGGACGTCGTTGCACAGCTCGATGGCAATGTCGTTAAGACTACGCGTACCTTTGTTGTGAAATAACACACTGTAATCGCGTAACTTGCGTTATGTAGCGTTGGTATAAAATTAGGGACGGTCAAGCGTTGAAGATCCATTCCAAGCTTGACCGTCCCTTTTTATGACGCTTAATGGCGTTGATCTCGAGAGTTGTGGAACGCCAGTGCGATATCTCGTGTTATGACGTCTGTTATCTCTTAGTCGTTATTAGTCCTTTGGCGGTTCCAGACCGAAGTCTTTAATTGTGAGGAGCGAGCGCAACTTATAGCCTCGCGCCTCAAAGTTCTCACGTCCGCCTTCCATACGGTCGACAATCGCGATCACGCCTTCCACCTTAATTCCGGCCGCTTCGAGTCGTTCGATCGCGGTGAGCGAACTTCCGCCGGTTGTCACAACGTCTTCGACCACAACGACTTTATTGCCCTCTTGGACCGGTCCTTCGATGTACTTGTTCGTACCGTGCCCTTTGCTCTCTTTGCGTACGAGAAATCCCTTGAGCTTGAGGTCGCGCGCGCCGGCGGCGGTGAGAACCGCGGCAGTGATCGGGTCGGCGCCGATCGACATTCCGCCCACGGCGTCTGGCAACGCCGGATCGCTCAGTAGCATTTCCAAGATCCCTTCGCCCACGAGTGTGAGGCCGCGCGCGTCTAGGGTCGTCTGTTTGCAGTCGAGGTAGTACTTCGCCTTTTTGCCCGACGCGAGGATAAAGTCGCCAAATTTAAGGGAGTTTTCCCGAATGAAATTCTTTAATTCTTCTCTATCGTACATGGTCGTTCCGCCTTGTGAATGCGCACAGATACCGCGCGCCGTCTCGCGCTCGCACCGCTTCCGCGAACGCACTGCGCTAATTATAAGCGTAATAGTCAAGCTGACAACCGTCTATAAGAAGCGCGTCGCCTCCGGCGCAAGTGGCAAACGCTCTATTGCACGCAGGGCAACGCGTCCCAGTCCGTGGTGTAGGAGGGCGAAATGAAGTTCGAGTTTGGCGTCCACATGGGATTGACTCCCTGTGTGCCAAAGAAGACGGCGCCCTGACCGAATTTACTATTGAGTTGGTCAACGAGTTGGCTAATTGAGTTGTCGCGCTTTCTGATCTGTTCCGGTCGTGTTGGATCCGGGTCAAATAGGAACTGCTGACGTTGCGCGACGTTCTTATCGCTTAGGTCCATGGCGATCACGCCGGCGCGTTTGTATTCGTACCCGTCCTGGTAGATCTTGTGCAGTAATTTCATAGCGGCGTTTATAATTTCGGGCGAGGAATTGGTCGCGATCGGAAAATTACACGCCATTGCGCCATGATATTGCGGGGCGTTTGTATTAAAACGATTGGTTGTGACGTATACAAATAGACCGGAAGCGAGAAGATTGCGCGCGCGAAGTTTAGCGGCCGCGCGCGCGGCAAAGGTCGCCACTGGTCGTTCTAATTCCTCCAGAGACGCCAACGTCTTGCCGAACGACCTTGAAATTTGCATGGTATGTTGTGGCACGGGCGCGGCGACTGCGTCGTACATGAGCTCCCCTCGCAGTTCGCGCACTAGGCGCTCCTGAACGACGGTAAAGGATTTACGCACAAACTCCGTGTCGAGTTTCGCCAGATCGTACGCGGTTTTAATACCCGACTTTTGAAAGGTCGCTAGTAGTCGGCGTCCGACCCCCCAGACCTTGTCGATCGGTAATTCCTTCAGAGCCGTGAGGCGCTCCTCACGGTCGAAGAGCATGACGTACTTCTGACCCTGATAATGTCCGCGATCCTTCGCCAGACGACTGGCCGCCTTCGCGAGCGTACGCGTCGGTCCTAACCCTAGGGAAACCGGTATGCCGGTCCATTTAGGGATCGTCTTGACAATCTCCTGCGCCAGCTCCTCCAGCTCGCGCGCAGTCTGTTGTGGAATCTCCCCCAGCCACGGACATTCTGGCCAGGCTAAGTCGTATCGACGTCGGTTTTTATAGAAATCGTGCGCGAGCGTCTCGGCGTCTGGCGTCTGACCGTGCAGGCGCGCGTCGGCGTCGCAGAATCGCCCGGTAAGGTCGATAAAGGATTCGTCGATCGAATAGACGTCGATCTGCGGCGACCACTGCTCCAGGGTTTGGACAACCCGACTACTCAGATCGCCGTAAAGAGAGTAATTCGCGGAACGTACAATCACCTTGTAACGACGAGCGAAATCCTTCAGTTTGAAATACGCCTCGCCCATCGGTATGCCAAGGCGTTTCGCTTCCGGCGAACGCGCTACGACACAGCCGTCGTTATTCGAGAGCACGACCACCGCGCGATTCTTCCAGTCCGGACGAAAGACCTTTTCGCAGGACGCAAAAAAACAGTCGCAATCAATAAGTCCAATGATTTTCGTCGTCATCTCCATACTCCAACGCTCGGCACGCACTGATTTTACAATCGTGGACAACGTGCGGCTTCGTACGCGCGTTACGACTTTTACCTTCGTGGAAAAAGCCATTTTCGTACGCGCGTCACGTCCTTAATTCTATACCCGAAACGCCCCCGTGCAATTCAGGTAGGACGTCAGACGTCCTACCTGAACGTTTTTTGGGTGAATTTCTTGACGTCTTTGTTGAAATTCTCACGCCTCGGCGTTGCGCTGGCGCCTATAACGTCGGCGGTCGTTGTAATACGCATGTTGCGCGTTTTTACCTGTTGCGCGTCTGCCGCTATGCCCTTGCTCTGGTTCTGTAGAAACACGTTGTTCTCGAACATTGTGTATCAGTTAAATCTCTTGCTGTTACCTAGTACGCTTCTTCTGGAATATAATACTTTAATTAGCATACAAATGTCGTCAGACTGGACACAAGGCGTTCATTCTGGAATGTTTACCTTTAATGTAATGCGTACTTAAATATAGGTAGTTATTATTGCTAATATTATTTTGATAAACAATAAATTTGTTCTTGACATATTAGTTATGTGATATTACAGTATCAGCAGAGGGTCTTCGATAAGGTTTGTCGACCAAGGTCAATACTATTGTAAGAGGGTTACAACAGTATTAAATGAAAGAGTAAGATGAAATTCGAATCACAAGTTTACGTCTTTGTTTCCAAGATCTTCGTCGTTGTGACCAACCTCGTCAAGATGAACTTCGTCATTCAGGGACGAAGCAGAATAAAAACCACGCCTCCAGGTTATCGCCAGCTCCGACTAGAAGGCTTGGAGTCGCGCGAATTACTCGACTCCTCAGGCTTGTCCTGCGCATCGCCAAGTTACGAACAGCATGTCTTGCGACAAATCGCTCAGGCGTATGAAGCGGAGCAAGCCTCGCCCATATACCCCACGCCTTTTCTTGATTCACTACACGACGTAAACGCCGACTCGGACTCAGTAATTTCCCTTGTAGAACAAGATCTCTGTGATTCACAATCTCTCGCTGACTCTGACGAACTCTTTGCCAACCAAGGTCTCTACATTCTCGGGGAACCGTACGTGGCGCTTTCGTTCGCTCAAAAGAACCAAATGTGTCTTTATTACGACAATGTCGACGAGGAGCCGATTGAAGCGCCGACTGACGAAGGCGTGCCTACATGGAATCTTGAGTTTCAGGTAACCAGGTATTGTAGCGACTCATCTGCCACAACTCCTGAAGGCGCCGACTACGCGTTGCACGAAGGACACGGTTCTGTGTTGAGCTTTCCCGGCAGTCTAGGCGATCCCGCCTCTAGCGACTACCTTGCCGTAACGCTCCCTGCGTTGCCCGACGGATATATGGCGACGGTGACCTTAGGCGGAACTGCTTCGGTTAATGACTATTACGTCTTTATTCCCTATGACGGTGGTTCTACGAGCGTTACCAACGGCTACGTTCACTCCGGCGGCGCCGCTGTGCTCTACATTGTACCTGTGGACGATAGACAGACGGAGTCTCTAGAAACTGTTTCGCTCACTATGGGTGCCCCTTACTACGACTTTGAACCGGAGACTTTCTATTCCTTCAATAATATCAATACCTCAGTAACTGCAACCATCGTTGACAATGACGACTGGATAATTACGGTCTATCCCGTGCTCGACGATTCCGAACTAGGCTATACCCTACTCACAGAAGAAGAACAAACCGAAGCGTTGTTCAGAGTCGCGCGCGTTGACGCCGGTTCCGGCTACGGCGAGGACAAACATTACGCTATCGACGCAACGCTACGTTTTGACGGTTCGGCGACTGCTAACGGTTACGACGCCGATTACAACGTCTACCTAAACAATGCCAACGGCTCTCGTACTCTATTAACGCCGAATTATTCTGGCGTTTTCACGGTACGAATCCCTGAGAACGAACTCTTTGCGACGCTAACCGTCAAAGCCAATAACGACGCAATTGTCGAACGACTGTACGAAACGATCGATATCTCGGTCACCTCCGCGGCGTCTTACCCGCTTTCTTATATCTCCTACAACGTTTCCTCTGAATCCGTTCAAGCGAGAATCAAAGACAACGACGTCTTTCGCGTTTCCACAGTTAAGTTCCTGGATAATCTGGATTTGCTTTCAGATTCAACAGACTCATTTGGCACAAACTGGAAAAACCTTACCCACTGGTATAAAGACGATTCAACCAAAACCTTACCGGTAGCGTATTCTAGCGACGCCGCCATGAAATGTCAGATTACCTTGGACGGCATATCGGACTACACACAAACATACCAAGTGCGTATGAAGTGGAATCGTCTTAACGGTAGCGCAGTATATTCTGACTGGCAAACAGTTAGCGTCTACAGTCCCTGTGTCGTTGAATTAAACTCAAACTTTGCGTCTATCTTCGGTTGTACGCAGGCTTATTACGATTCAAGCTCTGAAATTGACTGGGAGTTTAAAATTTCCGGCGATGACGATCGCGACGAACTCGGCGAAATGGGCACTAGTTCCAATCCTTTATACGTCGCCTATAAGGCTCCTTTGTCTGGATGTACTAATTATTTATCGTTAATGCATTTGGGTTGTTCGTCGGCGTATGCCGCGAATGCATCGACAGACGCCTCCGTATTTCAAGCGATTTGGAATGTCGTCGCAGCAATGTCGATTCACAAAGTAGATTGCGTTAACGGCGCTATTGTTAATGGCGATCTACTTACTTACTACGGTCAAGAGCCTTCGAGTGAGTATTTCAAAGACAAATTATATGATGAACTTGCCGTCACTAAATTAAGCGATACTGATTATCTAGTAGATCAAGTCCCGTCATTAGCACGTGAGGTAGCTTACAAGAGCAACAACGAGTATACGTTAGTTGTTAGTGGTTCAGGCGTCGATTCGTTGTTATATTATACAGATGGCACATGCAACGCATGGCGAGATCTCGCGTATCATTTATTCAGAATTCAGGGAATTTCCGTGGAGAAGATGGCGTTTCGCGTCAAGAATGATCGTTACTTAAAAGTCAAACCGAATATCTTGGGGCAAGGTGGGGTCGTACCTAAGGAAAGCATCTGGCAAGGTCATGCATTGATCGATTTTAACGGAGTGATCTACGATCCCTCTTATGGTCTTTGTTATGGGGTTCTGGAATTTGCCCTCACTAAGTTCATAGAGAACTTACACAGTATTGGAATCTCTACAGCGAACAAAAAGACCAATGAGACCGAAGAAAACGATGAGACCGAATACTTGAAATATGGTTGGACCTACACTCCAGTGTATGAAAGCAAGTATATTATCAAAGACGACTTCACAATTCTGTACCTACCGTAAGATTGTCAACTTAGATCCAGATTGACAGGTATAATCATGTATCCCAGACGTCTTGCTCAACTGATCCTTTCCGTATCAATCATCCTATGCGCACGAATCACGTTGGCACAAACCGATGTATCGCTCCTAGAGACCATTCAACGCACGGCAAACGAGCTATCGGTCTTTCCCATTGACGTTGTCCTAGGTAATTCCACGGAAATGTATTCTCAGTGGGATCTACGCTATGACGTTAGGTACAGTCAATTTCGTCAACTGTACCTAACGCTTTTGACGGCGGAGTTAGCGACCAAAGGCGAGGCGCTGGAATGTCTCGAACGTCTAGAGGAGATGACGGCGAAAGAACGAGCGCTCGCGTTGGCGGCGTTATACGTCTATGACCGTAATCACACGTCGCCTTTCAATCTCAACGTGGTCGAGCGTTTCCATCCTGATAAGAGAGTTGAGCTGGGCGAACCGTTGAACGATTCTGAACGCACACAATTCATCGATGCTCTTAAGCGTTATACCAGTAGTAATGAAGTCTGCTTTGTCAAAGAGACAGAAGCCTCTCTCCAAGAGTGGGAAGCAGACTTTCGCAGACAATTCTTGCTCTTTCATTCGATCTTGCGATTCACTGACCATGCAACGGGCGTTCGTGGGGTTCCGCTTTTTTATCGTAACTTTATGACACACAATACTTCATTGCGTTTTTTATACGCATTACTCGTATTGGAGACTGTCAACGACGAACTCCCGGTATACGAACTATCGTATTTGGGTAAGACTCTTCCCACGATACGGCTAAAGAGAGACTTGACGTCACCGTCTGAGAAGATCTTTCCCCGTGCGTTATTAAACGACGTCTTCCGGAAGAGTCAATCCGACGTGCTTGAACGCGCTAATACTAGCGAGTCGTTCTTTGAAGTGATTATCATGCGGGAGTTTCTACGAACTCAGTATTCCTATACGCGATTGCATGGATCGGAACAAAAGCTCGGTCGATGCGGCGATAGCTCCTCAGAGCGAATCGAGCTAGGAACGATCGCTCAACAGATACTTGAGGCAATCAGTCACGAGCAAGCTCCTATAACTAAGGAACGAATACAATCCGTAAAAGACGTCGCTACAGTAGAAGACGCGCCTACTGTCAAGCCTATTTCATCGGGAGATGAGAAAGAAACGTTTTTAACTTTTGTTCGTCGAATTGCTCCAACTTTAACGTTCCTTAACCCCACGCTTGTTATTGATCGTCCAGAAAAGATTTGCGCCCCCAATCAGCCTGAGCTTTACGTTCTTTTTACAGAAGATTTTTATTATGACTTTGAAGCCATATACAATTTAAGGTATAGCTTCTATAGCCCGTTCTATACGTTTTGTAAAAGAGTGGAAAACGCGACGGCTTTGGAGCTCAACAATGCTTTTGATTGTCTCGATGAACTCAATGACAAAGAGAAAGCGCTTGTTTTGATTGCGCTTACGTATTATGTTATACAATATGAGAGATCAGAATCTTACGGCAAAGACGTCTGTGCAATCGACAAAGAACGTCTGGTGAAGAGACTCAAGGCGTCTGCAGATTCAAAAGAAGTTCTGTTTCATTTACCAGCCCTGTTTCAATTACCGAGGCTTGATGAGAAAGAGTGGGAAAAGAACTTTCGTAACGACATACTCTTGCTTCAAGGTCTTCTTGGCGCTCATAATCCGTTCATAAGAATGGGATGTGCCCCGGAGGAACTCACGCAGGTCTGTGACGAGACTTCGTGTCGGTTTTTATATGCGCTTGCCGCGTGGGAACTCTATTCTGACCTCTGTACCGATTCACTGCCGCCAATTGACGACAATGTAGTAGCCAAGGCGTCTGATTTCCAGAAGACATTACAAGACTCCAAACGAATTATCGACTTGACGGACGTCAACGATAAGACTCCGGACGAGTCCCAGACGCATCTGAGCGGTGAATGTCAAATACAGCTCGACGTCATGCGCGAGTATCTTCTGACACAATTTTCATGTTCACGGCTTGCCGGTAACTTCCCGAAGGACGCCGTTGGCACGTTGAACGATAATATCCCAAATTACCTGCAGTCGTTCGAATATATTGCTCTGTTGTTATTACGTTGTTTTGACAATGAAGAAGAAAAACGTGACCCAGTAGGATATCGCGAGCGCAAGCTACAAGAGGAGCGTCAGCTCCGTGAGAAAATCAAAAGTTAAACAAAATAGGCCTCTTACTTGACGGTCACAACGGCGCTAATTTATCGAATATAACGATTAATCTTAGTCGAGTCTATCGTAATAATAGCAAGGGTCTATGTATGAAATTTGTATCATACGCACGTACGTTCGCAGTTAAAGCCTACGCCGCTATAACCAGGCTATTCGATTCTTGTCGACAAACTCATACTTTTGTAACGTATCCTCATACGCTCAGCCTAGCTTCTGATCGACGGAGTATAGACATGCCTCCCAGACTCCTTGTTAAGTTGATCCTTTCCGTAGCGATCATCCTATGCGCACGAATCACGTTGGCACAAACCGATGTATCGCTCCTAGAGACCATTCAACGCACGGCAAACGAGCTATCGGTCTTTCCCATTGACGTTGTCCTAGGTAATTCCACGGAAATGTATTCTCAGTGGGATCTACGCTATGACGTTAGGTACAGTCAATTTCGTCAACTGTACCTAACGCTTTTGACGGCGGAGTTAGCGACCAAAGGCGAGGCGCTGGAATGTCTCGAACGTCTAGAGGAGATGACGGCGAAAGAACGAGCGCTCGCGTTGGCGGCGTTATACGTCTATGACCGTAATCACACGTCGCCTTTCAATCTCAACGTGGTCGAGCGTTTCCATCCTGATAAGAGAGTTGAGCTGGGCGAACCGTTGAACGATTCTGAACGCACACAATTCATCGATGCTCTTAAGCGTTATACCAGTAGTAATGAAGTCTGCTTTGTCAAAGAGACAGAAGCCTCTCTCCAAGAGTGGGAAGCAGACTTTCGCAGACAATTCTTGCTCTTTCATTCGATCTTGCGATTCACTGACCATGCAACGGGCGTTCGTGGGGTTCCGCTTTTTTATCGTAACTTTATGACACACAATACTTCATTGCGTTTTTTATACGCATTACTCGTATTGGAGACTGTCAACGACGAACTCCCGGTATACGAACTATCGTATTTGGGTAAGACTCTTCCCACGATACGGCTAAAGAGAGACTTGACGTCACCGTCTGAGAAGATCTTTCCCCGTGCGTTATTAAACGACGTCTTCCGGAAGAGTCAATCCGACGTGCTTGAACGCGCTAATACTAGCGAGTCGTTCTTTGAAGTGATTATCATGCGGGAGTTTCTACGAACTCAGTATTCCTATACGCGATTGCATGGATCGGAACAAAAGCTCGGTCGATGCGGCGATAGCTCCTCAGAGCGAATCGAGCTAGGAACGATCGCTCAACAGATACTTGAGGCAATCAGTCACGAGCAAGCTCCTATAACTAAGGAACGAATACAATCCGTAAAAGACGTCGCTACAGTAGAAGACGCGCCTACTGTCAAGCCTATTTCATCGGGAGATGAGAAAGAAACGTTTTTAACTTTTGTTCGTCGAATTGCTCCAACTTTAACGTTCCTTAACCCCACGCTTGTTATTGATCGTCCAGAAAAGATTTGCGCCCCCAATCAGCCTGAGCTTTACGTTCTTTTTACAGAAGATTTTTATTATGACTTTGAAGCCATATACAATTTAAGGTATAGCTTCTATAGCCCGTTCTATACGTTTTGTAAAAGAGTGGAAAACGCGACGGCTTTGGAGCTCAACAATGCTTTTGATTGTCTCGATGAACTCAATGACAAAGAGAAAGCGCTTGTTTTGATTGCGCTTACGTATTATGTTATACAATATGAGAGATCAGAATCTTACGGCAAAGACGTCTGTGCAATCGACAAAGAACGTCTGGTGAAGAGACTCAAGGCGTCTGCAGATTCAAAAGAAGTTCTGTTTCATTTACCAGCCCTGTTTCAATTACCGAGGCTTGATGAGAAAGAGTGGGAAAAGAACTTTCGTAACGACATACTCTTGCTTCAAGGTCTTCTTGGCGCTCATAATCCGTTCATAAGAATGGGATGTGCCCCGGAGGAACTCACGCAGGTCTGTGACGAGACTTCGTGTCGGTTTTTATATGCGCTTGCCGCGTGGGAACTCTATTCTGACCTCTGTACCGATTCACTGCCGCCAATTGACGACAATGTAGTAGCCAAGGCGTCTGATTTCCAGAAGACATTACAAGACTCCAAACGAATTATCGACTTGACGGACGTCAACGATAAGACTCCGGACGAGTCCCAGACGCATCTGAGCGGTGAATGTCAAATACAGCTCGACGTCATGCGCGAGTATCTTCTGACACAATTTTCATGTTCACGGCTTGCCGGTAACTTCCCGAAGGACGCCGTTGGCACGTTGAACGATAATATCCCAAATTACCTGCAGTCGTTCGAATATATTGCTCTGTTGTTATTACGTTGTTTTGACAATGAAGAAGAAAAACGTGACCCAGTAGGATATCGCGAGCGCAAGCTGCAAGATGAGCGTCAGCTCCGCGAGAAAATCAAAAGTCAAACAAAATAGCGCCTCTTGCGCGCACGTTGTAATGACGACGTCAGGAAGAATACATGGAGATGCGCTTTGCGCGTTTTCGCATTTATTGTTGAAGGCGTCTTCGCTGTGCCGCCTCCGCATGCGAAGTCGCCTTTTTGGTCGTTGTGTGATTGTGACGACGTCAAGTCGTCGTCACGCCGTTGACGTACCTCGCGGCGTAACAGGTCGGCTAAGGGCAAAATCCCTTCGCTAGCGCTTCGGCGCGACGCTTGTAATTGGGATAGACGGTCGTTACAATGCGTATAGTCGCGCAAGTTGCGCCGACTTTCCGTCCTAGTATCCCTTCCGCGAGGTAATATAATGACGACAGCGAGGTATTCACGGCTGTGTTTTGGCGTATTTTCGACGCTTATTGCGCTCTTGTTTTGCGCGCCGACGTATGGGCAAGATTCGCGTGTTTTCCCCTTTGTGATCGAACAGGGCGTTCCTGAGAATATCACTAATGTGCAGACGTGGGGCGAGCCTAGCGTCGCCGCGGGCTCCCTTGGCTTTATTGAGGCGCGTCAGGGTCAGTTCTTTCTGCAGGGTCAGCGCAAACGACTGCTCGGTACGAATATCTGCTTCGGCGCGAGTTTTGCCTCGCATGAGAAGGCAGAGCGACTCGCGCAGTCCCTTTCGCGCTTTGGCATTGAAGTAGTGCGTTTGCATCACATGGATTCGCGCGATATCTGGGGCGACAACTACGAACGCTCCACCACGGAAATCGACCCGAAGAAACTCGAACGGCTCGATTATCTTGTCTACTGTCTGGAAAAGCACGGTATTTACGTCAATATTAACCTCCACGTTTCCCGCGCTTTCCGCGCCGTTGACGGTTTTGAAAACGCCGATCAGCTCCCCACGCACAACAAAGGCGTCGATAATTTCGATCGACGTATGATCGAATTCCAGAAGAAATACGCCAAAGACCTTCTGCAACATGTAAACCAGTACACCGGCAAGGCGTATGTCGACGACCCCGGCGTGGCGGTCATTGAGATTAATAACGAAAACTCCGTCGTCGCCAGTTGGCGCTGGGGCGAACTGGCGTCCCTGCCGGAACCGTACGCGACCGAATTCCGCACGCTCTGGAACGATTTCCTCAAGCGGAAATATGGCACGACTGAAAAACTGCGCGACGCGTGGCAGGCGAAGCATTTCCCGCTGGGCGAGGAAATGGTAACTGAGCCGTTCGCCGAAGATTTTCGCTTTAATCAGGGGAAATGGCGCGCTGAAAACGACGCGGAAGGTCAATTTAGCGCGGAAATCGTTGCCTGCGACGCGCCCGACGCTTCGCGCGCGCTACGCCTCAAGCTGATCAAACAGGGGCAAGTCGCCTGGCGCCCGCAGTTCCACTATTCCCCCGTGACTCTTGAGCAGGGTAAACCCTATATTCTTACGGTCGTTGCGCGCGGTGAAAACGGCGCGAAATTCGCCTTCGACGTCAAAGAGAATCACGACCCCTGGGCGTCGCTTGGCGCTCAAAATAGCATAACGCTCTCTGGTCAGTGGCAGACCTTCCAGTCGCGTTTCGTCGCGCCCGCGGACGACGACAATATGCGCGTGACAATCAATGGCATTCCCGAGGGAACGCAAATCGAGATCGCCTCAGTCTCCCTGCGCGAAGGGGGCGACTTCGGGATCGCCCCGGAGGAAAAACTCGAAGATAATACCGTGCCTGCAATTATGCGCCCGAGCGCCGGCGGTCTCATGGGACAGCGCGCCAGTGAAGATTTCGCCGAATTCCTCTATGAGTTGGAAAATAATTATTGGCAAGAGATGTATCAGTACGTGAAGTCTCTGGGCGCCAAACAGCCGGTGACCGGTACGCAGCTTCAGTACGGGTACTGGTATAATCAGGCACGATTGGACTACTGCGATATCCACGCCTATTGGAATCATCCGAACTTTCCTCGTCGCGCTTGGGACGGTCAGGATTGGCTCATCGGCAATACCAGCTTAGCGAACTCTCCGACCCACGGGACATTGACGAATCTCGCGTCGGTGCGCGTGTTAGGTCGCGCGTATACCTGTAGCGAATACGACCATCCTTATCCTAATTACTACAACGCCGAGGGGAATCTCATGCTTGCGGCGGTGGCGTCCTTCCAAGACTGGGCGGCGACCTTCCAGTTCGCGTGGTCTCATGGCGATAGCTTCGAACGCGACGCGGTCGGCACATTCTTCGACATGTGTTGCAATACCGTGAAACTAGCGCACTTACCGGCGTGCTATGCGCTCTTTACTCGCGGTGACGTCGCCAATGGACCGGGCGAATTTATCTATATGAAGGAGCTTAGCGAGTCGCTGGAGCAGAAGATTATGTCGAACTCGCCCGGCGGATATCACGGTTCCGTTGGAAAAGAACTCGACCTCGACGCGTCGACGTCCCTGGCGGTCTATTCCGGTCTGAAGCTGACCGACCTTGACATTGAGCAGTCTGCTAAGTTATCGCAGGCGCGTGTGATTCAGTCCTGGTCTGATCTTCCGGAGCGTTGCGGTTCGCCAGATAAAAAGGAAATCGTGAACGAGTTCGGTGAGATTCGCTGGAATTTCCAGACTCCCGGTCGCGGGTACTTTACAGTAGACACAGCCAATAGCAAAGTGTTTAGCGGCTTTACGCCCGAGGGTAAGACGTCCTTTGACGCGCTTGACGTGGAATTCGGCGAAACCCTACTTGGCTGGGCTACGCTATCCCTGGTCAAAGGGACGCAGGCTCGCGCGGATCAGGAGAAGACCGGCGCGCTCACGCCGGGTCGCTATCTGCTCACGATCACCGGTCACATGTATAATACCGACGCGAAGTTCGTGAACGTCGGTGAAAAGGACGTAACGACCGCCGCGCATTTCGGCGGTTCCAATGGTCACGCGCCGCTACTGTGCGAAGGAGTGGACGCGACCGTGTCGCTCAAGACGCTTAAGGCTTCCAACGTCGAATGCTACGCGCTCGACCCGCGAGGGGAACGTAAGTCAAGCGTTGCGCTAACCCAAGAGAACGACGGCGTTAGAATCCACGTCGACGCCACAATGCAGACGATTTGGTATGAAATCGTCGTGAAGTAACCGGCGCGCTGTGCAACGCTCGTTTGTAATTACGTCGGTCGTGAGTTTGCCTTTGCGCTTACTCGCGACCGACTCTCCGACGTTAGTTGGTCACAATGCCAAAGACACAGGGTAGTCAAAGGGTTCACAATAAAACAATGTCTAAAGCTTTGCTGAGTAAATCTCTGATTCTCGCGGCGCTCTTGATTTGCGCGATGTTTCCTTACGCGCGCGGCGTTGCGCAACAAGTCGGCGACGATCAGGTCGTTATAGAATTTCAAGACAACGGTCAGGCGCTTATTAATCCTAAGATGGGCTGGACGATGCATTTCTATTCGAATATTCCTTCGAATTACGGCAGTCGTTTGGCGCCGAGCGATTCTCTGGAATGGTTTGAGGGCTGTTCCACGGTCTATCTTCGTCTGCCCTGGGCTTACCTTGAGCCGGAGGAGGGCGTTTTTAACTGGGCGATTGTCGACACGCCGGCGCAGCGTTGGATCAGCAAGGGCAAAAAGGTTGCCTTTCGTTTTACCACGTCTGAAAACTGGATGGAATACGCCACGCCGAAGTGGGTCTTTGACGCCGGCGCTAAATATGTGCGCTACACCTGGGGAAGTCATGAGGGCGACGACGGTACTTCGGTCGACCCCGAATTTGACGACCCCGTCTACCTCGAAAAGTTAGAAAACTTCCTTGCCGCCGCCGGACGGCGTTACAACGGTAATCCGAACGTCGCCTTTATTGACGTGGGTACCTACGGCATGTGGGGCGAGGGACACTCCACCCTCGGGATCGATCGCGGCGCCTCTTATTCCAGAATGACCCCGGAACGAACCTTGGCGGTCGTTAAGAAACATATCGACCTGCATAAAAAGTATTTTCCCGACACGCTCCTGTGCATTAGCGACGACGTCGCCGGTCCGGAACGCCCAGGTTTCGATTTCCCCGAAACTGATTACGCTTTCTCACAGGGCGTCTCACTGCGCGACGATAGTATCCTCGTTCAGCCCGCGCCGAAAAATTGGTTCCATGACGATATGGCGCAAAAGTTCTGGCCCACGCTACCCGTCATTCTGGAACATGAACACTTCAAAGCGTCGCAAGAGCGCGGCGCTTGGAATTCGGAACTGCTCAAAAAATCGGTCGAAGATTACCACGCCTCCTATATGTCGATCCACTGGTTCCCTCAGCAGGAGTGGGAGGAAGAGCAGGAGACAGCGCGTCAGATCAATCGTCGACTCGGGTATCGTCTCATGCCGGAGCGCGTGAGCTATCCTCGCGCGGTTAAAATCGACGAATTCTTCGACGTCCAGTGGCGTCTGCAGAACCGCGGCGTCGCGCCCTGCTACGACGGCGGCTTTGTGACGCTCACGCTCAAAGACGAACAGGACGGTATCGTCTCGGTTCTAGTGGACGAAACGTTCGACGTGCACGAGCTTCCAGTCGGCGCGCCTGAGGCGGCGCCGCGTGTGGAGCGAACCGCGCGCTTTCGTATCGGTCACGTCGCGCCCACGACGCTGCCGGGAAAGTATAAGCTCTATCTAAGCGTTGGCAGTCGCGACGGCTCTCCTATTTACGAACTGCCCCTCGACGCGCCAACTGACGGTCAGAAACGCTACCTTCTCGGGGAGATCGAACTACTCGCGAAATAACCGCGTTGCGCTCTGCGTAGCTATCGTGGCGCAGGCGTCGTGAACGCACGAGCTTGCGCCTATACGCGGGACTCCCCCGCAAAGAACCTCTATTTACGAAACGTTACCGACGTCAACGAACTCTTTTAATTTCCATAGTAGAGTCAGGACAAGGACTCAGAAGCCCTTTTGAGACGGAGCGCTTGTGTCCTAGCGGTGAAATGCCGCTTTTTAAAAACTTTTCTCCCCAGATTGCTCGATAAGAAGCCGTTCTTAAGGCGCAGGCGTGGCATACAAGGTCGATAACGTATTAAAAGTTTGGCAATTGAACATGTTTTTAGCTTAATTGTTATTATCGTGTGTACGCCGTCCCTTGCTATAAAAAGAAAAATTATTATAATGACAAATCGCGTGGTTTTACACACCGCCCGACCGAATCCTGCGTTTGACGCGCCAAGAGGCAAGACGCCAAATTGACGTCAGTGGAGCGCTGTGGCGAGACAATGGACGTATTCGTTCGTGGTCGACAGAGCGCTAGAGTCACAGGAAACGTCGTGTTTTAAGGGCTTTAATAAGTTGTGGTAGGTAAAAACGCGTTGTTATAGACGAATGGTCAGAAAAAAAACTTCTTTTTTTCAAAAAGAAGCCTTGACTTTTGTTTGTTCTATGATAATATTGGACATGTAAACGGGCAGGAAGATAAACAAGTTTTGTTTTTCTTCCATTTTTAGGGGCGAAACGACGTCCTGAACTATGTAACCGATTGGGGTCGAGCGTGACAAGTGTTTTGCGCCGCGCCTCATAATGCGTGTGACACGCGTGTTAAGGAGTATGAAATGAAACGTACTTGTTTGGTTTTCGCTATGGCATTATCTCTGACCGCATTCATCGGCTGCGACGGGGGCAATTGCAAGTTTGGTTCGAACTCTTCTGACGACAACATTAGCGTTAATGCTAACGCTAACGACGTTCCGGGCAATCCGGACGCCACGATCGCCGATCAAGGTCAGGATTCGAAGAAGAAGAGCGATAAACCTGCCGCGCCGGCGGTCAATCAAGACGACGACAAGACCCAAATCCAAAAGCAAAACGTCGGTAAAGTCGATCCTCCCGCCACGCAGAAACAGGACGACGTCATTAAGCCAGACGACAAGGTCGACAACTCTGACGTTAAAACCTTTTAGTACTCATGACGCTCACGCGCCGTGACCTTCGTTATTGCGTTTCGGTTTCCGCAAGTGAACCACATTATTGCCACAACCTATCTTAGGATAAAAGGGTTGCAAGATGAATAGACTGTTAAAAAATAGCCTCGCGCTAATGCTCTTTGCGACGCTCTCATGCTCGCTAGCGTTGGCGGAGGACGTCAAGCCTGGCGAAACTGACGTCGCTAAGCTTTATGTTACCGCAGGAAAGACCGCCAAGGGAGACTCTGCGGCCCCCCAAACGCCCGGCGTAAAAACTGTGGAGCAGATCAAGGCGCAAGCCTCTAAGACGCAGACTCAAGCTCAGAAGCAGGATACCCCGAAAAAGGACGAGCCAAAGAAGTCTGAACCTGCGAAGCCGCAACCTCAGGCTCAGCAAGGTCAAAAGCCTGCTCAACAGCAGCAGCAACCTCAAGCTCAGCAAGGTCAAAAGCCTGCTCAGCAACAGCAACAATCTCAGACTCAGCAAGGTCAAAAGCCGACTCAGCAACAGCCGGAACAGACTCAGACCCAGCAACAGCAACAGACCCAGCAACAACAGGAACAACAGGCTCAGCAGCAGCAACAAGTTCCTGCGAAGCCGAAGAGCAAGTATGGACCTAACTGGAATGTGGGGGATTCCTGGGTGATTCAGGCGACGAGCCAGCAGGGTCAGGATTCGACCAAGACGCAGAAACGCTCGGTTCTGAAGTGGCGCTTCACTGTCGTTAAGCTCGCGTCGATCAATAAACGCCCCGCTTATCAAGTGAAGGTGGAACGCGATATTGTCGCCCCGGGTCAGCCGGTCGTCTATATCTGGGTTGACGTTGAGACCGGCGCGCTTGTGCGCACCACCGAATACACCTGGAAGAACGGTTCCTGGGTCGAACATACGGAATTCTATTCCGCTAAAGACGGCAAGGCCGCCGGCGTTCTGGGCTCCATTCCGCTCCTGCCGCTGGATATGCCGATCTTTACCGCTCAGCAAGAGGACGGCGATTCCAAAGCGCTTGGAGAATCTGACGATCTGACCTTCGACTACTCCGCCTCTTACTCTAAGTACGCCGGTCAAGACGACGCGAAAGCGCTCGGTCAAGTCGGCGTCGTCGGCGGCGGGATGTTCTATACCGTTAAAGAATCGGTTCGTCCGCTCTCTCCTGAAATGGCGCAACTGCTCGGCGCTCAGGAAGTCGACTCCAAAGCGATCGGCGAGCCCAACGCTCTGCAAGACGCCGTGGAAGTCCATCTGACCGATAGCGCTAACGCTGACGTCAAACAGGTCTGGATCCCGAACTCGCCTTGGCCTGTCTACTCTGACAACGGTACGACCCAAGCGGTTCTGTTAGAGTCCAACCTTCAAGAGTAACAGGGGGATATAATGAAAATGAAATTCTATGCGTTATGCTTATCGCTGTGCGTCGTATGTCTTGGCGCGAGCGTGCAAACGTCTTGGGCGCAGAATAACCGCGTTCACAAAGAACAAGGCAACGTGACCAAAAACGTTTGGTCCGGATACTGGTGGCCCATTAAGACCCAACAGATTCTTCAACCTTTGGCGAAATACGACGCCATCACCGGCGCTCATTCAGCCGACGCGGAAAAGGCCGCTTGGCCCCCCGCGGAAACCCTCGGCGGTTGGGAAGGCCTATGCCACGGCTGGGCCGCCTCAAGCGTCATGGATAGCGAACCACGCGCTGTTATTCCGGTCAACGGTCGTAATTTCAATCTCGGTATCGGCGATCAAAAAGGTTGGCTGGCCGTAGCGCACTCCGGCGATTCCGCCAACTCCTATGGAACGCGTTGTAACGACCTCTCCGACGTCGCCGCTTACAACGATATGTCGCCGGAATTGCTGATCTCCGTGCTGCGTTACTACGTCGGCGACCAGCATACCTCGGTAGTACTCGACCTGGAACCCGGTCCGCAAGTGTGGAATTACCCGGTCTACGCCTATCGCCTGCAGTATCAACCCGCCGGCGGTAACAACTACAGAGGCATACTGGAAATCTGGGCGGCTGACGACGGCGTCGCGCCCGATTACGTCGGTCTTACCCTGGTCTATCGCCAATTGCCCTTCACGATTCAGATGAATGGCTCCGACTTCGTTGTCGGTTCTGGTCGCTGGGTCGGCGTCGCGCAAAAGCGTCATCCGGACTTCGCCTGGGTTCCCTACGTGATTCAGTCCGATAACCCCGAACTGAGCTACGCGAAGGTTTGCGAAATCCTCAATCGCAATCCCGGGACAAATCCACCGGAACCCGAAGTCGACGAGGTCGATACCAACGACGAACCGTCTACTGACGATCAGCCCGATGACGTCCAACCGGTCGCTGACGATCAGCCGTCCAACAACGATCAACCCAACGACGACGTTGATTCTAGCGAGGAAACGATTGACGATATGTTCTGTCTAGAATATCCGCAACTGGTACAGTTCCTTTCGGAGACCCATTCCGATTTCCAATTGTCCATTAACGTGATCGGCGGTCATTCTTTGGAAGTTGGCAATGAGCTGAAGTTCGTGTGCCGTTCCTATCATGACGGTTACCTCTACGTATTCGCAATTGAACCCGACGGCAAGGTTTGCGCGCTTTATCCTCGTCCCGGCGACTCTGGATTCGTCAGCGGCGACAAGGGCTATGAATTCCCGGTGGAAAACTCGACCTATGTGTGGCGCGCCTGCGAACCAACCGGTCTGGTCAAACTCGTGGCGTTTGTCACCGAGAATCCCATCGCCATCTCTGGCGTTACCGCCTTCAATAACTCCCAAGAAGTTGAAGAGAAAGACGACGCCGTTGAAAAGCCTGTGCTTGATCTTTCGCTTTCCGACCTTGCGATTCGCGTAAATCCTTCCGAAGAACAGGTCGCCAAAGATATTCTGGAACAAGACGGTAAAGACGCTGGAGCTAAGACCGACTCCCTGTCCGAAAGAATCAAGCAACGCGTCGGTCTGGTTGCGAAAACCTTTACCCTTGTTGATATTCGTAATCCCGGCGACGACGATTCCGAAGCCAAGGGAGGAATCCGTCTCGAATAATATTGGATCCGTACTGCACTAAATGGGAAAGATGAAAATGAAAACTAAACGTACTTTGCTTACGAGCGCGATGACTCTCGCTCTCATGGTTCTGGGCGTCTCCGTCGGCCTTGCTGAGGAGCTTAAACCGGTTCCGAACAAAGAAAAGATGGAAGTTACACCACGCCTCATCGCAGTAAGGGAGGCGACGCCTGGAGCCGACCATGCAACCGAACAGGTGCGCATTCAACTTGATCGTTCCGATCGCGTCTATGAGGAGGAGGATAAACTCACGATTACGGTGGAATCCTCTAAGAGCGGATACTTGTATTTGATTTGTCTGCCGGAAAGCGACGAATATGATCCGATCCTCTTGCTTCCGAACAAGTTCACCGATAATGCGCTTCGTATTGAGGCGGGTAAGGCGGTAACGTATCCTTCTAAGGAAAGCCGTTTCGAGTTTAGAGTCGTTCTCCCTCCAAATAGCAGGGCTACCACAGAGCATATCGTGGCGTTTGTCACTTCTGAACCTCTGGATTTGGAAAAGGCGGTAAAGAGCTTGGGAGACGACAACTATACCGTATTGACAGGTCACGCCTTTGATCAAATGCTTGAAGAGATCAGAAAAGCAGGCTCTAAATTCGTCGCGGTTGTTGAGAAAGAAGACGGCGTCACCGAGGAGGCACAAGACGTCGCCAACGAAATTCTCCGCGAATATATTGACTATCAAATTGTCGGAAAAAGAGAGCGTACGGACGCTGAACCTAAGCGTTACGCCTACGGTTTTGCTACTTCTGATTATAAAGACGATCGTATCCATAATCTTCCCGGTTGCCGCGTCGATCTTGAAGGTTTTGCAAAAATTGCCGTTGATCGTTTAGGCGTTGCGTCTGGGGACGTCTATACGAAACTCAATCCCACGAAGAAGGACGTCAAAGAAGGCATTGCCTCGTTGAAGAGCTTGACGAAACCGGGCGATACTATCTTTATCTTTTGGACCGGCCACGGCGCTGTCGGCGCAGACCTTAAACTTAACAACAATAGCTGCTACCTTCTGCCGACAGAGTCTAACCTCAATGATTCCGTCAATACGATGATTGACGATACAGAATTCGGCAATTGGGTTAAGGAGCTTCAAGGTCGTCAGATCTTTGTCTTTATCGACGCGTGTCACGCAGCTGGTATGGCGGAGAACGCTAAGGGACTCGGCGACTCCAAAAGTCTTTCTAGTAACACTAGCGACGAAGTCAAGTTTGAATTCGCCTTCAACTTCTTCGGAAAGGCTGACGCCGATTTTAAATCGATTAGTCAATCCGATTCCTTTGTTCTGTGCTCCTGCGCAGTTGACCAGTTGTCCTTCCTGAATTCCGATCGTTCCAAAGGTAGCGTTGCGACTTACTACCTCTTCCAGGTCTTGAACGACAAGAAGAACGATCGTATTACCCAAGCGGATCTTCAACGCGAAGTGCAGAAGGGCGTTGACGGCTACTTCAAAAGCGAAGGAAAGGGGCGAAGTCAAAAGATTCTCGTTCAAGATCTGATCAGCGGCGCCCCCGTCCTCTTGATTAAGAAGTAACGAGCGATTTGTCGCGCCTGGCGTTTATCGTGACGTCTAATGTTTGTGCCAGAGAAGATGCAGGCGACCCTGCGTCTTCTCTTTTGCAATAAAGTGAATAAGGAAGTACAATGAAGTCTCTAATACAACGTTATTGTTTCTTTGGCGTGTTATTACTTTTGGTCGTATCCAGCGGCGTCTTTGCACAGGACGCACAGCCTTCGGATCCGTCGGGAGATCAAGACGTTATCGCCTCGTGTCTGAGCACAATTGGAACTTGTGCGGCGAAAAGCGCGGATAATTCCACGCTGAGCCTGCAACTTGATCGTATTGATAGAGTCTATACGATCGATTCTCGAATGACGATCATCGTGAAATCGTCGCAGCCCGGGTATCTCTATCTTCTGGATGAAACGTCGACCGGTCAGATCATTTTGCTTCTGCCTAATCGCTTCTTACCCGGCGAGGAGCCCATTGAGGCTGGTAAACTTCTGACCTATCCCGCGCCTAAGATGAATTTTAATCTGACCGTCACCGCTCCTTGTGGTCGCGAAAAGGTTTATGCTTTTGTGACAAAAGAACCGGTTGAGGCGTTTCAAAACGCTATTGGCGACGTCGTCGCCCTTCTTGCGCCAGACGTCGCTAGGAAAGGTTTGACCGATATTGTTAATCAGCTCAACGCCGACGCCGCTCAGGTTGCGATTAAGGACTTTGAAATTCGCGAGAAGAAATACCCGACCGGACCGTCCACCGACTCCAACGCCGAATCTCAGGAGCCGCTCACTGTCGTACTGGAGCATTCCGGCAGTCTTTACATAGACGGTGAGTATCTGTTCGCGCGCGTGACGTCCCAACGTACCGGCTATCTCTACGTTCTCGTAGAAACGGACGATGAAAACGGCGCCGTGCTACTGCCGAATAAGAATTGCGAGGAATATCGAATTGAGGCGGGGCAAAGTCTTTTGATTCCTTCCAAAGAGGACGCCTTCCGATGGCGTATCGCCACGAAGAACTTCGGTATTAAAAAGATTAGCTTCTGGCTCATGAGTAAGCCGATCGATCTGGCGAGCGAGCTGAACGATTCGGAATACTTGGCGAAAGTTGAATTATCCATCGAGACTCGCGCCGCCGCGAAGAAATAAACGCTATGTTTTAACCAGGGGAAAAGCCCTGGGCGTATGGGAGATTTTGGCGCCATTAAGATTGACGCTATGGTATTTCTATCCTTGGCGCTAACTAACAAGATAAGGTTAAACAGATTAGGCTATTCAGATGAAACATGAACGATTATTCCTGTCGCTGATCGTCGTGTTCACGGCAGTCTCTGCGCTTGTCGCGTCGGACTCCATGGTTCAAGGTCAACAGATTCCTAATGAACTCAGACCATTTATTCGCCGAGACGGTTTGAACGCCAACGCCGACGCCTTATCGCAACGCGTCAGCTCGGACACGCCCGCGCGTAGTTATGGCGACGATGGTCATAAGCGAATCGCCGCTTATTTCGTCGGCACGCATCATTACAACTACGTGACCGATACCTTCGAAAAGGACGATCTCTACGATTTCATGTGGGAGAGTTACGAAACCGTCGAGAGTTTGTCGCGCGGAAGCGGTATGTTTGACGGCTGGATCTCCATGGCAGGTAAGCGTTTGACGAAAGAGAACGTCATTAAGACTTTCGCGCTCCTCAAAGAGAAGACCGAGCCCGGCGACGAGATCTTTATCTACTGGAATGGTCACGGCGGTAACTGGCTACCCGACGACGACGGCGATGAATCGGACGGTAAAGACGAATTCCTCGTTCTCTATGAGACCGGTCCCTGGTATGAGGCCGACCCCTATGAGTCGTATCGTAACTCCGCTTTGACCGACGACGACTTCGGACGACTCATTGACGGGCTAGAAGGTCGACGCGTCTTTGTCTTGATCGAAGCGTGTTTCTCCGGCGGTCTGACGACCTCGCAGGGAACCTATAGCGCTCGACGACCCGATATGAAAGGTTTGGGCGAAACGCTGTCAATGTCGCAAATTCGCAATGAGTTTGTCGAATGCGCCCCAGCCGACGCGCGCGCCGCTCGCGGCGATCGTAACCAGCACGACTACCTGCTCAATAGCGTGCCGAGTCGGAAGGTTACGCCGCGCGCTAACGACGGTCGTACCGGCGCACGAAACGACGTCGCCAGTTCCGACAACGGTCTTGCTCTGCTTTTGCGCGCCGCCGGCAATCGCGGCTCTTCGACCGCCTCTGCCATAACGTCGCATAACGTCGCCGATCTGCTCGATAGTCATAATGCGAAAGACGTCTCGCGCAATGCGAAGCTCTGCGCGATCTTCTCCTCGGCGGAGTCGGAACCATCTCACGCTGGTACGATTCTCGAAGAGGACGGGGAATATACGTGCTATGAGATTAATCCTGTCGCTTTCGCATATTGCCTCTCGCTTGCTATCGCAATGGACGAAAATACCCAGGTCTCTTTTAAAGATTTTACCGAACTGGCTTGCCTGACGGTACAATCGACCGTCGACGCGTTGAAGGACAACCTTGACGAGGACGTCGCCCAAACGCCGGTGACGATTGATAATCTCAATGATTTCATCCTCTGTAATCCGCCGCAACGCTAACAGGAGGAACTTATGACGCGAACTCAAGGTTTCCTAACGTTTGCTCTGACCTTTTGCATTCTTCTGCTTGGCGGTCTGCGTGCGGTAGTTCAGGCTGATTCTCCGACGCAACTTACCCCGGAACAGATTGCGCAAGAAGCGGCGCCACAGCAGCCCGAACTCAAGCCGACGACCGATACCCCTGAGGATCGGCTCCGACGTGGCGTTAGCGCTCTGGAACGTCAAACCGCCTCGAACGTCCCGTCTGTCCCGGGCACACGACCCGCGAATGGCGCGATTAACACGACGCCTCTTAAGCCGACGCCTGGTAAGATTTACGCCGTACTCGTTGGTTACGACGCGCTCTTTACCTCGCCCATGCTACCGCCGCGCTTGCTCCCTGAGAACGACGTCAAAGCTGTGGCGAAAGCGCTACAGGACAAGGGCGTTGAGAGTCGTAATATCGCGCAACTTGTGGATAATGACCCCTGCCCGTTCTATCTTCTGCCGACTCGCGATAATATCCTCGCGACCGTTGCAAGTATGGCAAATTCCGCCGGTTCTCGCGATACGCTCCTGGTTGTCGTTAGCGGCGAAGGGGCGAGCGTTCAGGGCGAACCTTGCTTTTTGGCGAAGAAGTCTAACCTCATGGAGGTCAAAAATTGGATTGCGCTCAGTGAAATCCAAGCGCTCCTGAGCGCTTCCAAAGCACAACGCATTTTCCTCTTATGGCTAGCGGATCGCGTGGAAGTGACGTCTGTGCCGGCGGAGCAGGTTAATGCACTCAAAAGACCGGTGGTCGTCGACCCCAAAACGTCTTTCGTTACGCTTTTTGCCTGTTCCCATCAGGAAAT
The DNA here is from genome assembly GCA_030537455.1 of Planctomycetia bacterium. Lineage (GTDB taxonomy): Bacteria > Planctomycetota > Planctomycetia > Pirellulales > Thermoguttaceae > RUG369. The sequence continues at coordinate 24,341 of JAUNMR010000007.1, read as the reverse complement.
TGTCAACCAAAATCAAGGGTATGATCTTTTCCTACAAGAGCTCCTTGAGGAAGTAAACGCATTGGATAATTTCGATGACGTCGACTGGTTCGCGATTATTGCGCGCGCCTCGCAAGACGTCGTGGAGAAGACCAAAGATTTCAAAAGTCCTCAAAAGCCCGAGGCGGTTCTGGTCGGACGCTAGTCGTTTCTTTTCACTCTTCGGTAATTCGCCAAGAGCGTGTCTTCGGTAACAAAAATGCGCGTTGAGTCTTGACTCAGCGCGCATTTTTGCGTCTCAATTCTACTCGAACGTCAAAATCCCAAAGGCGTCCTCTCCACGATCGGAATTTTCGATATTCCAAGTCTCTTCCCCCGCGCCGGGCGCCGTACGTTTGAGCGCCACGCGCCATGTGTCGCCCGATTGCGGCGTCTTACTCGTGAGGTCAGTGAGTTTAATCGCAATTTCTAGCGTCCATTTCTGCATGTCCTCTCGTTGCGCGACGAAAATTTCCGGATTCCACGTTTTATCATTCCACAGCTCGTCGCACAGAACTCCGCGATAGTCCACGGTGAAACGATAGGCGGTCTGGTAGTCGCCGTTAAGGTCGAGCGCAATTTCCAAACGGTCGACGCTCTCCAATGTCACGTCGCGCGGTCGCGGCGGTTGTTTCTCCTGCTCCAAGGTCGTGGAATCGTTGAGTTGCTCCGCGATCGTCGTGCGTTGCGTACGCTCATTCGGCTGATAGAACGCGCCCGACGCCTTAGGACAGTTCGCCGCGATGTAGAGGTATTCTTGGTCGTAAGCAAAGCCAACAGCCGCGCCATGAGATTGAGCCAGCGCGCGGTTCGCCTGACGCCACTTTTGCGCGTCGCTCTCTTGTTCGTTCATTGCCCTTTCAGGCATTGGCGCGTCAAATGGGGTCGCGAGGTAGAAGGTCGGCGCCTCCGCCCAGTGTTCCGGATCTAAATTTCCGTCGAGATAAGGCTTTACGGCGATACGTCGGCAGTTTGCCGTCTGCGTTGGCGGGTACTTCTGATCCCGCGCGAGTATATCGCTCTTGGGCGCGCGCAACCAGTATTCCGTGGCGGCGCGTACCGCCCAGACGTCGTCCCGATTGGCATTGGAACGGTTCAAATAGTAATTCAACCCGGTTGGAGCGTCCCCCAACGCGATTTGCGCGCTTGCGAGCGGAAAGCGTAACTCCGGCGACATATAGGCGTCAGGCGCAAAGTCCCTCACGACCTCCGCGAGCTTTAACGCGTTGCGCAGTCGTGTGTTGCGATCCTGCCCCAAGGTCGTTTGACCCTGCTGGAGCGCGAGGTTCTCTAACTCCGTACTGCAGTAGTACTGCATGAGCGCTCTAAAGATCTCATAACTCTGCGGTATGTCGGGGTATTCCCTTGGCGCGTACTGCCATACCTGCTCCGCCGCGAGCCAATTGCCGTCCCTTGCCAGTCGCGCGCCCAACGCGCTGAGGTATTCCACCGCCAGCTCCGCGTCCAGACCAGTAAGGCTCTGCTCCAGACCGGAGAGTAAGAACTGCGAATTTCTCGCGTTATTAGCGCTTTGTCGCGCTAGGGTCTCTACCATTCCCAGTAGCTGCCGCCGTCTGCCCGCGCGTTCAACCAATGTCTGCGCGACTTGCTCGGGCAAAGCGTTAGCTCTGCGCCTTGCGTCCCCGCCGTAGGGCAGGTCAGCGCCGGCAAAGGAGCTTTGGGCACGTTCATTTGCCGCGTTATTGTCAGCGCCGGAGGCGTAGACGCGTTGGAAACTCACGCTCTTGAGCGTTTCGGGGTTCTGATCCAGTATCGCGCGCGCGTCCCTTGCGATTTCGCCTGCGGCGCGTCCGAGCGAGGGACAGTAGTATGCGGCGTCAAGCGTGAGATCGCCCTGGGACTTGCCGCGCAACGCCACGTGTGCGCGCGAGGTCGTCCATGGCTCTAGTCCACAGACGCCCATGTGTTCGGGAAAGGTCGTTGGGTCGGCGGCGTCATTGATCGCGCCTAAGATTTCACGCAGAAGTAGCGCTTGTAGCGGCGCTCTTGGCGTCTGTTCCACCCTCTGTGCGTCCTGCGCCAGCGCGCCCAGTAACGCCGTGAGGTCGCTCGATTTATTCAGGTCGACGTTAAGTTCGTGTTCCGCTTCCGAGCCTTCGGTTAAGTCGCTGGAGGCGACCACAATACTCGGTCGCCATGTGCGTATCAGTCGCACCATTCTCTCACGCAGACGATACAATCCCTGTGAGTCGTTCGCGTCGTTAAATCGTTTTACGACCTGGTCTAACGATTCCTGGTAACGTTCCGGCGCCAGTGGAAATTGTGGAAATTGCGTCACGCCCTGGGCGCCGACCTGTACGAGCGCCTCGTTCATTCTCAGCAGTAACGGTATCTCTTCCGAGCGTCCCGACTCGGTGATTTCTCGCGTGAGTAGCGCCACTTGCGTTATAAAACCTTGGTCGCCTGCCAGTTGAGCAAACGCCTCTAATGGCGCCTCGTTAGCGCGTGCAAAGAGCGCGAGAATAGCCGCGCGCGAAACATGTTGACGTTGCGTTGTCCAGGTCTGACCGCCGTCTTGTGTGGCGAGAATCACGCCTAAATCCCCGACCGCCCAGCCGTGCGAGCGGTCGATAAAGCACAACTTTCGTAGCGGCGTTGAAATTCCAGAATTCGCCACGCGCCAGGTGACGCCCTGGTCGTCTGACAGAAATATCTTTGAACTTGGCGCTCCCACGACCGCGAGTAGCCCGTCTTTCGCAACGACCGAGTAGAGATCGAAGTAGCGCGCGGCGTCGTTCGGCAACGCGTTCGGCGCCGGCGTCCAACTCTTGCCAAAGTTGCTCGAGCACAGGATCAGCCCCGAATCGCCCACAAGCCAGGTCTGATTCGAATTGGCGTCATAGGCGACGTCGTACAGCTGGTTCTCTCCGAGCTGAAGGTCGACGCCCGTGATCGCGCCCCCCTCAACGTATTGACCCTGACCCTGCGTCGTTATGCCCACGCCCAGGCGCTCAATTGGATCGTAAAGAACCGCGCGCCAGCCGCGCCGACGATTGCCCTCCACTGGCGTCCAGGTTATGCCAGTGTCGTAACTGAGAAATAGTCCCGTGGAATAAAGGTTCGACGAGTCGCCCGCCGCCCAGACGACTGTCTCGTCAATGATCTTAACGTCCCGAAGGATCGGTAGCGCCGAGGTCTCAATGAGCGTCCAGGTCGCGCCCCCGTCGACTGTGCGTAAAATCACGCCCTGACCGACGCGTAGGTACGGCATTACGCGTCCGCCGACCGCCAGACCGTAGTTCTGGTCAAAGAAACTCACCGCAAAGAGATTCACGTCGACGCCGCTGTCCTGTTGCGTCCAGGTCGCGCCGCCGTCGAACGTGTGCAGAATAACGCCGCGATCCCCGACGACCCAGCCGGTATTGGCGTCTATAAAGCAAACGTCGTTGAGCTTGGCGCTCTCCTGGATTTCCGGTATGTTGCGATAGGACGGCGGAGACGGCGCGCGCAAGACGCCTTGGTCTTCGAAGGTCGTCGGCTCATTTTCTGCATCGCCGTAAAGTTCCGCGCCGTCGTCTCCCAGAGCGCTGGAAAAGTCCAAAATTCCCCCCTGTGAGACCGGCGAGCGTACGTCGCGCAGCGTCGGTTCGTACTCCTCCTGCGCTGAGTACGTCTGATCTTGACGCTCCACGGCGTCGTGATTTTCCCGCGGCGCGCGCTCCTGGCGAGATTGCGCTTTGAGTTGCTCTGCGTAGTCCTTCCAGCTCTGCGCGTGGAGCGCCTGCGCGTACGCTAGCGCGCAGTACGCGAAAAGTATTGACGCCAAGATTAGTCGGACGGTACGCATATTCTAAAATTTGTGCTTGAAAAGGGGCTTTTTTTATCGCGCACGTCGCTCGCGCGCATAGCGCAGTAAGACTATCTAATTCTGTCAGTGTCGTCAAGAGCTTTGGCGCGTTAGCTCATGCGTGGTTCGGAACGATTGTCAAGAAATAACAAACGGAGAACGCGCAATCGCGTCCTCCGTTCAATTCGGTCGATATCTGGAAAGAGCCTATTTTTTCACGGTTGAAAGAAGTATCTTATTGCATAATGCCGCCGTTGTTGATCCCGCCGTCAGGGGTCTGTTGAACAGCGTGCAGGTGGTCTTTGTCAATGTAGATGACTTCCGAGGCGTCCTTTTTCTCCATGGAGTAAGGAATCGGCCAACCGACGCGAACGTTCTGTTCGTAGTAGACGGTGCATTTATAGTGAACGTGGTGCACTTGTACCGGACCGACCATGGGGAAGAATCTCGGGGGATCGACATAGTCGGCAATGAGTTCTTTGACGATTCTCACGTCGTTACGATACCGTGTTTCCAGGAAAGGCACGCCGCCGTTGTCGGGCTTTGCTTTTTCGAGCAGACGAATGACTTCGTCGTCGGAGGGAGCGTCCAACCCTTCCGGCACGCCGTCGACGATCGGCGGGAGAATCGGGACTTGGCTATAACGATCTTGTTCGAACGCCATGTCTTCGTAGGCGCCCTGGAAGTAGGGACTCACCGGAACCGGAATACCGAAAATACCGAGCGAGAACCCACCGAATCCGATGCAACCGCTCGTCACAGCCGCGGCTAAGAGCATTAGGCAAGCGGCAATTCTGAAATTCATTTTCTTCATCTTTAACTTCCTTGACGAATGATTTTCAAGAATGAACAACTTTGGGGCATTTTGCTGCGTCTTCGCGCTGGTAACGCTACGACGGCATTGTTCCTGAAACCGCTTGTTCACAGCGACCTTGCCGGTCGCGTTCAGGCTTCTTTCTCTGGAAATCGACCGAATTCCTTCGACGAATGCACGGACTTTTCAGGAGCGAGCAGAATGAATTCTCCCCGTCAATCCTTAAATTGTGACTATGCGCTGTGCGCTTGTCACAAGGTATATCGTACTTTTGACTCTGGAGACTTGCGTCAAATCGTTGAAAAAGACGTCAATTCTCTAGATTCAATTTCTCGAACCGTTCGCACGCCGGTTAATGACCTCAACCGACGTTTGCTTCCGCGTGGTATTTCCACGCTTAGCGCTATAATCGGCGCGCCTACGTCATTGACTTGAACCTTTTTCACGGTTTTTTCCCTTTTTCATGCCAATCACGCTCGCCCCCTGAGTTAAATGCCCCTTTCTGATATTAAACGCATGAGCACAAGGCGTTTTCACATGACGTCTGACATGCTTGATTTGGGGTAGAAACCTCTTTCTGGCGCGCTGTAATCCCCCCTGGCAACGGTCGCTTTCGTCAGGTCGACTCCGCCCGATTTGCCCGGTCTGTGTCCCTGTTCGTTTCTCTATATATTCTTAGGTCTATTCTTCATGCCGTCGGTTTTGATCGTGCGTTTACCTGCAACGGTTGGGACGTAATCTCTGCGCGCGCCGTTCCGCTCTGGCGACGGTCGGGTCGAAGAGGGCGTCGGGACAGGGGATAAATTAAAGAGACTGGGAAAGAGGCGTTGTTGTAGTCAATAGGAGAAAGCCGAAAAGTAGTCTTTGAAGCGAACGCGTACGCCGTCACGGTAGCTGGCGCGTCTATGACATGTTATGTCAACGGGCGCTTGCCGCTCTATCCATAGAATGCTAGCGTCTTTACGCGCCGTAAGTCACTATGACGTAACAGGTATGACGATTTTGTGGAATTAAAGGTAGCCAGAGCGTCTTGACCACGGAAAAAAAGGAAGTCAAGCCTGAAAAAAGGACTCAGCTTTTTACATTGAAGACGATAATGTAGACAGCCGCGCGCATTACGACAACGTCTTGCGCGAGGTTCGTTCAATTCCAGCGTATAACGCGAGCGGTTAGGCGCGATTTTCACTGCGTTAGTAGTAAAAACAATAACGCCTATTACCGTTATTTCTAGCGTGATCGTTAATGTTTTGTTTGTGACGATTATTCCGCTAGAGAAGTGAGACAACTCCTAACAAAGCTGTAAAAAAAAGCTTGAAACTAGGTCGGTCGCAATTATACTCAGGATTGATATTGAGTCGTATCGCACGCGAATTGAGTCGCGAACGGCTCATTCGCCCGTTCACGTTTTTGTGCATTGTTTTGCCACTGTCGCCAGACGCTACTCATGCCAGAGGCGCTGTCGCGAAATAACGTCGAGGACTGAATAGCGGTGGTCGTATTGTCGACCTCACGTTCCAACCGCGAACTGGGCGAACATTGCTTCTTCTGTTCGATGTTGGAACAGGGATTTTAGTTCGATTGCGTTATTAGCGTGTAATAAAAAACTTGTGGAAAATAGCTAAATTTCTGTAGGTTTAGCGCCGATATACAAAAACGAACAAGACTTTAGACGGGCGAAAGCCCCAATTAACCAACTTGATTTATGGAGTTCCAAATGACTCGTATCCTCCTTTCCGTCGCTGTTGCGCTCAGCATGGTTTGTAGCGTCATGGCTCAAGACTGTACGGTTCCGGCTCCTTGTGGCGCCGTCGCCCCGACCTGTGAAGCTACCGTCGCTACTTGCGCGCCGGTCGCTACCTGCGCCCCTGTCGCCACTTGCGCGCCGGTTTGTGTTCCTTGCATTCGTCCCTGTGTCGCGATTAAAGCTCGCGTTGCTTGCGCTGTCAGCGCTCTGAAAGCCGCTTGCCCGGTTCGTTGCTGCAAGCCCGTCGTTTGCGCCGCTCCCGCTCCTTGCGCTCCCGCTTGTGACGTCGCTCCGGCTCCTTGCGCTCCGGTTTGCGATCCGGCTCCGGCTCCGGCTCCTTGCGCTCCGACCACCGAAGTCGCTCCTACTTGCGAAGCCGCTCCCGCTCCTTGCGCGCCCGCTTGCACCGCCGCTCCGACTTGCGTTAAAGCGTCCTGCTGCTTCAAGCCGTTCGCCGCTCTGAAAGCTCGCTTCGCTTGCTGCGCCGCTCCGATCGCCGTTTGCGCTCCTTGCGCTCCTGCCGCGCCCGCCGCTTGCGCTGCTCCGGCTCCTTGCGCTCCCGCCGCGATCGCTCCTTGCGCTCCCGCGACCTGCAACTGAGTTTTAAGACTCAATCCGTAAACGCGCCGCGCTTGTCGCTATCAGTCCAATTAAGTAGTTGACCCGCGCGGTTGACGTTGCGAAAAAATAAAGAAAACGCTCGTATCGCCACTGTGGCTGTGCGAGCGTTTTGCTTTTCAATCTCTGCGCGCTTTGTCCTGCGCCATGCGCGTCTTTGCCCGCGTCGTAAAAAGACGCAAGCGTTTCCTCGAGAGGACGGCAACTGGAATATTCGCACCGGCTGGGAGAGTTATGAAACAGCTTCTAATGTTTAGCGTTAAAGCGTCCTAGTTGAGCGCCGTTCGAATCCTTATAAGAGTCTTGAGTAACTCTGGTATTTCCGATAACGGCAGCATATTAGGACCGTCGCAGGGGGACAGCTTCGGATCGAAATGCGTCTCTAAAAAGAGCGCGTCGATTCCCACTGCTACCGCCGCGCGCGCTAGTGGAGCGACGTATTCCCGCTTACCCCCCGAAACGCCCTGACCGGCGCTGGGCTCCTGAACGCTGTGCGTTGCGTCGAAGAGTACCGGCGCGCCCGTGTGACGCATAATGACCAGGGAACGCATGTCGTTTACTAACGCTCCGTAACCAAAGAATGTCCCGCGCTCTCCCAGGATTATGTCGCGACAGCCGCTCTCTAGAAGCTTGCCCACAACGTTCTGCATGTCCTTGGGCGCCATGAACTGGCCCTTCTTAACGTGCACCGGCTTGCCGGTTCTAGCCGCGGCGACCAAGAGGTCGGTCTGTCGCGCGAGAAAGGCCGGAATTTGTATTAAATCGACCGTTTCACCCACGCTTTGCGCCTGGCACGATTCGTGTATATCGGTCGTGACCGGTAGCGCAAGTTCTGCTTTGACACGCGCTAGAATCTCCAGACCACGTTCGATTCCCAGCCCTCGCCAGGAGCTTACGCTGGTGCGATTCGCCTTGTCAAAGGAGCCCTTAAAGACGAGCTGAATCTCTTCACTCGCCTGACTCGCCTGCGCGTTATGTTCCGACACAATCCGTTTGAGTTCGCGAGCAATTTCAAAGGACGTTTCCTCCTGCAAAACGCAGGGACCCGCAACCAGAAGAAGCTTTTGTCCAACTCCGCAACGGTAAGGACCTATTGTCACTGGATTGTTCGGCTCAGTCATGTGTTTCGTCTCCCGTGCGCTCGACGCTGGTATTCAACTTAATACGCGTACAACGGCTATAATACGCGCGTCTATGTTAAAAGATAAAAACGATATTAGCAAGAGATTTTTCTTGCGCTTTTGTCAATCGTATCGGTATTTGCACGTCGAAACGCTTGACGCGCGCGCCTTGACGTTTACAATCAACCGACGATAGTCCGAATTACGCAACTTTGGAGTCGACGCGCGACCACTCGGCGACGCGCGCTCTGATTTGATCACATTTGAGAAGGCTTCTTATGGCAGTCCCGACTCGACGCGCGCGCGCGTGCTCTGTGCGCGCTTTTGCCATTCTTGTGCTGGCGCTCTCGACGCTGTGTCTTTCTTCCTGTAAACGTCCAACTAAGTCTCCGGAACTTGACGCCGACGCGGTAGAAAAGACCGTTCGCGCTGTTAAGACCTTTACGACCAGAGTTGACGCTCAGTCGGAACATCGCGCCTATCCAGTAGTAGTCAAGAGCGGCGTGACGACGAAACTCTCCTTTCGCGTCCCGGGCAAAATTGAAGAACTTACGGTTCAAGTCGGTCAGCGCGTAGCCGCCGGCGACCTGCTTGCTCGACTTGATACTCGCGATTACGAACTTGCCGTCGCGCGCGTGGAGCAGTCCCTTGCGGAAGCACACGCCGGCCTCAAAGCGATGGAGACCGGCGCGCGTTCCGAAGACGTCTCCTCGTTAGAGGCGGCTTACGAAGCGGCGAAATCTCAGGCTCAGACGGCTCAGAAGCAGTTCGATCGCATCTCCAGTCTTCGCTCCGACGGAACAGCCTCGGAAATGCAACTCGACCTTGCTCGCACCGCGCTCGACGGCGCTCTTGCCGCCCAACGCGCCGCGGAAAAGAACCTCGAAAAAGCGCGTAAGGGCTCCCGCGAAGAAGAAATCGAAATGGTCAAAGCGAAGATCTCTGGTCTGGAAATCGATCTGCAGCTCGCGCGCAATAAGCTCTCCGACACGTCTCTCTACGCGCCTTTCTCCGGCGTGATCTCCGAACGTTTCTACGACGTCCACGAGTCCGTACTGCCCAATGTCGCGATTCTCACTCTCGTCGACGACTCGAGCTTCCAAGGCGATCTGAACGTTTCCGAAGATTTCGTGGCGCGTCAGAATGCGGTCGAACAAGTGACCTGTGTCTTCGAAGCGTTGCCCGGCAAGAGCTTTTCCGCACAGCTTTTGGAGACGTCCACGACGCTTCAGACCGGCAATCGCTCCTATCTTGCGACCCTTCGCATTAACGCCTCGCCCGACGACGGACTACTTATCGGAATGGTCGGCGTCGCGACGCTTCAGTGGAACGATCGAAACGACCTCATCTGGATCCCGACCGCCGCGCTTATCCCTCCAGACTCTACGCCGACCGATCACGATTCCTCCAACGTGTGGATTATTAATACAGACACATTGCAATTGCAACGCCGCGCCGTTCGCGTCGGACGCTTAGAAAACGACCGCGTCGAGATTCTCGAAGGCTTGCGCGAGGGCGAAACAATCGTCGCCGCCGGCGCGCGCTTTCTCACCGACGGTCAGACCGTGCGCCTGGCTGAAGAACCGTAGTCATAACGCACAAGCGTTCGCGTGGAGCTTGCTCTAACGCGTTTGCCTCGCGCGTTTATGTCGCGGCGGCGTCGCTTTTGTTTCTAGCGGAGTCATTTGCAATGTTGCCTCATTATGCAGTAAATCATCGAGTTGCGGTCGGCTTTGCCGTCTTTCTCATTATATCGGGCGGAATCTGGTCTTATCTCACGCTCGGACGACTCGAAGATCCCGAATTTGCGGTCAAAACCGCGGTCGTTGTGACCCTTTGTCCCGGCTCCTCGGCGGAGGAAGTCGAGTCGCGCGTGACGAACGTCGTGGAACGCGCCGCACAGCAGATCAAAGGTCTGGAACGCGTGCGTTCGATCTCTAAGCCGGGCGTCTCCTTCGTCTTTGTCGACTTGCAAGAAAAGATCAAATCCGACGAAATGCCGACGATCTGGCAGGATCTTCGCAATAAACTATCGACAGTCAAATTAGAACTTCCCCTTGAAGCGTCAGTTCCGATTGTTAAGGACGACTTCGGCGACGTCTACGGTTGCGTCTTTGCTCTGACCGCCGAAGGGTTTTCCGACGCGGAACTCGTCGACGCCGCGCGTGATTTACAGAAAGAATTGCTCCTGATTGACCAGGTGCGTCGCGTCGAACTTTGGGGACTGCCCGATGAGCGGATTGAGGTGGAAATCTCCCGCTCGCGTATGGCGGAACTGAACGTTACGCCGGTGCAGATCCTACTGACGCTGCAGAGTCAGAATCTCAGTACCGAGACCGGCGCGATGCGTATCGACGGAACGAAAGTGCGCGTGTCGCCCACCGGTAAGTTCGAATCCCTCGAAGAGATCGAAAATCTTCTGATTGTCGACGGCGCGCGCGCTTCCCTTGCTAATCTTGCCAGCGACGTACTGGACGAGTCCGCGCTTCAAAGCATAGCGTCTCGCGCGTTTGAGACGGCCGGTAGCGGCGCTCGCCAGATTCGTCTGCGCGACGTCGCACAGGTGCGTCGCGTTGTTAATGACGAACCGACGCAAATCATGCGCATTAACGGCGAACGCGCCGTGGCGCTGGCGCTCTCGCCCATTCCCAATGGTAATGTTCTTAAGATGGGCGAGGAAGTGCGCGAGAAACTCGACCAAGCGCTTGCGAATCTGCCCGCCGGTTTTCAGATCACCGACGTGAGTTATCAACCCGACAGCGTTCAGGTTTCTATTCACGCCTTTACCAAAAACCTTTACGAGGCGATCTTTATCGTCACGATCGTCGTAATGATCGCAATGGGTTGGAAGAGCGGTATTCTTATTACCAGTAGTCTTCTGATTGTGATTCTTGGTACGTTCTGCGTTCTGAAAGCGCTCGGAGTCGATCTCCAGCGCACGTCTCTGGGCGCTCTTATCGTCGCGCTCGGTATTCTGGTCGACGACGCCGTGGTGGTGGGCGACTTGATTCTAGTGCGTATGCAACGCGGTATGGAACGCAAACAGGCCTGCATTGAAGGCACGCGTCGCGCGGCCCTTCAGCTCCTCGGCGCGACCCTCGTCGGGGCGCTGGCGTTCTGGCCGATCTATCTTTCTCCGAATATGACGGGCGAATACGCCGGATCGCTCTTTATTGTAGTTGGCGTATCCCTTATTATCAGCTGGTTTGTGGCAATGCTCCAGACTCCGGTCGTGTACTACGTCTTTGTTAAAAACGTCAAGACGTCGAACAAAGACCCTCATGCCGGTCTGATCTATCGTCTGTATCGTCGTACCCTGGAAGGGGTTCTGCATGCGCGCATTCTGACGCTCGGAGTTCTCGTATTCGCTCTGTACCTCTCCTTTATCGGCTTCCAGCGCATTCCTCAGATCTTCTTCCCGCGCGCGCAACGTTGCCAGTTTATGGTCGACTTCTGGGAGCCCGAGGGCGTCGCGATTAATAAGGTCGCCGACGACTTGCAGAAAGTTGAACAGTATCTCAAGGAGCAGGAAGGCGTCGTTAATGTCGCCAGCTTTATTGGCGCGGGTCCGCCACGGTTCTATCTCCCTTATGAACCGGAGCTTATGAATTCCAGTTATGCGCAATTGGTCGTGAACGTCGACTCGCTCGATCGTATCTCTGAACTCATGGAGCCTGTGGAACGCTGGATCGCCTTGCATTGTCCTGAAGCCGATATTCGCGCGCAACGTTTCGCCATGGGACCGACGACGAAATCGGAAGTGGAAGCGCGTATTAGCGGTCCTAATCACGCAACGCTACGTAAACTCGCGGCTGAAGTCGAAGAGATTATGCGCGCGGAGAGCGACGCGAAATTTGTGCGAAACGATTGGCGTCAGGACGTTCCCACTTGGCGTCCGGTCTATTCCCAAGTGAAAGGACGTCAAGCGCTTGGGTCACGCGCGGAAATGTCCTTTGCACTGCGCTGGGCTACCAAGGGGATCCCCTGCGGCGCTTATGCAGAAGGTGAAAAGAAACTGCCTATCCTCCTGCGCGCCTCTCAAGCGGATCGTAATAACTCCGAGGTACTCGAGAATCTCCCGATCTGGGGGCGCGGTCTCAAGAGCGTGCCCCTGTCGCAGGTTGCCGAATCAACGCAAATGCATTGGGAGCCCGGGATTATCGCGCGACGCAATCGTATTCCCACGATCACCATCGGGGCGGATCCCAACGTCGGCAATTGGTCCGATTTGCTCAGTGAACTCAAACCCAAGATCGAGGCGTTAGAGTTGCCCCCCGGCTATAAACTCGAATGGGGCGGTCAGGCCGAACGCTCTAATGACGCGACCAAAGCTCTTATGGCGCAAACACCCATCGCCTTTGTGCTTATGGCGCTCATTGTCGTGTTTCTATTCAACGGTCTACGTCAGCCGTTGATTATCCTTTTGACTTTCCCGTTGGCGTCGATCGGTATTACGCTCGGCATGCTGACGATGCACAAGCCCTTTGGCTTTATGGCGCTCATTGGCGCCATGAGTCTGCTCGGCATGATGGTGCGCAACGGCGTGGTGCTTATGGATCAAATCGACGAAGAACTTCAAAAGGGCGAAAGTCCCTATAACGCTATTGTCGACGCGTCCGTTGAGAGAATGAGACCGGTTACCGTTGCCGCTATGACGGTTATCGTCGGTATGATTCCTCTGCTCAAGGATCCGCTCTTCGACTCAATGGCGACCGCGATTATGTTCGGTCTGATTGTTGCGACGGCTCTAACCCTTTATATCGTGCCGATTCTCTACTCGCTCCTCTTCCGTGTTAAGGCGCCCAAACGCGCGGTGAAGCGCGCGTCGCGCTAACGATTGGCGACCAGCCGCCTTCTGCGCGTCGCGCTGGAGCTATCCGCTCACGATGATATCGTCCATTCCCCTTGCCAGAGTCGCGTTTGGAGTTCTTCGCTCCGGACGCGACTGTTTTTTATCGCTTAACGCGCCTCAGCTGAGGTTCTTATAGGTCCACACGAACAGGTGGGAGAGCGCTAGTGCGATAGCGCCGGTAAGTAACGCGCGTGCAAAGCATTCTGTATGCCACAGAATCGGAACCGCACGTTGCGCCAGCGCTAAGAAGAAGATATGGCAAAGATACGCCCCAAAGGTCTGTTGAGACAAGATTTGTAAAATTCTCTTGGTCGACTCCGACGGTTTGAACTTCAGCGAGGTCACGATTAAACACAGCGCCACGGCGTGTAGCGGCGCGTGGGGCAGTAGATAGGAGCGCGCGTAATCTTGCGCGCCGAGTGAACTTAACGTCATAATCAGCGCCACGACGCCCAGAAAGATCGCCCAGGACGCTAGCTTTGCGCGCCAGGACAAGTCGCTCTGGCGCGCTTTGATTCTTTCGAATAACCACTTGCCCCAAAAGTAGTAAGGCACGACCATAACGCCAATGCTCACAAATGGGAGATTGCCGTGTCCCAACGCTATTAGCGTCGTCGCCGTCGCCGCGCCGAGAAGACTCCATAGGCACGTTGCCAGAAAAGTGCGGCGCCGCGACGCCTTACGCATGGCGTGCGCGATGACCAGTACGATCGGTTCACAGACCAGTATCACATAAAGATACCACAGATGATAGCCGACGCCCGGCTTGCCGTATATAGCCCAATCGTAGAAAAAAACGCGCCACTGCGCCATGGTTATCGGCTTGCCGACGCGTAGCGCAAGCGCTATTCTCGGCGCGACGTAGGCTAGCGCGCAAAGGGTCGACCATAGTAGCAACGCCGGAAGTATGCGCCGCCAGCGCGCGAAAATGAGTTGGCACGGTCGACGCACGCTTTGCGATTTGCTCAGAAAAAAATAGCCCCCGAGCATGAGAAACAGCGGTATTGGCTCGCGAATCATCGCGTTGAAAAATGCGCCGAATACCCCCGAGACGGTCGTATTCTCCACCGCGGCGTAACTACTAACCGCGTGTAAAAGAACGACTTGTGCGCACGCCAAAATGCGCAAAAGATCCAAGCGCCAATCTCTCGTTGACGCCTGCGACGTATCGGTTTGCACATTCGACGTCATTTTTAACTCACTGTTATAAAAAAGGCGTCACAAACACGCGCTTGTGACGCCGGAACTATTGTGCCTATCGCTTTAGGCGTAATTTGCAATTAGTTGCCCAAAGATTGCAACGGCGCGGGGATACGTCCGCCAAAGCGTACAAACTGGTCGCTGGCGCCAACGTTGCGAACCTCCATGACCGGCGACGCGCCAAAAAGACCTCCAAAGGAGACGCGATCGCCGGCGACCTTGCCGGGGCAGGGGACAAGACGCGTCGCGGTCGTCTTGTTGTTAATCACGCCAATCGCCATTTCATCCGCCATAATTGCGGCGATGGTTTCAGGAGGCGTGTCGCCGGGTATGAGAATCATATCGAGACCAACGGAGCATACCGCGGTCATGGCTTCGAGTTTTTCCAGGTGCAGGTGTCCCTGCGCGGCGGCGTCGGCGAGCGTGGAGTCTTCCGACACGGGGATAAAGGCTCCGCTGAGTCCCCCCACGGAACTGGAGGCAAATAGACCGCCCTTTTTGACAGCGTCGTTGAGCATAGCGATCGCCGCAGTTGAGCCAGGCGCGCCGACATTTGCAATTCCAAGCGTCTTTAGAATCTCGCCGATACTATCGCCGACCTGCGGAGTCGGCGCCAGCGACAGGTCGACGACGCCGAATTGCGTGTTCAGTCGTTCCGCAACTTCACGACCGATCAGCTCGCCAATGCGCGTGACGCGGAAACTTGCGGTCTTAATCTCTTCGGAAAGATCGGCAAGCGTGAGCCTTTTGCCTTCCTCTTGCGCGGCGAGAATGCGTCGACGCAACGCGCTATCGACCACGCCCGGTCCGGATACGCCGATATTAATCGTCGCTTCCGGTTCGCCCGCGCCCATATAGGCGCCCGCCATAAAGGGATTGTCGTCCGGAATATTAGCGAAAACCACTAGTTTCGCGGCGGCGAACCCTACCTTCTCTTTGTCAGCGTTAGCAGTCTGGGAGATCACATGTCCCAAACGGTGTAACGCGTCCATATTCACTCCGGCCTTACGCGAGGCGGCGTTGATCGAGGCGCACACGCGTTTGGTGGTATTGAGAACCTCCGGCAACGATTCAATGACCACGCTCGCGCCCGCGGACACGCCCTTTTGTACCAGCGCGGAAAATCCGCCGACAAAGTCGACGCGACAGCGTTCCGCCGCGTTGTCGAGCGCACGCGCCAGTTCGACCGCCGCCTGAACGTTGTGACCCGACAAAAGAATAGCCGCGGGCGAAATCGCAATACGCTTATTCGTGATCGGAATGCCATATTTCGCGCCGACGTCGTCGCAGATTTCGACCAGTTGACTGGCTCGTGAGACGATCTTGTGATAGACCTTTTTGCAAAGCTGATCAACGCTGGCCGAGGCGCAGTCGTTGAGATTAAGCGCAAGTGTGACCGCGCGCACGTCCAGGTGCTCCGCGTGTAGCATACGTATGGTCGAAAGAATTTCGTCGGTTCTGAGCATAACGTTTGACTCGAAAAAATACGTTAAAAAGTGACTATACCAAGAGGCTAGCGCGCTCTCATGCCATGGCGTGAGCGCACGCCCCATTATATGATGAAGTCGCGTCGGTTCAAGGGCGGGTAGAGCAACGCGTTGCGGTTTTGCTCACGCCCACGAGCGTCGTCGCGTCATGTATTCTTCGAGAAATTCACGTCAAATCACTCTGTGGTCTTTACAAGGTTTAATGATTGTGCAGAATATACTATCTGTACTAGGTTTTAATGTTAAACTGGGTATTCAGGATAGTTTTTTTAGATAAAAATGAAGTTTGACGGTTTATTTTTTTGCACAGTAGCGCTAAAATAAGGCAAACTATTTTAAATAGGCAAACGGCGTTCTGTTTGCTTGTTTTAACGCCTGCTTGGCAAAGAAAGCGCGTGACGCGCATGACGCGCCGCCGCACAGACAACCTCATACAAGCAACTAGCATACTAACATAAATGCAGACCGAACGAATCGGCGCTACAGTTTGCGCCGCCCCAAACGGTCGAGAGGAGGCGTCTCTTGGGTAAGACAAAAACTTGTAGCTGCTATGCGACAGTAGTGGTGGTTCTAGTCGTGTTACTGCGATTGGGGATCGGTTGCCACTTCCTGTACGAAGGTCTATGGAAGATGAATCCCGCTAATAATTTCTCCTCCAAAGGCTTCCTCGGCATGGCAAAGGGTCCGACGAAAGAACTCTATTATATGTTCCTTCCCGACTTGGGCGGCGAAGAACGACTTCACATGGAAGAAGCCTATGAAGTCAAACTCGAAGACGGTCAGGTCGTCGCGAAACAACGTATCGGTTGGACCCTGCCGGTCATCGAACGCGAATGGTACGCCTACTTCCGCGATTATCGCGAAAAGTACGATCTGAATTCCGAAGAAAACGAAGGTCAGCTCAAAGAAGCGAAGGCTATCTTTAATCAGTATGTCCAATCTCTGCGTGAATACACCCTCGAAAACCGTGAAGATATCCGCGCTTTCATCGCTAGCAAACGTCGCTTTGAACATTCTCTTGCGACGACGAAAAATAAGGCGGAATACCAACGCATTCGCGACTGGGACGCACAAATGAGCTATCGTACCGAAGGCGAAAAGTTCGCCAATGAGCCGGTTCGTATGGGCGAAAATCTCGAACTCGATCTTTGGAATATTCTCACAGCAGAACAAAAGGACCGCGGTTCCCTCAGTCCGATGACCTATGGTTCGAATAAATGCGCTCTCATGCGCTGGCTCGCTAGCCTGCCGGGTCTTCGTAATTTCACAACCCCCTCGACCATGGGCGCGCTCGACCTGGCCGTGACGCTCGGTCTGACCGCGATCGGTCTGTGTCTGATCCTCGGTCTGTGCACGCGCTTGGCGGCGCTCGGCGGCGTCTGCTTCCTGATCAACGTCGTTTTGTCCCAATTCCCCTGGCCGACCGTCTATCCTTACACCAGCGATATGATCGGTCACGCTATGGTCTTTAATAAAGACCTCATTGAATTGTGCATTCTCCTGCTATTGGCGGCGCTTCCTTCCGGTCGTTGGGCCGGTCTGGACTGGTTCCTCTGGAATTACTTTGGTCGCTTCATCTACCGTTGGTACGGCGTGGAAAAAGATCCGCTCGTGCCCGATTGCATGAATTCCGAAGCGACCTGCTAAGAATTCAATCGTTCTCTACGTGACGCGGCTCGTTGTATTTATTTTTTTCGTTACTTCATGGCGAATTAGTACAGACGATAAATACGTCCTTTTGTAGCGCGCGTCGTGCGTTTCGGTCGACTTTTTCCAGAAAAGGCGGCGTACTGCCGCGGTAGACCACGCATAATATAGACTAACAGCGAACGCCGCGACCGATTCGATTCGGCGTTTTCAATATAGAAATAGGAATCATATAAAATGACGTCACCGAAAGTGGGAAAAACTGCCAACTGCGGTTGCTCGCGACGAAATTTTCTCAAGGCTGGCGCGCTTGCTACCGTTGTCCCCGTGGCCGGCGTTGGCGCCTTTTACTACGGTTATCAAAAGACCCACAGCGCTCCTCTGCGTATTGCCATTCTCGGAACCGGCGATGAAGGCAGCGTGCTACTAGGCGCCTGTAATCCGGAATTCGTGCAGATCGTCGCGATCGCCGATATTCGCCCCTATAATCAGTATCGCGCGTTCCATGGCGACCGCTTCGGCGACGCCGCGTTTGCCGCGCGTTGCGGTCTCATGGAAAAATACGGCTGGGCGACCGAAGACGAGGCGCGTAAACACGTCGCCGTCTACTCCGATTATCGCGACCTGCTCAATGACGCCGATAAACTCGGTATCCAAGGCGTTATTATCGGTCTGCCGCTGCACCTGCACGCTCAAGCGTCGATTCAGGCGATGAGCAAAGGTCTGCACGTGCTTTGCGAAAAACTTATGGGTCACTCGATTATCGAGTGTAAAGAAATGGCGCGCGCCGCTCAGAAGTTCCACAAGCACTTGGCAATTGGACACCAACGTCACTACAATATTCTTTATCAACAGGCGACGGATCAAATCGAGCGCGGTCTGCTCGGCGATATCCACTATATCCGCGCGCAATGGCACCGCGGCAATTCCCCGGGCGCCGATAGCTGGCAGATGCCGATGCCGGAAAACTTTAAGCCGGAAGATCCCCAGGCCGGTAAACTCGCCGAAGAACTCGAGCAGTGGAAGCAAGAACTCGCCGACGCTCGTGGACTTGAGATCGAAACCTGGCGTCTGAAGGTAGCTCAGAAAGAAGCACAACTCGCCGACGCGCTCATGCTCGAAAGCGGCGCGACCTATAAAGGTCTGGATCTAAAGTCCCCCGCTGAATACGGATATCAAGACATGACCGTCGGAGAAGGCGCGCGCGAATACGTGCGACCCAGTACCGAAGAACTCATTCGCTGGCGCCTCTGGAAACGCACCGGCGGCGGTCTCATGGTCGAATTGGGTAGCCACCAGCTCGACGCCGCCTCGATCTTCCTGGCCGCGTCTAATCGTCGCGCCGCCATGCTCCGCGGCGAAGACCCCAATCTCCTGCCCGATAACGGCAAGGTTCATCCGCTACGCGTACACGTGTCCGCCAACCGTAATCTTTTCGGTCTCGACCGCGAAGTGCAAGACCACATTACCACCCTCGTGGAATTTCCCGCCCCGAATTATAACGCAGAAACTCCAGCCGGACGTCGAAGAACTATTACGGTTCAATACTCCACGATCAATGGCAACGGCTTCGGCGGCTACGGCGAAATCGTTTACGGCACCAAAGGCACGATCGTTCTGGAACGCGAACAAGATTCCCAACTCCTGCGCGGTCCCTCTACCAGTAAAGTCGAAAAGAAAGCCGCTGGCGCCGCGGCGCTCGATACTCAAGCGAGCGCTCCGGCTCAAAAAGCCGTTGCGACCGGCGCCGCCGGACCGGCTGTGAGCCGCGGTTACAAAGAAGAAATCGAACACTGGGCTTGGTGCGCTCAGGAAAATCCCAATTGCTCTGATCCTGCGATTCAGCCGCGTTGCAATCCTCGTATCGCACTCGGCGACGCTGTTATCGCGCTGGTTACTAATATCGCGGCCGATCGCGGCGCGAGCGTCTCGTTCAAAGAATCCTGGTTCGATCCGGATAACGACGAAACGCCGGAATATGACCTCGGCGTGGAACGCGGCGTTCCAAATCTCGATCAGCCGCGTTATAAGCTCTAATCGCCTTTGCGTCGTCGCGACGCGCGCCTCTTACACGTCGCGACGACTTCAGTGTACGCTTAGGGTATTGGTTTAAGTTTCACTAAGTCCAAAAGCCCGGCGACGCCTCAGTAGCGTCTGTCCGAGGTTTCTATATTGCAGGTTCAAGAATGAATTTAACTAGCGAACAAAAAGCGATCGGTAAGGAGAATTTCCTCGCGGCGATCGGTAGTCCATTGACGCGTCGCGATTTCCTCAAGCAATCGTCTCGTGCCGATCTTGCCTCCGGTAAAGGCATTGGCTCTTATTACTTCAAGTACGGGGTGGTGGATCGTCCGGTTCGCGTCGCTGTGCTTGGAACCGGCGACGAAGGCAGCGTGCTTATCGGCGGGATCAATCCGAAATATATCCAGGTCGTTGCGATCGCGGATATCCGTCCCTATAACCAATATCGCGCTTTCCACGGCGATTGCTATAGCGCTACCGCGGCCGCGGTGCGTCCCGGTCTCATGAAGAAATACGGCTGGAAGACCGAAGCGGAAGCGCGCCAGCACGTTAAAGTCTATAACGACTACCGCGAATTGCTTCAACACGTCGACGAACTCGGCATTGAAGGCGTTATTATCGGTCTGCCCCTGTTCCTCCACGCGCCCGCGGCGATCCTCGCTATGAAGGCCGGATGCCACGTGCTCACCGAAAAACTCATGGCGCACTCCGTCGCGAACTGCAAAGAAATGATTCGCGTCGCGCATCAGTGCAAAAAGCACTTGGCCATTGGTCACCAGCGCCATTACAATATTCTCTATGATCACGCCACTAACCTGATTAATTCCAGCGTGATCGGCGATATCCACTACATTCGCGCACAATGGCACCGCGGTAATCTTCCCGGTTCCGACAGCTGGCAAATGCCGCTGCCCGAAGGCGCCAAAGACGTCGACGTCAAAAAAGGCGAACTTATGCGCGAATACGTAGAATGGAACGACGAGGCCGACCGCCTCAAGGCTACTATTCAACGTAATAACGAGCGCGTCTCTGAAATCCAGGACATGCCCGACGAAGAAAAAACGCCCGCGCTTATCGACGAAGCAAAACGACGCACGCGCGAACGCTCCGTCGCCGAAAAAGAACTCGCCGCGCTCAATAAGAAAATCGAACAGAAAGAAGCGCAACTCAAAGACTTCATCTTGATCGAAGGCGGCGAAATCGACGGCGTGACCTATCGTTCCGCGCAAGAATATGGCTATCAGGAAGCCGTGCGTAGCGAAGGGGACGAAGTCTATAAGCGTCCCGCGATCGAAGAACTTATTCGCTGGCGCCTCTGGGATCGTACCGGCGGCGGTCTCATGGCCGAATTGGGAAGTCACCAGCTCGACGCCGCCAGTATTTTTGTCGCCGCTATGCACAAAGGCGTTAAGCAGCATCCGCTTAGCGTCTCCGCCACCGGCTCGCGCTCCCTCTTTAATTCGCTCGACCGTGACGTCGACGACCACGTCGCCGCGCTCTACGAGTACCCCGCCGCGGATTATGACCCCAACGACCAACTTGGAAAACAACGCAAAATTACCGTCGCCTACGCCACTATTAACGGCAATGGCTTCGGCGGTTACGGCGAGGTCGTCTTTGGTACCAAAGGCACGATCCAAATCGACTTGGAAAAAGAAGCCTATCTCTATCGTACCTCTGCCATTAACGATAAGACGCGCGTTGCCGGTACCGCTGGCAATCTTGACGTGGTTATCTCCGAAGACGGCGATCAACTCTCCTCCGCGATCGGCTACCAGGGCGTTTACGCCACCGACGTGAGCCGCGGATACTGCGAAGAACTCGAACACTGGGCGTACTGCATTCGTCAGAACCCCAATGCCGAAGAGATCTACGATACGGAAATCATGCAACAACTTCTGCAGGCTTTCGGCGAAAAAGCGTTCGGCGACCAAAAGGGCGCCACGCCGCTGCTCTTGACACGTTGCCGTGGTGAAATCGCTATCGCCGACGCCATTATCGCGCTGGTCACGAATATCTCCGCCAACCTGAATAAGACGGTTGAATTCCGTGAATCCTGGTTCGATTTCGATTCCGACGCTACCCCAGAAGCTGAATTCGCTCGCGAACTCATCGCTAATAACGCCGAGATTAAACTCTCCGACGCGCAACTCGATGAACTTACCGCTCAGGCCGTTCAAGACGCTACCCCGAACCTCGAACGCCCGGAATACTCCCTCTAATGCGTTAGAGTAGAACCTCCCCCCCCCAGGGAATAGGGCGAGTCAATGCATTTTTCAACGCGTTGACTCGCCCTTTTTATTTCTGTTCCCTCGAACCCTTCCGTTTTCCTTTGTTTGACGCACGTTGCGCGTCTTGTCGCTAATCTCTTTACGAAAACGTTTGCCACTGTGGACTCTTACGTTGCTCCAACAGCGGCGACGTTATCGTCGTTAGAACTTGCGTTGTCTTCGATAATCGCTATAATCCCTTGTGACGTTGTGTCGTACCACGACGTTCCACCCATTGCTCCATTCGCGCTCAACCCCATACGGACTCCCCGTTGCGTTGAGATTAGTCGTTGAAAGAAATAGACTTGCCATGAAACGTTTGTTACTGCTTGCCTTCGGACTGCTCGTCTCGATGGTTCTATTCACTCCGCGATGCTACGCTGAATTCCCTGACCCCGCTAAAATGGCGACTCCAGTCGTTGCCCCGGAAGAACTCGGTATGGACGCCGATGCGCTCGATCGAATCGACGCGCTCGTGGAAGCGGGTATTCAAGACGGCGATTTCCCTGGAGCTGTCGTCGCTGTCGGTCGCGGTAATAAAATCGGGTTCCTGCGCGCCTATGGCAATCGTCAAACGGAACCGACTGTCGAAAAAGCGACGTTTGACACAACTTACGACCTGGCGTCTGTCACCAAAGTCACGGCGACTGCGATCTCCATTGCGATTCTCGTCGAACGCGGTCTGGTGAAATACGACGACAAAATCTCGAAATTCTTCCCCGATTTCGCGCAAAATGGCAAAGAGGACGTCACTGTGCTCGACTGCCTCACCCATACCTCCGGCTTTACCCCCGATAATAGCATTAACGACTACATCGGCTATAATCGCGAGGAAATCTTCCAAAACATCTGCAAACTCGGTCTGCGCACGCCCCGAGGGGAAGCGTTCGCCTATTCCGACGTCGGGTTTATTACCCTGGGCTATCTTATCGAAAAGCTTACCGGCGTCTCCGAAGACGAATTCGTTCGCCAGAATATCTATCTCCCCCTTGGCATGGTCGATACCGGCTATAATCCGAACGAAGAACAACGCGCTCGCGCCGCCGCCGCGGAAAAAAGAACCCCCGACGACGAAGATTGGATCAAAGGTCAAGTCCATGACCCGCGCGCCTATGAAATGAAGGGCGTTGCTGGTCACGCCGGTAATTTCTCCACCGCCACTGACCTGGCGATTCTCGCTTCTATGCTCATTGGGCACGGAACCTACACGCCGGCTTCTGGCGCGGATCCGGTTCAAATCATGACGCCTGAAACCTTTAAACTCATGACCGAAGCGATTGTCGTTCCGCGCGGCATTCGTTCTCGCGGTTGGGACAAACGCTCGCCTTATTCCGGCAATCGCGCGGTTCTCATGTCCCCCGCCGCAATTGGACACAGCGGCTTTACCGGTACGTCCTACTGGATCGACGCCGATATGGATCTGTTTGTCATCTTCCTCGGTAATCGTTTGCATCCGGACGGCAAAGGCAATTACGTCGGCATGTGCGGTAAGATCGGTCAAATCGCGCTCGACTCCATACACGACCCGATCGACGAACAGGACGCTAAGGCGTTTGTCGAGAAATCAGTCTATCGTTCCCCGAATGCCGCGACCAGCCAAGATCGCATTGAAGGCGAAACCCTCGCCGGCGTCGACGTTCTCGCACGCGACGATTACGCACTTCTGAAAGGTAAAAAAGTCGGGCTTCTCACGAATCAAACCGGTCGTCTCAAGGACGGTCGCCAGATCCCCAAAGCCATGCAAGACGGCGGCGTTGAACTCACCACCCTCTTTAGCCCGGAACACGGTCTGTATGGCGCGCTCGATCAGGCGAATATTGACAACGCCACCGACCCGGAAACCGGTCTGCGCGTCTATAGCCTCTACGGGGAAGTTCGTCGTCCCACTCCCGAAATGATCAAGAATATCGACGCCTTTGTCTTTGATATCCAAGACGTCGGCGTGCGCTTCTATACCTATATTAGCGCGATGTGCTCTGCCATGCAGGCCGCTGCCGATATGGGCAAGGAATTTGTCGTTCTCGATCGCCCGAACCCGATCGGCGGCGTTAAGGTCGACGGTCCATGGCTCGACCCCGGTTGTGAATCCTATGTCGCCTTCTTCCCCATGCCGATTCAACACGGTATGACAGTCGGCGAAATCGCGCTGGCGTTCGCTCATTACTACAAACTTAATCTCAAACTGACGGTCGTTCCGTGCGAAAACTGGTCGCGCGACCTCTATTTCGACCAAACCGGTTTGACCTGGGTCAATCCTTCGCCTAATATGCGCTCCCTTACCGAAGCGCTCCTCTATCCCGGTCTGGGCATTCCCGAGTTCACTAATCTCTCCGTCGGGCGCGGTACCGACACGCCCTTTGAAGTCATTGGCGCGCCGTGGATTAACGCCGACGACCTCGCGAAGAAAATGACCGCGCTCAATCTTCCTGGCGTCTCCTTCGAGCCGATTACCTATACCCCGACCGCCAGTAAATACGCCGACGAGGAAGTACACGGTCTCAAGTTCACCGTCACCGACCGCAACGCTCTGCAACCCGTGCAACTCGGCGTCGCTCTCATGACCCAACTCGCAAAAGATTACCCCGAGAACTGGGAACTCCAAAACGCGAATACCTTACTGCTCAACGACCAAACGCTCCAGGCCATTAAAGACGGCCAAAAGCTGGACGATATCGTCAAGCTGTGGAATGACGACCTCGAGCGCTTCAATAAGTTCCGCGCCGGGTATTTGATTTACTAA
>JAUNMR010000030.1 GCA_030537455.1 Planctomycetia bacterium | reverse complement strand
AACCACCGTAACCACCGTAGCCGCCGTAAGACTCTTCAATAGTCGCTTTGTCGTTATAGAACTTGTGCTTACCGTGGCAGTTGACAATGCAACCGAGAATATTAGCGCCAACGTCTGCGAGCGACTTGACGCCTGTGATAACGTCAGGACGACCGCCACGACGAATACGGAAGATATAAAGAACGCCGTCGACACGAGGAGCAATGGTCGGCGCGTCGTTTACATAGAGCACCGGAGGCGTGTCGATGAGCACGACGTCGTACATCTCACGAAGAGCCTTGATAGTCTCGTCAAACGTTTCACTGGAAATTAACTTCGCCGTATGTTTACGTTGCTTACCAGCGGTCATAATCGTAAGATTCTTAACCACAGTCGGTTGGGAAGCGTCGTCAATCGTCGCGCCGCCTGCGAGAACGTCAGAGAGACCGACTTCATTATCTACCCCGAACATTTTGTGAAGGTCGGGTTTACGCATATCGCCGTCGATGAGTAGCACGCGCATTCCGGCTTCCGCCACTTTCACCGCAATATTGGAGAGAATCATCGTTTTACCATCGCTCGGGTGAGGACTGGTGTTCATAACGACGAGGCATCCACCGTCGCGACGCTTATTAAACAGACGCGTACGGATTTGTCTGAAGACTTCGCACACGGGGTCGTCTGCTTTGTAATAGGCGATCAGTTCCGGATCCGGCTTATGTTCCGCCTTGTTCTTGGCGCGTTGTTTCGGCGTAACGTCCTTCAACTTAGACTTGAAGGACTGCAACTGAGTGATAATCGGAATGTGCAAAGAGCGCACAATCTCGTTGGGGGAATGGAACGTTGCGTCGGTGATATCGACCACATACGCGAGCGCCACGCCAATGAGAAAGCCCAGGACAAACCCAACGGCGACAAATTTCACCAGGCTCGGATAGACCGGCGTACGGTTCTCTTCCGCCGCGGAGAGCACTTCAACCTGATAGGTGTTCACGTCGCTCATGAGCGCGAGTTGCTTGAGGCTTTGTTCCAAATGCTCTTGCATTGCCTTGAGCGATTCAATCGACAACTTCTTCGCTTCAATTGTTTCACGATATTCCGTGATCTTACGAACGTCGTCGTCTTTCGCGGTCACATATTCATTGATCTTTTGCTTTTCGTCATTAAGCTCTTCCACACGGCGTTTAATCGCAGAGAGGTATGAAACAAAGAGCTCCTGATAGCTAATCACGCCAATACGCCCAGCGCTTTCACTGGTCTCTGCACGCTTTTGATCCTGTTCGGCTTCCAGTCTTGCAATTTGCTCGCGTAAGGTCTGAACCGTCGGGTGGTCAGCAGCGTATTTCTTTTCCGCTTCATTCAAATCATTACGCAATTTCATAAGCTGCGCCGAGGTGGTTTGCTCTACAAAGCCGATCGTGGCGGAAAGCGCCGTAACTTCCGCGCTACTACTACCGCGCGCGGTGCCTATGATCGTATTGAGGATCGTTTCCCCTTCCCCGCCGCTCATGAGCGCGATGAGTTCCGACTCGGAAATATCGTCAACGTCCCGACCAGAAATGGCTTCTTCAAGAGACGCCAAGCGGTTTTGCAAGCGCAGAATCTGGAAGTCGATGTCAACCATGTTTTCGCTCATTTTGGTGAGCGCGGTCAGTAGCGGGTTATTCTCTTCGCTGCCAATAAAGGTAATTTCCGAGTTGTGGATATATTCAAACAGGTCGGCCTTACGCGCTTCGATATCCGCTTCCAATTGACTCTTGGACTCGGTAATCGCGTTACTTACCTCGATGTTATTACGATTGTACTTGTCTTCAAAGTACTTCTGATACTGCTCCACAACTGTGTTTACAATTTCAGCCGCTTCCGAAGGACTGCCCGAGGTGCAACTGATTGTAATCGTATTGGTATTTTTGAAGTCACGGTTGTCGCCGCCCACTCGCACAGTCAGCATTCGATTAAGCGCGCGTACAGCTTTGACGTCGTCGAGATTAGCCTCTGACATCTCTTTCGACATACGACTGAGCTTCTCGGGGCTCGATTTGATCTCTTCCCAGGTTTTGGAAAGAATCTGGTTCGACTTGACAATCAAAGCGTGCGTTTCAATCTTATCGCCACGCAGAGTATTAGAGATACCCTGGGTATTATTACGATCGACGCTACTTAAAATTGAGGCGGAGTTCGTCGCCGGAATATAAATACTCGAGGACGCGGCATATTTCTTCGGCTGCGTTGTGAAGTACCAACCAGCCAGAGCGGTACACGCCACCGTCGTTATGACGACTATAATCGCCTGACGTTGAAGAATGCCGATCACGTCAAAGAAATTTAACTCACGACCGCCGCGTACAGGAGCGCCAGACGTTGTGGACGTCTGAAGCAACGCGTCGGCGTTCTTATCGTTACGAGCGCTTCTGCGACGACGAGAACGCGTGGGACTACCGCTCTGGCTTGGACTCGAGCTCCTACTCTGTGTGGAGCTAGAACCAGTAGTTGTACGAGCGCCCAAACTTGCCGCGCCTAAATTACTTGAGTCCACTTTACTCGCCGGCGTTTTCGCGGCAGGTTGTTCCTGCCTCAATACATTCTCAGGAGGCGTTGGGCGCGTTTCTTGAGGCGTTTGATTATCTGGATTGGTTGACATCTATAAATCCCTAACGTATACCTGTTGACAACTGTAACCTCGCGTGGCAAACCATAAACCAAGTCAAACGTCTGTGCGCCTATTTCAGCGAATCAAGGACGTGCGTGTATAGACTTGCCGACACAACAAACCTTAGACGCGTCGCCATAACGACGGTTACAAGTCGCTCTTCTCCTTCGGTAAACCAACTGCGTCTAACCCGTGAAATAACGCTTGTTACAAAGCGCTTCCACTGATCCGCACGTAATCGGTCAATCTAGTATAGCCAATTTTGCAAATATCGAAAAGACGACTTTTTAATCACATCAAAACGCAAACTTTTAAAAATACACAAGATAGCAATCATATACCAACTTTTATTATTACATAAACCACACAATCAACTCAAAGATTAAGGTTATATTAAACTCCTAAGCCGCCAGAGGTATTTAATATAACTAAAATAGTAAAACCATAACATTAAAATACTAAACAAATTTAAGACATATTATATAAGTATAATACACAACTTGTAGATTATACACAATATACACAACATAGATAAAATCAAATATATCACGAGAATTATAGAAAAAACTCTCTTTCACCCGAAGAATTTTATCGTCGTTCCGACTTAAGTCTATATACTCCTCGATCTTATCTATATTAACTCTCACTTTACCCGCACGTGTGCGAGGAAATATATCGCCAAACTGCGATTTCAATCTTCCAAAGTCACCCCTTTGCCTCTAACCATTCAGACGCCAAGAACAAACTGGGAAGCGCACGCTAACAAATCACGCTCATAGCCCGATTCGTCTTTTATCGCTACGCATATTTCAGCGCGTTAAATCGTGCTCAACTCCTCTTCTCTACTCGCTCCGCCGTCTACGGTAACTCCTGAACGCCTACAGAAACTTACCCTCTGCGACTCGACGCCTACTTTTGAGGAAGAACATACTCTTCAATCCCACTATCCAACGTCACGAATGTCGCTAGACGCCTTGTTTGAAAACAATACTCCACTTCCATGACGAGTAATAAGATTTCGCGCGATCTTTCCCCCTCTCCACGGCTAAACGCTCACACGCCGCTTCCATCGTTCGCTTGGCGTAAAGAGACGCGCCAATGTTAGTACTTCGACATAACTCTCGACAGTTCTACCGAGTCGTCGCGTACTTTACTCAATACCACTTGTCAAGGCATAGAGACAATAAAAGAGGGGGAGAAGCGACGTAGCCTCTCCCTCTCGTATAATCTTAATCCGTTTGTTTTCTTCGGTCGCTGCGAGATTAACTCTCTACCGACGTGCTCTTAGTTAGAGCAATTAAAGACACATAGGGCTTGCGACTTATTTATCCGGGGTAGCTTTTTCCGGGAAGAAGAGCGCGACGATGGCGACCGCCAGCGCGCCAGCGCCGAGGATACCAGCGAGGCTCGGACCGCCAGTGGTATAACCGTAGTAACCGCCGTCACCCCAAGGAATCATCGCGGCACGACGACGTTCTTCCTCTTCATCGTAGTATTGGATTTCTTCTTCGTCATCGCTGTCTTGCGTAGATTCATAGGAATCGTCTTGAACGTCTTCCATTTGGGTCAGACCGTCTTCGGTAAAGACGAACTGTTCAGTTTGAGCGTCTTCCTCGCCTTGTTCTTCGATCATGATCGTAGCGCTACCGAACTTGTGAGTGGAGGGCTCTTCAGCGGTAAGGAAGTAAACGCCAGGGTTCAACGTGAGGGAAGCGCCGACGCCGTCGGGATTGACAGCCTTGTCCTCGGCGACTTTCTCGCTATTGAGATCCATAATCGTGTAATGGACGTCGCGAGCAGCGCTGACATGACCGTTGGTGTCTTGGGAATAAAATTCAACGTTGACCTCAGCAGCTTGCGCAGCATAGGCGACCAAAACACTCAAAGTCGCAACCAAGAACGCTAGACTTTGTTTCATTTCTTTTCCTTTATTACGGGTATGTTGCGACGCATAAGCGTCAAAACAAACGGATTATGACCGAGCCGCGCCCAATACGACGCAGTCCACCAATAGGTTATTGATTATTCTAATCCAACAAGCAAGAACATGCAAGTACCTTTTTCTTTAAAAGTCGTTATTTTTTAAAAAAAGTTGGATATCTTGCAAATTTCCTGCCTCTCCGGAAGTCTTTTGTATCATTAGAGATACAAAAAATTTATTTCACAATTTCGCAAAAACGCCCAAAATTGTGCCATTACTCCTTCCAGAGTTCAAATAATTCCTTCATCAGCGAGGTATATTCACTGTATGTAGGAATCTGACGCTTACAAAGAATCTCGCCGATCGCGCCATAGTACCAAAACTGACGTTCGCGACCCGCATGGAATCTCTGCAGAATCATTGTATCGTTACGCACGCGCAATGCAATAATCAAGGAGCGCATATTGTCTATTTTATCACACGAACTCACCAGGAGGATCTCGTCTGATTCACGCTCCATACGCGCGACATACGCTTCTTTGCGCTCTTGCCACGGCGCTTTGTGACGTCTGTCGCTCGCTAATGAATCACTGAGCGCCAAAACGCCGTCGGCAATAGCGTCGCCAAACAACTCGCGCACTCTTTGCGCCGTCTCCAAACCGCCACAATCCTCCACGACGTCATGAAGTAGAGCAACCGCGGCGCATTCTTCCGACGCGCCATACGCCAACGCCATGCCAGAGACGCGCGCTAGATGCGCTAAGTACGGCTCCTTACCGTCCTTTCGCGTCTGTCCTCTATGTGCGCTAGACGCAAATAAAAACGCTTGTTCGTAAAGCGCGCCAAACGTCTGCGCACGCGACGGTATAGCCATGGCGTCCTTGTGGTTTAATTATACCTGTTTTACCTAATATAACAACTATATAATCCAGATTAACTTGTAAAATTTTTAAAAACTATCCAAGTCAAACCAGGGCGCTTTTATTCTACACTATTCGACCCAGAACGCTTATAGAACAATGGAATTATTACTTTTTTTCATATTTATTTTTAACCTGAATCGCGTCAAAATCGACAATTCCTACGCCGTCCAATACGCCCAGGGTCAATACGGCATAAGCGGCTTTTGGCGGAACACTCGCGTCGACAGAGAACTCCGTCCAATCGGTATCGCTCGCCTGTGCCGTGGCTAGAATAGTCTCCTCGCCGATCTTTTTGCGCGTTTGGTCGAAAAAGAGAATCTTCGCGATTGTTACGTTTGCATTGTCATTGAGCTCCACGAGCGTTTGCACGCGAAAAGCGCCGGAAATCGTCGCTTTTTTAATCGCGCTACTGCTGATCGCAAAGCTCTGGGTAATCGAACAGGTTAATTCACAAGCGCGTTGTGCTTTTTTAGTCGCCTCTTGTGAGGAGGTTAGAACGCGTCGATTCTCTGGCAGCGTCGCCTTATCAATTCGCTCTTGATTACGATCCTTCTGTTGATGTTGCGCATAGACCGTTACATTGTCACAACGGCACAGGCGCGCGCCCTGGTAGGCGTCGGTCGTTTTAACCGCCACGGCGTTGCGAAGCTCACGCCAACCTAGCGGCGTCGCCGCCTCGGACGGTTCCGTCTCAATGAGCGGAACTAACTGCTCGTCTAGCGTCTCAAAATCGCCGTTACTCAGGAGCGGTTCATTCGTGTTTCGTTCGCTCCTTTTTCGATTTTTCTGCAAAGTTTCCGGCGGAAAATCCACCGACGCTAGCGTCTGAACAGTTCTTTGTCCGTCAACAAGCGTATAACGTTGCAAGCGTTGAGAATGTCCGTGACCAACGGCGCACAAAAGCGCTCCGTCAGGCGACAATAACTCAAAAAGTTCTTCCGGATCCTCCTCCTGAGCGCTCGCGACAAGAATCTTATCGAAAGGCGCCCAGTCGCGCCATGCGGTCGCGTCTTGCGACACACACAGGCAAATATTGTCAAATTTCAACTTCTGCCAAACGCCAAGTTTTTTTCGCGCCGACGTTTTGTTCGAATCAACTTCAAAGACTTGTGACGTCAGACACGACCAGATCGCGCCAAGATAACCGCTTTGATCTGATATAATTAACACACGATCGGTCGGTTGAGGATCCAAGGCTTCGGCGGTAAACGCCGTCATAAACGGGGACGGTAGAACGCGTCCGTCCTCAAGGGGAATCTCTTCATCAAGCGAGGCAAGGGACGCGTGCTTCTTGGATAAAAAATTCTCCCGAGGCACGCGCGTCATAGCGCGAAGAACGCGAACATTATGCAATTTCTTTGTGGGAATCAGGCGAGTGAGCGTCATTTCCGTGGCGTTGTCATGACGCGGTCGCTCCTGATTCATACGCTCGTCGGTCATTGGCTGAGCGTCGACGCTGGGGGACAATAAGACGTCGGGGGCTTTACTATCCGACGCTCTGGTTTCACCGCGCTCAGAGGCAAGCGACGGTCTGACCGCGGTCGTTGACTCTTCACGCGTGAGTGCTACCTCGTCGTCCTGAAGAATCCCCAAAGCGCAAGCGCTGGCGTCACAAAGCGCAGAAATCACGCTCAGCGACGCAGTTAATACACAGAGAATCGTTAGCGCTCGTTTCACAACGTTACCTCGACGCTCAAGTCATGCGTCGCCGGCGTTGCGTCGACGCGTCTGTCCGATAAGAGCTAAAATTACGCCGTTACGCCGCGCGTGAGCGTCATAAAGGCGGTTTCCAAATTCACTTCTTCCTCACGGAACGATTTAATCTTAAATCGTCGCTCGATCAGTCGCGTGAGCAGTTCCGAATAAACGTCCAGCCCCAGCCCTTTTTGAATAAATACGCGAATCGCGCCGGATTTATCAAGCTCCAGGCGGTCGACGATCGGATCGGCGTCAAGGAATTTCATACATTCTTCAAGCTTCTTATTGAACTGGTCGTCTTGCGGTTCCGCCAGTTCCACAAGGAGCGCCACTTGGTCGCGCACGCGCTTCATAACGTCTTCCACCTTGGCGTTGACGAGTAATTCACCGCGCTCGATAATTCCGACTTTATTACAAACGTCCGCCAATTCAGGGAGAATATGGCTGGAGACCATAATCGTCTTCCCCTTGCCTCCCAAGCGTTTGAGCAGTTCACGAATTTCGATACGCGCACGCGGGTCTAAACCACTCGCGGGCTCGTCAAGTAGCAACACCTGCGGGTCGTGCAAAAGCACGCGCGCCAACCCCAGACGTTGCGTCATACCGCGACTGAGACTGGTCACTAACGCTTCGCGCTTGTAGCCCAGGTCGACCAATTCCAAAACTTCGTTGCACACCTTCTTACGCGCGGCGCCCTTAACGCGGTAAGCCGCGGCAAAGAATTCGAGATACTCGATTACCTTCATGTCGTCGTACACGCCAAAGAAGTCGGGCATGAATCCGATCACGCGACGGATCTCCTTCGGCTTGGTATAGATCGACATGCCGCAAACATACGCTTCGCCCCAGGTCGGCTGCAACAGAGTCGCGAGCATTTTCATTGTCGTGGTCTTACCGGAACCGTTTGGTCCGATAAATCCAAACAAATCGCCCTCGTTTAATTCAAGCGTTAAGTTCTTTAAAGCAAATAATTTGCCATATTGCTTGGTGAGTTCTTCTGTCTTAATCATAGGATTAGCGCTGTTCTTTTGATTTATATGTCTCAATCCACGCTCGAGCCGATTATTTCAGAGTTCGAGCGACGTGGCAAGCTAGTTCATAGGAGTCGCTCAACGCGAGGAAGCGCGCTCCATTGGGAGGATTATACGCGCGACAACGGTTCGCGAGTCGCTCGCGCCGGTCGCGCTAGCGTCGGAGTCTGAGCGTTGGTTCTGGTCGCGTCGTGTCAAACGGGCGATTGACAAACTATCGGTGGAGCCAAAGAAGCCATATTTTTCCGCCGCTTCCGCGCGCACGCTACGGTACTGTTCGCCTCGACGTTGCGCCAATTTTTCCTCCAGTAGCACATGCTCCTGCGCGTCGGCCGCCTGGGCAATTTGGTCGCTCGTCGGTCGATATTCCTCCGCCTGTGGGTCGACTAAGATCCCAATGAGCACGGCGCGTCCACAACGCAGAAGCTCGCTCAAATCAACGTCGTGTTGTAAGTAATTCGCAATTCCGAAGTTATCCTCTCCACCGGCGAAATCATAAAAGGACGCCGCGCGTAAAATATAGGGCGCGCGACGCGAGGTCACGTTGTAATTCACCAGATTCCACGCGCCGCGACGACTCTCGGGTATTGAACTTTGATGTTCATTTAACACGCGCAACGGCTCCACGCGCGTAACGCCGCGGTCAATTGGCGTGACGCCTGGCGCGAGCGTGCCGAGCGCATAGGCGCCGCCGTCGTAGATAAGATACGCTGAATACAGCGGCGCGTCAAAAGGATTGACCACTTGACCTTGGAGCGTTAGACCGTCGTCAAAGAGCGGCTCAACCTCGGGAAGTTTGGCATATTGCGCGGTCCAACGACCAATTAAGGACTTGCTAGAGCGCGTCGGCATAGGAGCGTGCGCAATCGTGGCGCTGCCCTCCCCTTGGTCTAGCCGATATGGCTCATCCCACATTCTCTGGGTACGCGCGCGCTGTTCCGAACCGCCAATGCCCGAACCAACGAGCGTCAGCGGCATGAGTGAAACCGCCACGTCGCGCGCCTCCTGTCGCTGTGAACTCAACTCGTGCGAGTCGGTCTGAGTCCACATCGACGGCATTTCAGGCGCAAATGTGAATTCATAACGCGTGCCGACTGGAGAATAAAACCCAAACCAGGACGAGTCGCGAGCAATACCGCTGGTCATGTCCAGGTCGAGCATGTCAACCTGATTGAGAACCGTCTCCTTCGGAGTCTTTGCTCGAGTAATGCCCACTGAAATCGCGGCAAACAGGAGAATATAGAGCGGAAAAGTCACCCAGGTTAAAATCGGTTTACGTAAAAGTTTCTTTGAAATAAACCAATCCAATGGCGCAATCGCCAGAAGATAAAGTATGAGAATGACCGCCACGGTCACAAAAGAGATCGACCGCACGCCATTGAATTGATCCAACGCGCTGCGCAATTGCCCCGAGAGATCGACATAGCCGCGCTGAATGAGTCCGGAAGGACTGCTCACAATAGTGCGCTCGGGGTTAATTCCCAACACCTTCAACATCAATCGTCCGCGCCCACTCCAGTTAGAGAACGGCGGCTCGCTTAAATCTCCGGCAAAGTAGACGACGTCGCCGAGTCCCTGAGGACAGGCGACCAGCAGCGGCGTCTGCGCCTCTTGAATTTCCACCTTAGCCCCAGGCTTGAGGTCTGAAATCACTGGAACCTTCAAATACGGACTCGTGCGAGAGCCGTTCATCGCAAGGTTTTTGACGTTCTGCAACGTCGTGGTAATCGAGTTCAAGACGCGAAATTCGTGTAGTTCCTCTTCGACCTGACGGCCCGGCGACAACTGCGACCATGCGTTCGGCGCTCTCAAGAGTTCAGGAGAATTAGCGCCAGCGAAAAGGACAAGTTTACCGCCACGCTCAACCCATTTACTTAACGTTTGGAAATGCTCCGAACTGCTCGTGTAGCCGTTATAGGCGTCCTGGACTTGTGAAGACAGAAACAGACGATCAACCGACTCCAAGGCGCGGAAATCTGTCGGAAGATCTTGTATGCTATTAATTTGCGTTACCAGAGGTCGACGATCTTCTTTCAAACGTAATTCGCCGAACGCTTCCAGAAAACCTTGTTTTTCATCGCCCAGAATAAAATACAGCGGTTTCGACGCCGGCGTTGGAACGTTAAAGAGAATATGATTCTGCTCATTCGTCTTTGCGCCCGGCTGGCAGACGCGCTCTTGAAGAACGACGCCGTTTTCATCACGTAGACGCACGGTCAGCGCGCCGTTGGCACGTGGAAAAATAAAAACGAGTTCACAACGTCCTTGACCAACCTGTTCCTCGTTAAGCGTCTGAGTCGTGATAAACGGCGTGCCGTCGGAGTCGACGGTTTCTAATTCCACATTCGATACGTTTTCACAACTCCAGAGAACCTCGACCTTCGTCGGAAATCCGTTTTTGTAAACGCCAGCGATTCCCACGCGCACAGCGTCGAGGCGATCGTTCTCCTCGTGGATTGCCTCCTCCTCAATTTCGGTCGCAGACGGCAAAACGACGTCGGCCCAAAGTTTTGGGGTCGCTACAACACACAGACACATAAAGACAACCGCCGCGATAACACGTCGCACACAACGCGCTCGGTTTACATTCGCCTCTTTACACGACAAAAGAAGATTGGTCATAACGTATCTTTCGAATAACGCTTAAAAATAAGGGTCGCGTTGGGAGTTTGAGACAAGATTACGGCTTTTCGGAGTCAGGACAAACGCAAACCAATTTGCCACAGCCCGGACAGCCTTGACCGTACTTGTCGATCAGCGCCTTATTTAAATCGACCCCGGCAACGTTCGCAATCGTTGTGAGCCACGCCAGAACGTCGGCAAATTCTTCTTCTTGCTCCTTCAAAGTTCCGGAACGCAACGCCGTGGCAAGTTCGCCGAATTCCTCCGCGAGCCACATAAAAGTGCCGGCAATACCGCGCTCTTTGTCCTTTTCCAGATACATCTGGGCGATAAGGTTCTGAAAATCAGGGATCGATAGCGCGCGCGACTGAGTATTTGTCGGCTCTTTTTCCATGGTGTAACTCCTCAATCGCGCCTAAGGCGCATGATTTTTAACAGCGTCTACGCCACAACGTCTAACCGGTACGTTACAGGGCGATTATCTTTACTCTTTAACTTGCGGCTCGAGCTCTTGTTCTGTTTTTTGCGCTCGCGTGGTTAACTCGAGTTTCGCAAAGCCAGGCGTAGCGACCATATCGACGTTAGATTCGTCGTAGGGCGCGTTGGCGTCTTCATGCGCCTGATAAAGCAAATATTCCCAGACGTCAAAAGGCTCTCCCTCAACGCCGCGTTTGGCTAGCTGGTCGATCACGTCGCATTCCTGTACCCCGAGAACACACAAGGCGCTCGCAAGAGCGTCGGCGAGGGTCGCGTTCGGCGCCATGACCGTTGCGACACAACGTCGCGTCATCGGTTCGCCTGTGCGCGGATCGACAATGTGCGAATAGCGCACGCCGTCGATTTCCACATAACGATTCGCGTCGCCTGAGGAAGCGATTCCCACGTTAGTCAGTTCGCAATAGAACGCAGGCTCTTTATTAAGGGATGAAACGCCCACGCGCCACCCGGAAGTTCCCGGAGGCGCCGCGCCAATGCGTAAATCGCCGCTCGCGTCTATGAGCGCGGATTCGATCCCGTGACTTTGTAAGGTTTCCAACGCCTTGTCAAGCGCATACCCCTTAGCAATTCCACCGAAATCAAAGCGCACGCCCTTTTTCATCCACACGCCGTGCTCGTCCAAACGCCAAACGTCAAGTCCCACGCAGGACTTGGCCATATCTAGGTTCTTCTGAGGCGGTCGGTCGTGAAAATACAGACTGCGACGCCACAGCTTAACAATCGGTCCGACAGTGGGGTCAAACGCGCGGTTGGTCTGTTCACACAGGACGCGCGAAATCGCCAAAACGTTCCGAAAATCCTCGCTAATTTCGCGCGGCTCTTCCGACGTCTCAAAGGCGCGACAAACCTGAATCAACTCGCTTTCAGGTCGCCAATCGGAGAGTGAATCGTCGATTTTATCAAACCGTTCCCAAACCGCGTCGGCTGCCTCTTGAGCCTGTGCGTCACTGGCGGCGTAAAAAATAATGCGCGTGGGAGAGCCTAGTTTTTCCGCGCTGTATTCATATCGCTTTAGCGCGCCGTCCTCTTGAGCGCACAGGCGCGTTGCCGCGACCAGGGTCAGCAGTACGAGGGTCGTCGCTATCACACGCCTCGCACGCGCGCGTCCCAAAAGAACCATAACAGACCTCACAACAAGTCAACCCCAACGCGCGTCCCGACTAACGTCAACGTTCCCTCTGTTATTTCAAGGGCATAACAATATAGGAGTATCCGTCGGCGGTCTCAAAGAGCGCAATTGTCTCGGAATTTAGATAGAAGGAGAGCGTCTCATTGCTATCCAAACGCTTAAAGAGATCGGTAAGATACTTCGACGCCAGACGAATATCGGCGCAGTCGTCAAAGGCGATATTCATTTCCACTTGGGACTCGCCAATTTCAAGACCAACGCCAGACACAATACATTTGCCGGGCTTGAACGCGAAATTCACGCCAGGTTTCTGATCGGTGGTCACAATTTCCGCCTTACTCACCGCCGAGGCAATTTGTCCGACAAGGAAGTCGATTTTCTTCATTTCGGACTTGTTGGGCATAATATCGCGCCACTTCGGGTAGCTTCCGTCCACCAGACTAGCGCCAACCACGACCGAACCCGACTGGACAAGGACTCGATTTTCCTTAACCGCGATTTTAACGTCCTCTTGATCGGCGCAAACGCGATCGAGAAGATTGAGCAATTTCGTAGGAAACACAGCGGTTCCCTCGACTTTATGACCGCCGACCGCTTCGGCGGGACGTTCGTAATTCGCGAGACGTCGACCGTCGGTCGCCACAGCCACGGCGCGATCTTCTAGTAGCTCGATAAGCACGCCGTCGAGGGCGAATTGACCGCCAAACTCACCGACAGCCGTGGCAAAAGCGGTTCGACGCACCAGTTCACGGAAATCGCTCGCGGCAATCTTGTGATAGGCGGTCTCTTCGAAGTTTTCCGCCACCGGAAAATCTTCCGGTTCCAATGTGTCAAGCTGATAACTAAACTCCTGACCGCTCACGTTCAAACGTTTGCCTTCGGTTTCAAGAGTAAACTCTGAGGCGCCGGCGACATTGAGCAAGCGTTTAATAATCTGGGTCGGCAGGATCACTTCGCCTGGCTTTTCCACAACAATATCTTCGCCGACTTCAATTTCACCGCGTGCGGAAGCGTTATCGTCTCCAGAGGCTAGTAAAAGAATATTCTTTTCATCGGCGATAAGTTTGACGTTCATAAGGAGTTGACGATCGCTTCGAGAAGAAACGAAAGATGAAATCAAAGTGAACATCGGAGTGAATTTTTCGAATGAACAACGAATCTTCATATAATAGCGACCTCCAGGAATAGCGCTTGAGTAGAACGCTGAAAAGCCAAGTCGGGGCGTATGCGCGTGTGTTCGCATGGGAAAAACGCCGAAACGCCAACGCCCCTTTTATATTTTAATTCACTGGCTAGCAAAGTCAATAATGTTCATTTCTCATAGTCGATGAGGCGTTCCACTGTGCGACCGCAAAAAGAGAATCTCCAAATGTCTAACTACCAAATTTAATAGGATACCAAACAAAGACAAGTTATAAATCTTTTAAGAAAAACTTTAAATAACAATATATATTTTATTAATATATAGTAGTAATAGTAGAGTCCTAAAATTTTTTGTCAATAACGCGATAACATTTGAACGTAAGACGCTACAAACTATCATGTTAAAAATATAATATGCGTGTTAAATAAGCTGTAATCTAGACGTCAATGAGACGTCAATTGACGTCAAAGAATGTTTATAGATTTATTTTATTAAAAAATGACTGTCAATAAATCGAATTTTTATAAACAATTTTTGACAGTCTACAGACAGGTTTTAAAATAGGTTTCACAAAGAAGACGATATGAAATTGAGTAATGAAGAAATCCAAGGAATTTTAAATGCGCGACAAGGGAATGTGAGTCTAGAATTTACGAGTAAAAAAATCGACAATAATAATGAGAGTCCCATGCGCACACAGACGCCAGTGGGAATTTTGACGTCGCTAGAGTAGACGAAAGATTATACGAGTCGTTGACCCACGGCGGCGTCGAATCGGTATTCTCGCGCTTCCTCTTGAGGGAATTGGAATCGCAGACGGACTTGATCGGGAGATTGTGCGGTTAGTTCCAGGGATAGTTCGCTGAGCGTGTTCCAGGAAAGGAGGGAGGCGTCGTTTCCGTTGGTCAGATTGTAAAACCATGCGACGCGACATTGTGCCTGAGGCTCCAGAGCGAGGATTTTGACGTTATAACACGTGGTTGAGACGTCGAACGACTCGTTGACGTCATCTGAGACGGCAGCGGGCGGAAGATTGGAAATTGTGGCGCAACGTTCAAAGAGAACGAGGTAGACGCGCTGATGAAACGTTTCGGCATACCATAGCTCGGCCAGGGGGGGCGTCGGGTGTTCCTTATGGTAATTCAGGGCAGCCGAGGCAATGTAAATAACGCCACTGGGACTCCATAAAGGAGAACCGGCGACGCTACTTTTGGCACGAATCACGCCCTCTTGCGCACAAAGTTCGAGCGCGATATCGTAATCAGGCACGTGGTAAACGTTAGGCGTCGCGCTTGGCATAATCTAACTCTTTAAATAATGGCGTGTTGTAGTGATAGCGTTAATATGAAATAAGGAATCCCAGGGGAAGGGTTCCAAAGAAACCGCTGTTATCTTTGACCTGTAGAGGTCGCAAGAGAAGACGTGTGGTAATCTTTGGGTTTGACGTGATTTACAATGTCTTTTAGGGACTCGGCGGCGTCCTGACCCTTGCGCTACGTTGAAGGCAGCGAGATTTAGGCATGCGCCTTATTAGCGGTATCCTCCTGTTGAGTTGGCAACGATTTCCTTGACGTCAAATAATACCCCATTCCGACCATAGCGACCAGTACGGTCGTAAGTCGATACGCCATCCCGATTGCCATGCCGTGTCCGACCTGGAAAGACGCTCGTGCCACGATTGGGAACAGGGGGTACAGTTCGTCGAGGAATAGTTCCAACGGTCCGGCGGAGAGAGGAATAATCGACCCTACATTTGCCAAACAGTAGAGCACGACATGGTTGGAGAGGCTGGGAGCCGCGTGAAAGAGTCCCCGCGCGAGGAAATAGAGCGAGACGGAAAATCCAAGGTGGACAAAGACTGTTATAATAAAGGACAGGAGGAGAACTTTTTTACTTTTGCGGTATTCGAGCATAGCGTTTGCAAGTTTCGCCAAGACGGTTCCCACCAGCGGTAACTTTGCCATGAGCGTCACGCGGCGATTCTGGCGACTCGACGGCCACAGCAGTAGCGCCAAGAGTATCGTCGAGGCGAGGAAGAGCGCGATGGAACCTAGCGTTGCGAATTTCGCCAGAGGTTCTTCACGCTGATAGAATCCGGTGGCAAAGACGGCGAACACGCCCAGGAGAAACATGACGTAAAGCCCAATAAGTCGATCGATCACAACGCTTGCGGTGGCGCGATCGGCGCCGATTCCGCTCTTTTTTACCAGGAGCACGACTTTAATGGCGTCCCCTCCAACAATTCCGACCGGGGAAAGATTGAAGAGAAAACCGATAAACCCGAAGCGCAACGCGTCGGACATAGTCAACGACGCTCGGAGCGCTTCCACGAGATATTTCCAACGTATGATCGTGAGCGTGGTACTCAGGAGGTTAAAAAAAAGTCCTATCAGAAGAAAAGACCAGTAAAAGGTCTTGACGTTTAACTCTTGTAACGCGGCGCCCTGCAACGCTCGCCAAACCAAGTAGGAGAACAGAAGAATAATAAGCGCAAGTTTTGCGCAAAAAATGAGCGATTTTGGCATGACGGCGCGTGGCGGTGGGTTAAGGTTAGACGTTGATTTATACGTACAGGCGACGTTGTGATATTGTAAGAGCTAACGCGACCGTAGACAAGAGCTTCACGGCTGGGACACAAAGTTTTCTGACACACACGCGCGACGCCTATGATGGAAATAGCCCTTATGAGGTGTTACTGATAAATTTTTATTTATTTCTACCACGGTTTTTGCAAAATACTTCTTTAACTTAGGGAAATTCACGCTATAATATGAGGGAAAGACGTAGCGGTTCGTCGTCGTGGAAGCCGTCTAGGCGCGTTATGACGTCGCATAGCGTTGACGAACGTCGAATCAGTTGTAAAACTCTTGTTATGAAGCGTTGTAGCCACAAGGTCGTCGACGCGCAGTAGAATAGAAACGTGGGGTCGTCATTGAGAAACCTTAGTCGCGACGCCGTAGAGGCAATTGTACGTCAAGTCTTGCGCGACGCGCAAGTTTCCAGCGCGGGCGGCAACGTAGCGTCTTCTACCGAAGTTCAACCGCGTAAATCGGAATTGGTCGTTAGTATTTCTGCGCGTCACATTCATCTCACCGATGCAGACGTAGAGACTTTGTTTGGTCAGGGCAAGACCCTCACCAAGATGAAGGATCTCTATCAAGACGGTTTTTTTGCCGCCAATGAGACGGTCATGCTCATTGGACCGCGCAAAAGAATGCTCCCTTCGGTACGTATTCTTGGACCGACGCGTAAAGAATCGCAAGTGGAGTTGTCTTATACGGACGCGATATCTCTTGGAATCGATCCTCCAGTGCGCGAGAGCGGTAAACTAGAGGACACGCCCGGCTGCGTGCTGGTAGGACCCGCCGGCGTGGTTGAGCTTAAGCGCGGCGTGATTCGCGCGGCTCGTCACGTTCACATGGGACCGGAAGACGCGGCTTATTACGGCGTTAAAGATAAAGACATGATGAAGCTACGCGTGGAATCGGGCGTTTGCTCGGTCGTCTTTGAAGACGTTCTGGTACGCGTGGGTAAGAATATTAAGTTGGAAGTGCACTTGGACACCGACGAAGGCAACGCCGTTGACCTGGAACACGCCACTAAAATTGAACTGATTAAATAGGTAAAAAAGACAGCGCGTGCGTTCCATTTTAGGATTGCGCGTGATCTTTAAGTAATTCAAACAATTACATAACGTTCTTTTAGAGCGTCGTAGGCGTCGGCGGCGCCGTCGTCGATCTTCGCTCGACAACGACTTTTGGAGAATAAAATGATGCAAGCGTTGGGTATCCTCGAAGGCAAAGGGTTCGTCACGTTGTTCGAAGCGACGGACGCTATGATGAAAGCCGCGAATGTCAAGTTCCTCGGTTGGGATAAGCCCGGTAGCGGTATTGTGACGGTTTACGTCACCGGCGACGTTGCGGCCGTTAAAGCGGCGACCGACGCCGGCGTGGCTGCGGCCAATCGTATTGGCGAAATCTCCGGCGTGCAAGTGATTCCGCGTCCGAACGCTGATATCGCCAAGGTTCTGCCCGCTAATATCAATCTTGACTGAATATAAACGAGACTTTCGTGCAACGTGGAAATGAACTTTGAGGTTCGAAATGAATCCATGGCGTTGCGCGTGGGACGTCAGACACTGAAATATAAATCTTAAGGATATTGAAATGAACGACGCAATTGGCTTGATTGAAACCAAAGGTTATCTGGCTCTGGTTAGCGCTTCCGACGCGATGGCGAAGGCTGCGGACGTTGAAGTGGTCAAACGCATTCAGATCGGCGGCGGTCTGGTAACGACGATCGTTCGCGGCGACGTCGGTAGCGTTCGCGCGGCGGTCGACGCTGGCGCCACAGCCGCGGAGTCGGTTGGCGAACTCAAGGCCGCGCATGTGATTCCGCGTCCTTCCGCTGGTTTGATTGAAGCGTTCACTGCGTGAATAATTCATGGACAGTCTTGTTCGCGCACGGGGGATCTTACGCCCTTTTGCGCGACGCTTGACACAGCGGTAGATACAATCGGGCACAAATCAATGAAAATTCTGGTAGCGAATCTGGGTTCGACGAGTTTTAAATACAGTCTCTACGACATGGAGACTGAGACCCTCATGGCGCGCGGTCGCGTTGAGCGCATTGGGGAAAAATCGAGTCCTTGTCAAATCACGATCAACGACGTTAAAAAAGAAGAGAACGTTGTCGCGCCGAATCATGGCGTGGCGGTTCGCGAATGCTTGCGTCAGTTGACCGATCCGACCGACGGCGTTCTCAAGAGCGCGTCTGAAATCGCTGGCGTTGGCTTCAAAGCGGTCTTTGGCAATAAGTACACGGGCGCGCAGTTCGTTACCGAGGATCTTCTCTGTGCGATGGAGGAATTCAACGCGGCGTTTCCCGCGCATAATCCTCCCTACGTGCGCGCTATGAGAATGATGTTGAAAGAATTGCCTGAGATTCCGTTGGTCGCGGCTTTTGAAACTGGTTTCCATCAGAATATTCCCGATCGCAATCGTTATTACGGCGTGCCTTATGAGTGGGCGCAGCAGTACGGCGTTCGTCGTTACGGCTTCCACGGCGCTAGCCACCGCTATATTGCCACGCGATGCCGTGAGATCTTTGGCGAGGATAAGCGTATTATTAGTTGCCATTTGGGCGGTTCCAGTTCGATCTGTGCGATCGCCGACGGTATGAGTCGTATGTCAAGTATGGGCGGCAGTCCTCAAACGGGTCTGCTTAATAATAACCGTTGTGGCGACTTCGATCCGTATTGGTGCGCTTATCTCATGCAAAAGCTCA
Source organism: Planctomycetia bacterium (assembly GCA_030537455.1). GTDB lineage: Bacteria > Planctomycetota > Planctomycetia > Pirellulales > Thermoguttaceae > RUG369. The sequence continues at coordinate 23,923 of JAUNMR010000030.1, read as the reverse complement.
ATGTGACGCTCGACGAACTTCTGGTTCTTCTAGCGAACAAGAGCGGTCTGCTGGGCGTTAGCGGCATTAGCGGCGACGTTCGCGATATTGCCGAGGCTCGCGACGCGGGCAATGAGCGCGCGAAATTGGCGTTAGAGGTTTTCAACGGCGATATTCGTCGCTACCTCGGCGCGTCCCTTGTGGAACTCGGCGGCGCGGACGTGATTAGTTTCACCGGCGGTATTGGCGAATATCGTTGGGACGTTCGTGAGAAAGCGCTGGCCGGTCTCGAAGAGCTGGGAATTATCCTGGATCCGGTAGTCAATAAGCAGGTCTTGTCGGTTGAAGCGAAGATTAGCGCGCCGGAAAGTCGCGTACAGGTCTGGGTTATTCCCACGAATGAAGAGATTATCGTGGGACGTCAGACTAAAGAGTTGTTACAGACGCGTTTGTAATCGACGCGGTAAGACGCCGCGCGCGGCGCAGTATTGTCGCGCGCGGTGGACGCTCAGAGGAACTCGGTATGTTTATTGCTAAGATAGTCGGCTCGGTGGTCTCCACACAAAAGACCGAATCGATGCGCGGTTCGAAATTAATGATGATAGAACCGTACGTGATCGAGCCTAAATCTCGCGATCACTTTATCACAACGAGTCGTTCATTGGTGGCGGTAGACGTAGTCGGCGCGGGCGAGGGGCAGTTTGTCCTGGCAGTACAAGGCTCAAGCGCTAGAATGACGCCGGAAACTAAGCCGCTACCGGTCGATTGTACTATTATTGGCATAATCGACACGGTGAATGTGGAACACAAAACGATTCCTTTGGAATAATGCGTTCGTGTCGCGTGCGTACGACGCGCTATGCGACAGTTGGGTATAATGTACATAAGAGAAGAATAGAAAGATGATTCAAAGGGATCGTCGAACGGGGCGCAAGACGTCGCGCGGTATTAGTCGTAAACGCGACATGAGCGCCTCGGGCGCGAGTCGTCGATCTTTTTATCATAGGAGCGATAATAAAATGGCGGACGTCAATGAAGCGTTAGTTCGTAGCGTTTTGCAGGAGGTCTTGTCTCGTTTGGATATGTCGTCGTCGAGCGCGAGCGCGTTGGGCGGCGGCGCGCCCAAGAGTTATGCGGGTCGTTATGGTCTCTTTGAAGATCCTAATGAAGCGGTTGACGCGGCGCGCAATGCCTTTGAGGAACTTTCTCGTCGTACCATTGCCGATCGTAAAAAAATGCTCGATCAAATTCGTCGCATCTGTATCGAGCAGAGCGTTGAGCTCGGTACTATGGAAATGCAAGAGACGAAGATTGGTCGTCTGGAGCATAAGATCGACAAACTTCTGAACGTCGGCTATAACGCTCAGGGCGTTGAAGCGCTCTCTTCGGAGGTCTTCAGCGGCGACTATGGTCTCACGGTTATTGAACACGCGCCCTTTGGCGTTATTGGCGCGATTACCCCGGTCACACACTCCTTGCCGACGATCGCCAACAACTCCATTAATATGATCGCCGCGGGCAATACCGTTGTCTTTAATCCTCACCCGAGCGGACGTCAAGTCGCGATTGAGGGCGTGAAACGCTTTAATCAGGCGATCTATGCCGAATTTGGTATTGACAACCTGATGGCTGTCATGACGAACCCGACGTTGCAAACGGCCGATGTGATCTTTAAGCACCCGAAGGTCAACCTGCTAGTCGTCACCGGCGGCGCGGGCGTTGCGAAAGCCGCTATGTCGCAGACCAAACGCGCGATTGTGGCCGGTCCGGGTAATCCGCCGGTCGTTGTGGACGAAACCGCTGACTTGGATCGTGCCGCGCGTTGTATTATTCTCGGCGGCGCCTACGACAATAATTTGCTGTGCTTGGCGGAGAAAGAAGTTTTCGTCGTCGACTCGGTCTTCGACAAGATGATGGACGCTATGGAGCGCGCCGGCGCTGTGCGTCTGAACTCGGTCGAGGTCGCCGCGATGACGCAACGCGGTATCATTCAAGTCGGGGAGGGCGCCGCGCGCCACAATGCGCCTAGCCGTGAATTTCTCGGTAAAGACGCTTCTGTTCTGGCCGCGGGCATTGGCAAGAGCGTCTCGGATTCCGTCGAAATGCTCTTCGGCGAAACCGATTACAGCAACCCGTTCGTGCCGGTGGAACAGATGATGCCGTTCCTGCCATTTGTACGTTGTAAGGACGTCGATGAAGCGATCGAGCGCGCGTATGAAATGGAACATGGTTTCCGACATACCGCAATGATCCATTCCAATAACGTAGTTAATATGACGAAGATGGGTAAGCTTCTTGACACAACGATCTTCGTTAAGAACGGACCGAGCACCGCGGGCAATGGCGGCGGCGGCGAGGGCTATGGTTCTTACTCGATCGCCGGTCCCACTGGCGAAGGTATTACGCGTCCTTTGACCTTTACGCGTAGTCGTCGTTGTGCGATGTGCGAAAGCCTTCACATTCTCGGTCGCTAATGACTAATGACCGGCGGCGTTGCGCGTGTAAGTCTCGCGCGACGCCGCCTTAACGAGTCGCTTTGTCGTGAAGAACGACTATGTGGCGCTACCAATTTTTTAGCCGAACTGTCCCAATGACGATACACGACTTTGAATGGACGTATTTCTGGGAAACTCTCCGCTATATGAGTTGGTTTGAATTGGGAATGACGTTCTGTTTCGGATTGTGTTGGTTCAGAGCGCTTCGCGGTTCGAACTTTCAGGGCGGTTCGGCTTTGCGCATTGTCGCGCTACTCGGTTGGCTTTTTGGCATAGGATATAAACTATATCACAATCTCGACGTTGTGGTTTTAGTCTACGCCTTTTTTGCGCTGACGACTTTTACGGATATTGTGACGTCAATGAGTTTGCGACGTTATAAGGCACAGGAGGAGCTTAGCGCCCAAACAAAGGCGCGTCGTGCAGAACTCATTGGCGGCTCGTCGACGAAGTCCGGTCACTCTCGTCATGGATCCAGTTCTCACAGTCGCTCTCACGGCTCTTCGCATCATAGCAAGAGTTCTGAGGGGCGGCGTTTCGGTCATCGTCACAGTCATAGTCATAGCAAGGAGCCAGAGGCGAAGGAGCCGCTCTTTGGCGATAGCGTGGCGTTTGACGAGGTTTCCGAATCGAAGTAGGGCGCCTAGTTTTTTGGCATTACACAAGTCATAGGGCGTAGAGATGAATCGAGCGCGGGTCATAGGTCACGCGACGTCAATCGTGAAGCATCACTCTCTGGTAGGGCAGAAAATGCTGGTGGTTCAGCCGGTGACCACAGCAGGCAAGCCAGAGGGAGCGCCGTCAATAGTCTATGACAAACTTGGCGCGGGCGTTGGCGATCTTGTGCTTATTACCAGCGACGGTTCCTATACAGGCAATGAAATCATCGGCACGCGCGCGACTCCGGCGCGTTGGGGCGTCGTTGGTATTATCGACGCGCAAAAACACGAGTAAATTGGGTAAAAGCGAAAATGGCAGAGCGCACTTGGGATATAGACGACCTGGTCGGCAAAATTATGTCGGACCTACGCGCCTCGGGCGTTACTAGCGATAGTAGCGCGTCGAGCGTTAGCGTTGCGCTCACCCAGGATTTTCGTGCGGTACGCGGCGCCGCTACACAGTCAGCCGGCGCAAAGAAGGTTGAATCAGCGGAACCGGTCGTTGAGCAGCCGTCGGTCTTTGAAATTCCCGAGCGCGTGGCAACCTTGAACGCGGTGAAGCGTTGGGCGTCACAGACGTCGTGTAAGACGTGGCAAGCGCCGGTGAACGCTGTGATTACGCCGTCGGTCTTGGACTGGCTGAAAAAAGAAGAAATCACATTGGTTCACGCGTGTCAAACTCCTAAGAAATCGAGTCGGAGCGTTGGCGCGGGCAATGTGAGCGTTAAGGTTGACGCCAAGAAGACGCCGTGCCTGGTCGCGGTCTGTCTTCCAAATGAAGAATCGGCGCCACGTGGACTTATGCATTATTTGGAGCGTAATGCGGAACTGAGCGTTATACGTCTGGATTGCCTCAAAACGACGTCGCAAGAGATCTCGGAGCGTGTGAACGCCGACGGCGCGCTGAGGGTCGTTGTGACCACGCACGATTCCGCCAAGGGTCTAATCTGGCTGAATCGACTTTCGGGCGTTCGCGCGGTTCTCGCCACTGGTTTTGAGCAGACGAAATATGACGTTTCCTCAACAAACGCCAATGTATTAGTTGTGGATCCGCGACGCGTGGGACCTTATCAACTTCGACAGATCGTCGATATATTCCTACAACAGAGCTGAAATTAGGAAGACGCAGATGCGAATAGGTCAGGTCGTTGGCAAAGTAACGCTTAATCGCGTCCATCCTAGTTTAGTCGGCGCGCAATTTAAAATCCTCATTCCGTTGACGTTCAAGGATCTTGTGGAGCCGACGCCAATTGAAGAGGCGCAGGCAAGCGCGGAACAGGAGCGTGCGCTCAATGAAGGCGAGCGTATTGGCGAAGCGGTGGAGCGTTTGAAATCCGCGCCGATTCCGCAAGATTGGGCAGGGCAGATCGTGGTATACGACGATTGTTCCGCCGCGATTGGAGAGTGGCTCGCCTTTAGTGAAGGCGCAGAAGCCGCCGCGGTTTTTGTGGACGACAAAAAACCGGTCGACGCCTTTGGCGGTGCGATTATTGACGAGTTGGAAATCGATTACGAAACGACGCGTCAGCTTGCGCAGAAGTAGCGACCGTTTGAGTACAAGTTTGAATTGAATTTTATCATCGTGACCGCGCGGCGCATACGGTAGAATCGTGGCGACGTTGCGGAACTTGCGAGAACCTCATATGCCAAACAACATGTCGAAGTAGCGAGCGCTTGTTGTTACGACGTTCTGTAGCAAAAGGAAAAGCGAATGCTTAATTTGCATCAAGTAAAAGACGAAATCTGTGATATTGGTCGCAGATTGTACAATCGTGGGTTTGCCGCCGCGAACGATGGTAACATTAGTTACCGTATCGATGAAAATCGCGTTGTGTGCACCCCGACGCAAATTTGTAAGGGCTTTATGAAGCCCGAGGATCTCTGTATCGTCGACATGGAAGGCAATCAAATTGCCGGTACGCGTAAACGAACAAGCGAGATCTTCTTGCACCTGACGATCATGAAGGAACGTCCGGAAGTTCGTTCGGTTCTGCACTGCCATCCGCCTTATCCTACCGCGTTCGGTATTGCGAAAGAGCCGATTCCGCAATGCGTTCTGCCGGAAGTCGATATTTACATGGGCGACGTCCCAATTGCGAAGTACGCGATCCCGGGCGGTCAAGAGTTCGCTGACACCGTTCTGCCGTTCATTCACAAGTCTGACATTATCGTCTTGGCCAACCACGGTACCGTCAGTTTGGGTCCGACAGTTGAAAAGGCCTACTGGCTCACCGAAATTCTCGACGCCTACTGCCGTATTCTTATGATCTCTCATGACCTTGGCAAGACGAGCTACTTCAGCAAAGACGAAGCGGAAGCGCTGTTACAGCTCAAGACCAAGTGGGGTATTAAGGATCCGCGCCTGCAGGCTGAGAACTGTGAACTGTGCGCCAACGATATGTTCCGCGACAGCTGGACCGAAACTGGCGTGCAGCATCGCGCGTTCGATCCGCCGAGATTCCGTCGTGGCGATTCTGAGCCTTGCGGTTGCGCGTCCAACCCGATTCTCAATAATAACGTCGAAGTGGGGAAAGATCCGCAAACCGAAGCGCTCGTTAGGTCTATCGCGGACCGCGTCATCGAAATGATGGGCAAAAAGTGAAATAAATAATCTGTTCCACGTGAAAACTGTCGCTATTGCGACGCGGCGTGTGTAGAATTTGATAAGGAAGTCGTTTAGTGCGGCTTCCTTTTTTTAATACCTCTGATCTGCGATTGCGACGTCTGATTCGACGTCGTGACGCAGAACAATAGAATGAAAAAAGAGATTCCAGAGCGTCGCTCAACGCGGCAGGGCGGTTGGATTTAAGTCAATGCTTAGCGCGTGGATAGCGCGGTGAAAGAGATATTGTAGAGATACTATGTTGAGAGCGTCAGAGTCGAAACGTCGTGCAGATTTGCGCGCGATTATGTCACGAGAGGAATTGGACGGTTTTTTAGCGACTGATCCGATAAACGTGTCCTATCTTACGGGTTTCAATGGGGACGATTCTTTTTTGTTATTAGGGAGCCAGGAGCAGGTTCTTTTGAGCGATACGCGCTTTGAGGAGCAGATTGCAGAGGAATGCCCGGAGATTGACGCTTTGATTCGGCACAGTGGACAGACGTCGTTACAGCTAGTACGCGAGGCGATTGGCAATGGCGTTTTAGGTCAGGCTAAGAAGTTGCGCGTCGGGATCGAGGCGAGCACAATGACGGTGGCGTTCTATCGCGCGCTGACCGAGGCGTTTCCGGAGATTGAGTTTGTACCGCGCGATTCTGATATAGAGAGTCTGCGCGAGATCAAAGACGAGGGGGAGATTGCGGCGATTCGTCAGGCGATTGACACGTCGATTAAGGCGTATCGTTCCTTACGCGGAGCCATGTCGTCGGAGCAGACGGAGGCGGACTTACGCGACGAGTTGGAGTATCTTTTCCGCAAGCATGGCGGCGACGACGTGTCTTTTCCCTCAATCATTGCTTATGACGCTCGTGCCGCGTTGCCCCATGCGATACCCACGCGAGGTCAGCGTCTTGCAGACGCGTCAATGGTCTTAATCGACTGGGGCGCGAAGCAGAATCGCTATGTCGGCGATTTAACGCGCGCGTTCCTCACGCCGCGTGGCGAGGCGGACGCAGTTTTTCGTAAGAAATTCAAGGAAGTCTTTGAGATAGTCCAGGAGGCGCACGACGCGGCGATTTCTAAAATGTCGCCGGGGGTATCGTGTCAGGAGATCGACCGGGTGGCGCGCGATACGATTAAGCACGCGGGCTTCGGGGACTATTTCGGGCACGGTCTCGGACATGGTATTGGTCGCGTGGTTCACGACTATGGCGGTCTGTCTCCTCGTGCGCATGGTCAATTGCGCCCGGGCATGGTCTTAACAGTCGAACCGGGCATTTATCTCCCGGGTTGGGGGGGCATACGATTGGAGGACGACGTCCTGGTGACTGAAACCGGGGTGGAGATCCTTTCCAGCGACCTGGGCGCGACGGATTAGTGTGGCGAGCAGGGGGGAAGACCTCTTGTGAGATAAAGACTTAGAGCAGATAGAGCGCGTCAAGGTACAGTTGTAACGAATCTTATATTTACTACGGCGTTGAAAGAAACTTGTCGCGCTTTATCAAAGAAAAGTGGTGGGGCGAATCGGAGATTTTATCCGATAAAATTTGTGTAGTGAGATTTATAAGTTCTGTATTTTATATAAATACCCTATTTTATAAATCAACGCTATGTTGTAACGCTTGGAATATGGCGTTTAACGTTCCCCCCTCTGATAATTAGCGCGTGGTCACAGACTATTCTGGCGACTGAGCGTTAAGTGAATGTACGCTATGGTATACGCTTTATCGACTTCTATTTCAACGGTAGAAGAATTAAAAGAGTATGTCTACGGAACCTTGTGTTCTGATCATGATATATTAGCCGATGCGTTTCCAAAGTCGTCGACGCCTTTGCGTCGTGGCGGTGAGATTTGTGGCATAATGTTCTGCGTGCACGGTCCTCGCACGGTAGAGTTTACCGCGATCTGGGAACAGTCGCGCAATCGCGTGTTTTTCTTTGGTCCGACCGGCGTGCGATATCGTCTGGTGGAACTTGGCGAAACTCCGCTGAGTAAACTGAGATTAACCGCATGGTGAACCGCGCGCGAGCGTGAGTTCGACGTCTCAAACACAAGTTTGGCGACGTGGTATAAGACGGTCGAAGGGATTCGACTTAAAAATGCGTTGGTCTTTGTAAGAAGGCGAACGTTGTAACAATGGAGTGTTATCATGTTAGTGTTATCGCGAAAACTTGGAGAAGGCGTTAACGTAGGCGACGACATTGAGATCAAAGTGATTGAGATCAAGGGATCGAAGATCCGCTTGGGCGTGGTTGCCGACGAACGTATGACGATTCTCCGCGCGGAGCTTTATGACGGCGCTCTGCAGAATTGCGTTGAAGAGTCGCAAGAGCAGAAGGACGCCGCGTGAACGGCGTAACGTTACTGAGCTTATAAAAGACGTCTTTGTACTTGCTGCAAAGGCGTCTTTTGGCATTAGGGGGAGAGTTTGTTGTGGCGGCGAGTTAAATTCGCGCGCGAAATGGCAGTTGAGGAATACCAAAAAGAAGAACGGCGTTCGTACCATAGTTGGGAACGAACGCCGTTCTTTTATTTATATCGCGTGGGGATGACGCCAGACGCTTAGGAAAGGTAAGAGCGTCTTTTCACATGCGAACAGGCATAGGAGCGTAGGAGCGGAGCAACTACTCTTCTTCTTTCGCTTCCGTGTTGACCTGTTGTTTGACAAAGACTTCAAGATTTTGCGCGATGGCGTTAAGTTCTTCGGAGTCGGAGGTCTTGCAGAATTCGATCAGGTCGTTCAGGGTATTGACGTAGAGATCCTCTTGATTGTTCTTTTTGCCGATTGCGTCCGTAGCGGCTTTAATCGCAATAACCGAGGTGATCGCACGCGGTTCGACAGTCAGGTCTTTTTTGAGTTGAGCATAAGCCGCTTGGAATTCCTCGAGGTTGCAATCGTTCTTTTCAGCGGCAGCGACCGCGCCAGTGAATCTCGCGACGTAGAGTTGATAGACGACGTCAGCGGTATCGGGGTTATTTTTGAGGGACTTGATATAGTCCTCGTATTGCGCGAAGACGCTCGGATCGGTACTAATCGTTTCCGCGACCAAGGAGAACTTCACACGATTGAGATTAGCGGCGAGCGCGTCTTCGGGATTATTTTCGAGCTCTTGGTTAATGAATGCGAGCAGACCGGCTGTGTCGCGTTTGAGTTGGGCCGCTTGGATTTTTAGACCGATCCCTTGATTTTTGAGTTCGGGCTTCTCTTTTGAGAGTTCATAGACTTCATTGGCGAATTCTTCCAGCGCGGGAATCGCATCGGCGGAGGCGTTCGCCTTGTTGAGGAGATTTTGACCCTTGAACGCGACGTAAAGACGGAAGAGTTGGGCGCTCTCCTCTTGGGCGAGCATATCGATGGATTGTTGAATCTTAGCGTCTTTATCGGCGAGATGATAGTTTGGATCGAGCAGGGTTTGAACGCGAAGTTGATAGATTGTCTCACGCAGTTCTTCGGAATATTCTTTTTCGAGGAGTTGAACAAAGAGCGCTTCAACGTCGGCAGAGAGCGCGTCGACATTCTTTTGGATCTCTTTGGGATCTTCTTTCGCTTCTTCTTCGTCGTCGGGTCGTAGCGGGTTGGCGAGGTCTTCGAGTTTCGAAGATTCGATATCGAGCTTGACAATCAACGCGACGAGCTTCATTTCGTAAGCTTTTTCGCGTACGGTGACGTCTTGGGCTTTGTCGTCGGCGACGTCGCTAATGAATTTCACAAAGCCTTCGTCGACTTCGCCAGTCTCTTGGACTTTGGAGACCATGACTTGCGCTTTGATTTCAAGCGCAAAGACTTTCAGCTTCGGTTCTTCCTTTTGGTAGAGTTCGTCGGAGAAGGCGCTAATCGCCGCGAGTGTATCCCCTTCGCCAGAGGCGAGGATCTGGAGTTTGAGTTGATAAGCCTTAATGAGCTCGTCGGTGGACTTCGCGTTGTCGATATTTTCTTGTGCGAACGTATTAAGTTCGTCACCGGCGTTTTCGTCAATCTTCGCACGCGTGGTGAGCGCAATGACTTTGAGTTGAACAGCGCGTTCCTTCTGTTCTTCGGTGAGATTCTCCATAGCGAGGACGCGGTTCGCGGCTTCAAGCGCCGTCTTGGAGATCGCGTCGGTGAGCGTTAGGAGCGCTTGTGGGCTTTTTGGCTCGGGAAGTTTGTCCTGGAGTGAATCGATGAAATCAAAGATTTCGTCGGCATTGGCGTTCTCGGGGAGTTTAAGCAATTCCGGATCAATCGTGAACGGTTCCTCGGGAACCATGAGGGAGTCGAGTGAAAGTTGCGCGGGCGGATCAGCGGGCGCGGCGTCTTGAGCGAGCGCGTAGTTGGCGCCGATCGCGAGCATGGCGGAGAGCGTTAGAACGCCGAAAAGAATTTTTTTAAACATGAGCGCCTTTCTTAGTCGTATGGCGACGTCATTTATTGTCGTGGAAAGATCGCGAGAGGGGCTAACGCGATCGTAGGTTTTGTATAACGTCTTGATATTGTACCAGGCGTATATTGATTAATCAATGAGGAAAGACGCTTTTATTCAAGAAAATAAAAGAAATTACGCGCGAATATTCATGGGTAATAGACGCGCGTCGCAGTGACGACGACGTCGACGCGACGATCATGGACGTCGGTTGGAACTCTTGGGAGGATTTGCTCGTCGTATGCCAGACCAATGAGCGGCACGTTAGGTCGCAGTCGTGTAAGAAATCGGTCGTAGTAACCGGCGCCGCGTCCGAGACGTTCGCCGTCAGGCGTGAACGCTAGCCCGGGCACGAGTATGGCGTCGAACGCATAGGGAGGGGCGAATCTTTCGGGAAGCGCGCGCGTTTGTTCGCTTGGTTCGAGAATGCCATAAGCTTGGGGCGTTAGGTCGAGGAAGCGTGGCTCGGCTTTTTCGGCGTCTACTTTGGGCGGGTCAAGGTAGTAGAAGTCGAGGTTATGGTCAACACAATAGGGAACGGCAATACGTCGAGGTTTTTCCGCAAGGTTAAAGAGCGAGGGGATAAAGTATCGGGTTGGAAGTTCTGTGCGAAAGTCGATATACGCGCCAATGGTTATAGCGTCGACAAGTTGCGGGAGGTTTTTAAGGTTCTGCCAGACGCGGTCAGAGACCTCTTGGCGATCGAGTGACAGGTTGGAAAGCTTATGGTTAAGTTCTTTGCGTAGCGCGCGTTTTTCTTCGGTGATTGTATTGGCGTTCATGGGACGATTGAGCAGGGGAAAGGATTGGTCTCAATGAGGTGGAATCGGTATTCAATTATATCAGAATAGGCAAACGTTGCGACTCCTAGAGTCTTATACAGTTTATAAGACGGCGTAAGTGAAAAGATTGTGCGGGTTTCACGTGAAACCCGCAAGCGACGGCGTGGAAACTGAGCGCCTCAACTATTGAAAGCGCGATAACGCGCTATATAATATAGGCGAGATTAGCGACGCTTTGGCGTCCTTTATGCGCTAAAAACACAGGCGGAACGTGCGTTGTGGCGTGGTTCAGCGCCGACGCCAGGATTGGCAGTTGTAAAAGCGATATAGTAAGTAAGCGCTGGTTCCGGAGGCGGACGTCGTTACGAGCGTGAAGCGCTTGGACGACGAAAGCGGCGCGCATATGTATATGGAGAATAGGAATGAGCGAAGAGGATATTAGAACGAACGCGAAACAGGGCGCAGACGGTTGTGGTTGCGGCGGTTGTGGTTGTGGTCACAATCAAGATGAAGAAGAGCATTGTGGCTGTGGTTGTGACCATGGCGACGGCGACTGCGGTTGCGAGCATAACGACGACGGCTGTGGCTGTGGCGGCGGTTGTGGCTGTGGGCAAGAGGAGTCCGAGGACACTGACGGTCGCTATGACGATCAGCCCTTAGGGAAACCGACGTTGATTACGATCGCCAGTACCATTGCGCAACAGGCGATGGTCTCGATGGGCGTTCTTCCGAACCCCGTCACAGGTAAAACGGTCTTTCTTATGAATCAAGCGACCTACCTGATTGAATCGATCGAGGTTCTTTTAGAGAAGACCAAGGGAAATTGCACCGAAGAGGAAACGCGTGTCCTGGAGAATGTCGCTCATGAGTTGAGAATGCTCTTTGTCGCCGCCACGCGTGAGAAGACGCGACGCGAGCAGGGCTAAGTCTTGTGTTAAGACCTCGAGCGTCAGTTCGTATGGAAGATATTTCCGTATGAGATTGTAACTCGCGTTCTTTTGAATGAAAAGTTAAGCCGAGTTTCCGGTTGACAATGTCGCTGGGGACTCGGCTTTTTTCTATCAAGGGGAGATTGAAGAGATTAGAGAGGCACCAGAGGAATAGCAGGGCGGGGTAGAACCGGAAACGAAACGGCGTTGGGAACCTTGTGAGCGATAAGAAATTGTCTGTACGGCGCTTGTGTGTAAGGTTTGTAGCGAGAAAAAATGCGTCGCTGTGACGCCGAAACAGTCACAGCGACGCTCTTGAGAGCGATGGTCGCTACGTCGGATTATTCGGCTATCGCCTCAATTTCAACTAACGCGCCTTTGGGAAGCGCGGCTACCTGCACGCAACTTCTCGCGGGTCGACCGGTGAAGAATTGTTCGTAGACCTTATTGAATTGCTCGAAGTCGGCGATATTCGCGAGGTAGCAGGTAGTCTTAACGACGCAAGACAGATCGCTGCCAAGCGCCTTAAGAATCGCCGCGATATTGCAAATCGCCTGTTCGGTCTGCGCGGTTATATTATCGCCTGCGAATTCATTGGTTTCTGGATTGATTCCCAACTGACCGGAAGTAAAGATGAAACCGGTTGATAGAGCGCCTTGTGAATAAGGACCAATCGCGGCGGGGGCGTTTTTAGTTTCTACGAGTTTCATGTGGGAGTTCTTTCTTAACGATAGATAGAAAAGGCGGCGCCCGTGTGGACGCGACACAGGCGCCGCCGTTAAGAGCGCCAACGCAGAGAGACAGAGGCGCCGACGCTAGTGTGTGAACCGCAAAGCATAGGGTAGGGAATTGCGGCGCGATCTACGATTGTTAGCCCTGAACCGCGTTGAAGCCGGCGTCGAGGTCGGCGAGGATATCGTCGATATGTTCAGTACCAATGGAGAGGCGGATGGTATTCGGCTTGACGCCGGAGTCGGCGAGTTCTTCTTCGGTCAGCTGGGAATGCGTGGTCGTTGCGGGGTGAATGACCAAGCTCTTGGCGTCGGCAACGTTGGCAAGCAGTGAGAAGATTTTGAGGTTGTCGATGAACTTAAAAGCTTCTTCCTGTCCTCCTTTGATATCGAAGGTGAAGATGGAACCGCCGCCGTTGGGGAAGTATTTCTTATAGAGTTCGTGATCCGGATGGTCAGGTAACGACGGGTGATTGACCTTTTCTACCAGCGGGTGTTTGGCGAGATACTCGACGACCTTTTTGGTATTTTCCACGTGACGTTCCAGACGCAGGGAGAGGGTTTCCACCCCTTGCAGTAAGAGGAAGGCGGCGAAGGGGGAGAGCGTTGCGCCGGTATCGCGCAGGAGAATCGCGCGAATATAGACGGCGAACGCGGCGCGTCCGGCGGCTTCTGTGAATTTAACGCCGTGATAACTCGGATTCGGTTCGGAGATCCAGGGGTATTTTCCGGACTTAGTCCAGTCGAAGGAACCGCCGTCGACGACAACGCCGCCGAGGGTCACGCCGTGACCGCCGATGAATTTCGTTGCGGAGTGAACGACAATATCCGCGCCATGTTCCAAAGGACGGAAGAGGAAAGGCGTGCCGAAGGTATTGTCGACGACGAGGGGGACGCCGTGCTTATGCGCAATCGACGCGATGGCGTCGACGTCCGGAATATCAGAGTTCGGATTGCCGAGCGTCTCGATGAAGATCGCTTTGGTGTTCTCTTTAATCGCGCCTTCGAGTTCCTCTAAGTTATGCGCGTCTACAAAGGTTGTGGTAATCCCTTGCAGCGGCAGGGTGTGCGCTAAGAGGTTCGCGGTGCCGCCGTAGATCGTTTTTTGCGCGACGATATGTTCGCCACTACGCGCAAGAGCCTGAATCGTATAGGCGATGGCCGCGGCGCCAGAAGCCAACGCCAAACCGGCGACGCCATTTTCTAACGCGGCGATACGATCTTCAAAGACGCCTTGCGTGGAGTTCGTCAGACGACCATAGATATTACCGGCGTCACGCAGACCGAAGCGGTCGGCGGCATGTTGGCTATTATGGAAGACGTAGGAGGTCGTCGCATAGATCGGAACGGCGCGAGCGTCCGTGGCGGGATCAGCGTGCTCTTGACCGACATGGAGTTGTAGAGTTTCAAATTTGTAGTTGCTCACGGTATGCCTCTTCTTTTGTTTTCTTTGTCCTACAGTCGAATCTAGAACGTCTGTGGTTTGAACAGATTCAACCGGCGTCTGGACGTTGTTTGCGGGAGTGGAAATAGATTGATGAAATCGGCGTAATAAAAAAGGGAGGTTCCGACAGAACCTCCCAGTATCCTTTACGGTCGTATACACGCGCCGAGTCTACTTTATGGGCAGATATGCCGAAACATAGCAAACGTCGTGCACGAGCGAACGCGAGGTAACGCTCGTGCAACAAGGCATGCGCATAGGCATGGGGTTCGTGAATCGTTTGCGAATCGGGGTCATCTATTCTTCTCTTCGTCTATGATAAATAAGCCTACTGTTTTAGTAGGATTTTTAGTATCTTACTTTGCTTTGAGGAACCGTCAAGTTACTTTGAGAAATTTTTTGGATTTTTTTTAGGGAAGTTGACGCTAAAGACTGTGGATTAGTCGTTTACGGAATTAAAAAAAACTTTGATTTCTCCATCTTTGACAGGCCTGAGACTGCTTACAGCGCCGTCGGAGCAAAGAAGGGGGGAGATGAGAAATGCGCAAAGAGAATATCGAGTAGGGCAAGCTATAAAAAAAAATAACCATAAGGCTACGCGCGATGTACGAGCCTTATGGTTATATATGAAAATCGAGTCGTTATAAACTCTGAATTGTCGTTGAAATTAGAGGCTATTATAAGAACCAGCGGCGCTGGGATAGCCGGAGGAGCTTCCGCGCGTTGGGGAGCAAGGATCGCAGGGATTGCACGAACTAGGCGCGCAAGGTTCGCATTGCGAATACGCGCTATTGGCGTTCATCATAACGACCTCGCTTGTCGGGAAGGCATTAACGACGCGAGAGCCGGTTGCGCTACTGGCAAGCGCGGAATCTTCCGCGGCGCTGGAGGAGAGCAACGAGGTAGGCACGCGCGAACCGTTGCGCGAGAAGCAACTCGTTCCGCTCTTGCAACCGACCATGACGGGCGCCGTTAAAAGCACGATCAAAGAGAACGTTATTAGTTTTTTCATTTTAGTTCCACAGTCCGCCGACATATGTCGAATAATGGGGTTTTGTTCTGTCTTACAGTCTGCAGGCGAAGCGCTGGAAAAGGTCGGTTTCGCCAACATAGTTTTCTTACAAAGGGGAGCGTCTGTAAACGCTGTCTTCTATAAACGCTAATACTGCATACTATTTTAACGGCATTTCTCCATCGTTAATCATCTGAAAAACCGGTCAATGCTCCCTTTATCTTAAATTGAGAATGTTACAAGCGGTGAATTGGGTATGGCTAGAATATTTGTTAATCTTTTACTATTGCAAACTTTAGCTCTTTTTGTGGTTTGGTTAGAGGTTTTTGTTTGGTTGGATTTAGTTGGTTTCGTTATAATTAATGCATTGGGTGTAATGTGAAATGGATTAGGAGACCTTGCAAGAGATTCGGCGTCCCTAGTGATTGTTTGAACGTTTTGTTTGTAATCAATACAAT
This sequence comes from Planctomycetia bacterium, assembly GCA_030537455.1. Classification (GTDB taxonomy): domain Bacteria; phylum Planctomycetota; class Planctomycetia; order Pirellulales; family Thermoguttaceae; genus RUG369. The sequence continues at coordinate 8,431 of JAUNMR010000030.1, read as the reverse complement.
TGATACAACTGGTATATAAATCTCAAATTCTTTCCTTAGTTTTTTTGTGGCTCTTTTTTATTTTGCCTATTTTGTCGTTTAAAGGAAAAGCGTTTTTCTTTGCTGTTTTGCGTAGGTTATCAAAATAACATGCAAAGAGGACCACACAGAGAAAGCGCGCGCTCACACAGTAGTAGTTTTTAAAACCATGCGTTTAGACGCGCGAACTTAAAAGGACTTTACAATGACTAACGGTTACATGAAACTCTTTGGTTCCTTCATTATGATGCTGACCCTTTCTGCTGTGGCTCTCTTTGTCGTCTTGCGGTTTTCAGGCACAGAAGCGCCGCCCGAACCCGCGCCAATTCCCGTAGCGACGAACGAAGCTGAGGAAACCGCTACCGAAGACGAAGACCTGATCCCCGTTCTGGATGAAACGCCGTTGCCGTTCAATGAAATTCTCGACGCCGAGGTCGACGTTATTGACGACGCTACCGACGAGGAAGAAAAGACCGAAGTTGAAATCGCCGCTGATCCCGACGTGACCTATCTGCCCAGCGATTCGATCGACGAGGCGGTTGAGTTGAACGGCTATGAAGTCGAACTTGCCCAGCAAGACGAGGAACTGTCCCTGGAAGACGACGCTGAATTTGTCTTCGAGCCACAAGTCGCTTTATCTGACGCTGAACTGGACGAAGCTTACGCCATGGAAATGGACGACGTTGCTATCGAACTGGTCGCGGAAGAAGAAGACGCCCAAGATCTTGGCGCGCTCCCCTTGGAAGACGAACTCGACGTCCTCCTTGAGGAAGAAGTCGAGCAAGACGTCGCTGAGGAGATCTTAACCGTTGCCGACGCCGTGGTCGCCGCAAATCAGCTCTTCAACGCCGAAGAAGAGATCGTTTTCGATTCCAATGACCTCGCTGATTACGAAGAACCCTTCGTTGAAATGGAAGAAGAGATTGTCTTTGATTCCAACGACTTGAACGACTACGAAACCGTCGTTGCGTCGGTGGAAGAGGATGAGATCGTTTTTGATTCCAACGATTTGAACGACTACGAAACCGTAGTTGAGCCGATGGATGAGGATGAAATTGTTTTCGATTCCAACGACTTGAACGACTACGAAACTGTTGTCGCGCCGATGGAAGAAGACGAAATTGTTTTCGATTCCAATGACCTCGCCGATTACGACGAGAATGAAGACGTCGAACTTGAAGAAGAATTAGACGCGCTCATTGACGAGCTTGCGATCGAGGAAGACGCTTTTGACCAGGATATTTCTTCTAGTGAAGTTATTCGCGACGAAGAATCTATGGAAGACGCGATTGATACCGAGGATGGAAACGACGCTACTGAAAGCACGATTGTTATTGCCAAGGAAGAAGATTTCTACGACGTCAGCGATCTGATTGACGATTCGAACCTGCTCCAAGCCGAAGAAGAGAACGACGCTACCGACGAACTTAATATCGAAGTTGAAGAAGTCGAAGAAACTGAATCTGGCGAAATTATCTTTGATTCCAATGATCTGAGCTTTTACGGTATTGTCCTGGAAGAACTGGATTGCGCTCTAGAAGAACTCAACGCCTCGAACAAAAGCCAAAAAACTGAAAATACCGAAGAAACCGCCAACGTCCAAGAGAACGCCGAAAAAACTGAATCGACCGAAACCGCACAAGTCATTTTTGACTCCAACGCCTCGAACAACGAGATTATTTTTTCTCAATCTGACGCCGCCGACCTGAATGCGACTAACTCAGTCCTGGACGCGGAAGTCGACGCGCAAGAGTTTGACGAGGAGAGCTTCGTCGTTGCCAACGTTACGGATAAAGCGAGTGAACTGACCAATAACCACGAGGAAAACCAAGACGTTGCAAACCAAGAGCAAGAGGGCGCAAACTCCGTCGCGCGTGATAGTTATGATACGACCGTGATTGTCGAGCCGACCTGTGCCACGACAGAGAGTAGTTCCAGTGTGACCCTCGTCTCTTACGTCGTTACGACGGCGAGTCAAGAGTCGCAACCCTTGGAGGGACAAAGCGATTTATTATCGCAACGGCCTGAACTCAGACCGGATAAAGACGCCTCGGAGTCAGACTCGGCGAGTCTCCCTACCGCCTCGGAAGATTCGGCGAGTTTAAACGAACCGCAAGTGGGCGAAGACGTCAACCCTAGCGCCGAAGAGGAAGGCTTTGCCGTGAGCGGCGCGCAGCAGAACCAAGCGCAACCAGACGCGTCACAACACGCACGCGCGCAACAGGTCGTCAGAGCGCCTCTACTCGACGAAGTCTGGATGGTCGACGATAATTGTTCGACCCTTACCGTCTGGAAGAACGAAGAGAACCAATGGCGCGCTTCCTCCTTCGAGGAATTCTACGCCACTGACGCGCAAGAGCGCGTTACGATCTTTTGGGCGCACGGATATCAGACCGATATGACGTCCGCTGTGAACGCCGCCTACGTCTTTCGCGATTCGATCAATCGCGCGCGTCGTGCCACTAACGCTCAACGTTCCTACCGCCTGGTGATCTGGAAGTGGGCGTCGGAACGAACGATGGCGCGTATGAGAGTCGACGCTAAGAATAAAATTCAACTCGCCAATATGTCTGGCGCGAACCTCGCGAGCGTCGTTGCGAAAATGAACACGCAAGACGACGTCACTTTTGTAGGCTTTAGTTTCGGCGCTTGTGTCGTGGGACGCGCGTTGGAGAATCTTGCGCTTACCGCTCGTGCCAACGAAACGACCGACCGTCCAGACGTGCAAAAAAACGGACGTATTGCGCTTTTGCTTGTGTGCGCCGCTTGTGACCTTGGCGCCTTTGACTATTACGGTCAATACTCCAACGCGTCGACGCTTCCGAATTGCGTTGTCAATCTATATAACCCCATTGATTTTGCATTGCATTATTACCCCTGGGCGTCCGATCTTTCCTCTAGCGCGCTAGGCGTCGCTCCGGTGCAAGGACAGACCTTTCCTAATAGTTTCGGACGCGTCTATAATATAAACGTTAGTAGCGTTGTCGCTAGAAAACACTCCTTTGTTGACACAATTTACTTGATTCCTAACGACCTGCTCGTGTCTGTCGCGCTTTAAAAACAGACCGAAGACGACCATGTCTCCAAAAGCGTTGCGTCCCTACGTGAAGACGCAACGCTTTTTTTTTGACCGGGCTCTCGCGTTCGTAACGGCGCTAACGCCAGTTCAGAAAGATCGACAGGAGCGTGAGCGTGCTAATACTATTGAGCGCCACGTGCGCTCCGACAATATACGCATAACTTCGACCGCGCATATACGCAACGCCCTGGAAGATTGCAAATAGAAAGATCGGGATTGGCGCAATCACGTGGTTCGGAAGAAGCTGTTGCGCCCCGATGTTAAAAATTTGAACCGGAACAAAGATCAGAAGTAAATAGCACACGCCGCGCAAAAAGGAGTCGAACGTGCGTTTGAGCGTTGTCAGGCGCGCGCCAGGTCGCCATGCGGTGAATTCCTCTAGACCAAGGTCGACTAGACTAGCGCGCGAGAATTTACGCAGAACCAGCGGAACGCTCAAGAGTATGATAAAGTCCATGACGGTTGTGCCCAAGAGGGAGGCGAAGAGCGTCGCGCTCGGCTCTGGCGAATTTTGATCTTCCGGCGTATTGAAATGCAGTAGCGCAAAGAAGAGCGCCGGCGCGATTACTGCGACCACCGCGCGCAATTTTCGCGCTTCTGGCACAAGGTCATATAGACCGCGCTCCACCGCGCTTTGAAGAACGACGCGATAGCACAGTTCCTCCGACAGCGGCGCTAAAACGCACACGCATATTATAAATAGCGTAAGAATCAAGGGGAATATTTTGGCGCCCATCGAACGAATGAGTAAACGCGCCAATGGGTGTTCGGTCGGTCTGACCGTTGGGGCGACGACGTCGCTTTCCTCTTTTGTGATTAAAGCCTCTAGCTCCTGCTCGGCGCTCTCGGTTTCTTGATCGCTGATTCCATCTTCCGTCTCGACCGGGGACGTTTGCGCGATTATTTCTTCGTCGTTCTTTTGTGAGTCGTACGGCTCGGTTGAGGCGACGACTTCGTTTGAGTCGTCTTTCTCTTCGTTAGGCGCCGGATCGCTTACGATTTGGTCGTCCTCGAGTGGGATAATCTGTTGTGCGCGCGGGCGGAGCGCCTCCTCTTCCGGGAAGAGTCGTTCTCCGATCGGCTTGACCAGGGGCGCAATGATCACGGGCAGGGCGATCTGGACATAGAAGAGTAAAAGAATCGCCACGCCGAGCGACCAAGGCGTCAGCGTGAGATTCTCGCGCACAAAAAACAACGGACGCAACGCGTAACGTGGGAGATAGGTATAGAGCAGTCCAAGCGCTAAGCCAAGAAAAACGAGCGTGACGTACATAGCGACTTTTATTTAATAGCACGCCGTTAGATTCTATTGAACCTAACGGCGGATTGTGTTTATTTCCAAATAATCATAGCGCAGACTAAGCTTTTAATCGTGCTTTTGCATTTGAATCGCCGCGCGAATATAGATCCACCCGGAGTAGAGCGTAAGATAGGTCACCGCATAAAGTCCCACGACAAACGCCAGACGTAGCCACACGGGCGAGGCGACGCCACGCGCCTCTAGAATGAGCAGTACAAACGCCAGTGGAATATCGACGCATTGGATTGTCGTCTTCCATTTGCCGATCCATTTTGCAGAGAAGTCGCCGCCCGACGCCTCCACCATGGAGCGTAGCATTGTCACAAAGAGCTCGCGCATAATAATCGCCACGACCATCCAGGTCGCCAGACCAATTGGAATGCACGCGAGCGGACATGCGCAACCACTGCAGGGGAAAAGGTCGTGAAGGAACGGAATTGTGACAAGATAGATCAGCGTGCCACACACGAGCATTTTGTCCGCGAACGGATCCATAATGCGTCCGAATTGCGTCTTCTGATTAAACTTACGCGCCCACCATCCGTCGACGAAATCCGTGATCGCCGCCACGATAAACAGCGCCAGGGCGGTGACGTACATTTTAAAGGGCATGATCGCAAAGAGTATAATCGAAAGGACAATGCGCGCCATTGTTAGAACATTGGGAACGTTCCAGAGTTTCGGCGCTTTTGCCGTAGCGGCGTCTGCGGTGGTTTTTTCTTCTGTCATATGTCGTCTCCCTAACCGGCGCAAATCGCGTTGTACGCGTTGCGCACGTTGGCGTGAATTTCAAGATTCAAATTGACGCTATGCGCCAAAGGCGTCGACGTTGGAGATGCGTGCGAGCGCTTGAATGAGCGCCTGCGTCCCCAATTTACCGCCCCCTTGCGCCTGAAGCGCCAGGTACAATTGTTTCACTAGCGCCAGACCCGGTAGCGCTAGACCCAAGCGCTGCGCGTCCTCTAGCGCTATGCCCATGTCTTTAATGAAATGTTCCACGTAAAACCCGGGCTCAAAGTCGCCGCGCAGTATACGCGGCGCGAGGTTCGACAGTGACCAACTACCCGCCGCGCCGCTGGAAACCGACGCCAAAACGTCTTCTAACTCCAGACCTGCACGATATGCATACAGTAGCGCCTCGCACACGCCGACCATATTGCCAGCAATAAGGATCTGATTGGTCGCTTTCGCACGCTGACCGGAGCCGGCCGGTCCGAGAACGCGGATATTATTCCCAAGGCACGCCAGAATGGGCGTGACCGTGTGCGCCGCGTGTTCGTCCCCGCCAACCATAATAGAGAGCGTACCGTTGCGCGCGCCGACGTCGCCGCCCGATACCGGAGCGTCGAGCGCATAGAAGTTGTTGGCGCGCGCTGCCTCGGCGATTTCTCTTGCCAGCTCCGGGGAACTTGTCGTCATGTCGATATAGACGCGTTGAGAAGCCTCGGGCGAATTTTGCCACGCCTGAAGGATTCCTTCTTGTCCGAAGAAGATTTCACGAACGTCATGAGGATAACCCACGCAAGAGAAGACCACACAACTGTCGCTCGCTAGTTCGCGCGCGCTCGACGTCCAATGTGCGCCGCGCGACAGTAACGGTTCCGCTTTCGCGCGCGTGCGCGTATAAACTGCCAGGTCAAAACCGGCGTCGAGCAGACGCGATGCGCAGGCGCTACCGATCACGCCCGTGCCGATCCAGCCGATTCTTTGCTTTAAATCCATTGTGATTCTCCCAAGGCGACGTCACGCCGTTGATATTGTAAAGACGCGCGCGCGACGCGTCAAGAAGAACGAGCGTCTTTCTTTTTGCGTCGACGTTGCCTTTTTTGAGATTTTTTTAAGAAAAGCGCTTGTCAAATGACAAGGACGCGCTAAAATTCTGTAACAATTCACACGCGCGGGCGTGGCGGAATTGGCAGACGCGTCAGGTTGAGGGCCTGATGGGAGATTAATCCCGTGGAGGTTCAAGTCCTCTCGCCCGCATTTAAGCCGGAATCTTCCGGCTTTTTTTATTTCTTGTCCTCTTTTCTTGCAATCCTGTTCGCTGTTTTAGGGCACGCGCCGTTGAATATGACGCTCCTTGCTTTCCTGTTATTTGGCGCTGTGTGATTATTCCTTATAACCGCACTTGAAAATTTGCGTGTGAATTGTTATTTTCAGATTTCCTCGAGGTTGGCTACGTTTGTTCGCCGATATAGGCAAAGCGTATGCGTCCTATCGCTGTTGATCCGACGCGTTAGCTTACCTGAGCCAGTTGAACCCCGGCGTGATAACAACGCGTTGCGGCGTTCTTAACACATGGAATGTGTGATGTACTTCAATCGTCCCCGATCAGACGTTCGCGTCGGTATGCGCGTTGCGCTCTTAACGTTGACTTGCCTTATGGCGACGCTCGCGTTAGGCTGTCGTGCGCTCAATGAGAATCCGAATAATAAACGATACTGGTTTCCGACGCTCGCCGTGCCCACGGCCGAGGAAAAGGCCGCGCGCGCCTATAATTTCCCCGAGGGAGGAGACCCCTACGTTGACGCACAAGTCGGTCCTAAGTCCTTTGACACAAGACCACGCGGATGGGACGTACAACGAGGGAAAACCGCTAACACCCTCGGCGTACTGCCCGACGTTAGTTACGACGACTAAGCTGGCGTCGACCCAGGATGGCGTTGCCAAGCCGGGTTGGCAACGTGACTCTCAAATTTTACGACGTCTTTAACGCGCGCAAGTATCTCTAAAACCGCATTTGCGCGCGTTCTTTTTATCTTTTATGCGATTAACCCTTTCTTTTTTGAGTTCTTTGTGATACAATAGCGTTGCTAAGGGCAATTATGTGCGCCAATTTTTTGCCTTTTAACGAGTTTTACGTTGAAGACGCCCTGTGAGATGGTAAAATCAGTCTTTTGATAGACACTAAAAAATGATATAATCACGCCGTGCGCTGACCCTTTATGAGCGCTCAAGCGCACACCCCCGCCTGGAAACATCATTTAATTAATTTGAAAAGGAGACGTTCGTTATGAAACGCGTCGCTGGATATTCATCGCGCAATGCGTTCACATTGCTCGAGTTATTGATCGTACTCGCGATCTTGATCGTTATTATCGGTATGCTGGCCACCACCGTTTGGGGACAGTATAAAAAAGCGTTGGTGCGTATCACAACGAACCAGGTTAAAACCGTCCAAAATGCGGTTGAACAATTTAAAATTGAAATTGGTCGTTACCCGACGCAACAGGAGGGTCTCTACGCGCTGGTTGGTAAAGTCGACCCGAACGCTCAACAGCAGCAACAACAAAATCAGCAGACCGATCAGAACGGTCAACCTGGTATGACCGACGCTGGCATGGGCGGCATGGGCGGCGATATGACCGGTATGGGCGGTTATGGTCAAGGCGTCGGCATGGGCGGCGATATGTCAGGCGCCGGCATGGGCACGGGCGGTAACGGCATGGGCATGGGTATGGATTCCACGGGCATGTACGGCGGCGCCGGCATGGGCGGCGATATGAACGGTATGTACGGCGGCGCTGGCATGGATTCCACTGGCATGTACGGCGGCGCCGGCATGGGCGGCGATATGAGCGGTATGTACGGCGGTTCGGGCATGGATTCCACTGGTATGTACGGTGGAACCGGCATGGGCGGCGATATGGGCGGTATGGGCGGTTATGGTCAGCCCGGTAGTATGACGGGTAATCCTCAAGTTCCGCAAACTCCTCGTCCGCCCAAGATTACCGAGCCCTTCATCGACGAAAAGCAACTGGTTGACTCTTGGAAGAACCCCTATCGCTACGAATACCCGACCACAAAGGGCGACGGTCTGCGCCCCGCGATCTGGTCCTGTGGTCCTGATGGGATCGACGACAACGGAGACGGCGACGATATTATCAGCTGGGATCCTGAGGATACCTCCGGCGTCTTGCGCGCGCAACGACTACAATATAACAACAACGGCATGAATCCTAATATGAACGGCGGCATGACTGACATGACCGGCGGTATGAACCCCGATATGACCGGCGGTATGGATATGAACG
>JAUNMR010000064.1:3491-7885 GCA_030537455.1 Planctomycetia bacterium | reverse complement strand
ATCCGGAGGCTGAAGCCTCCGGCTTGCCCCGCCCTTTGGGCGGGGCGCCACGGGCGGAGCCCGTGGCGTAAAAAAACGCAGGGCGGGCGTGACAGTGGGTTGGTCGTTTTGGTCGTTGTTTCAGCTTGGCGTAAAATAAGGCGTCTGAACGCTTAAGCGTGTGGTTTATTTTATCTGCACGAGTTCGTGCGAGCTTTTAGTCTAAAGGCTTTACCGTTGCGCGTTATTCCAGGTCGGGAACCTGCGCCATGAGTTCTAGGGTGCGCATGCTCAGCGCGACCAGGCGCGGGATGAGATTGAATATGTACAGGGGATCGTCGCTGTAGAGGTTCGGATCGTCCACGATCTGTGACTGTTTATCGACGCGGTAGTAGTAGCGTTCGACGAGCCATTCGAGCGGAGATCGCCCGTTCACTTGATAACGGAACGATTCCTCCGGGATACCCGAGAAGGCGATGTATTTGTTATAGCGTAGCGTACCGTCTTTGACCCTAATCTCGACAGTTTTCTCCTCCCCGGTTGTCGAGTCGATGATCGTGGTTTTGACCTTTTTGTCCCCGAGCTTCATTTTGGCGTCGACGCGATAGAGCTGTGCGTCGGTAAGTCCTTGAACTTTGCTCATATGCACATTCAGCGGGTAGGGCGCTGGTAGTTCGTGCGCAGCGCCGTCGCGCTGGGGGATCGTTGAGACGCCGGTCTCGTAGTTCACATGCAAGTCCGCGAGCTCTCGGCCGATTTCACAGCATTTCCAGAAGACGTCTGCGTTTTCCGGCAGCGGTAGGCGCGCAAGTTCTTTCTTTAGTTCGTTTGCGTATCGTTCGCGGTAGCTCTGGGAATGTAACGCCCCGTAGACGTAGAAGAAGACGTCCTCGTGGGTAACCTCGTTCCCGCAACGGCTTTGCGCTAGGTTGAGGATTTCATCGGTAATGGCGTAGCGTTGCGTGTAGCCGTCGATTTGCGCTAGGCCCGCGTCGTTCGTGCCGAATAGCGTGTCGGGGCGCTCTGTGGGTTCGTAGTAGTAGATCGGGAAGCATTGGCCGTTGAAGTTGAGCTGAATGTCTGGAATTGAGTTTGATATTACCGCAGAAAGTCCCTTTGTCCCGCCGAGAGGAACACAAATAACAAGATTGGGCGTATTCGGGGTTGGGAATTGCTTGGGGAGTTGGGATTGACGATTGTTAAACATCTTGTGAAAGAACACATATTCTTTACAAAATGGACGATAGGAGCCTTCTCGTATGAATGATTCAATCTGTTCTGAAAAGTATTTTGTATTCTTAAAGTTGGAAATGAGATCAGCGCTCCAACTAATTCTCGATGGATCGGAATCTAAATACTCCTTATAATCGGTACCCCCCCCCAGTTGAACAAGCTTGTCTATAACTTGTAACCTGCTTATTGTAAAAATCGATGGTACGCGACATATTGGCAATCAGATTAGCTCGTGAGAAATTATAAGTCCAAGCGTCGCGCCCTGTTTCTACTCCTCTTCCGTAAAACGGCAGGAAGAATGTCACAGCGTCAGCTTTTCGCTCTTTCTTTCCACCCAACCCAAAGAACTCATAAAACGCCCCTCCGCGTTGATTAATCCAGTCGCCCTTCTCATTAGGCGTAATCTCCTCCCACGGCGTGTGTTCCACACTACCACAAGCGGCGATGATACCAAGCTTCTGCTCGCGCGTGAGGTAGTCGCCGATATCGTGGTAGTAGATTTTTTTCTCCGTAGCGCTGGGGTTCTTTACGAGGATCGTTATCGCGATGTTCGTACGCGTCCCTTGACCGAAGACATTGTCCTTCTCTTTTCGACGCAATTCCCCTGACGTACGCGCGTTACCACGGAGATTAAAGACATAAATCGTCGAAAACTCCTCGGCGAGGCATTTCCTAAAGCCTTCCATGGCAATGTTATCGATAAAGGCGCCATTGGATACGAACGCAATGACCCCGCGACCAGCGCCTCCTTGGGATTTTTCAAGACGGTCAGACGCCCAGCGGAACGCTTTAATGTAACTATCGTAAAGACTGTTTTTATTGGTGGTTTTAGCCTTAGCGACATAAGTCTCTTTGACGTGCTTGTCGAGCGTTTCATACTTTTCGTTCTGATTGAAGTCATTAGCGCTTTTCTGTCCGACGGAATAGGGCGGGTTGCCGATAATGACCTCAATAGGGGTCTGGTTTTGTCTTCTTCTACGCTTGCTATTATTCACCAAGTTGATCGGCGTAAAAGTTTGGGAAATATATTGTTGCGCTTCGGTGGTTTGAAAAGTGTCTGTATAGACAATTCCAGGAAAAGAAATTTTATCATTCGACGAAATTGGGATATTCTTGTCCTTTAGAATTCCGCGATATGTTTCTTCGATACTGACCGCGGCGATATAGTACGCCAATAGCATGAGTTCATTAGCATGTAACTCATGTTCGTATTTGCGTTTAATGTCTTTGTCTTGAATCAACCCGGAGAGTAGCAGTTGCGAGATAAAGGAGCCAGTGCCGGTGAAGGGGTCGAGGATGTGGACGTCTGTGTCGGTTAGCGCTCGTTTGAACTCTTGGCGCAGGACGTAGTCGATCGAATGGAGAATGTAATCGACAACCTCGACCGGAGTGTAGACGACGCCGAGTTTTTCAGCGACGTCCGGTAGCGCTTTCTTAAAGAACTTTTCGTACAGTTTGTGTATCACAGAAAGCCGTCCTTGAGCGCTTGTAACTCCATCGATACTGTGTTTTACTTCATTCTTAAGTCGTTCCTCTTGCCTATGTTCTTCTGGAGTGAGCGCGGTATTAAAAGCTCCGGCAACTTGGTTTAGAACTTGCGCGACGGGGTTGGCGCGCATAAAGTCGTTGTGCTCAAAGAGCGCCTCAAAGATCGGCAGGGTCGTGAGATGCTGATTGAGTAAGTCGAGCGCGTCTTTTTCCCCAAGGTTCGGGTTGACGTTCTCTTTGAGGGTTTGAACTAACGAGTTGATTGCGGTACTTTGTTCTATTGTGGGGTTCTGTAGGCGCGCTTCGATAAGCTCTCTTCTGGTTTGAGTTTGTTCTGCGACTTTCGTCGCCCAGTCCTCGAGGTATTCTCTGTCGCCGCAACGTTTAACAGCTGTGGCGTAGATGGCGTTGTCAAGTTTATTTTCGCCAAACTGAATACGCTCCTGTACGTACTGGGCGGTTTTTTCACTTTCCCCGGTCGTCGTCGACTGAGATTGGGGAGTCTTGACGATAATCCGATCAGGTTTTTCATTAACCTGCATCTGATTAATCATAATTCTAAATCGTTCGTCATGAGCGCGAATGGCGTTAAGCGTTTGCCACACCACGCGATATCGCTGATTATTATCGAGCGCCTTGACGGGGTCGACGTCGGGGGTAATAGCGATCGGGAGAATGATATATCCGTACTTTTTCCCCTCGGCTTTGCGCATCACGCGTCCAACCGCTTGAATAACGTCGACTTCTGAGTTTCTCGGGGTCATAAAGATCGCGGCGTCAAGATTTGGCACGTCGACGCCTTCGGAGAGACAGCGCACATTGGAGAGGACGTGGCACACGCCCGGCACTTCTTCGCGGAGCCAGTTGAGTCGCTCTTGGCGTTTTTTGCCGCTAAAGGTACCGTCGACGTGCTCTACAGCCAGGCGCAAGGGGGATTGCGCATGCTGGGAGTCTTCCGCGTCGGTATAGTCGACGTCGAGTTCGTGCGCTTGTGCGTGTGTCGCGTGGAAGTCGAGCTCGCCGCTGGCTTCCAGTTCGATACGCCGCTGGCCCTCTTCGGTGTTCTTTGCGTTGGCGTCTTCAATCATGGTTTCGGCGACGGTCTCAAAGACGTCTGCGAATTCAATTGATTTGGCGATTTTTCCGAGAAAGGCGACGGCGCGCTTCATAGGCTCGGGGTCGTTTTTAAAATCGTCGCTGTGCTCCACGCTGCCGGCGGCGCGGTTTTTGGCGAGCGCGCGCCAGCATCCGATCATCTGAGCGATCTCGTCGAGCGGTATGTCTTCTTTATTGACTTCAGCCTTGGTTGTGCGTCTTTTGGCGATTTCGCTTAGAACGCGCGTGTGCGCGGTCTTTACGAGTGCGTCATGGTCGCTGACGGCAAAGATAATCACTTTGTAGTCGGACAGTAGCCCCTGGTCGACGGCGGAGCCGAAGGGGAGATAGTGCAGAACCGGACCGTACTGCTCTTCATTGTCCATGGAGCACAGTAGGACGTCGCTCTGCTTGGCGGATTCCTGTAGGGCGCTGGAGTACACGCGCGGGGTGGCGGTCATATAGAGCCGCTTGGCGGCGCGTATCTGGTTGTTATCGTGGATTTTAACAAAGGAGGATTCATCGGCGTCGCCGGTCTTAGCGCCGGTGGTGCGGTGCGCCTCGTCGCAGACGACAAGGTCGAATTGCGGTATAGCACA
>JAUNMR010000064.1:0-3391 GCA_030537455.1 Planctomycetia bacterium | reverse complement strand
GTAAGGACGTCAGCGCGTCGATCGTCCTGTTCGTGCGCCTGGGTATCGGAGCAGATAACAATCGGCGCCAGGCGCACTTCGCTCTGAGTTGTCCATTCCCTGAGCGATTGCGCCAGGAGCATGAGGGACGGAACCAGATAGAGGACTGTCCCATTGGGCGCGATTTTTTCCGCTATCTTGAGCGCGGTAAAGGTCTTACCGGTACCGCACGCCATAATCAGTTTGCCACGGTCGTGCTCCTGTAGACCTTTAAGGACGTCGTTAATCGCCGCAACCTGATGCGGTCGTGCGACCTTACGCGCACGCGCCGCGCCCGCGAGGAGCTCGGCGCGACCCGCGAGAAGATTGCTATTGACCGCTTCCCAGTCGTATTCGTCGTCCTCGAGCTGGTCGAATCGAATGACCGTCACCGGGATATTGTAATCTTTCACGGTCTTCGCAGCGTTACTGCCGAGCTCAACGGTCGTTATGACAAAGAGTTGAGAGAATTGTACCCCGGCGTAACTCTTGCCCGAGGCGGAAAGGAAGGAGTCGATATCGCCCTTAGAGACGCTGGAGCCTTCCTGATAATCTTTGCACTGGATCGCGTAGTACTGATCGTCCACGGTGTGCGCGACAAGGTCGATTCCGCGATCTGCCCCGTCGCGATTGGGCCATTCGTTCCAGAGGTAGACTTCGTCTATTTCCCTATATTGACGGGTGTTACACAACCATTCCTTGCAGATCAGTTCGAATAACTTGCCCCGATCGGCGTTCGTCGAAGAGGCGTTGCGAATATTTTGGAGGAGTTGTGCGATGTGAGCAGACGGCATGGCGCGTGGATCCTAGGTCAAAACCACTTGGCGTTGTTTTTTTGATATTATACCCGAAGCGTGCGGAATTGCACAGGGCGACGTCCCCAGAGGGGGAACCCCCGGGGGCGTCGCGCGTTTTGGCGCTTAGAAGACGTCGCCCTGGCGATAGGGCTGGGTCCAAGCGGCGTCGGCCGCCAGTAGGGTCGGAGCGGTTGTCGCGCCGTGGCTGACGTTTCCGGCGCCGACGCGGTAGGCTTTTGCGCGCACAAAGAGGTCGTCCGACTTAAGGGTGTAACTTCCCTCGAGACGGTCGGTTGCGTCGAGAACCTTGCTGATTTCCGGCGACCAGCATTCGACAGTGTGCGTTGGGATTTCGCGTGTGCCATCGGTCGTTTCGACGTATTTGACCGTCTGGTCGTAGTCTTTCTTCACGCCGTAAAATTCGATTCGATATTGACCTTCCAAAGTCGGATCGAGTTTAACCGCTAAGGTCTTGCCGTCAAAAGAGATCTCTTGGAAGGACAGTCCGGTGGAGACGTAGGAGCGACCGCGATTCATGGCGTCGAAGAGTGACTCGACCTCTAGCGCGTCGGCGAGCACGTGCATCCAGCTGTGGAAGGCCACGTAGTCCTGACGCACGATTCCGTGGCTATCGTCGGTACCGGTCGCGAACAGTAGCGGCTGGTCGTTACAGGCGCGATAGGCGTTGACAATATCCCAGAGCAGTTCCGGCGTCCACGCTTCCGGGATTATCTTATAGCTCGTGTCGTTATTGAGCAGTTCAAAATGCCTAATGCCCGGTCGGGAAAAGAGATAGCTCGGCTGGATATTGTAATACTGCCACAGCGGATGATTGACCGTAAAGAGGTAGGGGCGCCGCGCGTCGGCGTAAAATTCGCACGCGTGGTCGTAAAGCTTGACGATTAGATCCTTCATTGAGGGATCGTTCATATAGAAGTCTTGCTCGACGTTAATGAGATTTACGTGGATAAAAGGCGCGGTCATTTCGAACCCGGGAATGAGTAGGAACTTACCGGGTTCGGCGAATTGCGCGCGCAGTTCCTCTTCGGTCTTCATTCTCACGTATTTTCCGTCTTTGGTTTCGATCATGCGTACGGAATCTTCGCCGAAACGATTCTTTGCGACCTGAAGATGCTCCTCGACCAGATTTGGCCAGGCGTATTGCGGCGCAATACGTTTCCAGAAGGAGTTTTCGTCTTTAAAAGGCGCCATATCGCTGGGCGCATAGTTCATCGCGAAACCGTCGAATCGTAGGCGTTGCTGGTGCAAAATATTGTGGTCGGTCAAACTGAAGAAATCGTAGCCGTTTCGTTTGTAAGCGTCGACGACGACCTCCGGTAGGTCTTGTCCGTCGCTCCAGTGGGAGTGGGAGTGTAAATTGCCCTTGAACCAGCGCGGACGCGACGAGGAGGCGTTCTCTTGTGCAAGCGCTTGCGGCGCGACGCGTTGCGCGAGAGTCGGCGCTAATCCGGCGACGGCGGCGCCGATTAGACTCGATTTGAGAAAATCTCTGCGTTTCATCGGTAAGTCTCGTTATAGCTAGACGTCGGCGGCGAGCGACGGCTGCTCGGCGCTAACGTCGGGAAAAGTTCTTAAATCAAAGAAAGAGCGCAACTTACCGCCGAGCGACTGGCAAGTTGCGCTGAGTCATACCGCTAGGAGCGCTCAGCTAGCCTAGCGCGTGTGTAAAATGAGTCGCTTTGACTATTTAGGGAGTACGACGCGCGCGTTTTCCTGGAATTCCACGTGCTTGACGTCGCCGCCGTTGATCTTATAGTCGATACGCAGCGTCTTTTTGACGTTCGGGGTCGGGTCGCCAAATTCGGTGTTGTATCGAGCCAGTTGGATCAGGCGCGTGCCGTCAAAGACCTCATTGACCTTTTCGAGGACGTCGACGCGTTTATCACCGGAGCCGTAGTTCGCGGCGACCAGTTCCACCTTAATGGACGCTTTTTCCGCTTCAAATTCCTTGGCCTGAGCGGCGAAGACCGCTTTGTTCGGGTCATAATTCGGGTCGGCGTTCGGGAGGAGCTTGAGTTCCGGCAGGAACGCGGAGGTGTCGCCGTCTTGACGGATATTAAAGCGGTTAATGACCGGAGCGGTGGCGATACGCGGTCGGATCTTCGGCGCGGTATTAATCGCGACGCTGTCTGGGTCGTACATAGCGCGGATTTCTTCGTCGCCGAGGTACGGACCGTTGGTATCGATCCACGCGAGCAGACGCAGCGCGTCTTCCCCTTCGACCTTAACGCCGTGGTGTTCTCCGGAGAGGGCGTTGTGCGCGAGTTTACTCACGGGGGAGTAAGCGGAATAAGGCGGTAGGGTCTTGAGGTTATCGGGGTCGTTAGCGCCGTAGGCTTCCACGATAAACAGACCGGCGATATTCTCGGGGACGTTGTGTTCGTCGCGTTTTTTCGCGCCGCCCCAAGGGGTCGCGCCATTGACGAATGTCAGGTACGGCTCGGTAAAGGGACTCGCGTCGTCGGGACGATGGTGAACCCAGCCTCTCCAGGTGTGCGTGGAGGGACGATAGGTCATATTAATCGTCTGATACGCCTTATTTTCCGGGTCGCCGT
>JAUNMR010000006.1:136999-141969 GCA_030537455.1 Planctomycetia bacterium | reverse complement strand
GTTCGACGCCGTCTAACTTCTCATAATGAGAATTATCCCTACGGTAAATCACGCTCTCATGCTTATCCTTCTTGATCTTCCCAGCTTTAACAAGCGCCTGCTTCTCAACGCGAATACGGTCGAGCAGTACACTGGCGGGCTCGTCGGTTTCGTCTTGCGGGACGAGCTTGCCCATGACCGCTTGCTGGAGGATGGATTTCTTGAGGAGAGCAGGAAAAGCTTTATCTAGTCTAGCTAAATCTAATTCCTTATATTCATAGGATTGGACAAGCAGTAAGTATCTTTCTATCTCATCAACAATCCTTGATTGCTCTTTTACGGGTGGAATCGCAACAAGGTAATTCTGCAAATTCCTTAGTTTGATATATGGAATTGCTGAACCATACATTTTATCAGTATTATAGGATTTCCAGTTAAATTCAAGGTGATATTTTACGTAGGTCAGATTAATATCATGTATATTTTCAAGCAAGTATGTACGCTGATATGCTTCAAACTTCCCATGATAGTAGATTACCAAACCTATATTGGCACCGTTCCCTGGCATAATTAGATACTCACCATCGTAAGAATAAGTTGTACTTCGAATAGGCTCATTTGAACAGGTAAAGAAATCATATTTACCGTTTGGGGTTCCGAAGTTAGCATCTTTCTTACCTGTGTATATGGCAACAAGATCTGCTAATCTCACCCACGCCCAGCTCTCTGGAATCTCAAACGGGACTTCCTCAGCGATGCAAACGGGTGGATTATTTTCGATCTTCTCATAAGGCATATTATCCTCACCACGAAAGATGACAGAGGGGTTCTTTTCCCTCTTGATTTTGCCTTCTCTTATGAGCTTTTCCTTCTCAGCGCGAATGCGCTCAAGTAGAACGCTTGCGGGCTCGTCATTGGGGTCTTGAGGCACGAGTTTGCCCTGGACAGCCATCTGGAGAATGGAATTTTTCAATTGTTGCGCGGTCATTGTCTCACTCCTCGATAGCGTCAATTCCAAGAATAGCGGTGATTTCGGCAAGAATGCGGTCAATATCAGCGTTGAGACTTGCGCGTTTCTCCTGATATTGCCGTATTAGTTCCATTGGTGGCAGAATTTCCTCTTCCTCGTGTGGATAGCCGCATAGGTCGATATTATAGTTTCTGTCCACAAGCTCTTGCGCCGTGTACTTTTTGGCTTTGTCAAAGCCGTCAAGCGTGATCTCCTGACGGTCATGCCACCACTGTACTGCCGGATCGAAATGCTCGACTTTCATGGGTTTGGTCTTGGAAAAGTTCTTGTAGCCCTCGGGCATATCGAGGCGATAGAACCATGTCTCTTTGGTCGCGCCGGTGTTCTCGAAGAACAGAATATTTGTCGTGATTGACGTATAGGGCGCAAAGACGCTGTGCGGTAGGCGGATCACGGTATGCAAGTTAAACTCTGACAGAAGTTTCTTTTTGATCGTTACCTTGGCGTTGTCAGTACCGAAGAGGAACCCGTCCGGAAGAATGACAGCGGCGCGTCCGTTCTTCTTCAGACGGTACATAATGACCGACATGAACAGGTCGGCCGTCTCGCTACTAGCAAGGTCAGAGGGGAAATTGCTTTTAATATCCGCCTTCTCATTGCCCCCATAGGGTGGATTCATGAGGATCACGTCAAATTTATCGTCTTCGCCATAGTCAAGGACTTTTTTCGTCAAGGAGTTGTCGTGATAGATTCTCGGGACGTCGATCCCGTGCAGGAGCATATTGGTGATACAGAGCATATAGGGGAATTGCTTCTTCTCAATTCCGTAGATTGAGGCGTCGTATTTCTCCCGATCCTCTGTGGTCTTAATGCGCTTCTCAAGCTCTTTGAGCCAGCTCGTGAGAAAGCCGCCGGTTCCACAGGCAAAGTCCGCCATTTGCTCCCCGATCTGCGGTTCGATCATACGCGCCATAAAGTCTGTTACCGCGCGTGGCGTATAAAATTCGCCAGAGGAGCCGGCGCTCTGAAGCTCGCGCAGGATCGACTCGTAGATCTCGCCGAAAGCGTGGATCTCGTCGTAATCGCCCAGATCAAGTTCGTCTATCACATTGACGACCTGACGCAGGAGCACGCCGTCTTTCATATACTGGTTCGCGTCCTCAAAGGTCGTCTTAACAATCGCCTTCTTAATGGGCGTGTCTTTGGTAACGGTCAAGCCCTTTAAGGTTGGAAAGAGCACGCTATTTACAAATTGAAGGAGGTGGATACCGGTCACCGCATGACCGGAGACGTCTGGCTTTGCCCACTCGCCCCAACGACAATTATGAGGGATGATTGAAACGTAATCGTCGTCCCCTACTTCCCAGTCCTGTTCTTTTGCGTCATAAACCTTCAGAAAGAGCATCCAGGCGATCTGTTCGATTCTCTGCGCGTCGCCATTGATACCAGGGTCTTGGCGCATAATATCTCGTAATCGCTTTACAAAGTTTGTTAAACTACTCATGAAGTCCTTCCTTATGGTGAGAAACGCGTATCGAAGCATTTCCTACGACGACCTGGCGCCAGGAGGCGGTATGTTCTTCTGTAAACCCTTACGGCTCAACTAGCTACGCGATATAGCTCCTGCATTAGTTCCTGCACCGCTAAACGATAGCCGTCTGACCCGCCGAAATAGGAGACTATCTTGGCAGGGGCGCCGAACTTCGAAAAGGGATCTAGCTTTAAAATCGTGGTCTTTTCGATTTCATAAACGCCTGAATCCATATACCTGTCCAGCAAAGCCTCTAAGACTGCCCGCGCTACGCCGCTGTACTTACTGAAGAAGTCGCGCTTTTTGACATTATCGGCGCGTTCACGCCTTGTCAAGGGCTTTTGATCATAGGCGACATGGCAGATGAAATCGAAATCGTCGACGTCTGACATATTTCGTTCGTCCTTGAGCGCTTGCAAATCGATCCCGTGCTCTTGGAAGAGTTCAACGATTTCCTGCTTCTTGTCGCGCGCCGACCAGTCGCTGATAAAACGATCCAACGAGGCGTATTCGCCGCGAATATTGCGCTTGGTGTAGTCGATAACGCTCTCTTGCCGAAGCAGTTTGCCGTCCGGGTCATAGACCGAAACCTTCTTATTGATAATCCTTACCGGGCAACCGTCGACGTCGACAAAAGGTTTTTCTTGTGGCGTAGGCGTCGGGTCTGGATCCGGATCCACTGTCGAAACTGGTTTCTTCGGCGTCCTATTGGGATCAAAGGAATCGTCTATCTTGACGTCGCCGTCCCATTTGGGGTCGGCAAACAAGCGTGACACAGCTCTGAAATCCATGACGACAAAGTGTGTCTTACCTTCTTTTTCCCGGATTCTCGTGCCACGTCCGATGATCTGTTTGAACTCTGTCATTGAGCCAATCATCTGGTCGAGAACGATGAGTTTGGTCATCTTGCAGTCCACCCCGGTGGACAGCAGCTTGGACGTGGTCGCGATGACGGGATACTGCGCCGTCACGGAGATAAAATAATCAAGCTTTGACTTACCGTAGGGATCGCTACCGGTAATGCGCACGACGTAATCGGGATTTTCCCGGCACATATCGGCGTTCAAATTGACGAGCGCCACGCGCATACGTTCCGCATGTTCCTCCGTCGCACAGAAGACGATAGTCTTTGCCATTCGGTCGGTACTTTTCAGGTAATTGGTAATTTCCGCCGCAACCTGATTGATACGATCTTCGAGCACGATTCTATAATCGTAATCGCTGTTGTTATAGATACGGTCTTCAATTTCCTGCCCGTTGACGTCCCGCTGTCCTTTATAAGGTCGCCAACCGTCGCCGACGTCGGTGGTTATATTAATGACCTTAAAAGGCGCAAGGTAGCCGTCGTTGATACCGTCGTTCAAGCTGTACGTGTAGACCGGCTCGCCAAAGTAGTCAATATTCGAGATATATCGCGTCTCCTTGGGCGTGGCGGTCATACCGATTTGAGTCGCTTGGCTGAAGTATTCCAAGATCTTGCGCCAACTGCTGTCCTTTTTAGCCGACCCGCGGTGGCATTCGTCCACGATCACAAGGTCAAAAAAGTCCGGCGAAAAGAGCGCTTGAAACTTTGTAATAGCTTCCTCGCCGTCCTCTTCTGTATCGTCGCTTTCCGCCTTACCGGATAGTTGCTGGTACAAAGAAAAGAATACTTCATAAGACGATATAAGAGTCGGGTCGTCTTTGGAGAAGTCGATCTTATGCGTAGTCCCTTTTAATGGCGCAAAATCCTGCTGAATCGATTGATCGACGAGGATATTGCGATCTGCGAGATACAGAATCTTTCGCTTCAGCCCGCTCTTGAGAAGTCGGTATACAATCTGAAATGCGGTAAAGGTCTTGCCCGTTCCGGTTGCCATGACCAGAAGAATGCGCTTTTGTCCCCGGGCTATGGCGTCAACTGTGCCATTAATCGCATTGCGCTGGTAATAGCGAGGATCGTTGATATTCTGCCCGGAACAGTACGGTTGGTTGATGATTCTGATTTCATCTTCTGAAAGACCCGCGCCGTTATTCGCTTCGAGCCTATAACGCTCAAAGAGTTCCTCCGGCGTTGGGAAGTCCGCTAGCGCTATCTGACGCTCCTTGCCCGTGAGAAAATCATACTCCTGGAATGCGTCCCCGTTGGAGCTATAGGCAAAGGGAATATGCATCTTTTTGGCATAGGTCTTCGCTTGCTGAATACCGTAGGAAACGGAGTGATTATTGTCCTTTGCCTCTACAATGGCAATCGGATAATTCGTTATATAATACAGGATATAATCCGCTCTGAGAGGTTTATCACGGAATACCTTATTGCCGCTGATATTGATCTTACCGTCGGTAACCTTGACGGCTTGTTCCATGACGGATTCTTCCATCTTTATCTTGTCATTCCACCCTTTGGCAACAAGGGCAGGCGTTATGAATAGACGCTTGATATCTTCTTCGGACAGCTGTTTTTTATCAACCATTGTACGAGCGCCTTACTGCCTATAAGTTGAAAATATA
>JAUNMR010000006.1:64928-136899 GCA_030537455.1 Planctomycetia bacterium | reverse complement strand
TTATTACCCGTGGTCTCGGGGGCTAGTCGCGCCTTATTGGAACATGTGATCAGATTGTCTGTTCCAACTAGACGTCCCGTTATTCGAACTTGTGTTTGCGTAATATCATGTCGCGCCGTGGCATAGGCGCTACATATCTCACACGTCTGTTCATTATACCAGAAACGCCGTAGACGTCCATATAAACGTCTGTGTGAAAAAAAACTGCAGTTCACCGCTACATCATGTGGAATAACGTCATTTCGTTAAATATGTAAAGTCGATAATATATCAATTTACACGAAATGGTCATTTTAAAAGGAGTTCGACAGAGCGCATAAAGAACGAGCCGACTGACACAGACGTCAATCGGCTCGTTCCTAACTTAGGTCACGCACAGAGGCGTTATGCGTAAAGAGGCGATTTAGAATTCGTCGTCGCCAAAGGGATCGTCTTCGTCGTCTTCGTCTGTTTGAACGCTATTGTCTTCTTCGTCTTCAGCTTCAGTAATGCTATAGGGGTCGTCGTCATCCTCTTCTTCGTCGTCAGCAGCGGGGTCGCTTGCGGCGGAATCGTCGCCACGAGACCAGTCGATTTCTTCCGACTCAATCTCTTGCGCCGACTTGGATTCCACACCCTGGAAGAGCGGCAGTAGTAAGGAGGCGTTTTCACGCAGTGGTTCGAAGCTCAAAGCGACAGCGAGGAATTTTCCGTCTTGAACCGGTTCCAGACCGGTGAGAACCGCGTCAAAGAGAGGAGACAGGTCGACCGATTCCGCATCGGGGTCGGCTTCGGCAATCGCGTCGTCGAATTTCGCTTGTAGCGCTTCGACAATTTGCCCCTTGCCGAGCTGAATGGCGGCTTTTGCGGCGGTCGCGACGTTTGTGGCGGTCTCTTCCTCTTTAAGAGAAGCAAGGACGGCAACTTTCGGGGCGCCGACCAAAGAGACGCTCAAGGAAACAGCCTCCGCTTCCTTAAAGAGACTACTGAGGAACTCTTGGTCATTAACGCCTTGCTGCAGGTTGCCAATGTTCACGCCGTCGGAATCCTGAGCGCCACCCAGACCGGCAAAGGGCGCGCCGGAACCGCCACGATTGAAGAACAGCGGGAGTGAACTTAAGAACGCTTCCGGTTGGGGCGAAACAAAACTCAAACAGGCGCCGTCAGAGAGCGCGAGCGTTTCGCCGACAACTTTAGCGCTGGCAGCGGACGCGGGCGAGGTGAAGCGTCGACGCACAAATGGCAGGACGTTTTTGCGCGATTCAGCGCGCGCCTTTTCTTTGGCGTCTTCTATATCCTTGACGCAATCGGCGACGAGATTCGCAGGTAGCCCAGCCAATTCCGGGGGCAGTTTCGCAGCGGCGGCCGCAGCGGCGGATTCTGCGCCACGAGCGCCGGTCACGCCGCTAGCGCCACGAGCGTCGTAAGAGTCGCCCATACCGCTACGATTAGAGGCGTTTTGCGAATTGCCGTAAGAGCCGTAGACGTTGCTACGTTTACTCTCAATGATCTTCGCAAGATATTTTTCCTGAATAGGTTCCAGGTCGGGTTGTACCATGTCAGGGTGAAGCACAACGCTCACGGCAAATCCAAAACGCTTGAAGACTGCAATGGAGTTCAGGGACGCTAGACGATCAACGACCTTGTTCTGCTGAGCGTCGGTGAGACCTTCCAGGGACACGGCGCCGTAAAGTTCCGTTCCAGCGTCCGTGATATAGGCAAATACGTATAATTCGTCAATGCCATTGCCGAAGCATTCCTTGACAATCGTATTCTGAATGATCGAAGCCATCTGCTGGAAGTTCGATTTAATCGAATCACGCTGGTAGTCGCGCAGTTCGACGCGATACTTATCGTCGGAGCGTATCGAGCCGACGCCCTTGTCGACGAGTTCATCGACGAATTCACTGAGACCTTCATAGTCGATTTTGGCAAAGTTCACGCGAAGCACGAACGCTGTGTCGTCGTAGAAGAACGCTTGAGCGCCACTGAGAGAGGAGCCGGAACGTTTAAGACCGCTGGAGATATTCACGAGCGCTTTGCCAGGTTGCGCTTGACCGCCCATAGCGGAACTACTAGCGTCAATGCCTGCGTTCATCGCGTCCATGGGGTCGTAACCGCCGCCGCCGCTAACTTGACCCCAAGCGACCTGTTGACCGCCTAGCGACAAAGCGATGGAGACTACTCCTAGATATATGGCAATCCAAAAGGAACGTATCAGCGATAAACGCGGCATGTCGTTTCTCCAAACAAACGTCTCAGACGCCATCGGCGCCTAAACGATGATTTCAAGGAATTAGAAGGCTATGAGTCTGAACGGCCGCGCTCAATTGAATTACGCCAGAGCGTTAGCCTGAGTCTGAGACCCTAAGGCGCTGATTTGCCAGAATTTGACAAACTAACTACCATTGTGCCATTATAATTTCATCCGGTCTAAGATTCTAGACCTTAACGCCGCCGACGCCAAAAAAAGGACTTTTTTTGTCCTTTTTCTTTGTGTAGTTAAAAGAATTGGCACAATCGGAATAATACGCTCAAACGTTATAACATAACCAATGCCGATGGACGCTTTGACGTCCGGTTTAAGCGTGTGGGGAGCAACGACGCTTCCACGCGGTATTTGTCAGAACGATCAGCGCGTAGGACGCTAGAATATAGAATCCAAAGAAGACCGGCACGCGATAACGGATCGAAGCGACAAATATCGAATGGAGTAGGGTGACGTACAGCGCGGGCAACAGTAGTGTCAACAGCGTCGGATTGCGTTTTAACGCTAGAAACGCGCCGAATAGGCCCATGAGCATAATGGGCGTATAGCTCAGAAAGAGTATCGCTTTGAGCACGGGGCGCGAGAAGGCGCTGTCGTGAGGCGTTGGAGACCATAGCCGAATGATTTTGACGCACGCCAATTTACAGACGTCAAGCGGATGCTCCAGCGACCATAGAACCGCGGCGTCTTTGAGGCGATTGTCGAGTCTGACTTCGAAATGCACATTGGGGTCGTCGGAGGGAAACTGTCTTTCTTCTTCTCGAAAGACGTCGACGAAGCTCATGTCGCTAGCGCCGTTCGCCGTGGGGTTCAGACCGTCGTAGAGACTCGCGCCAAGTTGCAACGAAGTGGGAATGAATTTTCCGGCGAGGCGATAATTACGCACTGCCCAAGGCGCTAGGCAGATCGTGTAGCACAGGCAAAAGAGTCCCAGCGCCAGGATCAGTGGGGTAAGCCGAATATTAGCAAAGAGTTTAGTCGCGCTCTTTTTTGTAACGTAGCGCCACAGAACCGGCGCCAGTAGAATCATGGGCGTAGCGAAAGTGAGGAAATAGTACCAACTCGGACGCAGGTAGATCGTCACAGCGGTCACGACGCCAAGTAACGCGGCGTCGCGCGAGATTTTACCATATTGTCGGCGCTCCTTTGTGTCGGTCGCTACGCTTGGATAGGGCAGTAGAGCGAGTCTATTTAGAAGTCTTGTGAAGAGGAGCATTTGTAAGAGTAGGAACGTCAGAAAAGGTTCTTCCGACAGAATACAGACGCACTGTAGCGCCATAGCGGGGTCAAAAGCGGCACAGGCGCTTGCGAGGTAAGCGACGTAGTGTGAAGCTCGACCACGCGGGAGCATACGCAACGCGAGCAGACCAATGAGCGCAACGTTGAGAACGCCGAACGCCACGCCTTCTAATCTGGCATAGAGGGTCGACGGGTATTCGCCAAAGATCCAAAAGAGCGGCGCGAGGATCGCGGGATAGCCCGGGGTACGAAAGATTTGCCAGTGTCGTTCGGAGTCGAATTCATAACGACGTCCGAACGCTAGCGCGCGACCGAGTTTCCAGTAGGAGTCGGAATCGCCGAAGAAGAACGGACCGTCCTGGTCGAGCGCGATCGGTTCCGGCACATGCGAATGGACGTAATCTTCCCAATACAGAGCGACGCCCAGTCGTACAAGCGCGGCTAGGAGGAGTAGCAGAACCCAGGCGAGACTCAGTTTTAAGGCGTGGCGCGACATGGAACTCTTGAAAAAAAGGACTATACGCTAAGGACGCATACGTAGAGGTCAGAAAAAGACGGGCTGGCTTTGTTCGCTGAGATTATCGAGGCTTCGTTTAATCGCTCTTGAGTTTTGATTGGCGAGGAATTTCGCGAGAGAACCGTCATTGAGCGCGTTATAAAACTTTTCCGGGGTAGAGTAAACGACGTCGCTGAGGAATTTCACAACCCAGTTGACCGTCATGGGGCTAATGGTAACGACAACGGCGCCATTTTGCCAGGCTTCCCAGATTTCAATAGCGCCGCCCATGGACGCTTCGGGTAGGAACGCAATGAGCACGTCGACGTCGGTAGAACACATGCGGTTATGCGTGAGAAAGACGCGCTTGCCCTCTTCGTGGGTATATCCCAAAGAGTTGTTATGCTGTGCAAACGGATCGTAAACCTCCGCGTCAGGAAAAGCTTGTTGGAGCGCGCGCGTAATTTCAGCGCGGTACGATTGAGAGTGAATAGACGATTCCTGCTTGGAGCCTTGCATAATGCCGGCGATAAAGAATTTCATAGCGAGCGACCAGCGATCGAAGGATTGTGACGGTTGAATATAAGAGAAGCCCAAGGAATGCGTATTCTCTTGGGCTTAATGGCAATAGACTGCGATTAATGGAGGACTCTTAGGCGGTGTAGCGTTTCACAACCAGGGAGACGTCCTGACCGCCGAAGCCGAAGCTATTGCTCAGCGCGACGTTGACGTCGACTTTACGCGCGACGTTCGGCACGTAGTCGAGGTCGCAGTCGGGATCGCGCGTTTCGAAGTTAATTGTGGGCGGGACGATATTATCGCGAATTGCGAGCAGGCAATAGATGCACTCGGTCGCGCCGGCGGCGGCAATGAGGTGACCTGTCATACTCTTAGTGGAGGAGACGGGAATCTGATAGGCGTATTTCCCAAAGACCTCGCGAATCGAGAGGGATTCGACGCGGTCGTTTACACTGGTACTGGTGCCGTGCGCGTTGATATAATCGACCTCCTCGGGCTTAACGCCGGCGTCTTCCAGCGCCAGACGCATACAGCTAATGGCGCCACGACCTTCCGGGTGGATGTCGGTAATGCGGTAGGCGTCGGAGGTGGCGCCGTACCCGGCGATTTCACCGTAGATATGCGCGCCGCGTGCTTTGGCGTGTTCAAGTTCTTCGAGAATGAGCATACCGGCGCCTTCGCCGATAATAAAACCGTCGCGATTTTTATCAAAGGGGCGCGAGGCTTTTTCGGGTTCGTCATTGGAGACGCTCAGCGCGGTGAGAAGATTAAAGCCAGTAACGCCAAAGGGATGGATCATCGAATGCGCGCCGCCGGCTATCATAATATCGGCTTCGTTACGACGAATGATTTCGGTCGCTTCGCCAATCGCTTGAGCGCTTGCGGCACAGGCGGTGAGGCAGTTCACATTGGGGCCTTTGGCGTTGAACATAGCGGCCAAGTGCGCCGCGGGCATATTAGGTTCCTGCTCAAGTTCACGCACGGGATTGAGGATTTCCATACCCTTTTGTACGAATTTACCTTCGTCGAGATTGCCGTTTTCGTCAAGAGCGGCGATCATCATCGTGGAGAAATCCTCGAAGCTCTGCTCGCCCTCGCCGGCGCCGGTATAGACGCCGAAGCGTTCAGGATCGATATACTTAGCGCCGTCGCCGAGTAGACCCGCGTCGGACATGGCTTTGTATCCGGCGCCGACGGCGAATTTCGTGTGGCGATCTTGGTTCTTCCACTGCTGAGGATCTTCGCCGATATCGTCGACGTCCCAATTTTTGACCTCAGCGGCGATTTGAGTAGCGAAGTTTGAGGCGTCGAAAATTGTAATGCGCGCGACGCCAGACTCGCCATTGAGCATACGACGCCAAATCGATTCGACGTCATGACCGAGCGGGGTCACAAGACCAATGCCAGTTACTACAACTCTGCGACTCATATCAATATCCTTTGGAAAGAACGACGCGTTTGGACGTCGTATAGGGGGGGAGGCAAATTCGGTCGAAATAAAAGCTACGACCGTGACGGCGACGTATAAAAGCGAAGCGAATTACAGCGACGGATCATGGAGAGGATTACCGTCGGCGTCGACGCCAACGTCGTACATACCGTAGGCGCGCACGAGATCTTCTAGGTCGCCTTCGGCAAACTGACGTTTACTATTGAAGTCGGAACCGAGGTGAGCGAAGACCAAGACGCCTTCTGCGACCAGTTCTTCGTTACGTTTGACCGCGACCGTGGCCATTGAACCTTCGTCGTTGATATAGTCGGCGGTGGCTTCGTAGGTCAAGACGTCGCCGGGTACGATTTCCGTATCGTAGAAGGTTAAGGAAGGAATCTTACCGAGGACGACCTTTTTGTCGAACTTAGTCGCTTCGTTGATCATGAGTCCGGCGGTTTGAGCGAGACCTTCAATAATCAGCGAAGCGGGCGCAATCGGATGAAACCGAAAATGGTCGCGCAAATGACTCTCTGCTCGCGTGATCGTTTTGACGGCATGTGCTCGTTTGCCGCTTTCGAACAGAGTAAAACGATCGATCCAGTACCAATTCATGAGTAAACTTCGTTTGCGTTGTTGTCGGATTAGAATAAAATCTACAAGTGAGACGTCGCGTTGCATAGCGACGTCTCACGAGCGGAATCGACCGACCTTATAGACTGTTACAAGGCTACGGTTAGATCCTTAACAGAACAACTTCTCACTGGAGTTTCTTTTCAACCAGATCGCAGACAGATTGAACCGTCAAAACCTTTGCAACGTTTTGAACCATCGGATTCTGTTCCAGAACTTCCATATTGGCATTGGGCAGACGATCGGCGATAATGCTCAGACCAGCCGGGGTAAGTCTACCGTCAACGACGTATTGAGCGTCGGTGAAGATATCTTCGGGGATCAATTCGCTTCGATCAATTTTGATCTCGAACTTCTTTTCGAGGCTGAAGACGATTTCAAGCAGGTCGATCGACTCAGCGCCTAGGTCGTCCAGCAAGGTCGCATCGGGGGTGACTTCATCGGCGTCAACCGCAAGGGAATCGACAAGGACGTCTTGAACAGCGGAAAAGATTTCTTCTTTCGTCGCCATTTATACTCTCCTAAAAGGTGTAAAACTTTTAAGACACATGGTCTTATGGGTTAGTAATTTATTGCGCTCCACGAGCAGAATAAGGATCCATTGCGTTCGGTAGCGCTGATAAAAAATCAAACGAGCAAGAGGGGCAATCGTGAAATCACCGACGGACGACTACGACTTACTCAATTTGTTCCAGTTGATTGTTCCAATAGAACTTCAAGGAACCTGGTACTCGTTCCACAGTAGCGCCAGTTCCTCTTGAAGTCTTTTGATCAGTTTACCGTCGAATTGCGCCTGATGGGGCGACAAATCGCGTAGGTTATATTTAGCGAGCGTGAGTTTCGCTCGAATTCGAACGGCGTCTTCAATCGCGCCCTGCGCAGAAAGAACCGTTTGATTGTCATCGTCAGAGACGATTTTAGAGGTGACCACGAGGGTCTGACCGGGCTGAAGGAACTGCCCGAACTTTACGTTGCGCGTTTCCTTGAGCACGACCATGCTGTGCGCGAAGTTTTCCGACATGCGCACCAGCCACGCGGACGCTTGCGTCATTGCTTCGATCATAAGCACGCCAGGCATAACGGGGAATCTGGGGAAGTGATCGCGCAGATATTCTTCCGACATTGCGAGCGATTTTGTGGCGGTAACCGACTCGCCAGGCACGAGGTTATCGATCTTGTCAATGAGTGAAAAATACATGGCTAAATCATTCCTTACCAAATCACGACGTTACAACGGTAGTCGCCTAAGTTTCCTTTTCGTCAAATTAAGCGTAAAAGTTCAATCGAGTGTGAAAATATCGTATAAAAGGGATTTTTTCACGCAAGACTCGAATCAAAACCACTTTTTACGTCGTGGCGTCGCATACGGCGGCGTGCGGTAATGACGCATGAATATGCGCATGGGCGCCTTACGCTAGCACAGCGACAGCAACGCGCGACTCTTCGCGTCTATATTAGGTCGATTATATACGTTTTTTTCCTGCTTGCAAGTCGTAGGCAATCGTGAATTGTAAAATGAAGAATATAGAGAAAAAATAACACAGGTCTCATGTGCCGTTATGTGTCCTGTTCTTTACGTTTTGTGCAGAGCGGAGGACGTCTTTTTTGCGGATAATAACGGTTTTAATTATAACAGAAAGATTTACGACAAAGTAGGAGCGTGTCTTTCGTTCAAATGGATTTGATTTATTTGAGAAACCTGGTATACTCTCAACGAGTGTGTTTTGTCATAACACACACGTGCGTTGACGTCTGGTCGCGCGTCAAGAGAGTTCGTTCAAGGAGTATGTTGCAATGATATGCGTCACAATTGGTTGCGGCAGTCACCGACGTATGCTGGAGGAATGGCGCGCTCTGGCGGAGGACAATGTAAAATTTGTCGAGTTACGTCTGGATTTTTTGCGCAAAGAGCCACAATTGCATCGTCTTCTCCCTGACCGTCCCACGGCAGTTCTAGCGACGGTTCGTCGTCCAGAGGACGGCGGAAAATGGCGTGGTACCGAAGAGGAACGTCTAAGACTGTTGCGCGCTCTGATTGCAGAAGGCGTTGAATATATTGACCTTGAATCAGACGTTGCCGCGTCGATTCCGCGTTTCGGTAAGACCAAGCGAATCGTCAGTTATCACAATATGTCGGAGACGCCCGAGGATCTCGACGCCTTGCGTGAAAAGATCCTCGCCACTTGCGACCCTGATATCGTTAAAATTGCGGTGACGCCGAAATCTATCAACGACGTTTTCCGACTTATCGAATTTGAAAAACGCGCTAACTCCCAGCGTGGTAAACCGCGCACACTTGCGATTTCCATGACGGAAATGGGGTTCTTTACGCGCGTGCTCGGTAAGAAATGGGGATGTCCTTATACTTACGCGTCCTTCTCCAAAACGCGCACTCTCGCACCGGGTTTGCCCTACTACAAGGTCATGCGCGATCAGTACCGCTACGACGAGATCGACGCGGAAACCGAGGTCTTTGGCGTGGTTGCCGACCCCGTCCAGCATAGTCTCAGTCCGTTGTTGCACAACAGCGTCTTTGCCGAACAGAAGTATAACGGCGTCTACTTGCCGTTCCGTATTCCCAAAGAGGATCTCGCGACCTTCGTCGATCGCGCTCAGGGCATAATCGGACTCAAGGGGCTGAGCGTTACAATTCCGCATAAGACAGAAATCATTCAAAAACTCTCGTTTCTCGATCCGGCAGTGGAGACGATCGGCGCGTGTAATACCGTAGTCTTCGACGGTCTGAATCGATACGGATATAATACCGATTACCTCGCGGCGGTTCATAGTATTGAAGCGACGATTGTCGGTCGTCCACTCAATCCCAATGAGCCAAGTCCTCTCAATGGTCTGAGCGCAATGGTGCTGGGCGCCGGCGGCGCCGGTAAGGCTCTTGCGTATGGTCTGCATGAGCGCGGGGCGCGCGTGATTATAGCGGATCGTAATTCCGAAAAGGGCGAACAAATTGCCAGGTGGCTCGGCTGTGAGTTCTGCTCCTGGGAGGAGCGCGGCGGTTATGTCGTTCAGGTTCTTGCGAACTGCACCCCGATTGGAATGTTTCCGAATGTCGACGAATCGCCGATGGAACTTAAATATCTGCGTGGCGGCATGTACGTCTTTGACGCCGTCTACAACCCCGAGACGACCTATCTCCTGCGTATGGCGCGTGATAAAGGGGCGAAGACAATTTCCGGCGTGCAAATGTTCGTCGGTCAGGCGTGTTTGCAGTACAAACTCTTCACCGGTCACAAGGCGTCGGTCACCTTTATGCGCAAAGTGACGCGCGACGCATTGGCGGTAACTCGCGTTCGCGACGCCGATGAGGAGAGTTAAAAGTCGTATTCTCAAGAGACACGGGAGCGTAGAACGTGACGACTCACAAGCGCGAGGTCAACGCGGTTATCGCTTACGGCTCGAACGTGGGCGATACTCGGCGTTATATTCAGCTTGCGTTAGAGATGACCGCGAATATGCCGGAGACGATATTAGCGAGGCATAGCGCTCTTCGCTCCACATTTCCCGTAAAGGTCAACGCGACGCCGACCACAATGTATAGCAACGCCGTCGCGTTGGTTTCTACGACGCTTGAGCCGCTGGCTTTACTGGCGCAAACACAGAAAATTGAAAATCAGCTCGGACGCGTTCGCACCGGCTTCTGGAGTGAGCGCACCGTAGATTTAGACATTATTCTCTACGGCGACCTTATCTCTTGGTCGCCGGAGCTTATCATACCGCATCCGCGCGTTTATTGGCGTGATTTTGTTCTATCCCCGGCTTGTGAAATTGTGCCGAATATGTTGATCCCGACGTCTCAACGCACATTTGCACAGACTCGAACTCTTATGAACTGGGGCTTTACGAGTTTTCCTTTAGTATCGCAACTAATACGCCGTCCGGGGGAGCGTCTGTCCTGACGACAAGGTCGGGGGCGTCTGGTCTATCTGAGTTGCGGCGCGGAGATCTTGACGATAAAACGTTCTAGAACTTCTTTGGGATCGGCTTTGGAACCGCCTTTTAAGTCGACGTCTGTCTGTACGATTGTCTGTATGAGCGTACGCGCGCGTCGCGGACCGAGTTTATTGAGTTGCGCGGCGGTTTTGCCTAGGACGAAACTTGGCACGCCGACGCGCGCGAGCGCCGAATTGACTGTCGGGGGCATGGGAGATTCGTTAATATATTCCACGGCGGAGGCAATACGCCTCAACGACGTTGTAATTTGCGCCAGTAGTCCCACAGGATTTTCCCCCTCGGCGTAGAGCTGGCGCAGTAGTCTGAGCGCCGCGGACGTGTTGCCGTCAAGCGCTAAATCGACCAAGTCCCAAGCCTTGCGTTGGCGCGTGTTGCGTACGTTTGCCTCAATGAGTTGACGATCAATTGCTCGTCCGTTCGCGAGAATATTTAATTTGGCGAGCTCTTGATCGAGCGCTCCGAGGCTATCTCCAACCAGTTCGACCAGTAGCGCGGCGGTCTCGCTTGCGAGTTTGATATTATATGCGCGCGCGGCCCAAGCGACCAGCCACTTGGGAATCGATTTGGTCGGCAAGGGCTTGCAGTCGACGATCATTCCGACTTTGTCGAGCTTTTTGTATAGCCGCAGGTTGGACGGGAAGGAACTCACTTGCAAAACCAAGACGCCAGAGGAACTTGGATTGTCGACGTAAACTTCGAGTTTGTCTTTGTTTTGCGAGACAAATTGATCGGCGGGGTCGAGCGTGACCAAGCGTCGTCCTTCGCCAAACATAATGAGCGTCGAGACTTCTGCGATGACTTGTGGAAAGGTCGGGGCGAGGGACGTGTCGATTCTTGTGAGCGAGAATTCAGATCCCCGGTCGGTTAGTACGAGATTGCGAATTGCCTGGAACGCATGAAAACGCAAAAAGGTTTCCTCGCCGACCAGGACGCAAACCGGCGGTATGTCGTACTTTTGTGGGTTTTCAATTAAATCAATAGCAGGAATCGCGGCCATAATTAACTCAACTCTCGGACAAGTCGCGTTATTAAAGAGAAAGGGAAGTCGTCGCGCAACGCGTAGCGCACGTAACGACTTCCCAGAGCAGAGCGGAGCGAACGGCTAAAACTATTTGGTCACGCGGCCAAGGAATTCACCGGTGCGCGTGTCGACTTTGATATATTCGCCTTCGTTGAGGTATTCCGGCACCATAACGGTCAGACCAGTTTCAACGGTGGCGGGCTTTTCACGCGAGGTGGCGGAATTACCGCGCGCGGCCGGATCGCATCGCGTCACAAGCATTTCTACGGTGGTCGGCAGATTGATCGCAACGCAACGATCTTCGTAGATCAGCGCCATAATGCCTTCCAGACCGTCTTTGATATAGTTGATTTCTTCGGAGACGTCTTCCTTGGCGATGTTATAGGTTTCGTAGTTTTCCGAGTCGAGGAAGTAGAGGTCGGTACTGTCGGCATAACTGTAGGTCACGGCGCGGCGACGAAAGTCCGCTTCGTCAAGATTGTCGGTTCCCTTGAGTTTGAGGTCAACCTTGTCTTTGGTGATGAGATTACGACAACGAAACTTATAGAGCGTCGCGGCGCCACGCGCGGAAGGAGATTGAACCTGGACGTTTTCCACGATAATTGGGGCGCCGTTGTAAACCAAGACGTCGCCGCGCTTCATATCTTTTGCGATCATATTGCAGTTCCTTGTTAACATGAGCGCAGAGCGCTCCTGTTATCACAACGTCGACGACCGCAGACTGAAACCGACAACGACGCGACGCGATGTATTATATCGTACTATTTACGAGTCACGCAGTAGCTTAACCAACGCGCGCGTAGGCGCAAGCGTCACGACTCGACTCTTTCTAGAACGATTATATCTTTCACGCGTTCCTTGAAAAGGTATTGTCAAGGAAGGAACTTACTTTTATGCGTAGATTGGTTATAACACGACAGAATGTACGGTACATTCCGAAGATTCATGACGCGTCTTCGTGAATGAACGTTTTGTCGTGTTATTCCAATGGCAGAGCGTATGAGGAGAGTTTTTTAATCTTCTCTTTGAGGAATGCGACCCATGCGTTGAATAGCAGACGCGTCTTGTCGTTGAATTGTTCGTCGAATTTGGATGAACCTGCGAATTTATACTGCTCCATTTGCTTGAGGAAGGCGCACAAATCCTGAACGACGCCAACTTGTTCGTTTTCGCGAGCGCTCGTTTGCGTGTTAGACGTCTTAAATTCGCGCGCGAGGAATTCGAGAACTTCAGCGTCGGTGAGCGCGTCGAGCGGCTGTTTAATTCGCTTGCCGACCAGCTGAAGGAACGCCAGTCGAATTTCCGTCAGACCGTTGAGGGGAGAGGTATTCAAGAGCGCCACGCCGTGCTCTAGACGCTTGTGCGCCAGTTCGATCATGTGACGATTGCTTGAAGCGATTCGTTCCGTGTTGTAACGCCAGAAGGCACGCGCGCCGAGAAAACCGCCGAACGCCAGCGCGCAGGCGGCAAGAATGGTCAAGAGTCCCAAGAGCGCGCGCTTTTGCTTGGCGATTCTTGTGCCGAGTTGATCGCCGACGTTTGTACGCGCGTCGTCAGTTTCCGTGTCGTCCTGGTTTGACAGTTCCTCGTCGCGGTTGGCGTTTGGTTCAACATGGATTTTGATTTCTGACGAAGTCATGAGGACGAATTTGCGCTGTTCCACGTCAAAGTAGGAGCTGTTAATACTTGGTATGACTATATCGCCGGGCTTCGTGGGGCGCGCTTTGTATTCGTATTCAACTCCATCTGGAAGGGATTTTTCCGTTGCCGGGTAGATCTTTAAGGCGTCCTTGAGATTGAGTCTCTCATTGAGGTCGAGCGGACTGACCGCGTCAAATGAGCCAGCGCCGGTGTAGGAGACGTTGATACTAAAAGCCTCACCCACTTGAACCGATTCAGAAGATACGGAAACAGTCTCCTTGATTTGTCCGATCACGCCGATGTAGTTATCCGGCGCGTCATTTTCAGGAACCGCCTTAATGACGACGTCGACGGGGTCGGTTGCGAGATAAACCGATTGCGAGCCCACTTGATTTGGATCGGAAAAGTCAAAAAAAGCGCCGCGTAGAGTCGTTGGGTCGAAGTGGATTGTGCCTGCTGAGGTAGCGCGGAATTGTCGCGCAAAGGAATACTTGGTATAAGCGACGTCGGCGTGGTTTTTATCCTTTCGTACAACGCGTTCAGCCTTTGGTAGGAACGCTAAATCTTGTGGATCGTCGAAGAGCGAGAAGTCAAAGAAACCGCCTCCACGCTGAAGACGATTGATTGAAAAACCGTATTCGCGCGCGATAAAGGAATTAAGCCAATCCTCCAGTGAGACGTCCGAGACGAGTAATTGGTTTGTTCTATGCGAGTCGAGCCAAGGGATCGTCAGTAACGGCGCGCCGAAACGGTAGGCGACCAGCTGAATGGGATCGTTCTGACGTAGATCCTCTGGAT
Organism: Planctomycetia bacterium; assembly: GCA_030537455.1. Lineage (GTDB taxonomy): Bacteria > Planctomycetota > Planctomycetia > Pirellulales > Thermoguttaceae > RUG369. The sequence goes on along the minus strand of JAUNMR010000006.1, from coordinate 122,906 downwards.
ACTCTTTGACGTAAACACTAATCGTGACCGTAAAAGGGGAGAGCGGATACAGCGGTTCGTCCCCGTCAACATTGCATTCCAAGAGTACGTCGTCGATTTTTGCACGTTCTTTAACGAGCACATGTAGCGGCTCTGCGCTCAATTTTTTACCGTCGATCTCAACCTCTGGAGAGGGAATGACCAGATCTCCCGCGTGTTTGGGACTCAAACGGTAAGTCAACGTTAACGTCATTTGTGATAAGGAGTTGCGACCGAAGCCGGTAAACTCCGAGCGCCGACTCTGACCCGTCGGCACGACGTTCCAGTTTGGCTCAAGATAGGACAAGTCAACTTGAGGCGCGTCTTGTAGACCGGAAAAGACTAGCGACAGCGTCGTTGATTCGTCGAGGAATATTTCCGAGTCCCGAACTTGAACCGACATGGTTCTTTCCGTTTCCTCTGCGTAAAGACAATGTCCTAAAAAGATTGACAGAAGAACAGTCGCGAACGACGGTAGCTTTGGAATTCGTCGTAAACAAATAGATTGCATACTTGACCTACAAAAATGATATGCGTTCGTGTGGGAACGATGAGTAACGGACGGATTAAAAGGATGACGATCACGCGACGGCGTAGAAGGATCGTTACCAATCTTTACCGGATTTTTCGCGTTTTTTCAACGCCTGCCTCACGGATCGACGCGTGGGTTCGGCGTCTTTTTGTCGACGCTGAACCTGTCTCACGAGCGCGTCGGCTTCTCGCTGAGCGTCGGTTTTGTCCTCCTTATCCTGAGCTTGCTTTTTCTCGCGCGTGGTCGCGTCGACGGTATCGCGCTGATTTGCCTGCTCTTGTTCCGGTTTGTCATCTTCCTGTTCCTCCCCCTGCTCCTTAGGCGGTTCCTCTAGGTTCTCGGGAACGTCGTCTGGATTCGATTCAGACGCGTCGGAGTCGTCCTGTGACTGGTCGTCTTGTTTGTTGGAATCGCTCTGTTGGTCCTGATTCTCTCTAGACTGCGGAGAATCGTTTGGAGAGTCTTGGGAGTTATCCTGATCCTGCTGGGAATTATCGGATTGATTTTGCCGACTGTTGGAATCAGAGTTCTGATTCTGGTTTTGCTGGTCGTCCAGTAACGGTTCGATAATCTCCTGCATAATCTGATTGATTCGCGCTTGCCGATTTGCCCCTTCTTGCGCGATTTTCGCCGAAGGCTGATATTCATGAGTAAGTTCAATTAATTCGTCGGTTAGCGCGTTAAGTTCTTCGGAATACTGAAGCGCTAACTTGGCAGAAGCGCGGACTTTTTCTTGTGGAGAAGGAACGCCGTTATTCCCACTGAGTTCATTGTAATCGGGGTCAAACTCAATGGCGTCTGGGTCGTCCTCTTGTGTCGGCGTTTGTTCCTCAAACGATTCCAGATTGTCTTCGGCGTGAGTAGAGTTTTCTGGATCCTCAGGCGTGGTGTCTTGGATCGTTTGCGCTTTGTGCGTCATGATCGCGACGAACTCTTTAAAAGCTCGACGATTCCAGTGGTATTTAATGATTTGCGTCTGGTCTGCCTCCAGAAAGGACTCGCTATTAAGCGTTTGGTCGAGGAGCTCTTTTTCTTGCTGAGCGGCTTGTATAACCAAGGCGTCGTAAGGCGCGGTAGCCTCACGTAGGGTTAGCAACTGGTTTTGCGCGTTCAGGAGTGAAAAAACTCCTGTGTCGTCAAATTGGACGAAGGACGTCGACGCGCTCTGGACTGCGTCTTGGAATTGCGACTGCGCGCGTGTAAACGTATCTGTAAGGTACGTTAGCTCGGTCTGGTCAGGCGAATTGGACTCTTGGTTTAGATTAAGCCCTGGCACGGGAGGAATTGTGGCGCTCTGCGCGACTTGGGCGAGGAGATTTTCGGCGATGGCGTTGAAGTCGACGGACCAGTCTTGAATCGACTTAGCTTCCTCGGGCATGCGCTTGAGTAAAGAGGTCTTGAAAGGTTGATTACGCGCAGTTAAGACGTCGTCAATCAAATTCGACGTCTCCTGTTGTAGCCACGTTAAACGCGTTTGCGGGTCACTGAGCGCCTGAGCGCGCAGATCAAGTTCCCTGGCGTTTTCATTTACTTGTTCCTTTTGAATCCAAGCGAAGACGTCGCTAATGTTCTGTCGCGCGTCCTTTGTATAGGCGCGATACTTTGCCGCGTCGTTGTATAGTGCGAGCGCGCGTTGTGCGTCTTGATAAGCGTCGCGACGCGAGGCGTCGCGTTTGGAACGTTGGACGTTGTAATCATTTACAAGGTTCTCAGGGTTGGAACCAAGCGGCGCTTGTTCCTGACCTTCGACAGAGCTCTGTGTTTGTTGTGACGGTTCCTCCTCCTCCTTTTGTTCGCGCAATGTCTCAAGTTTGTTTTGAGATTGTAAAAGGGCGAGGTACGCCAGGTTATATTGGGCGCGTGCGGCAACGCTCGGCGTTTTTGCCTCACTCAACTCTTCCAGCGCGACGGTTGCTTCTTCAACGTTCCCCTGAGCCAGTAGAGCGTTGGCGTCGTTAAGGCGTTGGATTTCCTCTTTTTTGGATAGAACGCGCTTGACTGGCGTCGCCTGAGCGTCGGAACCTTGCGCCGCGCAAACCAACGACGGGCGGTAAGGCGCGCTAAGGGAAATTATTAGCGTTAGTAATAGGATCGAGCGTGTCGACACGTAGTGAACCTTGTTCAAAGTATTGTCGTTTATTCCTTTAGAGAATCGAACGGGCAAAAAATAATAGAGCGCAAACGCGACAATAGCCAATGCGAGGCAAATTTGGTATTGGTTCTTGAGGACGATATGCGAGGCAGAGGCGATTTGTGAACGTTCGAGCGTTTCGACGCTCGTGGCATAGACACGTGCGAGGTCTAAGTTGGCAGTTGCGTTATAGAAGCGCCCGTTTGTAATTTTGGCGATTTGTTTGAGCGTCTCCACGTCAGGCATTGAGAGCGCCTCATGACCGTCGTAAACTTTGTAGCCGGTTTTATTTCCGGCAACGTCAAAGACCGGAATTTTGGCTCCTTGTGAGGAGCCTAGGGCGATGGCGTAAATGGGAACGTTGAGTTGCGCAGCGGATTCTGCGGCGGCAGTAGGCATGGAGTCGTGGTCTTCTCCGTCGGTGATCAGGATAATGGCGCGTTGACGCGTTTCCTCTTGACCGAAGCGTGCTAATGCCAGGCGGATCGCGTCGCCAATCGCGGTGCCGCCCATGCACACTGTGGATGTGTCGACGTTGCGCAGAATGTCACGGAAGAAGTTGTAATCGGTGGTAAGCGGGACTTCTACCTGTGCGGAGCCGGCAAAGGCGATCAGACCGACGCGGTCGCCACGCATGACGTCGAGGAGATCTTCCACGTCAAGTTTTGCAATGGCAAGACGATTGGGCGGCATATCTTCCGCGAGCATAGAGTCCGAGACGTCAAAGAGGACAAAGACGTCGCGACCGTAAGACTGCGTTTCGTTTTCAGTCGCGCCGAAATGGGGTTCCGCTAATGCGAGTATCACCGCGCAGACCCCGAGCAATAGGCAAGCGCCTTTTAGTCGCGCACAATATTGTGATCGAGTCTGGAACAGTCGCGTGGTAATCTCGTGGGAAAACGTCTCATGCACTCGTTTAATCTGGCGTTTAGCGTATGCGCGCGCAAGAAGGAACGCCACGGGAACGAGTGGGAGAAGTATGAGAACATAGGGGAAATTCCAATACATGGTACGAACGTACTCTTACAAGTGAGGAAGACGTCTGGCGAATGAACCAATGGAACCGCTTCTTTTACGGGAAGGATCGAAATCTCGTAGTAGCGAGCGCCACGTAGAGCGTCAGTAGCGTAGCGCCGATAGCCAGAAGCAGTCGATAGGAATCGGCGTAGTCAGCGTAGACGCCGGCGGTGAACTTCGTGCGTTCGAGGTTGTCAATTTCTTCACATACCCTCGTGAGCGCTTTGGAGTCGCCGGCATAAAAGTATTTTCCACCAGTGGCTTCGGCGATCGTTTGTAAGGCTTCCGGATCGAAGTCGAGAACCGCGCGCCTCATAACGACGCCACCGTCGGGAAGATAGTGGGGAAAGGGCGCTGGGTCGGAAGAGCCTGCGCCAATGGCGTAGACCTTGACGCCGTAAGCCTTTGCTATCTTAATGCCTTCGATGTAATCCAGCGCGCCTGTGGTTTGCACGCCGTCGGAAAGCAGGACGACGACTTTGGTTTTATTGGGCGAGTCTTTGAGCAGATCGACCCCGGTAGCGAGCGCGTCGCCAATTGCGGTGCCGCCTTCCTCGTCGATGATTTGGGTATGGATGACATTGCCGTTGCGGTCATACAGTGGTCTTGGCGTTTCGATCTTCTCGAGCAGTTCTACCAGCGAATCATGATCGAGCGTGAGCGGACAGCAGGCGTCAACGAACCCGCCAAAGGTTACTAGCGCAATGAGGTCGTTGGGACGTCCTTTAAACTTACTGGAACCCTGTACGAAGTCTCTAAAGGTCTTTTTAACCGCTTGCAGACGATCGACTGGTATCCCGTTGATTGAGAAATCCTGCGCCGCCATTGAACCGCTACGGTCAACGCACATGACGATTGAAATCCCATTGCCAACGACGTGTGTGCGTCTGGAGCCGAATTGTGGACGTGCCAACGCGAGAATGAGGCAAATCAATCCGGCGTAATAAAGGCAGGGAAGCGCACGTTTAACACGCATGGCGACGCTTGGGTGGATCTGCTCTAGTTCCGCGGTGGTTGAGAAGAGCATATAAGTCGTGGGCGTTTTTCGTCTAAACCACGCTCTCACAGCCGCTAACGCCAGTGGCGCTAAGAGCAAAAGGAACCATGGACAGGCAAAACGAAAGATTGTCATAAAGCAAACTAATAAAAAACGAGACTTGCGTACAGCGTTTGCCACCGCAGAGGCGTGCAGTTATCGCGTCGGTTTGGGGTTAATTAGTGGGGGAAACGGCGACTGTCGAGGGCAGTGGTCGTGTTTTCCAGCGCTGTTCGAGCGAGTCTAAATTAGCGTGAAAGTACGTATCGACAAGGTTAATCGACTGCCGAGTGGAAGCGAGTAGTCGCTGAGCGTCTTCATGCGAGGCGTGGCGTCGTGCGAACTTCACGAGGTCGAGCGTTTGTAGGGTCGCATAGATTTCACGTCGCAACTGCTCTTGTTGTAGCGTCATGAGGAAGACGCACGTGTGCTCTTGTGACGAGAGGTCTAACGGTGGTCGCTGGAATTCTTGCGACGTTGAATCTTGTGATCGATTCTCCAGTAGACGCGCGTTGTGCTCGTGGCAAATCGATTCTAGAAGGGACAAAGGTTGAGCGTCGACCAGGCGCATAATCTCTTGTGTCGTGAGCTCCTCCGCGTTAAATTGCCCCTGTTCGGCGAAGTAACAGCGTACAATTTGATCCAATTCGATGTAGAATTCGCGTTGGTTCTGCTGATAGCACGCAGAACTTTCTAGTTCCTTGAGACGCCGTAACGCCTTGTTATAAGGAGGTTCCTGCTGTTGTGGCGGTTGGACTTGCGACTGTTCTGTGACGTTTTTATTTCTTCGTAGACGCATTGCAAGCGCGAACAACGCCAGCAATATCGCGACAATAACCCAGGGGAGAGCGTGTAACGTACGAATAGTCGAGACGTTAGGTTTGACCTCGGCGATATCGCGCGGGTCGAGGTCGACGACATTATAGTCGCCCAGGAGCGGTTTGGATTTTAGGACAATCGGCGCGTCGGCGTCAGAGTCTGTCACATCAGGCTTGAGTTTAAACCCGAAGGATAACGCCGGTAAGATCACCGTCTTGTGGATATCGTCTGATGGCGCTAAGGCGACGGTAGGAACCAGGAGAAAGCTCAGAACAGTGCGTTCGTTGGTTTCGTCAATATCTTCGACGTCGCTGTTTTGTAAACGCAGGTCATAGTCGCCGTAGGAACCTGTCAGTTCGTCAGGGAGAAGTCGAAAGACCCGTGGCGTTTCCAGGACGATTTCAAGCTGATAGGAGACGCCAAGCGCGTCATGGAGAGCTTGACTCTTTTGCAAGAGACGCAACTGTCCGTGTTCTGAGTCGTTGACGTCAACGGTTTCGTATTCTCGCGGTTCGAAACCACTAGCGTTTGTCTTGGCGTAGCAGTCGCACACAACGAGTTGTAAAAGTACCAGCAGTATTAGGCGCGTCGCTAGAATCGAACAACCGCGGAGGGATTTGTGCGACTCGAGTCGTGTCGTCATGAGTGTTCCTCTAGCGTGTGACAAAAGAATGGTGCTAAAATGAATGAGTTGGTACGTCGAGTCGACGCAAGGTTCAAGGAATTATTAGGTTAGCGTCGCGCGCGCAGGTGGAAAAAGTCGCGTAGAACACGCGCGTAATCGGCGTCGCTGTCGATCCAAACCGTATCGACGCGCGCTTCTCGCAGTCGTGCTTCGATCGCTTTACGTTTATTTTCCAGTCGTTCGGCAATTGCGGCGCGCACTCTCGCAGAACTTGTGTCCAACTCCACCGTACGACCGGTTTCAGGATCACAAAGGCTCACGAATCCAAGCTTTAGAAAGTTACGTTCCACCGGCTCGGCAATCGATAGCGCGATGACGTCGTGACGTTGCTGACAACGGATCAGGGAGCGATCGAGCGCATCGACGTAGAAGTCGCTTATGATAAAGACCACTGCGCGGCGTTTGAGCGTGCGGTCGATATATTCCAGCGCGGCGTTGAGGTTCGAACGTTCGTATCGCGGCTGTGCGGTGAGGATAGCGCGCGTCAGACGCATAGCGTAATTGCGTCCCTTCCTCGGGGGGTAGTATTCACACGGACCGTTTGCAAAGGCGAGCAGACCGACTTTGTCATTGTTCTTGATTGCGGAAAAGAGTAGCGACGCCACAATTTCCGCCGCCAACTCCAAACGCGAACGGCGCGAACCGAAGAGGTTAGACGCGGAAACGTCGAGGAGGAAGAAGACGGTGCGCTCACGCTCTTCGGAATATTGTTTGACAAATGGTTTACCGGCGCGCGCGGTAACGTTCCAGTCGATGGAACGCACGTCGTCCCCCTCGGCGTATTCGCGCACTTCGTCGAATTCAATCCCCTGACCGTGGATCGCGCTCTTGTATTGACCGCTAAAGACCTCGTTGGCAATGCGATTGGAGATGATTTCGATTCGTTTGAGTTTTTTGAGCGCACTGTCGAGATTTTGCTCCGCTCCCTGTGCGACGTTCGGTTGCGACTTGCGCGCTCTTTTGTGGAATAGTTTGCGTAAAACCGCCATGTGATTCTCCTTGATTTCTGAGGTTAGCGCCTCGGGAGTCTTATGGCGTAGGCACGACGTCGAGGATCTTTTTAATAACGTCGTCGGCGCTAATCTCTTCCGCTTCGGCCTCATAGGTGAGCACAACGCGGTGTCGCATGGCGTCGAGCGCGATATCTTTGACGTCCTGTGGCGTAACGTAATTACGACCAGCTAGTAGCGCTAAAGCTTTAGCTCCTTTACCGATACATAGGGACGCGCGAGGAGAGGCGCCGAACTGGATAAAACGGTTGAATTCCGGCAGTCGGTATTGTTCGGGCGAGCGGGTTGCGCGTGTGAGATGAACGATATAGTCGCGCACGCTCGGGTCAAGGTAGATTTGATCGACAACCTTTTGCAGTTGTAGAACGTCGTCAGTAGTCAAGACAGGTTGAGGTTGGTCGCTAAAGTTGTCCATTCCGCGGTCGAAAATCAATTGTTCCTCCTCCATAGAGGGATAGTCAAGCTTGATTTTGAGCATAAAGCGGTCGACCTGAGCTTCCGGCAAGGGGTAGGTTCCTTCCTGCTCGATTGGGTTCTGGGTGGCTAGAACGAGGAACGGCTCTTGCAGACGCCAAGTCGTTTCCCCAATGGTCACCTGACGTTCCTGCATAGCCTCCAAGAGTGCGGATTGAACCTTCGAGGGCGCGCGGTTGATTTCGTCAGCGAGTACGAAGTTTGCGAAAATCGGACCTTTACGCGTTTGGAACGACCCGGAACTGGGGGTATAGATCATTGTCCCAATGAGGTCGGCGGGCAGAATGTCGGGTGTGAATTGCACGCGCTGAAACTTCGCATCAAGCGCGGCTGTGAGCGATTTAATCGCCGTGGTTTTGGCAAGACCGGGAACCCCTTCTAGCAAGACGTGACCGCGTGCCAAAACGCCGACTAGTAACCGTGACACCATGGCGTTCTGACCAACGACGACACGAGCGATTTCCGTTCGGAGTTTGGCGAGTTGAGCGCTACTACGTCGAACGACTTCTTCCGATAAGGACGCTTCTTGGGACATTGCGATTCCTGTAAAATCTTAAATATAATGGCGAGCCATAATAATTGGGTTTCAAATTAAACATAACAGCGCGACGCCTCATGGACGCGGCGTTCAACCGCATGGCGTCGCGCTGTCCTTGTAGTTGCAAGACGCGCCGTTCATGTTGCTCCCTTTTTGAGGGAATCTTACAAGCGGCGAGAAACCGGCGATTTTTATGGATGGTTAGAGAACTTAGACCCGAGGAATCGCCGGAGGCGTCGAGGAACGTCAGCGTTCTTTCCGATTATTTTCTATACAGAGCGCTAGTTCGTCCTCTTTACAAATCCAACCTCGGCATTGCGGGGAGCCGCAAAGGCAGGGAATTGCGTCTTGCCAATCCCAGGCATAATCGATAGTTAACTCCTCGCCGGGTTTGACGTCACGCAGAGCGTGGAGCCATAACTCTTGTACGATTTGCCCCTCAATTTGAATCGACCACTCGACAAATTCGCAATTCGGATCGCAGGAATGATTCAAAAACCGGTACGGTTCGTACGGTTCAAGCGCGCCGTCGCCGAATTCGACGCAGTATCGTGAACGATAGCCCTGGGGGTAGACGTCGCCGAAGACGCGACCAATTGCATAGCGCGCTTTGACGTTCGACGTCGCAAAGACGCCACGACCACGCGTGGACGTCTCTTGAACAACCACGCGATCGAACCGTCGTCGCGTGCGGCTGGAATAGGGCGAGAGCGCGCGAGTCTTGTCCTGCGTGTTCTGGGAATCTCTACTGGTCGTGTTGGACATTTCTGTCGTTCTCTTCGGAAAATTGTTTGATACGACGATAGAGCGTTCTTTCGCCAACTCCTAAAATTCTGGCGGTTTCTTCACGATTGCCACCGGTTGCACGCAACGTTTCCTGTATAAAGAGTCTTTCCAAAGCGTCGAGCGACATTCCCACGAAGGGTTTGAGCGAACGTTCCTGTTCCGGCGAGGACGGCACTAGTACCGGGGCGCTCTTGGCAGACGTCGCGTTAGTGACCACGCCAACGCTTTCCTCTTGCTCTTGTTCTTGTTCTTCAGGCGTCAAATCGCCCGGTTCCAAGTCAATGATTTCTTCTGGCAGATCGTCGGCGTCGATAAACCCGTCAATATCGACCACGACCATACTCTCGGCGAAGTTTCTCAGCTGTCTTACGTTTCCGGGCCAGTCGTACGCAAGCAGTTTACGTCGCGCGATCGTTGAGACGCCTTTGATGGTCTTGTTGTACTTCTTGGCGAAGATTTTCATGAAGTGATCCAGGAGAATCGGGACGTCAGTACGACGTTCGACCAAACTCGGAAGGCGTAAGGTGACAACCTTTAGACGGTGGTAGAGGTCGCGACGGAAAGTTCCCTGTTCCACGGCGTCTTCTAGATTGCGGTTCGTGGCGGAGACCAAGCGTACGTTCACCTTTATGACTTTGTTCGAACCGACCGGCATGATCTCGTGACTCTCTAAGGTACGAAGTAGCTTGACTTGTGTCGATAGCGGCATATCGCCGACTTCGTCTAGAAAGATCGTACCGCCGTCAGCATATTCAAATTTTCCGACACGGTCGCTCGTCGCGTCAGTGAAAGCGCCTTTGACGTGACCGAAAAGTTCGCTTTCCAGTAGATTCTCACTGAGCGCGGCACAGTTGAGCGCTACAAACGGCTTGCTCTTTCTCGGGCTATTGTGATGTAACGCCTGTGCGAATAGTTCCTTACCGGTGCCCGTGTCGCCGAGAATGAGTACGGCCGCGTCTGTCGGGGCGATCCGTTTGAGGCGTTCTATTGCTTTGAGCATTGCTTCGCTACTGCCGATCACGCCGTCGAAGCCGAATTTTTCATCCAAGCGCGCTTTGAGTTGCTGATTGTCTTGCCGCAGTTTGGAAGCGTCGCCCGCCTTTTGAACGATGGAGCGTAATTGCTTTAAGTCTAGGGGCTTTTGCAGGTAATTAAACGCGCCTTCGAGCATAGCCTCCACGGCGGTCTCTACGCCGCTGGAGGCGGTCATGAGCACGACTTCGGTGTCGGGCGACTCTCGCTTGGTGGTTTTGAGAATCTGAAGACCGCTCTCGTTGGTTTCGAGCATGAGGTCGCTTACGACCACGTCGAAGAAACGACGCTTGATTAATTCCAGCGCTTCTTTCTCAGAATACGCCACGACACACACGGCGTTGATACGTTCCAAGCTCGCGGCGACAACTTCCGCATGAGCGGGCTCGTCGTCGACAACCAGAACGTTAAGAGGTTTACTTGTGCCGTTTTGCTCGTTGGGTTCTTTTGTTTTGGACGCCATTTCGGTCTCCGTGTGATCAAATCGCCGAACGCTTCGCTGTAGAAGCGCTATTGATTCAGTTTACACCCCTTTGCCGATAGGACAAGCGCTTGCAAGTATTGTATAATGCGTTCAGGACGCGTAAAAGAGGTATGACCATCAACGTGAGAGGGGGCGTTTCGATATAATTGACACATTTATTCTTTCTGATAGAATAGGTATTCGCTCATGAAATAATGTTCAAATTTGGAGGTAGAAATTCAACGCGACCATGTGGTTCTTATTCTTAGGAAGCGTATTTGTGGCTCTTACGGTTTCGGCGTTTTGCTCCGTTGCCGAGACTGTCCTTTTGAGCTTGTCGCTAGCGCAGATCGAAGAAATATCCAAAAAGGCGCCGAAAGTCGGCAAGATATGGAAGTCTTTTAAGGAAGATATCGACGTTCCGATTACCGCCATTTTAGCGTTGAATACCACAGCCCATACCATGGGAGCTACTTTTGGCGGCGCGTCTTTCGCTAAAATTGTGAGCAATAACGAGTGGTGGGTTTTAGGCTATTCCATTGCTTTTACCTTCTGCATGCTAAAGTATACCGAGATCTTGCCCAAGACCTATGCGGCGCGTCATAATTACCGTTTAGCGCTTGTATTAGCGCGTCCCTTGAGTTGGATGGTGACCACGAGTAAGCCGCTATGTCGTCTCATTAGCGTTCCGAGACTCGCTACGGAAAAGGACGCTCCAGAGGAAACGCTCAGCGCGGTCACTGAGATTTCGCTACTCACATCCTTGGCGCATCGTCAGCAACAACTCGACGCGGAGCAAGAGAAGATTATTCTCGGCGCTCTTAAATTATCACAAACCGCCGTCGATCAGATTAAAGTGCCGATCAACGAAACAGTCGTTCTCTCTGATGACATGACGACAAGCGAGGCGTTGGAGATTGCACAAAGCGAGCCGCACACGCGCTTTCCCGTTACCTATGACGCCAATAGTAATATTATTTTGGGCTACGTTAATGTAAAAGAGCTTTTGGGACGGCACGACTGGGCAGAATTTGACCCAGAACGTCCTGAAATGGGGCCTTATCTCAATAATTTTGTGCGTGAGTTGATTCGCTTCGACGTTAATAAAAAAGCCTCCGAGGCGCTCAACGAACTGGTTATTCTACACGAGCACTTGGCGCTGGTCGTTGACTCCTCCAATAGAACCGTTGTTGGTATTATTACTTTGGAAGATATCGTCGAAGAGCTTGTTGGCGAGATCGAAGACGAGTTTGACCGTCAACCAGAAACGTTGATCGGTTCCTCCGACTCCATTCGCGTCGGCGGAGGCGTTCCCATGACGATGGCGTTGGAAAAGATCAAGGACGTTTTTCCCGAGGAGTACCAGTCTTTCTTGGATAATCTCAGCGAGGAGGACAAAAAGTTACGTTTTGGCGCGTGGTTCGTGAAGCGCGCACAAAGTAAAGCGCGTCGTAACTTGCGCGTCGATTGTGGTTCGCTGGCGTTTATCGTGCGTCGTCAGCGTCGCGATCAGGTCTTTGACGCGCAAATTTTGAAACAGATTGACGTGGAGTCGCGTGTTTTGCCACACGAGGAGAGTGTGAGACGCTCGATTTTAGGGATTATGCAGACGCCGAACGTCGTCTCCGATTTAGAGCAACCGGTTCAAAATCCCACGCCAGAAGAGCGCAATGACGCGCGTGAGTTTAAAAAAGGTTACATCGACTGAGTCAGACGCGCAATGCGACGGCGCTACCAGATAATACGAGCTAGGGCGTGCGAGCATAAGCCCTATAATACACGACATTGAATAATCCGCGCTTGTGTCCGACTTGCAATTCAGATCCTTCCTCGGAGGGATCTTTTTTATTTAAAAATTTTTTACAATTTTTGAGATAATCTGTCGTATTGCTATTGCGCGCTTTTGTAATTAACAGTAGTATAAGCGTGAGTGGGATAAACCATATAAATAAGATAATAGGTAACATAGTACAATTTGTTAATTTATGCTTATTTGTTATAATCGGTTTAATCCCCACGTAGCGATTCCGATTATCGATAGGTTAGGTATTCGTGTATGCGTTGCGTAATTACCACTAAATAAAGGACATTGCAATGAACCTGATTGTTTTATCCTTCGGCAAAAACGGCTTGACGACGTCATTCGCAACTGCTTCTGCCTCAGAGGAAATCTTCATGATTCTGACCATTGTTCTGTTTGTGGGATTTATGATTTCCGGAGCTTTGGAATCTTTGTCGAAACGAGCCTATGGACGTCGTAGAAATCGACGTTCGTCTAGCTATCAAAGGTTTTCTCATCGAGCGCGAAAGTTGCCGAAGGTTGCCGGTCTTTTTATGGTTGCAGTTTTCATGACGCTCAGCGTTGCGATTCTGAATCCGAATGATGGCAACCAAAACGATCGTTCGACTCAGGACGGTTCAGTAACGCGACGTCATAACGATTCGTCTTTTTCGTTCCTGTGGAATGTCTTTGGTTCTTCCGAAGACGAGAACTTGGTCGCGCGTCGCATTGCGCCGAAGGTTGAGATTATGCCTGTGTCCAACCCCGTGTCGTACGACGCCGACGCCACGAGACGTTCACCCGTGTCGACTCATTATGCTCCGCCGGTCGACTCCGTTTCTCAACCTGAAGACGTAGCTACGGCAACCTCCGGCGTCGGTTCGAACGCTCAGGTTGCAACAGTCGCGAATAGTTCCGCGACGACCGCTGGTTTTAGCGATTATCAGGTCGCAGCGCCAACCGCGTTGCCCGCTCGTACCGACGCTCAAAGCGCTGTTCGCGCCGAAAATCTTAAGTCCGAAGCTCTTGTTAACGCTAATAATATGTCTTCGCGCGCTTACGCGCCGGGCGCTAATCCTTTGCGCGGTAATAATAAGATCAAACTGGAATCTTATGTCGCGAACGATCAGCAAAAAGCGGAAGTGGAGCGCGCTTTGAGTCGTTTTACGCCCGAGAAACCGCTGCTTCCTCAACCGCAAACCAGCGCGAGCGCTTCCGCCACTGGCGTGCGTTCCACCAGTTTTGAATCCAACGAACAATTTGATATTCTCGAAGCGAATAATCGCGCGCGACGTCAAGCTTACGATATTGCTAAACGTTCGGTGTTGCCGATTATTGTCTCCGACGTTCAGCTTGAATCCGGTCAAAAAGGAACCTCTGTCGGCAGCGGTCTGCTTGCAAGTTCTGATAAAGAGGTTTACCTCCTTACCAATGCGCATATTGTACAGAACGCGCCATACGAGAAGATTTCGATTATTTTACCGAACAGTGAAAAAATCTCGCCCGATGCGGTCTATTCTTGCGAAGATTTCGATATTGCCGTTTTGCTTCTCGACAGCTCTAAACTACCACAAGACGGTTCGGTCACAACGTGCCGTTGGGCTGTTGATAATGCGCTCCAGGTAAGCGATGAAGTCTTTACCGTTGGCTCTCCTCTTGGTTTAGAATCATCCTTTGTCTTTGGTTATGTGAGCGGGTTAGGACGCCGTCGAAGCGATCTCGACTCTAACCCTCAAAACAATCTTCCGATCTATATCCAAGTTGATAGTAGCATTAACTCAGGTAATTCCGGCGGACCGCTCTTTAACGTTCGTTCGGAAGTCGTTGGTATTGTTTGTCATACCGCCGCTAAGTACGGCTTGCCTTTAGGCGTCGGCTTTGCGATTCCGGTGGACGTGGCCGTTCGCGTAGCTGACTCCTTAATCGAGAATAAAGGATGGAATCGCTTCCGGCTTGGCGTGGATTTATGTCCCACGACCCTCGCTGATTTGCGCGGCGTCGACGCCACGGTTCCCGTCGGCGTTAAAGTCACTTCTGTGGCTAAGGGGTCTGTTGCCTCGCGACTTGGCTTCAAAGTAAACGACATTGTTTTGATTTACAACGGCGTTAAAGTCCAGGACGACGCACACCTCAGGCACATGATCGCCCTGTCAAACAAGAATGAACCGCTTCACATCAATGTGCTACGCAATGGTCAGATGGTTGAATTGAGTTCCGAAAACCTTGTTCGCCCGGTGACTTACGCCCCTCGTTAAACGCCGGTCAACGCACGATTGTATCTGCGTCGCTCCTGATTTGTGAGTTGCGCGCGTTTCGGGACGCTCAATGGAAACCTTGATCTTTCCCTATATTCGCCTCTTTCTTCTATTAACCGCGCGTTGTTTTGGTATGATTCGCTTCGCTCCAGGTGTGGAGCAGATCGAGCTGAACCGTTCAACGCGTGTGGTTTTTTCCGTCTTATTGGCGCTTTTGCTCTACCCACAGGCGCTCGCTTGCGCGCCTGCTACTGCTCTTTCAGTTGAATCGCTCCCTCTAGGTCTTTCGACTTTACTAGCGTTTGCTCTTGACGCCGCGGTTGAATTTACCTTTGGGGCGCTCGTTAGTTTTGTCGTCAAGATCGTCTTTGGCGCGCTTTTTTTAGCAGGTGAATTGATAGCGCGCGTAGGCGGAATAGCCGTGGCCGGGGTTTTTGACGAGACGCTCGGTTCCGACGCCACGCCTGTGTCGCGTTTGCTCTTTTGGACGGCGCTTGCGCTCTTTGCCGCTTTTGGCGGTCTGGAAATTTTGCTTGACAGTTTTCTAACGGTTTGTGAGCGCGTTGAAGTCGGCGCGTCGTACGCTGCATTCGATCTAGCGCCCCAACTTTGCGCGCTTTTAACCTCGTCTTTTGCTCTTGCGTTAAAACTCAGCGCAACGGTTTTAGTCGCCTCTTTGATCGTTTATTTTGCCATCGGTTGTCTGGGTCGCATTGCGCCTCAAATCAATCTCATGGCGTCGAGCCTGAATCTCAACGCGCTCTTAACGCTTGGGGTTCTTACGACATTACTAGGCGTGTGTCTTCGCGTCTTTCAGGACGGCGCGCTACAAACGCTCGAGAGCCTCGCGTCCTGGTTTGCTTAGCTTGGCGTGTCGGCGTTTCGACGTCGGTTAATCCCCCGTGGTTGCGCGTTTGGCGTCGTAGGTTTTAGTTACACGGATTATGAGGCGTTCGACTTTGAGGAGCGCGCCGATTTTTCCTTTTTCCGATAAGGATTGCGCGCCAATGGTCGATTCTTTCATAAAGCGCGTATTTTTAGGGCGAGACTAGCTTTTGGCGACGCTTTACGCGCGACTTTTAGGTCTTTTCAAATATAGAAACTATACGTATAATAGCGAACAGAGGCGAGTGCGTTTAACGTAGCGTACGTTCGACCGTCGCGTCGTCGCCGTCGACTTTATGTGACGTTGTGCAACCTTGTTTCAAGCGTGTACTATGGCAAGCGATATTACCCCAACGGTTCATGTTTCAGTACTTTACAATGAAACGTTGCAAGGCTTAAATCTATCGCCCGGTAAGATAATCGTGGACGGCACTCTCGGCGGCGGAGGTCACGCTATCGGTATCGCTCGCGCGGTTGGACCGACCGGTAAGGTGATCGCGCTAGATTGCGATAGCGCCGCGCTCGACCGTGTCGACCAGCGCGTAGAGCAGTTGCATGAGGAATTGTGCATTCAGACTTACTTTGCAAATTACCGTAACTTCGACGCGGCCTTGGAACGCGCCGGCGTCCAGAAGGTCGACGGTTTTGTGCTCGACCTAGGACTGTCGAGCGACCAGCTTGCCGACCGTTCTCGCGGTTTCAGTTTTGACTCCGACGGCGAACTTGACTTGCGTTTCGACGTGACCGAGGGCGAGCCCGCTTACGTCCTATTAAATCGCTGGAAACAAGAGAAAATAGCCGACGTCATCTTTCGCTACGGCGAGGAACGTTACAGCCGACGCATTGCTCGCGCGATCGTCGAAAGACGCCAAGAGAAACCGATTCGTATGGCTTCTGAACTCGCCGAAATTTGCCGACGGTGCGATCCTACTCCGCCGTGGGTAAAAAACAGAATTGACCCCGCTACGAGAACTTTTCAGGCGTTAAGAATCGCTGTAAACGATGAGCTAGGCTCCCTTGAGTCGTTCCTCGAAAGGTGTGTTGATTACTTGAATCCTGGAGGACGTATCGCCATTATTAGCTTTCACTCCCTCGAGGACAGAATTGTTAAAAACGCCTTTCGTGAGAATTGGAATTTAAACGTAGTGACAAAAAAACCAATTGTCGCTTCGGAAGAAGAAATTATGAATAATCCGCGATCGAGAAGCGCTAAACTGCGCATCGCTGAATTGCAAAAGTCATAAGATCGGGAGACGCATAACATGGGAAAAAAGAATAAAGGTAAGCGTAACAAAGGTTATCTAGGGGAAGACGACTTCGAGGAAGCGCGTATCTACGACGCCGACGAGGAGGAAGATAGCTACTCGCGTAAAGATTCGCGTCGCAAAAAAGATCGTTCTCGACGCGACCAGTATGACGACGACTCGTTCTATGGCTATGACGGTTATAATAGCTATGACGACTCATATGACGAAGACGAAGACGACGAATACTCCGATTATTCCGATGACGACGATGACGACGAAGAGGACGTCGACGATCGCCACGACGCTGTCAAGTCTTCTCCTCAGGTCTCCTCCACGCCCTTGAGTCGCAATACCGTCGCCCCAACGCAAGGTCAGGGCGGTTCGGTTAGTACTGGCTATTCCAGTCATTTCACGCCCAGGGGCGCTACTGTTCGTCATGCGACGCCGTCTTCTTCCGATCCCATGGTGAATCCCGACGTCTTTCGTGAACAGTCTACTTCTTCTGTCTCCTCCCAGCCTTCGCCCTTGGCGTCGATGCGTCCCAGCGCGACGTTAAAACCGGCGACTGTTACTCCTACGCCGATTGCGCCCAGCGCGTCAAACGCGTCCTCGCCCAAAGATTCCTCCCACCCGAACGTCTCAATGTTTCGCCAGGTTAAGCCGACTGTGACTCCACAAGAGGAACGCGCTAAGCCGTCGATCATTATGCCTGCTTCCGTACCTACGCGCAGCAGTTCTACGAAAAGCCCCGCCGGCTCCGCCGAGCCTGAGGTTGACCACGACGCCTTCGAAATCAATGAGCAGGATGACAGCGAGAAGGGCTCTCGCCGTGGTCTTTTCGGTCGTTTCGGCAAACGTAAGGACGAAACGCCTCAGGAGGAGCTTGAGGAGGTAAATGCCTCCGAGGAGCCAATTGATGAGGAAGAGGAAGAACGCCAGCTCCTCATCCAGGATCTTGAGGAAAGAATCGAAAAAGCGCGTAAGGAATATGAAGACGGTTTGGCGCTCCTTAAGGACGCAGAAAAGAATGGCGACGCCGACGACTTCCGCGAGGACGTCGAACGCGCGCGCGCTCAATTGGAAGAACTGGAAGCGCAACTGGAAGAACTTGCGCCCGGTTCAACGTCGAAAAAATTGTTTAACGTCGCCGCGCTCGGTAGCGCAATGACCGCGCTTTCTCGGAACTTAGCGTCCGCCTGTTCCGCCCCTTTCAAGCGTTTGGCGTCTTTACGTAGGAATAGAAACAGCGACGAGTATGGCGAGGACGAGGAGTTCGATTCTTCCCACGATTCTCCGCGTTCCAGCTCACGCTCCGTCGACGTCGAGGACGAAGTGCACGACGACGAAAACTATGACTATGAGCCACAAGGTCGTAATTGGGCGCGTCTTGCCAAGAGAACGATTGTCGTTACGATTGTTGCAACTGTCGTAATGATGACGCTTTACGTCGGCAAGATGGTCGTTTCTGGCAAACATAACAACATTGTGCCACTCGACGAAGAGACCGCTACTCTTGCTCAGGTCGACGACACGGACGTCACGGAAACCAAAGAGTCAAAACCCAGTTTCTTCAAACGCCTGGGTAATAAGTTAGGGTTCGGCAAAAAAGGTGAGAAAGCGTCCGACGTCGGTAATGAAATAGCCTCGCTCAACGAGCAAATTTCCGACGCCTATGAAAACGTCGCCACAAATTTGAGCGCCGACTTGAACAACGCCACAGATTCCGCCCTTGCGCAACTCGATAATCTTAAAGAAGACCTCCAGGATATCGACACGCAGTACACGAATCCGCTGGAAGCGCTCAATAATAATCTTACCTCGTCCGTCAATGACGATCTTCTTGATTCCGACGCTGCGAATGACGCCGTTGGACAACTTGTAAACGACGACGCTATGCCGGTGCATGTCGACGGTTACGGCGGCGTCACGCCGAATGACGCCGCGTCCTCTGAACTACTCGACGACGATCCGCTTGCCTCTGACGATTCGCCGTTGACCGAGCCCCTCGCGCCGAGCGTTGATTTGACCACGCCTAGTCCGCTTGTTGACGATCCCCTAGGATCCGACGACGATCCTGCTTCTATCGCCGACGCCGACGTTAATCCCGCCGACCCCGATTTTGAGTTCGGTACCACCCCCGTGAGAAACGGCGCTACGACCGCCGATTTGACGCAGACCCTAACGGACGACGCAACTGCGCTAATGGTCGACGATCCAAACTCTAACGCGCTTATTGACCCTGACGCGAGCGCCAACGTGCTCCTCGATCCCAACGACGCGCTCGTCGACGGCTCTGCCTCCCCGGACGACCCGCTCGCGGATTCGACCGCGCAATCTCTCGTTGAACCCCTCGCGGATTCGAACGACCCTGGTCTTGAGTCCAATGTCGTCGCCCAGGACGCCGCGTCTAGCGCGATCGGAGCCGATTGGGGCGATGAGCCGGAAACCGTTCCTGCCGCCTCAACTGGCGACACGACCGGCTCTTGGGGAGGCAGCGATTGGACCAACGCTTCGCCTAACAGCAACGATTCTCTCACGACGTCTCTAGGTTCGACTGAAAGCGCTCCCGTCGCGTCCTCGGCGCTCCTTGACGACGATTTGGACTCCTTTGGCAACTCCTCCACGCTCGCGAACGAACCTGAACCGAACTACAATTCCCTTGCTTCCACGCCCAATGGTTTATCGACGAGCGCCGCTTCTCCATTAGCGTCAGCCTCTAACGACGATATGACGTTGACGTTGGGGGATTCCCTTGGCGATTATGGCGACGCGTCCCTTGGTTCTGCCGCAAGTTCCGATTTAAATCAGTTAAGCGGCGCCAGTGTTCTCGACGACCGTCTCAATGCGGATAATCTTTCTGATTTGTCCGAACAAGCGGCGAATCTCAGCTCGCGAAGCGCTAATTCTCTGGAACGCTTGTCGACGCAAGTTAACGACGGTCTGAATAGCTTTAACCAGCGCGCCAACGACGCCGTTGAAAGCCTGACGGATCAAGTTGACTCTTGGAGTACGCGCGCCAACGACACGCTACAGGATTTTACTACCGGCGTTCAAGATCGCGTCGATTCCCTAGCGCAGTCGTTCGATTCTCAGGTCGATAACGCTCAGAACTGGCTTGATCAGACCGGTGAACGTCTCGACGAGATGGCAAACAACGCGTCTAATTCACTTAACCAGTCGTTGAATACCCTGCAAAATGGCTATGACCAGGTTGCGAATTCTGTTAACGACGCGTACAACAATACTCTGGAATCCCTCCAGAATACCGGCGCTAACCTGCGTAATGGTCTTCAGGAACGTCAGGAGGCTTTGGCGAATCTTAATCCGTGGAATAACTCAGCCGCGTCTGGCGTCGACGATTCCCCCCTGGACGCCGCGCCCGCAACGACAACGCCGACTAATTCGCTCAATAGCGCGCCGTCGTCCCTTGGCGAACCTCTGGCGTCCACGTCCCTTGCAAACGATTCTGCGTCGACTCCTTCCACGTTGAACTCTACCAGTCCAGCCCTTGGAACGCCAACGACCTCAGCGACGCCGAGCACAACGTACACGACGTCCCCCGCTAATAGTCTGACGTCGAATAATCCCTTGAGCGGTTCCGCCGCGCCTTCGACCTCTACGTTGACGTCACAGCCGTCGACAACGCCGTCGTCCGGTTTGCTCGGCGGTTCTGCCGCGAACCCGACGCCAGCGACGTCCACAGCGTCGAATGTGACTCAGCCGGTTGCTAATAGTCAACTGGCTAACGACTTGAGCGCGTTAACCCCGACGTTGGAGAACTCCTACTCGATGTCCCCCTTTGCGCAGTATTCCAACAATACTCGCATAGCCGCCACGCCGACTGCGTCGACCTATGCGGCGTCCGCCGTGAACACGACGTCGACTCCTACCGGCGCCACGAGCGTTGCGACTGCTAATCCAGCGACCGCAACGACTAGCGTCCCGAGAACCTCGACTGTTGGCAATACCGCGCCGGTCGCCGGTTCTACCGTGGCTTCCGCTGTCAATCCAGCGACGAGCTTGGCAGGAAATTACCGCGAGTATGTCACCAAAGAGGGGGACAATCTTCTGACGATTGCCGGTCAACAGCTCGGCAGTACGTCGCGTTGGATTGAGATTAAAAAGCTCAATAACTTGCCCTCGGGCGCCACGTATTTTGACGTCGGCACCAAGTTGAAGTTGCCGGTTGCCGCCAGCGGCGCTTCGAATTAAGGTTTAAACGCCTCGACGGCTTATTAAGGCAGTCGTAGTAACTTCTTTGTCGTCCTACTTTGGGATTGTGTAAGAAGTTACGCGACTGCGCTTTTTTTCTCTGTGTTTTTAGCGATAATTAGACCATCGGTTTTTTATCGTTTTTAGCTATTGCCCCCGCTTGTGTAGATTCAAATAAATGGAAAATAGCTTGTTACAGCGTAATTTGCGTACTATTCTTTTATTGGCGACGTCTTTAAAGGAATCTTTTCACAACGACGTTCTTCGCGTCTGTTTGACTTGGAGACGTCGTCTGGCGCTTGCCGTTGCTCCGAAATAACTTAAGCGGATTTTCGCTACGTTGTTTTGGACGTCTTGGTTGCCAAAGGACGCAAATTAGCTCCGGCGTTTCGTTTTCGCCATGCGACCACGGTTATTGCAGATTGCTTGAATTGTATCGATGAGACTTACAATAATCCCCAGGGATATTCCTCTCCGACATGTTATGACGGTGTTTCGTAGTACAATCAGTGTGTTTCATACAATGATTGTCATTCTGGAACAAGACGGCGTGACGGGTTATGGAGAGGCGTACGAAGACCTGCATACAGGCGTTACGGTCGAAAGGATGGCACAATCGCTTTTGAAGCGCGAAGCGGAGCTGTCTGGTTACGCGCTTTCGGATCCTTATGCCTTTTATTGTAAATTCTGCTTAGGACCACGCGGGCTTATGCAGGAGAATGTTTTCGCGTCGACCGCGCTGGAAATGGCGGCCTGCGACCTTTGGGGTAAACTCTGTAACGTCCCCCTTTGGCGTGCGTGGAAGCATGATATGAGCGGCGTGCTGCCAGTGTCGAGCTACACTCTTGGACTGGATTCGTTATATCGTATTATCGAGAAATTTCATGATCAGCCGGGCTGGCCGATTTATCGCGTCAAACTTGGTTCTCATGAGGATATGACGATTTTACGCGAGTTACGCAAGTTAACTAATAAACCCTTTCGCATTGACGTCAATGGTAATTGGACGTTGCAGCAAGCTCTGGAATATCTCGACGAGCTTTGCGACCTGAATATCGAGTCGATTGAGCAACCCCTGCATCCGGACGATTGGGACGGTATGCGCTGTTTGTATGAGAAATGTGATATTCCTCTGATTGCCGACGAGAGTTGTCGTTCCTTTGAGGACATTGACCGTTGCGTCGGGTGTTTCCACGGAATCAATCTCAAACCTCATAAGTTCGGCGGTCTTAATAGAACGCGCCTGGCGCTAAGTCGTGCGCGTGCGCGTGGTTTCTACACAATGATGGGCTCCTCGCTACTGACGACGGTAGCCGCGAGCGCAATCTCTCAATTTGTCCCACTGTTAGACTACGTCTATATCGACGGACCTCAGTTGCTCGATAAAGTCGAAGGTCTGGGCGTTACGGTGGATCACGGTCATATTACAATGTCGCCGGTTAATGGCGTCGGCTTCTTTATTCCGCCGGACTCTAGGTCGGAGCAGCGCGAATCTTCTTCTGCCGAGAATTTGGAGAAAAATGATCTGGCGAATCTGGTCGAAATGCAAAAGGACGACGCTTAGCGCTTGGTTGTGTCCCATCCATGCGTCGTGTTGGGAGTTACGTTATGTCATCGCCAGAAAAGAAGGCTCCACGCCTCTATAGTCGTCGAGGTGATTTGGGCGAGACCTCGCTCATTTACGGACCGCGCGTTGGAAAAGATCATGTGCGTATCGTTGCCTTAGGTACGATTGACGAACTGAGTTCATGGCTGGGCGTCGTGCGTCAGAATGATTTAGAACCTGAACTTGAAAACGTCTTGTTACGATTGCAATGTCGTCTCTTTGATCTTGGCGAAGAGGTCGCCTCGATGGATCCCTATCGTGTCGATGGGAAGAAAATGACAAGCGACGACGTCAAAGCGCTCGAAGCCACTATTGACAGATGGCAAGCGAAAACGCCTTATTTCAGAGGGTTTGTCATATCGACCGGCGCGCGCTCAGCCGTCGATTTGCACATGGCGCGAACGGTCTGCCGTCGGTTAGAACGTCGACTTACCGCGTTGCTACGGTTTGATCCTAGTTTTTCACCGCGCGCCTTGGCTTGGTGTAATCGCGTTGGCGATCTGCTCTTTCTCTTAGCGCGTTATGAAAACGAGCGTCTGAAGTATGACGACTCCTTAGAGCATGCGCTTGAGAAACTTCATGACAATGACCTCGACGTCTTTTGAGTTCGACGCCTTGACCATTCTGCCTTTTGCTATTTAAAGACTTTTAAGCTGGGCGTTTGCGTTGTAGGTAGTAAACGCAAGTTAAAAGGAACGTCCAAGCCAAGACGGTGAGCCACGCTCCTATACGAACCGGTAGGGGACGGTATTCGACTGTTGCGCAATACGTCCCCTGGGGGATATCAGCCTGGCGTAAGAATTTCTCGTAGGGACGTATCGGCGCCCTTTGGACGATTGACGATTTGTTCCTTAGTTTGCTCACGCGTTTTTTTGTCGCGACGGCGTCCATTCTTCCTTGATATAACTCAACTGCGTCGTTTGTATCGATGGGGTAAAGAGTTAGGAACCAATCAGGCCAAAACTGCTCTGCAAAGATTGCACGCTCGTTCTGTGTTGCCGCAACGAGGTAGGTAATTCGATTCGGCGTGTATTCGACGATGGCAATAGAGTCGTGCGTCGGCAGAACGTCTTGGGCTCCTGAAGTCAGCGTTTCTTCGTTTGTAGCCTCGCGTATAAGCGTGGCGCGCGTTCGTGGTTCAGACGTTGCGCGTACGTCATAATTCCAGTCGTTCTGAGTCGGCGTCGTCGGTAATTTCTCGTCTGGTTGAGGCAAGATGCGTTTGACCCAAAATTCTGGACCGACAACATAATCGACGTCGAGGAACGCTAGTTGACGTTCGACGCCGATCTGCTCGCCCAGACGATTAATGAACGCCTCATAGTTCTTCTCCATAAAAGCGCCGCGCGAGTCTATGGTCGCAACGTTTTCGGTCATGGGATATTTGGGAAAAGAGGTGAGTACGTCCCACATAACGCGCTCATCGTTGCGGTTTACAGTCGACTCAGTTTGGAATAGCGGCGTGAACCACACCGGATAACGGTATATACGCATTGGCGCGGGCGATTCTCCACGAGGCTGTCTCGAAAGATAAGACGGCGTCCTGAAATACGCTTCCGGCGTGACGACGATCAACCAGGACTGTGCAAAATACAAATCCGCCGCTACTGTTAGTAACGCGACTGTAGCGCAAACATGACTGGCACACCGCTTTCTTTGCGCCATCAGGAGCATTACTCGCGCACAGAGCAACGCTAACGCGGCATGCAGGCACGAGATCAGAACGACTTTACGAGCAAGCTCAGGCAGAAAAGGTCCAAAAAGAGGATCGACAAAAGTTTTTAATCTCCCGAAAGGATCGGTAAACGTCAGTACAACCGCGCCAAGCGCACAGAACGCAAACGCAAAGCGCCAGTAGATACGAAAAGGACGTTTGGTTCGTTCATAATCCCACCCAAGCCCGATAAGAATGGAGAATCCGAGCATGGCTAAAGTCATAAATTTAGCAGGATAGCGAAATTGTACAAAGCCCGGAATTAGAATATTGCAGAGCCAATAGACGCCTCCGACTGGATCTCCGTTTTTAAAACCAGTGGCAAGGGGCGTAGACGCGAAGAGGGAATGGATTACGCGACCAAACCAGACGGCGCCGTAACCGCCCAAGGCGCCGAGTAGTCCAAGGAGCACGAGCCAGGAAGCGAAAGCGCGCGCATTTTGAGTCAGTTCATTCTCTCTCGCGCCAACGCGACGGCGTCGGCACAGTCGCAGGGCGGAGAAGGCTAAGATCGCTGGAAACGCGCCAAAATAGAGACTTGGCGTCCACACCGCTAGTTCTTCCGGCAATGCGCTAAACCATCGAGTCGCCTGAGGAAACTGTCGACCGCCTGGATTCGGCATAATGAATTCAAGCCATCGCCAGGGACCAACGCTGAATTTGTATATGTTTCTACTAACGCCGTCGGTTTGGAAATCGTCGCAAAGGACGGATGCTCTAAGATTGGAGCGCGCTAACTCTGGATCCTTTAGAAAGCCGACGCTTAAATTCCATATCGAATGGGGACCGGACGACGTCGCTCGCATCGACCTGTTCGCAAGTTCAAGACTCGGCAGAACTTGTATCGCCGCGAGCGTTAGCGCCAACGTTCCAACGCATAGTGAAACGGTCAGTGACAGCGCCAGTGCGCGTAGAAAGTTTGTACGCGACGTTGTGGCGACGGCGCCGTCGGAGGGAGAGACTCTTGCCACACGCTTGCGCAATTGTTGAGAGAACAGAAGCGCCGTAATGACCAGTAGCGTTAAATACGCGATTTGCGCCTCGCCCCCAAAAATGACAAGAGCGAGAAGCGTTGATAGTTTCAACCCACGTTTGAACAACGCTTTGAGTGAATCGCTTGTGGCTAAATCAAGTCCCCAGAGCAAGATCGCGGGCGACCATGCCGCGCCTACCAGGTAGACGACGTTGCTGTATTGAAAAAGCGTCTGACCTGAGAAGGTATAGCTGAGCGCCGATAAGTGTGCGCCCAGGCGTGAAATCCTAATACGGCGCGACAAACGGTATGAGGTTAAATAAGCGATTCCAATGTGAAGCCAGATATAGACTTTAAAGCAGAAGGAGTAGGAAAGGCAATGGTACGACGAGAGGAAAAAGAGTAACTTAAACGGGTAAAATACCGACGCCGTCGGATCGGCCAGTAACGGTTGACCTAAGTTGTCATAGGGATTCCACAGTGGAACGACGTGGTTTTCCCAAGACTTTTGGATCTGTTCAAAGAGCGGATAGTAATAGAAGGCGACGTCACGATATGAAAAGCGCGTATTGGCATGAAAAGCAGGCAGAAAGAGCGCGCAAAAGAGCGCCAACGGAACCAGGAAGAGACCCAGCTGCGACGGCATGGTCTTAACGACGGTAAGCGCGTTCACCAAGAGGCGTTTAACACACATGGGCGGTTCTGTTTATACGCAAATAGTCGACCTTTGTGCCGAATTTTAACCGTTTCGCTCGTCCCATTGTGTCGCGAGCGCCGACTCAAAACCCATGTCAAAATCGCCTAACGCCGTGAAGGTCAAACGCCGCGAGGTTAGATCGAGCGGTTCAATTGTGACCTCTAAACGACTAGTTGGCATAGCGTCGTTCACAAGTTCAGCCCACTCGATAAAGGACAGACCGTCGGAGTCAAAATATTCCTCGACGCCGAGTTCTAGAAACTCTTGACTATTGCGTAGACGATAGGCGTCGAAATGATATATCGTTCGTTCGCCTTGGTATTCACGGATCAAGACGAAAGTCGGACTGCCGGCCTCTTCCGACGCGACGCCGCACGCGTGCGCCACGCTTTGTACCAGTCGCGTCTTACCAGCGCCTAAGGTTCCATTGAGCGCGACAATAGCGCCGTCGGGTAAGAGACGACTGAGAATTTCCCCGAGGACGTCGGTTTCTGCTTCATTGTGAACGGTGATTTCTACGGTCATATTTCGGCAAACTCTCGTATCTAACCTTTCAAATAAGCGTGACTTTTACCTTTGCCATTCTACTAAAATCCGGTGACCGCGCAAGTAAAGCACGCCTCCAAACGAGAAGTTTTCCACTCGTTCGGGGGCGTGCTTTTAACTATTTCGTTTCAACGAAGCTTACCGCTCTTTACTGATAGACGCGCGTATTGACCTCTTTGCCCAGTGGCTCAAGGTCGTCGGAGCTAAGCTGGAAGCCGACGCGACAATCTCCTGATTGAACTGCATTGACCTTGATTTTATATGTGACCGTGGTTTTCGCGGGTATTTCTGGAATCTTATCGAAGACGACCACGCCGTCGCGTTTGACCGCTTGTGTCGGACCGTCTGTCGCCAGAACATTTAACGCTTCTGGCGCGAGAACTTGTAGGATCACATTGGTCGATTCCTTCGTGCCTCTATTGACGATTTGGATCGTATATTCAAGCTCTTTGCCGGTCTCGATGAGATCCGCGGAGGACGTTACGTTATACGATAGCGCCGCCAAACCATTGATTGTCAAGCGTTGCGAGGTTTCCACCGATAAGTTATTCGGACCGGTTCCGCGGAAGGTTAATTCCGTGCGATCGAGTTTATTGGCGCTAATCGCCAGTTCAATTTCACCCTCCGATTGCGACGGCAATTCCGCTAGATCCCAGTAGACGCAATGGTCTTCCGCACGATGAACGCCGTAGTTGTTGGCGTTAATAAACTCAACGCTTTCAGGTAGTTGCACGACGAGCTGAATATTGCGCGCCGTGGCGTCGCCACTGTTTTTCACATTCAAACGGTAAACAGAACGTTGCTCCAGATAGAGACTTTCCGGACCGCTAATACCCAGTTCGATTTGAGGCGCCAGGATCTTAACGCTAGTTTCGACCTCTTGTTCTTCGCAATCGTCGGCGGAGGCGATCAGGCGATTAACACACACTCCCGCGCCAACCGATTGTAAGGTGAGCGATAATTGTTTCGACTCGCCAGCCTTAATCGTTCCGAGTTTATTATCCAGGCTCGAACCGTTGGGGTGATAAAGTCCTTCGGGTATTTCGTCGAAGAGCGCGACATTACTGGCGTCTCCGGTGCCGACATTGGAGACGACAATCGTAAAGTCAACAGGTTGACCAAGTTCGGCCTGTTCCGGCGCGTTGACCTCGATTTTAAGCTCCGGTTTGGAACATTTCGTTTTACTGTAGGCGGACGCGGCAATAAAGACGGTCGCGACGCTTCCGAACTCTCCTTCATGAGTCGGAACGACACGGTATTCGAATTTCTTTTCGCGTTGCGCTTCCAAGTCAAAGGGCGCCCAAATAAGCTCGCCACGCGCGCCAGGCGTCACCGCCGGTTCGCTAGCGATAAAACTCACGTCTTCGGGGACTTGGTCGTAAAGTAAAATATTACGAACCGTACGAGCGCCAAGGTTCTTGACCTTAACGACGACAACTGCTTCTTTGTTAGCCTGTACCTCTTCCGGCGCGATCTTTTCTACGACGATTTGCGTCGATTGTGCGCCGAGTAGTTCGTTCGCGTCGATATTAGCGCTATTACCCTGTGCGGCGATTGTATTGAAGAATCGCGCAAATTCATTAGTCGTGGCATTTGACGCGGACGTCGTGCGTTCGACGGTCGGTCGACTACTTGGAATCGCTTCTGTCACCCCTTGGTTTGCGACGGGTTGACTTTGGGGAACCTGTCGCTCCGGTTGGAGCGGTTGCGATTGTGGAATCGGTTGTAGCGAGGGGGTATCAACGCTTTCAGGGAGCGGTTCGAAGTAGGCGTTATCTTGTGTAAAAAGAGTCGGTTCGGGTTCCACGATTTGCCCAGGTAGCGGAGCAGGTTCCGTCAGCGGGGACGCTTGGTCGTCCAGTGGCGTCGGCTCAATTGACGGCAAAGGCGAGTCGTCTTCTACCGCGGGGAAATCCTCTTGCTGTGCTAAGGCGTTCGGCGTGTTATATTCCTCGACGTTAAAGTCTTCGGCGTATTCATCTTGGCTCACGACCAAAGGGGAGGGGGAATTGAGCGGATAGTCGGCGTTGCCGTCGTCTGTCAAGGGCAGAATTGTCCCTTGTGCCGGGGCGGAGTCTAATGGCGCCATCTCAGGAAAACCAGCTTCTTCGTTCAAGGGCGCTAGCGGAGCCGCCTGATCGAAGTCGTAAGAGAGGTCGTTACTGGGCGCGCTCGGCTCCCCTGTTTCTGGGAGGGCGTAGAGGTCTAGGGAGGTTCCTTCGTTACCTGGGGAACGGAGCGAGGCGTTAGACTCTTGGGAGGCGCTATTGGCGTCTTGATCGTCCAAAAGTGATAAACGTAATTGGCTCGTCGCCGATGTGGAACGAATGCGACGAGCGCTATCTGCGTCACGAGACGTTATGGGCGCGGACGAGGACTGTCGAGGCGCGCCCGATACAGAGGCGTTACGCGCTATAGTAGCGTCCTGGGCGGCGTTGAGTTCTGTCGGAGAACTCAATTGACGACAGGTCCAAATGACCCCGACGATAATAAGCGTCGCGCCGACAAAACCTACGACGCATTGAAGCGCAGAACGTTTCATATTAAACCCTGATTTAATTGTGTTAGGACGACCAATTTGGACGTCTGTCGTTGCTCGACGCTCCGATAAGACGGCGATATAAGCAAAGGTTATCACACTCCGCTGGCATAACGCGCTCAATAACGACTTACGACAGGAGTCGATTTCGCGGCGGCGTTAGTAGCCCAGGTTGAGCGATTGTCAGAGGTAACCCTCCGTGGGATTCATAACAAATATCGCCGCTCTTGTGAAT
Organism: Planctomycetia bacterium; assembly: GCA_030537455.1. GTDB lineage: Bacteria > Planctomycetota > Planctomycetia > Pirellulales > Thermoguttaceae > RUG369. The sequence goes on along the minus strand of JAUNMR010000006.1, from coordinate 93,676 downwards.
AGCAGTTTTGCCTTGCATTAAGCGTTATGGCAATGGCGTAGAGAGTCGTTCCTCATTTGAAAGGGGAGGGGACAAGAAATCGAGAACGCCAACCTGGTAAGCTTGGCATACTTATCGGGTTGGCGTCGTAGTCAGGCGTGGGACAGACTTACTAGTAGATAGTCTTAGGACTGGGGGCGGATTGCCAATTATCGACGTTGTTAAGAGCAGGCGTCTTGGACGGGACAGGGACGTCGTAGGCGACCTTCTCAACGCGATTGGATTTCTTCCAGCTCGATTCGCTTATCACGCGTTCGATTTTGGGGTCGTTCGTATGTGCGACGGCTTTGCTTTTGCTAGGCGTGGGCGCGATTGGTTCTGCTTCTTCAAGGTTTAGCATGGGTTCGTCGTCTGCCTCATCGGTTCTCAACGTACTGGTCACCTGCATTGGGAGCGGTTTGTCCAGATCGTCGTCCACTAGAAGCGTTTCGTCGAGGAGTTCGTCCTCTTCGTCTAGTTCCAGGAGTTCGTCCTCTTCGACCGTAATGATCTTTCGCGTTGACTCTTGGGCTCCTTTTTTGAGTAAACTGTCTAAATTAACGACATTGCCAACAGTTTCGACACGAATTTTCTGCGTTTTTCGCGTCGTTGTGTTTTCACCTTCGGCTATGGTGATGGTGATCGCGCTGTTGAATTCGCCAATTGTGTTGTCCGCATGGAACGTCACAGGGACAATGTGAACGGTGCGCACAAGGTTGGTCTTAATGAAATCCAAGCGTCCGTCGGTGGACTGAATGTCGAGGATTTTAAAGGGCGTAGAGCCGCTGATTACTAGGTTTTTCGAGAGACTTTCACCCTGGGAGACAACGCCAAGTTGCAAGTAACTTGGCTTGGCGCAAAGCGGTTCGACAACCAATGCCTGGATTGGTAGAAAAATCGAAGCGGTTGCCGCATCCCGGTCGTTGGTTTGGAACTTCAACAGATCCTGGATATATCCAGCGTGCGCGTCCGACTTAAGTTCAACGTAAATTTCATAGACGATACTTCCGCCTTGACGTTTAACCTCTCGTGCTTCCGCTCTAATGCCCGGATTGGTCTTTTGGATACCGATTAGAGCCCAATCGGGTCGACCTTCGTATTGAAGATAGGCTTTTTTGACCATCGACGTGCCGTGTTGAACCGTTCCAAACTCAATGGCGCCCGGATCGAACCCTACGTCGGGACGAATGTACGTCTTGACCTGTAACTGTACCTCGGTTACGCGAGGTTGGCTGAATTGGACGCGAATCGTAGCGCGGCGTTGTTTGGTGTGTTCGCGTCCAGACGTGTCGACGCGTGCGATCACCTCGCCGATTTCACCCGAACGAATCACTTGTTTTGAGACCGACGCCTTTGTACAACCACAGTTAGAGGAGACCGAGGAAATTACCACGTCCTCCTGATAAATATTTCTAAATTGAAAATGATGTTCTACATTGGCGTGTAACGCGACGCTTCCGAAATCGTGGACATACTCCGTGCCCAACTCGCTGAACATTTTGAGCGCCCACTGATTCGACTGGGTTTGACCCAGGAGCGACGATGCGTGCGTTAGCGTTAATAAACAGGCGACGAGCATCGAGAAAATAGGCGTAGCTGTGATGTGTTTCATCGTTTTTTCCTATACGCGACGTATAAGCGACCGCATAAGCGCGTTTGTGAAACGACGTTGAAGTTGCAGTCGTTTTTTACTTGTTCGACAGCGCTACAGTTGGCACGGACAATATCGAGTAATATCTTCCTGCCTATTCTATCGGACGTCTTTTTGTTAAGGTGGAAGTAGACATACCAGTCTACTACCCTTCCCGTTATCGGTATTCCAGCGCGCTCTACTTTGGTTAAAATATGAATAATCGTCAAAAATGATTGGTTCGTTATCTGTGGAATGAATAGTTGGCCTTTGGTTATGTGTCTAACTTCTACGTCTTCGTGGTCGTTGCGTTTATTTATCCATGAATCGCTAGAAAAAACACGTGAGGCGCTTGTCAGTACATTGTACAGACTTCGTACAATGACGATTATAGCAATCCTAACGATTGCGTGTTGACAGCGTTAGCGTCGTCGTGGCGATTGGTTTTATTTGGCGCTTTTTCGACATTTTTTTTAAATTAGAATATAAAAGGCTCTATTTGTTAGCGTAGTGTAGGTAGCTAGTCCCTTTGGGGTAGCTAATGCAATCCTGCATCGCGTCATGAGACTTAATCGTCTGGCGACCCGCGCCAGGCGTATTTTGTGACGTTATCGCGTTCCTCGCGCGTTTGTCACGTCCCCCCTTGATCGGTTCCAACGCCTAATGCTCCCTCAACGCTGTATCAACCAATTTTTGGCGAAGTCGAAAGCGCCTCTTCGTTTGATATCGCTTTCGTTCTTTCTTCTGCTTTGCTGTGGCAATTGGACCAATTCTTTTGGGCAATATGGCGGCTCTGGCGGTCGTTTTCGTATCTTTGGCGGCGCGCGGTTGCAGGACGATCGCATTGTTCAACCTCAACCGTCTGCGCCTGGCGAATCTGGCGCCGTTTTACGTGGTAACATAGGCGTAGAGTCGTCCTCTTATCCGGATTATCTTCCGTCGCAGTCGAGTTCGCGTTCGCGTCAGACGCGCGTTAATCCAGAAACGCTAACGCGTGAGTCTCAACGCGCCGGTTCTGGCGCTCCTTCCGTTTCCTCCTCACGCGACACGCGTCAGAAGTCTAAAGACTCCGGCGCCGTGGCAGTCTCCGGCGTGACCACGCCCGCGTCCGTCGTGCGTGAGAATCCTAATCGCGCACAAGAGAAGGTTGGGAAATCAAAGTTAGCTTCCGGCTCTGTGGGGGCGCTCGCTCGACGCAACGGTCGCGTCGATTTCCTCCGTGTTATCAAACGTGAAGATCTTCCGAAGTTACGTGAGCCAGAGAACGTCTTGTATGTCGTAGCGCCGCGTTCGGCTTTTCAATCCAGTGGCGAAGAGTTGGAAAATGTCCCTGAAAATCAGGGCGATTCCGTCGCGGCGTTAGCGCCGTTGCCGGATTTGGTCGACGCTAACCAAGAGGAAGTCTTTCAGACTGTCGACGTCACGCAAGCTGTTTCGCTCAATATCGCCTACGCCGACGGCGCCGATTCACGATCCGACGCTAATTCTGACAGTCAACCTCAAGAGGAAGAGTTTATTGTCTTTATACTCTCTGACCTCGACGTCAATGAGAAGGCGCTCTTAAAGGACGCGCTCAATGGTCAGTGGGATCAGGTCGACCTCTTGAACGCCGCGCTTATTGCCGAAGGACTCGCCACGAAAGAAAGTCGCGCGCATTATCAGTCTCGTTTCGACAATCTCTATTCTGTTCTGGCAGTACAACTTCGTGGTCTGAACGAACCGCTCCAGAAGACGGAAAAGGTCTACGGCTTCTTACATGACGTAGCTCTTTATTCGCGTTACGACCTGAATTGTTCTAGCGTTGCCGCCTCGCTAGACTCCGGCGTCTTTAATTGCGTGAGCGCCACGGTGCTATTTAACTGCTTTGCTTCGCGCGCTGGTCTCAAGGTTGCCGCTCTTGAAACGACCGGTCATGCGAAAAGTCGCGTGAAGTTCGATACCTGTTACCTCGACATTGAAACGACTTGTTCAAAATGGAGCAATCTTCCCGACCAGATCCACAGTTATCCTAGCGTTACGGAGAAAACAGAGTCAACGTCTGAACTTAGCGAATCGCCGACAAGCGAACCGGCGGCTCAGGAGCGTAGCGACTCCGCTCTGGATTTTGCCTTTTCTGAACAAGAGCTAAATAATTCCCCACAGTCAGACAGTGTTAATTCTGACGTCACGCGTTTTTTGGACGGTTTCACAACCTTTACCGTCGACTCCGACGCGCCCATGGGTTATTCCTTTACACGATCGCGTCGACCTATGCGTGAAATTTCAGACGTTGAACTCATTGCGACGATCTATTACAACGTTGGCGTTGATTACTACCAGGCGGGCGATTTCGAAAGCGCCATTGCCTCTTACATTAAGGCGGTACAACTCGCTCCGAATAATCGCACGATCCTCGGCAACTTAAAAGCGACTCTTAATAACTGGGCAATCGACGTCGCGATGCGTTACAAAGATTATGAACAGGCGATTCGCATTACTCAACTTGGTCGATGTCTCGATCCTGATTTTCGCGAGTTCAATCAGAATCTGCCCATCTTCTTCAACGATTGGATTGAGTATTTGGCAAAGGACGACAAATGGGACGAGATCGAGCACATACAGAACGAATATAAAAAGATCACCAAAAAGTAACAGACGATTGTGCACGTAACTCTATGTGACACATCGTCTGTGAGTTGAAATGTTCTGACGGCGTTATCAGGGCGTCGCCAGTCGTCTGATTGACGTTGCGCTGTTGTGCATGTGTTTGAACTTGTTGACGTTAGTTCTCTTCGGCTTTTTCGTCTTCCTCGGTTTCTAGAGTTTCAGCGCTGTCTTCGGTCTCTTCTTCTTCGATAACGGCCTTGGAAAGACCTTCTTCACGAATCTTCTGCAGTCTTTCAATCGCCTTTTCGTCCAGCTCTTGATAGATTGCCTCTGATCTCACGGAGGTTTTATCCAGACTAGCGCTCTTATCGCCGAGCGTTTGCGGCAGCGCTTTGTCAGCGCCCAGACGCACGCCGGCGTCGTCGTAAGTCGCCGTGGTAAAGGGGCCAGCGCCGAAGATCCAACGGTCGCGAAGTTGCGACGATTTCGTATTCACGCCAGACTGCCAAATAATTGCGCCTGTGGTACGATTGTAGGCCCACATTCTTAACTTTACTTGCGCTTTTTGATCTGTGCGCTTGATGAGCGCAAATTCCGGAATAGACGTCGCCGTTGTCATTGAGCCTATTGCGGGAATCGTCGTTTCTGGAATACCGTACATAAGTTCGTAGCGGTTGGTTCCCACGGTGCCCGGCGCGATTTCAACAATATAATCCGCTTGCGCCTCTTCGTCTTTAATAAAGGCTCCGTTTGCCGCTAACTGTTGACGCACAAGACTTTTGAGATATTCACTGTCCGTAGCGTTATTAGCGGTCTTTATGAAGATTTTTAATCCTGCCAGGCGTGAATAGTCGTATTCGTCGACGAGATCCTCCATGGCGCTGGAGATGAGCAATTGTTCCGTGGCCGTACGGCTGGTGTCGGAGAATTTCGTTGTGCCACAACCGATAAGAGAAATGAGCATAAGCGAACAGGTCGTGGTTCTGGTAAGAACTTTAGATGAACGACGTTTTGTAGAACATGAACTACGCGCCGACTTTTCGGAACTAGCGCAGGCTTTGTTCTTATTAAAACGTGACATATTCTTGAAGTCTCCTATCCGTTTAACCGCATAACGCAGGGGCGTGGGAGCGTCATGCTCCTTTTGGCGCATAAAGGACGCCTTTCATTGTTCGCGCATGTGCGGCATGGAGTTGCGTTTATCCGTACGCGGACAATCAGAAGGTCGTCGGAACTATATTCATAATTTCGATATTTGTGAAGACCGCTTTGACGTCCAGAAGAGATTTTGCCAATAAAAAAGCCGACTCAGACGGCTGAGTCGGCATGTGAATTAGACGAAGGAGGACTATCTAAGGACGTTGCTAATCGTTTTGCTCGACGCCATAGAGGGACAGCGCAAGTTCCTTGATCTTCTTGAGATCCAGTTTGCCAGTGCCCAGTACGGGAATGGCGTCCACCTGTTTGAAGTTTGTCGGGGCGGGAACCCACAGAATCGGTAGCAGACCGTCGGTTGAGACCTTCTTACAGATCTCCTCTGGCGCGACCGGTAGGTCATGGCAAAGCACAACGAGTCTCTCGCCTTTGCGTTCGTCTGGCACGGCGGTGACAACGAGCTGGAAGTTGGATTCTTCTTCCGAGAAATTCGGGTCTTTTGCTCGTACTAAGGCGTTAATCGACTCGATTAATTTTTCCTCGATGAGCACGTGCGGAGCCATTTCCCCACCGATCTTCGAGATACGAGTTTCGCGACCGGTAATAAAGATGAAGTTGTCTTCGTCGATTCTTGCGACGTCGCCGGTGACGTACCATCCGTTCCAGAAAATTTTGGAGGTACGTTCGGGATCCTCGTAGTAGCCATTGGTCACAGAGTTGCCTTTGACTAAGAGCGAGCCAGGCACATTGGGCGGCGTTTCTTCGCCAGTGGCAAGGTCGACGACCTTAGCGACGAATCCCGGACCAGGCATGCCAATCGAGTAGTTCTTGTGGTATGGCGTGATACTGTCAGGCGCGCGGAATTCTGGGATGTTATGACAGAGCACCGGCGACAGTTCCGTAGCGCCGTAGCCTTCGCACAGGTCATAGCCGAATTTTTCGTACCAGGCGTTATAGAGATCCTTGGGCGTCTTTTCCGCGCCTGGAATGACGAAGTTGAGCGTTTTCAGATCCTCGACGGAGCACTTGCGCAGGTAGGTACGCAAGAACGTTGGGGTTGAAATAAACAGGTCAGGCTTGTATTTCTTAACCAGTTCCGCCACGCCGCGATAATCCAGAGGATTATAGTGATAGACGCAACGATAAGGGCAAATCATCGGGAACCAACAGGTTACGGTGTAGCCAAAGGAGTGGAAGAACGGCAGCGTGCCAACGAGACTCTGCGTGAAATCTGGCATGGCCGAATGGCAGAAACTCAGTAGGTTCGCAACGATATTTGCGTTGGTGAGAACCGTTCCTTTGGGCATGCCAGTGGAGCCGCTGGTAAAGACGATCGTATTGATATCCGAGAGCTTTTGGCGGTGTAGACCGAGGATGCGTTCTAAAAGCCAAGTCGGCAGTAGGGATTCAATCAAACCGATGAGTTTATCACTGGTTCGAAGTTCCGCGCGCGCCACGTCTTCCAGGATCAAAAGGTTGGCGTTGAGTTTAAAATTCGGCAATTTTTTCAGGAGCTGACTCGAAGTCAAGACCGTTTGGACGCCAACTTTGTTAAGGCAGTAATTATTAATATCGTTCGTGAAGGTATAGTTGATATTAATAATCGTTCGATGGTCGAAGGAGAGTGCAAGATTAACCAAGACGCCAGCCACAGAAGTCGGTAGCGCAACGCCCACGAATTTAGCGTCGCCTACAATTCGGTGCAGTACGCGTCTTAAGACGAGGATTTGCAAAAGCGCTTGGCGTCCAGTCGCTTCTTTGCCAGTGGAGTCGGCGAGACGTTGTTTGTTCGGCGACAGACGAATACCGCGAATTGCCATTCTCGCGGGCGATAGGAACTTGACGTTTTCAGGATGTTTGCGATAGTCGATTGTATCGACATACAACTCCTGAATATCGTGTAGCATGCGCTGACTGATACGCGCCCATTGGGTTTTGTCGGCTATTTCGGGAATCAGTTGCGGTTTGCCATAGGCGATCGCTAGAGAGTACGGCGCCGGTCGACGATAGCCCTTGTACTTGGCATAGGCAAAACGCGAACCATACAGACCGGTAATGGCAAAGGGGACGATCGGCGTGTCGACCAACTTGCGTACAATCGCGAGGAAACCAGGTTTAAACGCGCGTACCTGACCATTGCGTGTGATCGCGCCTTCAGGGAAGATGCAGACGACCTCGCCCTGACGCAACGCGTCTTGCGCCTCGCGAATCATGTGAACGTCCGACTTACGATCGCCCGGGACGAATTGAATGACCCTGGTTTTGCGTATGACATATTGTGCAAGGCGACTGTGCTTCGGCAGGAAATTCAGATCCGAGATAAATCGCACAGGTCGTGGCGAGGAACAATAGACGATCAGCGCGTCTAAGAACGAGACGTGATTGCCGATGAGCAACACCGGTCCCTCTTCCGGAATATTCGCCACGTCATATTCGCGCATACCATAGACCAGGCGTAACCAGAGCGTTACCAAGATCTTTAGGACAGGCAGCGCGAACGCGCGTGTGCAGAAGAAGAGGGTTGGCAGTGTAATCACGGCGCAACCGAGCCAAATTTGAGCGGCGTTTAGACCGAGGAATAACGACGTTCCCTTGGCGCCCTCGCTCGTGTGAGGGGACGCCGCCAGAACGAATTGAACCACCGAGAAGACTGCCATGGCCGTAAAGGACATGAAATTATAAGCGGCGATAATACGACCGCGGTGTTGTTCCGGACTTTTAACCTGTAGCGTTGTCAGTAGCGGAATGTCATACAGTCCCGCCGACAGACCAAGACCGAGCAATCCTGCGGCGCCAAAGATAAATCCGAACGTCAGTGGCGAGGCGACTTCCGCGCCCTCCGGCGGCAAGACCGCGGGCGTGAAGGACAATAGGACGCAGAAGAAGACGATCATAACCGCGCCGATCGGAACTAGCCCAAGTTCGATCTTGCCGCGCGACAATTTGCCTGAGAGCAGAGAGCCAAACGCTAGACCAAGCGAGAGCGCCACAAGCAACACAACGCACCAGTCCTGCCGTACGCTAAGGTATTGTGTGGCAAACTTATCGGTATTGAGCTGACCGAGCGCGCCCAATCCCCAGAAGAATGAACTGGCAAGCGCGATCCAAAACAGGAAGCGGTGGTTGAATAAGAAGCGCAGATCCTTGATCGTTTGACCCAATGGATTCCAAGGGAAGCGTGCGTTGGGGTCTGCCGCAGGAATTGACGGAATGAAGAAACTCGAGATCAAACCCAAGATTGCGACGGAAATAATAGCGCCAAACCAGATGAACCAGTGGTGCATACCGCCCGTGCCCTCGACCGGCGCTTCCGGATGCATCGTAGTCCAGACAAAGATAACGCCGCCGAGGATCTGACCGCCGATACACGCGATCATGGTCGTCATAGAGATGTAACCATTTGCCTCGGAGATACGCTTTTCATTTACCAGGTTCGGCAGACTGCCATATTTTGCGGGACTAAAGAAAGTCGACTGCGACGCCATGAGGAAGAGCGTCACGAGCATAAAGGGGACGGACTGTGTTAAAATTGCACAGGAACCCAGGAGCATAATCAAGAGTTCCGCAATCTTAGCGCCGATAATCACGTGACGACGGTTGAAGCGGTCGCACACGTAGCCTGCGTAAGTCGCTAGAAAGATAAAAGGAACAACAAAGGCGAGCGAACCTATCGTGCGCAACGCGTCCTGTTTGTCGCTCCAGCCAACCGCCCACTTGCCGATGGGAATGATCAACCATCGGAAGAGATTGTCGTTCAACGCCACCATGAACTGAGTGACTAATAACGCAATGAAACCACGCGTCCACAGAGGGGGAAGCGCGGCGCTGGAACTGTCTTGTTTGTGAGTTTGCGAATCTTGCATTTTAAAGCTTTATTCAAAACGCTGTGTCGTCTCATAACGCGCTCAAATGCACAAAAGACGCACACTGATACCGACGTTTACTTCATAGCGCAGGCGGACTTGCCGAAATAAGGGAGGCGAACCATGTTTACGCCGATTTGGCACGAAGCTCCCATTATACAAGTCCGTGCCCATATAATAACGTAACCTTGCGATTATAACAATAGGCATTGACGTTGAAAATGACATTTTTTTAAAATTTGTCACATTGGATTCGCTTCCAAGGTTATAAGCGGAACGTATATTAAAACCATACGGTCAACGGCGCATGAGACGAGAGAAATGATCGTGTGTGTTAGTAAGTCGTTGTGACTGTTAGAAATGCGAAACGTCGAGGCGTCGGAGGGAGACGGCCCGACGTTTTGGCGTGCGCTATTTTGAGGCTATACGTTTGCGCGCGCGACTATTGGGGATTTGCAGGCGGTCGCGATGCTCTTGAACAGTTTTGCGACTCACGTCTATCTTGAAACGTTTCTTAAGTTCAGCGGAGAGATCCTCGTCGCTGAGCGGTTTAGCTTTGTCTTCTTCATCGACAATGCGTCGTATACATTCGGCGATATTGTGACTGGTAGCGTCGCCGTATACGGCTTTTGGGAAGAAGTTTTTAAATGGCATAATCCCTCTGGGGGTGGCAAGCCACTTGTCGGCGCTCGCACGCGAGACGGTGGAGGAGTCCAGACCGAGCTTATCGGCAATCTGTTGTTGTGTGAGCGGGCGAGGGTAGGGAGTAAGATTGTCGAGGTAGGGCGTTTGGAAGTCGATTACCGCACGCGCGACTCTCAAGAGAGTGGAATAACGATTGCGCAAGGCGTCAATGAGCGCTTGAGCCTCGATGTATTGACGACGTAGATACTCTTTCGTCGGTTTGTCAACGCGTTTGGATAGGAGCATTTTACGATAGACAGGATCAATCTCCACAGAGTCTTGCGCCTCGTCTAGTCGTACAGTCCAGCGACCGGCGCTTGATTTCTCCACGATAATTTCCGGGACGATCGCGCGCATGGGTTCAGAGCTGTGACCGTAAAGTTGCTCCGGGGAAGGTTCAAAGGGGAAGGACTGTTCATATAAGGCCGACACCGTAGAGGACGACGCTCCCGTCTTTTCCGCTAAAACGTTGACGCGCTTATTGATAAAGTCGTCAAAATGGTCACGCACAAGCCGTCGAAGCAGTTCGTAATGAGGTATGTCCTTCTTAATTCGCAGAAGCAGACTTTCTTGTAAATCACGCGCTCCTACGCCGGGCGGGTCGAGCGCTTGTACGATCTGGAGCGCCTTTTCCGCCAGTGCGCGTTCCTGTTGTGTCGGGGCGTGGTCGAAGAGTAGTAGAAACGGGTCGCTATTTTGCGGTTGGCGAATGACGGAGTCGAGAAGTCTCTTGGCACGCTCCCTTTCGGGCTTGGTCGATTTGCGTTTAACGATTCGGTCGAACTGCTCTCGCGCGAGTCGTCGCGACGCTTTGGCGAGGTTATCGAGCGAGAAGTAGTCGTTGAGCGCCATTTGCGCTTTACGTCGTTCCTGTTCGGTGGAGACGATATCGAACATGGCGTCGAATTCGTCGATGGCAGCGAGAGCTTCCTCAGATTCTTCCGGGTAGGCGATGGCGCCCGATTGACGTTGCTCGCGCACGCTTTGTTCATAGGCTTGACGCGCATCGACGCGAAAAAAGCCGGCGCTGTCGAGATTATTAACGATTTCAACACAAAGCTTGCGCACCTGGTCGTCTAGCGTGAGGAACTGTCCGTCCAGTCGCAACTGCTCCAGTAGGTGTTCTTGTAATGATTCACTTCGCTGTTCCGGCGGGTCAAAGAGGACGTCGTCGCCGTCTCCTGAAACATGGCTGACCGCGCGTGGGTAGGCGCTACGATTAGTCTGGGCGGCAAAGAAGTCGACGCCGTCTTTATCATCGTCGGAATAGTAAGTTTCTCTTTGCGCCGCCACGGGGGCGTTGCTTGCCGCCGCGGCGGAAAACTCGTTGGAACTGGCGTTGGCGTCGTTGGGCGCGTTGTTGTTCGCGCGCGATCGATTCACGTTCAGAAAGATGTTATTTTGAGATTCAATGTAATCGTCGACGTCTTGACTAGAACGTTCAAGGAGATTAGAAAACTGAATCTTCTTCTGCTGTGCGTATAGCTCCTGCTTCTGCTTATTGGCGCGCTGGATACTAATACGGCGTTCTTCACTAAGACCGACGCTAATCCGTTGACCATTTGGAGTTGCCATGGAGTTTCTACCGAAGAATTGAGCGCGAAAGACCGACACAGTCCGATAGCGCCGTGGGAACAAACGTTATTGCAAGGGACGACAATTGCAGGTCTAAAGTGACGTTGTGCGAGGAAGTTACTCGTTTCGTTTGGGGCGCAGGGTGAGCGAAGGGCGCGATGGCGCGGCGTTCGAGGGAACCTCGCGCAGTCCCGGAGCGGGTTTAACCGGTTGCGACGCTTGATCGGACGCGTCGTGCTTTTGAGGAACATGCGAGCGTTCGACGCCAGACGTTGCCGTATTTTCGGGCGCTGGCGCGACGTGGAAAGCGCGACGTTTCACCGTGGAAAATACCTGATCGACCATAGCAGACGCGTCGGCGCACAATGCGTCGATACGCGCATTGAGCCAAGCGTGAGCGACTAAAACCGGGATCGCGACTATAAGACCCGCTACGGTTGTGACAAGAGCAAAATAGATACCGTTGGCAAGGTTACGACCAACGCCGTCGGAGACCGCAAGCTGACCGAAAGTCGAGACCATACCGATGACAGTGCCCAAAAGCCCAAGCATAGGGGCGACATTGCCGATCACCGAAAGAGGTTCGGTACGTCGATAAAGACTGCGCGTTTCGCGCTCCATGGCGTCTTCAAGTGATTTTTCGACCGCGTTCCAACCACGGTCGAACTCGCCCAGACCGCTGAGCGCCACACGACCGAGTAGCGTATCGGACTGCTGCGCCAGGCGCGTGGCGAGCGCGTCGTTACCCTGATCGAGCGCGACTGTGAGTTTGTCGCGTAGCTCCTGTGGCGCCAGTTGCGCTAGGCGAAGCTGAAGGAGCAGGCGAATAATCAGGGAAACCGCCAGTAGCGAGCATGCCAGAAGGATTAATCCGATCCAACCGCTGGCCATAACGAGCGCCAGGAATTTATTAGCCTGTCTTTCCTGAGGGGCGCTGGTCGACGTTGGCGACGCTATTTCCTCTGGCAGAGCGTTCATGGCAGGCGACGGCGCGCTCGGCGCTTCTTCCGGTTCCGAGAGCGCGGAAAGATCGAGCGAGTCGTCCTGCGCGTACGGAGCCGACCAAGCAGGCGCGTTGGTTAGAACCCAAAAGAAAAGCGCTACGACACACGCACAACACAGGCGTGGAACGACAGTGGTCAATGTATTCGCGAAAACTCGATGCGGCATGTAGGCGATAACTCGATAGGTAAGGAATGTGCTGGGAAGAACGAGGTCAAACGAGTGGCGCAAAAAACGACGCTATTGCTCGAGAACCGTTACGCTTCAACGGCGTCCCCCTTCACAGGAACGACGTTTCGCTTATATTGTATTATAGACTCAGCCGCGTAGTTTTGACAGACCCTATTGTGAAAAACAAGAAGAACACCGGCGAATTTGAGGTCGACGTCGCGTTAGGACGACGCTTACTCGCTACTATGGCGCGACCGCAAACGCTGCATGGATATTATTAAGATAGGAAGGTACTCAATGGCTAAAAAGACGATTGCCAATGTAGACGTCAAGGGTAAGACTGTTTTGGTTCGCGTTGATTTCAACGTTCCGCTTGACGAAGCCGGCAATATTACCGACGACCGTCGCATTCGCATGGCGTTACCTACGATTAAATCGGTACTGGAACGCGGCGGCAAACTGATCCTCATGAGTCACTTGGGACGTCCCAAGGACGCGCCGGACGCCAAATACACTCTCAAACCGGCTGCTGTACGACTTGGCGAACTGCTCGACGGCGTCAATGTGATCTTCGCGACCGATACTGTCGGCGCCGACGCCCAGGCGAAGGTTGCCGCTCTCAAAGACGGCGAAGTCCTCGTGCTGGAAAATCTGCGCTTCCAACCCGGCGAAAAGAAAGGCGACGCGGAGTTTGCCGCTAAGCTCGCGTCTTTCGCCGACGTTTACGTCAACGACGCCTTTGGCACCTGCCACCGCACCGACGCCTCGATGGTTGCCGTACCCAACGCCATGGTCGGTAAGCCTCGCGTGTGCGGTTTCCTCGTGGAAAAGGAAATCCGCTATCTGACCGATGCGATTAGCGCGCCGCAACGACCGTTCGTTGCGATCCTCGGCGGCGCCAAAGTCTCCGATAAGATCATGGTCATTAAGAACTTGCTGGGTATTTGCGATAAGGTTCTTATCGGCGGCGCCATGGCCTACACTTTCTCCCTTGCGCAAGGCGGTAAAGTTGGTAAGAGCCTCGTTGAAGTGGACAAAGTCGATTTGGCGAAAGAACTTATGGTCGAAGGCGGCGATAAGCTCGTACTGCCCGTCGACGTTAATTGTGGCGACGACTTCTCTTCCGACTGCAATAAGCAGGTCGTTGCCGCCGGTAATATTCCGGACGGATACGAAGGTTTGGATATTGGACCGGAAACTGCGAAGAAATACGCTGAAATCCTCAAAACCGCCAAGACGGTCGTGTGGAACGGTCCGATGGGCGTTTCGGAAATGCCTCCCTTCGATTTCGGCACCAAGACCGTCGCTCAAGCGATTGCCGATTGTGGCGCGATCTCGATTATCGGCGGCGGCGACAGCGCAGCCGCGATCCAAAAGCTCGGTTTCGCCGACAAAGTCTCTCACGTGAGCACCGGCGGCGGCGCCAGCTTGGAAATGCTCGAGGGCAAAAAGTTTGCCGCGGTCGAATTGCTCGACGAAGCGTGATAACTTCCTTTTGACGACGAACACGCGACGTGTTAAACGTCGTGTTCCTGCTTTATTTTTGCGCGAATGTCTCTGACTTGTGACGATCTGCAAGCGCTCGAGACATTCGCGTCATATTTTACGTCATTCCAATTACAAAGACGACGCGACGGAATGGACGCGAGTCTTTGAACGTACCAGGGCGTCACGATGCGTTTCACTTATTTTTACGACACGACCGACCAGCGACGGCTCGCTGTTTGGTCGACGCAACGCCAAGATTGGGCGTGGGTCGACCAACTCTTGCGCAACCAATGCGCCGAAAGTGAGAATTCACCACGCCTTTCCTCTGAGATAGAAAGCGAGAATAGACTCTTCAGCGCTGAATTTCAGGGTAAGGTCGCCAACGCTTTACGCAACGCAGAATCGAAGGACGTTTTTGTGAACGCAGCGACGGCGCAGTTACGTACCGCTCCTCTGTTTGTGGGCGCGCGTAAAATTCTGTGTATCGGTCTGAATTACGCTGATCATGCCGGAGAATTTGGCGACGCATTACCCAACGAGCCGGTGGTCTTTAATAAGGCGCCCAGCGCGTTGTCGTACAATGGCGCTGCGATTCTCTTACCGCGCGCTTCTTCCCGTGTGGATTACGAAGGAGAACTTGTCGTGGCGATCGGACGTGCCGGGCGAAATATTCAAGAGGAATGCGCGCTGGATTATGTCGGCGGATACTGTTGTGGCAACGACGTCTCAGCAAGAGATTGGCAGAAGGGGAAACCGGCGGGACAGTGGTTTTTGGGAAAATCTTTTGACACGTTCGCTCCTGTGGGGCCTGCTTTGACCACTGCCGATGAAATTAAAAATCCCAACGAACTTGATATCGCTACGCGTCTGAACGGTCGCGTTATGCAAAATTCCAACACAAGACGATTTATTTTTCGAATTGAACGCTTAATTGCATATATTTCACAGGTCATGACGCTCGAGGTTGGCGACTTGCTCTTTACCGGCACGCCCGAAGGCGTCGGGGATGCGCGCAAACCTCCGGTGTATTTGCAGGACGGAGACTGCGTCTGCGTCGAAATCCAAGGTCTCGGCGTCTTGGAGAATCCCGTGGAGGTCATGCCGAAATAAACCTCGGTAAGAATTATTAGTTTGTTGTTTCATTTTAATTCGTACCAGTTATAATATACGTCTAACGTCGCGTACAGGAAACGGCTTCGTACGTTAAGACGAACTCAGTTTTAATGGAAAGACTTGGTTTGCAAGTTAGTCTATTCTAATGACTTAGGCGCATTACTTTTGGAATTCATTCAGGGAGATAGAACCAGATGAACGACAAGGTCGCTACGCATGGAGATTCCTCGCATGAACTCACTCAGAGCCTTGAGGACTACCTTGAAACTATTTACGAACTTCGTCAGTCGAAGACCGTTGTCAGATGCAGCGATATCGCCGACCGCTTGGCAGTGCGTCGTCCTTCGGTCACCAGCGCGTTGCGTTCCTTGTCGGAGAAGGGGTTGATAATCTATGAGCCCTACACGCCAATTACTCTAACGGACGCTGGCGAAAAGGAGTCGCTGAAAATCATCCGCCGCCATAAGGCGATGGAGATCTTTCTTGAGCGCATTTTAGGCGTGGACGGGCATGAGTCAAAGGAGTCGGCCTGTCTGTTGGAACACGCGATGAATGACGAAGTAACCACGCGTTTGGTGGAGTTCGTTGAATTCGTCGATAGTTGTCCGCGAATTGGCGCCTCCTTGTTCAGACGCTCTGAATACCATTGTCGTGAAAAGAACAACGACCAATATTGCGCGATGTGTATTCACGGTTGTCTCGACGAGATGGTGCACTCCGGTCGTACGGTCGATCTGTCGAGCGTCCATCGCGAATCTAAGTCGTTGAAAAGCCTCAGCAGGGATCACGAGACCTTTATTTTCGTGCGTTTGGGTGATGAACTCCTGGAGCGTCCTGAGTTTTCCCCGACTTATTGGCGACCGTTGCGTACGTTACATCTGGTCGAGAAACCGGATGAGAACGCCACGCATCTCACGGTGGCGCTCGATAACAAGACCTTTGTCGTTGATATGGCAGAGGCTGATAAGATTGAAGTCTTGCCCTGTGAATGATCCCTGATTGATACAGCGACGCTACCTGACGCAAACAACATAACAGCTTCAACTCGACGCAACGGGTTGAAGCTGTTATGTTATTTATTCGTTAGAGGCAAGAGGTTAGTTAGAACTTTCTTCTAGCGAGAGGAGGAGTTCTTTAATTTCAACAGCGCTTTCGCATTTCAGTAAGGAATCGATAACCTCGGGCGTTTTTAATACCCTAGCCAAACGACTTAGCGAGCGGAGGTACGTTACGTCGTCGGGACAGCATAACAGAAAGAAGACGCGAGTCTGTTCGCGCGCGCCGAAATAGACCCCGTGAGGTGCAAGCGCCACCGCCAAAAAGGCGTCTCCTATTATATTAGCGGGCGGACGACGAGGATGGAGAATCGCCACGCCGTCTTCCAGCGCGGTGGACGCCATGGCTTCGCGCTGACGCAATTCCTCTTCCAACTCTTCCGGATCCCAAAGCAGACCGGTATTAGACGCTAATTTCACCATTTCACGAATTACAGAAGGTTGGGTCTTAGCGGCCAAACTCACAGTGATCGCCTCGAGGTTTATTAGGTCGGCGAAGGATATTTCTTGTTCGGGCGGTTCAGAGTAGGTCGCCACTTTTTCGAATTGTTCTGGCTCGAGCGAGTCGACGTCAGACATTTCAGACTCTAACCACAGGAGCACGTCGTGCCAATTGAAGGTCCAGACGTCGCGCACTTTGTGACCGTTGAGTTTGCCGTCTTGCACGGCGTGTTGGATCGAACGTGCGGTACGTCCCAGTCTTTCCGTTAATTCCTCTAGAGTGAAAACCCGTTGCATGAGCGTTAACCTCCTATGCCAAACGACGCGTAAGCCACGTTTCTCTCGAAATATCAAGTAATAATCGCCCGTATACGGGGAAATTATAGTCGTAATTTGAAAATAAAAAAGGAGGTCTTTCGACCTCCCCGGGACAATCACATTGAATCGTTGCTTACGCTTCAATCCAACGTCAGTGTGGCGTGTTAGTTATACTGTAGGATAGCAGGCTGACCGCCAGTCGTGCCATTGGAGTAAACCGGCAACGCGTTGGTATTGACGTCGTCGACATTTGGCGTGTATTCCAGAACAG
The DNA here is from genome assembly GCA_030537455.1 of Planctomycetia bacterium. Classification (GTDB taxonomy): domain Bacteria; phylum Planctomycetota; class Planctomycetia; order Pirellulales; family Thermoguttaceae; genus RUG369. The sequence goes on along the minus strand of JAUNMR010000006.1, from coordinate 76,306 downwards.
ACGTCGCATAGTTCGTCGTGCTCGCGACAGTCGGATCAGTGCCTTGGATTTGCGGATAAGCGCCGCGGCTAACAACCTGAGGCGAAGTAAAGGCGTAGTTGACATATCGACCGGCGTCGCGTTCGCGAGCATGACGCCAAGAGTCAAAGTACGCTTTGTTCGGCCAAGGACCTTCCGCGAGCGTTACGCCGTTGTATTCCAGGAGCGAACCTTTACGGAAGTTCAGGTATACGACTGAGAGGTTGTAGTCGATAACGGTGCGATAGTAACGCGTTTCCGCGTCCGCGAGTTCCTGTTGCGCTTGAAGAACTTCGTAAAGAGTCGTCTTATTGAGCATGAAAGACGCATTGACGGCGCGAACTTGTTTGCGCGCGGCGCGAAGAACGCTCAGGTAGTCTTCGATCAGGTGATAGTTGCGTTCGACGTCGCGATACAGATCCGATAGATTGTGTACCAACTCCAGCTCTTGTTCCTGGAGAATCGCACGTTCACGCGCTAGAGCCAATTCGGCATTACGCACAGCCGCCATTTCGCGACGGAACCCGAGTGTGACCGAAGAGGTGACGCCTAACGTCCAGTTTTGATATTCGCCACTGGTCAGACTACCCCACGCATTGCTCTTCTTATTGGTGGAATCGATCAGATCGTGACCTAGACCGTGGAAACGGTAGAGACCTTGCAGGTCGACTTGAGGTTTGAGGTAGTTACGTTGCGCAATCAGTTCCAGTTCGCGCTTCTTAATCGTCCACTTCTGCTTGCGCAGTTCCGGCGCGCGCGCCAGACCTTCGGCAACGATTTCCTCCCAGATGTATTGAACGCGAGCGACGGTCGGTTCGTCGGACGGCTTGATCAGGCGTCCGTCCGTCGGAGCGATACCGATCATATAGCGCAACAGCTGTTCGTTCTTATAAAGATTGTTTTGCGCTTCCTGAGCGGAGACTTTGAAGGACTGGTAGTTCTTTTCAGCCTGAGCGACATTTTGTGCGGAACCTTGCGGTCGACCGATACGACTTTGCGCCTCGACGGTTCGCCAGGATTTAAGCGCCGCTTCATAACCTGCCGCCGCCGCGCTAAGATTGCGATAGGCGTAATACAGATTCCAGTACGTTTCCTCGACGTCTTGTAACGTTTTACGAACGCCCATTTCGAAATCGACCAGAGCGATATCGGTATTAATACGTGCAATCACAACGCCGTTGCTATTGCCCATTGTACCGTTGGGACCAGCGATACGGTTGTATTCAACGCCAGCGCCACGGAACAGCGGTTGGGTAAAACCTGCTTCGATGTAACTGGTCCAGTCGGATCCCCACAGACGGTTGGTCGCGTCGCTCCATTCGTATCCGACGTTTGCGGCTGCATAAACGTTACCGCCGGTGGCAACGTTTTTAGAGAGCGTCGTCTGGAAAGAACCGACGTCGGTGCGAGTGCCGACGGTGCGCTGGTACGAAGATTCGTAGTTGCGACCGATATCTGCCTTCTGCCAGGAGACAGAGGAGTTCCAGACCGCGTCAAAGGCGGAGAGCGCCGCTTGAACGCCAGCGGTCGGATTCGATTCGATAATAGCCGGATCCCACACGGTTACAGACGCCGAAGGCGAGGCCAGCAGTAACGTAGGAGTTCCATTGACGCCATTGGCGCTGAAGTTAACGCCGCTGATTTGACGCAGAACTTTGCTGTTTTCCAGCGCCATTTGTCGCACTTCGTCGAGCGAGAGCAACCACTCCTCTTTCGGGTCGGGGTTGTCCAACGTCAAAGGCGGAAGCGCGTTCATGACGTCGTCCAGAGATTCGACACACGTGTCGGGGTATTCGATACGTGTCGCCTCGTCAATGTATTTACTCTGAGCGTCGCCCTGTGGTCGCATGAACTTAGGCTGTTGAGGCTGGCATCCTACCGCCACAACGCCGAGCAGGACGCTGGTGATGATGGTTTTAAAACTGTAACGTCGATTCATTGGATTGTCCCTGTCCGATTTACGACTAACTACGGTAAAAGGAGAAAAGTAACAGTCGAGTTGACGCCTGACTTTTCTGGTTCGGGTCTCACTGTAAGCATTTTTTTAAACAGTGTAAACGTCAATAAAATGCTTTTTTTTGTTATACCCGATACAACTGTTATCGTCCGCGTAATTGATCCCATGATTTTTTTTTGCGCTTTTTTGGATCTTTCCTATGGATTTTCTCAAGAAATTTTTCCTTTTGTAAACTCATGCTATATTTTGTATTTTGTGTAAATTCTATAAAAAGCTTGTCTTGACGTTGGGTTGGATGATTTGAATGTGATTAAACAATACAGGGAAAATATAGAGGCAGATATTACAGTGGGAACGCCAATAGTTGCATGCCAGAGACCGATGGGGGATACAACTATTTATGATTCTCTTCTCAAGGGGAGAGATTTTACGAATAAACACGCCGGGTTTGCGGCATTTCACCACGCGACGACACGTTGACTTGGCAAAAGAAGTTATAAAAAAAGACGCATTCCCTAGGGAACACGTCTTAGCTGATAGGCTGTCAAACCGTCGTATTTGTTTTAATACGCCGTCGTTAGGCTCTTTGAGAAAGGTCGCTACACTAGCGCGATTCGGTCAATGACGACGAATCTAATAACATCCTCTTTCTACGAACGTTACCTTTCTGAAAAGAGCCAAGCGTCACGTAGACCTTAGTTGTAGTAGTTCATGTGGTTTTGGCACGGAACGACATTGGAATCCGGGATTTCACGAATCCAAATATTACGGAATTGGGTCAGGTTGTTGTGGTCTTGAATTGAGATCGGTTCACGATCGCCGTGGGGTTGGTATTGGGGAGTGCGATGGAAGAATGTGTCGCCCTTGATTTCCCAATGATTTTGAACAACGACGCCATTGAGTAGAACCGTGATGTACGCGGGACGAATGACTTCAGCGACGTATTCATTACCGTTTTCATCCTTTTCGGTACGTAGGATCGGACGCGTGAAGATCACGTCGTAGGTTTGCCATTCGGTCGGCTTACGCACAGGGTTGACATAAGGCGGGAATTGCTTGTAGATAGCGCCGCACTGACCTTCGTAGTACGTATCGTTTTCGTAGGAATCAAGGATCTGCAGTTCGTAGTGATTCATGAAGAAGACGCCGCTATTACCGCGAGCTTGGCTTTTGGCGTTTGGGTCGACGACCGGTGGACAGGCGAATTCAAGGTGAAGTTGGCAACTTCCAAACTTTTCTTTGGTCACGATCGAGCCAGAGCCAGGCTTGCAGGTCAAGACGTCATCGGCAATGTCCCAGTTGCCGCCAGTCCAGGCGTCGAGGTTTGTGCCGTCGAACAGAACGATCGCGTCAGAAGGGGCGTCGCCAACTTTTTCACCCGGTTCAACGCGAGCAGGTTCTTTCCAATCGATACCCATGCGGAAGTCGCCGCCACGGAACTCATGGTTATTGTTCTGAGCGCAAGCGATTTTCGCCGACGCCATAACACAAAGACCGACGACTACGGCCGTAAGAATACGTTTCATGAAAAACTCCGATCTGTAAGTATACAGGAACATGATGTTTCTAAGATGCAAACGCGAGTAGCGCGCGGTACGCATCGCGCTTTTACTTTTGACCATTATTCTAGGAATTCTTTGAAAATCAATAGTCTATATTTATCTTTTTTGCGCTAGGACTACGAGGCAGAGGGTAATGTTAATATGGACGACGTCAAAGAGTTAGGGACGCTAGTCGGGCGTTCATGGCGTCTAATATACGCCACTTGGCGCGTTCGGTTTGACACATGCGTGGACGTCTAGAATCTATGACGTTTTTACCATATTTCCTCTTGGGACGGTTGAGAGTCTCTGTGCTTTAAAGTATACTAGCGCTGAGGCGGCGTTTTGCGTCAGACAGGTTTTTAATAAACCTTGCGCTACGGCGTCTGTTACGGCGGCATAAGGATTGGACATACAGTGAAATCGATAATTTTTATGGACGTCCGTTTGACATAAGATCACGCGATTGACGCGTTACCGGTCTGCTTGTAGCGCATGAAGGATTTTCAATGTTATTTAGCGACGATTCTCTCAATAATGACAAAACTAGCCAATTTCAAGCGTCTAGCGCCGTCCCGATGAACGCGTCTGAAAACCAAGGGACGACACAAGGCGCTGACGTCGACGCCGGTTTAAACGCAAAGGACGTGCCGTCAATCTTTTCTGACTACGACTTCTATCTCTTTGGCGAAGGCAAGCACTGGAAGAGTTACGAAAAATTAGGCGCACATAAGCGTACCGTCGACGGCGTTGACGGTTATAACTTTGTGGTTTGGGCGCCCAATGCCACGGCAGTAGCGGTTATTGGCGATTTCAACGATTGGCGCCCTTGTGAGCATAGGATGAATCGCCACTATCCTTCGGGATTGTGGGAAGTCTTTGTTCCTGGCGTCGTACCGGGTCAGACCTATAAGTATCGCATTGAAAACGGCGAGCAGGTGAGCGAACGCGCCGATCCCATTGGATTCCGCGCTGAAATACCGCCGAAAACCGCCTCGGTTATTGTCGATATCGACCAATACCAGTGGAATGACGCCGAATGGATGCAGGCACGAAGCGCCGACGACCTCGCATGGCTGAAAAACCCCGTGACGATTTACGAAATGCATCTGGGAAGCTGGGTCAGAAGCGTTGCCAATCCCAATCGTCTGCCAAACTATCGCGAAATCGCCGATCAACTCATTCCCTATGTTAAAAAGTTAGGCTATACCCACATTGAACTGCTCCCGCCGGCAGAACATCCCTTACTTGCAAGTTGGGGGTATCAAGTCATTGGCATGTACGCCCCAACGAGTCGATATGGCTCGCCAGACGACTTCATGTATCTGATTGATCAGTGCCATCAGAACAAGATCGGGGTGATTCTGGACTGGGTTCCTGCACATTTCCCAAAAGACGATCACGGTTTGCGTCGGTTTGACGGCTCCGCGCTCTATGAATACGAGGATCCACGACTGGGCGAGCATCGCGATTGGGGAACGCTGATCTTTAATTATTCCCGCAATGAAGTGCGGAATTATTTGATCTCCAACGCGCTCTTCTGGCTTGATAAATACCATGTCGACGGTCTGCGTGTGGACGCGGTCGCCTCAATGCTCTACCTCGACTACAGCCGCGAGGAGGGGGAATGGGCGCCTAATATTTACGGCGGTCGTGAGAATCTTGAGGCGATTGACTTTTTGAAGGAAATGAACGTTCAGGTTCACGGACAGTATAGTGGCGTCGTGACGATCGCAGAGGAATCTACGGCCTGGCCCGGCGTGTGTCGACCGGTGTGCGACGGTGGACTCGGGTTCTCTATGAAGTGGAATATGGGATGGATGAACGACGTACTACGCTATTGTCGTGAAGACCCCATTTACCGCAAGTATCATCATGACCAAATGACATTTAGCCTCATGTATGCCTTTACAGAGAACTTTGTTCTTCCTATCTCTCACGACGAGGTCGTGCATGGCAAGGGGACGATTATTAGCAATGCGCCGGGCGATATGTGGCAAAAATTTGCTCTGGCGCGCCTGCTCTATAGCTACATGTGGACGCATCCAGGTAAAAAATTGCTCTTTATGGGCTGCGAGTTTGGGCAGTGGAAGGAATGGAACTTTGACAAGGGACTCGATTGGGATCTCTTGCGTTACGATTCTCATACCGGTCTACAGCGTTGCGTCGCCGATCTCAATAAGCTCTATTGTACGCAGAAAGCGTTATACGAACTGGACTTCGATGGTAATGGATTCCAATGGATCAATTGCAAAGACTGGGAGGAGAGCGTTTTTTCGTACCTGCGAAAAGCGAACGATCCCCAAGATCATCTGGCAATTGCTTTGAACTTTACCCCGGTGCCACGACGTATGAGAATTGGCGTGCCGACCATGAAACCCTATCAGGAGATCTTTTGTTCTGATTCGCCCTTCTATGGCGGAGGGGGGTGTGGAAACGGTCTGGTGAACGCTGAAGATATTCCTTGGGACGATTTACCACATTCCATGGAGATTTTAATTCCTCCTCTCGGCGCCTCCATTTTTAAGCCGACCACTGAGAAGCCGACGGTAGAAGACGCTAGAAAGAGCGAATAAACGACGAACGCCGATGATGGTTATGCCTTGACCTATGCCCAGGAAACCATGACCGGCGTCTTACAGAAGACTTGAGTAGCATTTTTTTGTATTCCTCCCTCGGGTACTCGACGTCTTTTGATTTACTACGATAATATACGGGATTATTGTTATTCGTTTAAGCCTGTGGCACACGGGCTTGAGCGTACATGACCTTGCGTTAGGGAGCAGTCCATTGAGATTTGCCGTTATAAGCGATATTCATAACAACGCCGAAGCGTTTCGTACGACGTTGGAAGATATAGAACAGAATCAAGTCGAAAAGATTATATGCTTAGGCGACTTGGTGGGGTATGGTCCTAATCCGATCGAGTGCGTCGATATGATGTTGGATCTCAGAAAAGATAAGCTGGAAGCGTGTCTTTGTGGCAACCATGACCAGGCGGCAATGTACGGACCCGATGGGTTTAATGATATTGCCGAAGAGGCGCTCCTGTGGACGCGCGATATGCTTGAATCAGAAAAAGGTTCTAAATTCGACGTTCGCTGGGATTTCATTGGCAATAGTCCTCGTGAATACAGAAAAGGAAAGTTTCTCTTTGTTCACGGGTCGCCGCGAAGTCCTATCAATGAATATGTTTTCGACGACGACGTCACTGACCTAGATAAAATGAGTCGCCTCTTCGCGCTTGTGCCGCAATATTGCTTTATGGGGCACACGCATGTTCCCGGCGTCTTTATTCAAGAAGCGCCCAATTCATTTGACTACTTGTCTTATAGAGATTTGGAACGACAGCGCCAATGTCGCTATCCCCTGACTGAGAAAAAACTCATGATCAACGTGGGATCTGTCGGTCAGCCACGTGACAAAGATCCGCGCTCATGTTATGTCATTGTCCAGTATGACGATAGTTCTAGCGATAATTATATTGAGTTTCGCAGAGTAAAGTATGACGTCGATAAGACGATTAAGGATATTGAAAACGAGCCGCGACTGAATATATTCCCCTTCCTTTCTCGAAGATTGAAAGAGGGACGGTAAAGAGCGTAGAACAAGGCGTTACGGTATTTAACGTAACGCCGTTTCCGATTTGCGTTGCAGTTGACGCCCACGCGTTCAACACGTGAGCATCATTTTAATATACGGTTTTTTTTCGCTATAATGACGACTCCAAAACTTCCGCCGATCCAACCCCCAGAGATCCCGAATTCCATGAAACGTGGGGTGGAGCAACAGCAACCTCCTAAGTCGAATTTCTTCTTTATCTTAATGCTGACCTTTATGATCGTTTGGACGATCCAGGTTATTAAAGCTCCCAAAGAAGATCCAGTTGTGCCTCTGGACACGAGCGTTACGACCAATTACGCAACGCCGAAGCTCAGCGAGGAAAAACGTGACGCTTTGCCTACGGATTTCGTGCAAAGCGCCGAGCGTGAAAAACAAACGATTGCCCCGGAGTTCGTCACGATCGGGTCGCTCGAGGAAAAGAGTCCTTATCGTATGCTTGCGACCTTTACCACGCGTGGCGCCGCGCTCGCACGCGTAGAACTCAATGATTCGCATTATCTTGACCACAGCGATTCCACCGGTTACCTCGGGCAGATTATCGTCGACGAATCTTTAGCGTGGACTGAATTCCAGCTAGGCATGCCTGGGGTGCGCGTGCAAGCGGTTGGCAAAGGAACTCCGGCGCAAATCGCGGGACTCAAACAGAACGATCGCATTGTGTCGATTATCAACGCCGCCGGAGTTGCGACCCCAGTGCGTAAAATGACCGACCTACGCGACGCCTTACTAACGACTAAGCCGAACGACGTCGTTAAGATTGAGGTCTTCTCCCACGAACGACTCCAAGAGAATCAAGCGTATCGCGACGCTCAGGGACGTCTGGGCGAATTTCTGTCGCGCCCTGGCGCCAGTTTCGCAGCTGGCGAGGTCGCCCCTGTGAACGTATCGGAAAACAGCGCCATTGACGCAAATGCTGAAAATAAAGAACTTGCCGACAACGACGCAAACGAGGCGTCGATAGAAGTAAACGAATCGGACGCCGCTGACGAGCAAAAGCAAGTTGCACAAGACGTCTCTGATTCGGTCAATTCTGAAGATGAAAAGTACGAGCTTCAAGAGTCGATTATCGCAGAACTCGGCGCTCCGACTACTGTTGAAGTGAAATTAGCGAGCGCGCCTTTGTCTGTACTGCGACCCAGCGGTATGGTGCGCGATTACGCTGATTATCTCGATTTGCGCGGTCTACAAGGCGCGACCAATGGCAACGTCGACGGTTTCTATTTGCTCGATTCCACAAAGGCGGAACATATTCGTAAACCTAACTGCGATCCTTTGTCCTTCCTAACGACGCTTGGGGAGATCGACGAGGAGCAATTAGACTGGGCGGTACGACCCAACGAGAATCGTCGCGCTAGCATGAAGAGCGCCCCGCGATCTGACGCCTTAGACGTTGAACTCGGCGGCGTCGATATGCGCAACGGTCTGTGGGAACTCGACCGTGACCAATCCAATGAACAATGCGTCGTCTTTAAGAAAAAGCTCTTAGAGCGTCGACTGGAAGTTATCAAAAAGTACGAGTTAGCCCTGGTTGACCTCGATAATGCCAACAAGGGCGAATCCGAAGAATCCAAGCGCGGTCTGGTCAAGAACAATCGCGCTTATCATCTCAAATTGACCTTTGAAACGCGCAACTATGACCCGGAACAAGCGCGTTCGGTCGCTTATCTCTTGGACGGTCCCACTGGTCTGCCGCTAGAAGGCGCGTGGTTCTCCTCCGGAAGAAAGACCGGTCCGAAAATGGGCGCGTATGGTCTCAGGGACGTCGTCGTTTCCCTGAACGATCAGAAGTCTTTCAATGTGATTAAGTGTTGGGACGTCGCGCAAGGTAAGATTCGTCAGAGCGACAATATTAAACTCGACTTCCTCGGAATTGACGGTCAGTATTTTCAATGCACAATGCTACCGATGAGCGAGGAGCATGGCAACGTCTATGCTTACACGCCTTTGCGAGTTGGCGCGCGCGTGGAAGAGCATATGAACTTTACCGACGTCTCCTTCCGTATGAAGAGCCAGAGTTTCAAACTCGCGCCTTACGGTTCCGACGGCGACAGTGTCTCGGAAGAATTCATAATCTTTGCCGGTCCGAAACAACGCGACCTCGTGGCGGATTATGGTCTCAAGAAAACTTTGGTGTACGGGTGGTTCTGGTTTGTCTCGATTCCCCTGTTGTACATTCTGCATTTCTTCCACGACTACCTTGTCTTTAATTACGGCTTAGCCATTCTCATGCTGACCGTACTGGTGCGTCTGTGCCTCTTCCCCTTGAGTCGCAAGCAGGTTGCAAGTTCTATGCGTATGCAGCAGTTACAACCTGAGATCGCCAAGCTTAAGGAGAAGTACAAGGACAATCCTCAAGAGATGAGCATGGCGCAAATGGCGCTATTTAAGAAATATAAGGTCAACCCCTTGAGCGGGTGTTTGCCGATTTTGATCCAAATGCCGATCTTTATTGGTCTTTATCGCGCTCTGTCTCTTGACGTTAATCTTTACGGCGCGCCGCTGTTCTCCAAGAGCGTGCGATGGTGTTCGAACCTTGCCGCGCCGGATATGGCGCTAGATTGGAGTCACTTCTGGAATTGGGTCGGCTGGCCGAGTTTTAATATGGGCGGAAAAGGTTTCCTGTCGATGTTTTGCCTCGGTCCTTACTTAAACATTCTTCCCATTATAACGATCTGCCTCTTCCTTCTGCAGCAGAAGCTTTTGGTTCCGCCGGTGATCGGCGACGACGAACAGGCGCGTCAGCAACGAGCGACACGACGCATGATGAACTTCATGATGATCTTCATGGGCGTTATGTTCTTTAAAGTTCCCAGCGGCTTGTGCGTGTATTTTATCGTCTCTAGTTTGTGGGGGTTGCTCGAGCGTAAAATGTTGCCGAAGCGCGACTTGAAGTTGGTTCCAGTGGCTGACGATGAAGACGTTGTGGCAGAGCTGAACGCTAAACGTCGTCCAACGACTCCGAAGCGATCCAATGCCAAGCGTCGATATACCGGCTATGAAAACCGACGCGACAGCAAAGGTCGACGCATTACCACGCCTAACGCTCAGGAGAAACCCGGCGGTTTGCGCCAGTGGTGGAACGAGGTAGTCGAACGCGCCAAGGAGCAACAACGTCTCGCGAAAGCCGAGGAAGAGGATCGCTCTATTATTAGCAACCGTAAACGTAAGAATAACAAACGTAAGCTGTAATTAGAGGCGCGAGGTATTCAACGTCTATCAGTCACGCCGCGCGACTGGCACAACCGGTCGCGTGGCGTCGTTTTCTGCGCTTTTGCGATCAAGTATCGACTTTTCCCCTTCGGTGTTTTGAGAGTCTTTAAATGTCAGAGAATAGGTCGGCCATTGAGTTGAGCGACACGCCAGTAGCCACGCCGCCACTGAATATTGTTTTGTATGAACCCGAGATTGCCGCAAACACCGGCGCGATCGGTCGAACGTGCGTGGGGCTAGGCGCGAAACTCTGGCTGGTTCAGCCGTTGGGTTTTCAGATTTCCAACGCCAAGCTCAAGCGAGCGGGGCTGGATTATTGGCCCCATTTGAATTGGCAGATGGTTAATGATTGGGAAGATTGTGTGCGTCATCTGGAGCAGACCTATCAGAAGTCGCGTGAAGGACTGAATTTCTATTACTTTACCAAGACCGCGAAGCGTGATTATGACGCTGTGTCTTTTCAACTCGGCGACATACTTGTCTTCGGCGCGGAATCACGTGGACTGCCTCCGAGAATGCTCAATGACGCGCAACGCGCCGTGAGAATTCCAATTCGCGATAAAATCAGGTCGCTTAATCTATCGGTAAGCGTTGCTATTGCCGCGTTTGAAGCAAGGCGACAGTTGCGCTTCTGACGCCGCGCTCCGCCTAGTTGACAAGAGGTCAAAAGCACGACTACTTGAGCTTGTTAATCCGACGTCGTCTCACGAGCGTTATGCGTTCTGGAAGACGACGTTTTGATTTAAGAAATCGTGTAAATTTTGCCATGAATTTGAGACGGTTTATTAACTATCGCAAGGCGAGAAGAACGCAATGAAGGATCACTTCTAACAGAGCTAGCTTTTTCGGAATTGACACGACACACAGGATTACTCACAGAAGTGGCGAGATTTACCATTTTACGCGGTACAGGGCGCCAAGAAATAAAAAAAGCCTGACGAATCAGGCTTAAATGGAGGATAACGGGTTCGAACCGATGACCTCATGGCTGCCAGCCATGCGCTCTCCCAACTGAGCTAATCCCCCGG
>JAUNMR010000006.1:0-64828 GCA_030537455.1 Planctomycetia bacterium | reverse complement strand
CCGATGACCTCATGGCTGCCAGCCATGCGCTCTCCCAACTGAGCTAATCCCCCGGGAAGGGTTAATTTGTAAAAAAACGCGTAGTCGAAACTACCGAGTGGAGGATAACGGGTTCGAACCGATGACCTCATGGCTGCCAGCCATGCGCTCTCCCAACTGAGCTAATCCCCCGGTTGGGTTGCCGTTGAACCTATCGCACACATCGCGCGACACAATCACAACGTCGCGTTATATTTTATACGCTCTTGCCTTTTCGTCAACCGTTTTTTTCTCATTTTCTCCGTTTTCTAAGAGAACCACAGAAAAACCGGGGCAAATGAGCGCAGAGACGACCGATCAGCGGTGATCCGATTGAGACGATTCATCGAGTTTTCGGCGGTATGCGTCGCGTTCACGCGTGGTCGCTTTGAGGTCAAAGAGCAAATATCTAATGCGAAAACGTATGTCGGCCAAGGCGTTAGAAAAATACTGTAACTTCAGATCCCGCGTGTGAAGAGCGGCGTTAAGTTGTGAAACGATAGCGTTGAGTTCGCGTCGGTTCTCGGAGCTCATCGAGAGCGAGTCGGTGAATTGCACAAGATCTTGTAACTCGGTTGCAAAAGTGTGGGAGGATGAACGCAACATTACCAGACGTCCTTGACGAGAATTGGACTCAACGCCGCTGAGTGTTGAACTGCGTGGGAAACGCCGAACGATGAGTTAGTGTTTAAACGACCGAATTAGCTTACGCTAACATATCAGTCGATGCACGCACGTAATGGTTGTACGCACAAAACATAAAGACTTTGCATATTATAACGGATCAATTTTAAGCTAAAACTATAATACTCGATTTTGCCTTTTTTTTTACTCAAGTTTTGTTTGGACAAGATCGGTAGGATTAATATAACCGCGTTAATCCTTACCTAGTTAATGTAAGCGCCCTATATTTATCAACTTGACTAACTGTTGCAAAATACGAAAACGGTTGAATCGTTAGTTCTGATAGATCGCTCTTGACCTTTTGACTACGATTGTATAGGTTCTACAAGCGCCATTCGACGGCTAGACTGTCTGTACGTTTGTTTGTATGTGAGACGAATGAACGTTCTATCCAAACAACGTATCGGCGCATGGCAAAGTTAAGGATAAGTTTGCCGAACCAGTTCTGCGTGGCGTGAGGTTTTTCACGACGCGTTCACGCGCGACGCTGGTCGTCGAAGCGAGCAGGGACGATTTCGCAGGTATAAACGTATGAACAAGGACAACGACAAGATATCGAGAGCGACGCTAATCTGTGCGATGATAGCGATTCTCATGTCGATCGTAGCCGTTTGCGCTTACCGTAATAGTAAGGTCAAGACGGACGCGACCTTAGAGTGCGTTTTCGACGGTTGGGTTTATGGCTTGGAGGATCAGAAACGCGCCAGCGTAGCGTTAGGCGCCGCTGGTCTGAACGACTATAGTTGGGACGACGGTCAATTAAAGGCGCCGCGTGAGAAGCTCAGCGTCTATCGCTCGGCTCTTGCGAACGCCGGGGCATATCCGAAAGCGCCGGGTCAGGAGCGCGTCGACGCCATGCGTGAAATGAGCGCGTTTGAGTCGGAATCCAAGACACGACTACGTGAATTGAACGCGTGCGCCACGCAGCTTGAGCGCACAATTGAACAGATGCGCGGCGTGGCGTTTGCAACCGTTGGCGTACGCGCACGCCCGGAACGCGTGGGCTTTAGTAATAAGAACGTGGTGACCGCTTCCGTCGGCGTCGCGTTTAAGAACGGTTATTCTCTCGACGCCAACGCTCTTTCCGCAATTACAATTGCGACAAAACATCAGTTGGGAATTTCCGGCGAGGAGAATATTTCGATCCTCGACCTACGCGAGGGCAAGTCTTATATTGGCGCGCAAACTGCCGTGACCGGCTCCGGGGAATTACAACTGGGCGCGGAGAAAGAACGGGTTGAAAAGTACTGGCGCGACAAATATTTAGACGCTTTGGACAATATACCGAACGTTCGCGTGGCGGTCGTGGTGGAACTGACGCGACAGGGCAATGACGCGTTTGCGCGCTATGACGGGCACAAGCGCGCTAATTCCATGGCGTATGCCTTTGACGACGCGCTTGTAGACGCAAACGTTTTTTCCAACGTACCGTCGGTTGATATTTCCGAGGTTGGAGGTAATTCCGCCTTGGCAATGACCCAACGCGGGTATATTAAGTCCGCGCATGACGACGCCGTCGAGGCTCAAACGTCTCAGGTCGTTGTCGCTTTGAACGGTGGCGCCGCGCAATTGGGCGCGCCCCAAAGGTCAAGAGGCAAACGTCTGCAGAGAGAATTTACACAGCATATTAACCCCGATGCAAACGTTGCGCCTGCCAATTATACCGCTGCGTCGCCACGACGCTCTTACGTCGCTGTGCCAGCAGCGGGAGAGCGCTCTAACTCCTTTAACCCAATTGTGTCGGCAATGTACGAAGAGGAACCGCGCGAGCCTCAGAGCGCTAAAATCGCGCCGAGCGCTACCGATCTGGTCGGCGCTCTCGTTGATATGTCTATCGACGCAATGAACGCGCCCGAGACTAATCTTGACACGTCCTCCAATGGCACGAGCGACGCGCATAACGACCATGACACGAAGCCTGCGAACGTCCAAACTGGTAATAATAACGCCAATTTTAAAATGCGTTCTATTTCCGTGCATATCGCTTTGCCACGTAGTTACATTGTACGCGTGGCGCGCCAGGCGAAAGAAAAAAATAGCGCTGAATTGACGGAGGAGTTTTATGCCCTGATCGAAGATAAAATTCTGCGCGAAACCAAGCAGTTTGCCATTGACCTATTCCGCCCGACTAGTGAAAAACTCGGTTGGCTCGATTCCGATCTGGCGCGGTGGTTTGTCGTTGACGTCTTTTCTGACGTCGACTCCCTTGCCGACGCTCAGGCGCTCTCGATTGACCACGACGTCGTCGACAGTGTGTCGAATTATTTGCAGACCGCGCCGATAGCGGAGTCTGAACCGTTCGCTACGACTTTGTCTGACGTTAACGGCGCAGAACTTGAGCTGGGTCATAATCTCGCAAACGCCCTCGAGGGTAAGACTGTTAGCGCTCACTGTAACGAGCTTAATGAACCATATGCCGAAAGCGTGGCGCCCGACATTGCGACGTCTGACGTTTCGGAGGAAAACGGCGCGTATGCACAGGCTCAGGACGCTGACGATTCACTCAGTTCACAACTGCCGACCCCGTCGTGGCGCGAATATTTCACGAACACACAGAGAATTGTTCGATTCCTACGAGCTAATTGGACCTGGATTTTAGGTCTGTCCGTGGCGTTTTATTTTATCGTCAAGTGTCTTGTCGTTATCACAGAACGATTTAGAGGCGACGGTAAGAATAATGTCGCCGAAAATGAACGCAATAGCACACAGAATGATCGCCGACAAGCTCTTGGAAAAGACGCGTCGGCGCGTCGTGTTCAACGTCGTCTGAAAACAGAGTCAAAAGAGTTGACAACCAGAAGCGTAAGTTCACGCCGAACGACGCGTTCTGAAGCGTCGCGAGAAAGCGGCGCTAGAGTCGACGAGCGCAACGACCTGGTCAAAGACTCTGATATCTTCGAGGATCTCGATAGTTACGACGACGAATTAGACGACGAACTTATGCTCTTGACGCAACCCGAAACAGTTGCGCGACGTTCGAGCGCTTCCACGAGCTCGTCCAACGCGCGTGCCAGCGACGCTCAACTTGGCGCTAGTCCAGACGACGAATTCCTGCGTCAGAGACGCGTGGCGTTAGAGCGAATTGCAAATTATCCTGAGAGAGCCGCGCAGTCCTTGCAACGTTGGGTTAAAAGAACCAACTAGAATTTGAACAATAACTAATCGCCTTGACGCAATTCACGCGCGCTCTTGGCGTCTTAACCACATGTCGATATGACGTCTGAAAAGATTCAAACCGATTATTTAACGCCACGACACGAGACGCCGTCGTCCCTCTCTGCGCTAGGAGCGCGCAACGTTGCGTTATTTCTCTCCTGTTTGGAGCCGGACGCCGCCGACGCTCTTTTGGCGTCATTCGAACCGCAGGTCGCAAAAGAGATTGCGCTGGAGGCCAGTCGAATTGACGACGTTTCTCAAGAGGAACTTCAGCGCGTGATAGCGCTATTCCTCGACGCAATGAACGAAGACCCAGAAGCGCTCAGACTTGCGCCGCAATTTGTGCAATGCGTTAATCTTGCGCGCCACAGCATTGGCGCCTCTGACGACGATTTCAGCGCACAGAACATGGGTTGTACGTTGTTGGCTAATAGGTTAAAAAACGAACGACCTGCGGTTATCGCCGCGATACTCGCGCGCTTGAAACAATCGTACCGGTTAGGGGCGTTAAATCTTTTGTGCGAACAGACGCGTGCGGAAACAACAGAATTCATGCGCCGTTTAAAGCGTCCAGCTTTAGCGTGTCGTCAATTTGAAAACGTTCTCAACAGGTTGGTTACTGAACATGAGTAAAGACGGTAATCGTTCTTCCAGACCGGGCGAGCCGGCGCGACCGGAGCCTGTAGAGTTCCAATTGCCTGAAGCGTCACAATACCAGCTAACGGGCGCCTTTACCAATCGTGGCGCCGCCGAGCGTAACCAGGATAATTTCGAAGAGCTAGAACGACGCGCAAATCTTTTTCTGAAAAAGATTAATGAGGAAGCCGCCAAGATTATTGCGCGCGCACACGAGCAAGTCGAACGCTTACAAGCGGATTTTGACCAACGTCTTGCTAGCCGTAGCGAGGAGTTACAGCGGCAAATTGACATTGTGCGTCACAGAGAGGAGGAACTCGATCAGCTTGCGGTCACACTGGAACAAGAGCAGGAAAAATTAAAAACTGCGACTTTTGAACAGGCGCGAAAAGAAGGTCTTGCCGCGGGACGCGAACAGGGGCGAGCCGAAGGACTGGAGCTAGGCAAAGAGCAGGCGCGTCAGGAGTTGCAAGAGGAGGTCGAACGACAAACTCAAGCGCGTGTACAAGAGTTCTGCGACACGGAGACTCAGCCGCTCCATAAGCTCATTCGTGAGCTTAAGGGCGCGCGTCATGCCTTACTGCAGAATTGGCAAGAGAATATCCTGCAAATTGCCGCGGCGATCGCCTATCAAACGATTATGCGAGAACCGAGTATTGCGCGTGAAGCGCCCTTGGATCTATTGCGCGAGGCGTTAGAGCTGGCAATGAATTGTACCAGCTTAAAGATTCGTATGAACCCGCGCGACGTCAACGCATTAAAGCAACCGATTAACAATCTTCTAGAAGAGACGGGCTGTCTTGCGAAATCTGAATTAATACCAGACCCCAAAGTCTCGCGCGGAGGATGCCTGGTGGAAACTTCCTTGGGCGTTGTGGACGAACGACTTGAGGCGAGACTGGAACGTATTGTCGACGAACTTTCGCATTAAAGTCGGGGACAGACGTAAGATGGATAATTCACATTTCCTCAATTATATTTTGGAGCAAGTCCAAAGCGTTGCGCCTGCGCGAATTATCGGTAGCGTTGTGCGCACCGAGGGCATGACGATCGCTGCGGTTGGTTTTTCCGCCCCCATTGGCGCTATTGCGCGCGTGGAACGACACGACGATTCCGAAGAGCTTCTCGCCGAGGTCATTGGGTTTCGTGATAATTTAACTCTACTGTATTCCTATTCGGATCTCACCGGAGTGCGACGTGGCGCGAAGATTGAACTTGTCAAAACCATGCCGTGGCTTGCGGTAGGCGAGGAGTTGCTCGGACGTGTGGTCAATGGTTTTGGTCATGTAATCGACTCCGGCGCTACCCCAGCCTTGACCGTACGAACGCGTTACGACCGCAAACCGCCGGAACCGTGCGATCGACCGCGTATCGACACGATTCTCTCCACCGGCGTACGCGCCATTGACGCGCTATTGACCTGCGGCCAGGGACAGCGTCTTGGCGTCTTTGCAGGGTCCGGCGTCGGTAAGAGCGTCACCTTGGGCATGATGACGCGTTATACCAACGCAGACGTTGTCGTTGTGGGGCTTATTGGCGAACGTGGTCGTGAAGTGAACGATTTTATTGATCGTGAACTTGGACCTCAGGGGCGACAGAAGAGCGTGGTGGTGGCGTCGACCTCTAATGAACCGCCCTTAATGCGCGTGCGCGCCGCCTATGCCTCGATGGCAATTGCGGAGTATTTCCGCGACCAGGGCAAGAACGTCTTGTTTCTCATGGACTCCCTTACGCGATTTGCCATGGCACAGCGTGAAATTGGTCTGGCCGCTGGAGAGCCGCCGACTACCAAAGGGTATACTCCCAGTGTTTTCACGAGTTTACCGAAGTTAGTTGAACGCGCAGGACGTAGTGAAAATGGTAGTATAACGGCGTTCTTTACGGTGTTAGTCGAGGGTGACGATCAGCAGGATCCAATTTGCGACGCCGTTCGCGGGCTACTTGACGGGCATATCTGGCTGTCGCGAAAGCTAAGCGCCAGAGGCTTTTATCCCGCGATTGACGTGCTCGATAGCGTGAGTCGACTCACAACGTCGATCTGCACACGCGAGCATTTGGAAATGGCTAATCGCGTGCGACAGCTCATCGGCACATATCGTGACGCGGAAGATTTAATTTCTATCGGCGCTTATCGTGCCGGAAGCTCAAAAGAGATTGACGACGCGGTGAAAATGAAGCCTAAAATCGACGCATTCTTACGACAGAACGTCGACGAGGGCGCCTCGTTTGAGCAGAGCTTCGAGGGCATGAAGCGACTCTTTGAAGAGTAAATCACACATAAGAAAACGGAACCGACCGGGGAAAACAAACCCGTGCCGGTTCCGTTTTGGTTTTACGTTCCCAGAGACGAATTGTATTAAAGCGCGCCGGCGCTGGTTTCCGCACGCAACGCGTCGATCATATCGCGAGTGGACGCTTCTACTGCCTCTTGCCAATGGTCTTGACCGAAGCGCTGTTGGTAAGGCGCGCGACGATACGCGAAGATAATACCGCGCGAGTTATTAATGATCGCGCCGAGTCCTTGTGAGTCGAACGCGCCAGCGACGTCGGCGGCGCCGCCGCCCTGACTTCCGTATCCCGGCACGAGGAACCATGTTTGGGGCGCCGCTTCACGGATCTGCGTTAGTTGCTCCGGCCAAGTCGCGCCAACGACCGCGCCAATGGAACCGTAACCGCAGACGCTATTGACAGTTTGAGCGCTCGTGGCGGAAAGTTTGGCGACGTAGCGCGCGACGTGTAGGTAGAGCGCGCTATCGTTTGCGACCAGATCCTGAAACTGCGCGCCGCCGGGGTTAGACGTCTTTACGAGAATGAACAGACCGGCGTTGCGACCATTGGCGACGTCGACGAACGGCTCGAGGCTATCGGCGCCCAAATAGGGGCTTACCGTGAGCGCGTCTGCGCCCCAAACGCTCACGCCGTTCGCGCCGAGAAGACCTTGTGCGTAGGCGGTTGCCGTGGAGCCGATATCGTTACGTTTGCCGTCGAGAATAACGAGAAGTCCCTTAGAGGACGCATAGTCCACGATATTTTTGAGCGCCAGCATGCAGTAAGGACCATATTGTTCAAAGAACGCCATTTGTGGTTTGACAGCCGGCACGAGCGGGGCGACCACGTCGATGACGTCCTTACAGAACGTTTCGTAGACGTCACTGACGTCACGTGGATTCTCCTGTGATTTATTGGCTTTGAGCGCCTCGGGAATCTGCTCCCAGCGCGGATCCAATCCGACAAGAACCGGGTTGCGTTTGCTACGGATTTGAGCGGCCAAGCGATCGGAGAAGGACGGCACGGATAACTCCTTTGAAATTGAGGGTAGGGATGAGCGTGTCAGAGATTTGAGTTGTGGGAGTACAAATCTCAGCGTTGCAACTATTGAGCGTCAGTTTGAGGGAGAGACGATTGCGACGAGGTAACGCTATTCCAGTTGATTATGTCTAGAAGCGTGACTTTCCGCTCGTTAGAAGCGTTGACGTCGTTGGACTCGGTTGAAGAGTCGTCGTTAAGCGCAAGGGATTCCTGTAGCTCTTGCCACTTGGCGTTATTATTAGAGCCTGGCGAGAGCACCAAATCGTTCTCTGCGATCCATTTCACAATCGAAAGTTCATACTGGCTTGGGTACATCGTCTGTACGCGTTCTACCGCAGCCATGCCGCGGTCGTCGAGGATATTGGCCTTGTCCAGACCTTGAAGGATCTTGTGTTCCTCAAGCGCTAAATTACCAAGAATCGCTGCGACTATATAAAAACATATCGTAGACCCCATATGCTTGTAGTCGATGAGTTTAACGGCGGTGCCGAAGGACTTCTTAATGCGAAAGCCTTGGACTACACGACGGTTCTTTCGTTTCTTACTACTGCTAGACCTGCTGTAATTGTCATACTCGTCGTAATAATTGCGCGATAGAGTCGTACTATCGCCGATAGAGACGCTGTAGACCTCGTCGAGAAGCAGATGGATCAGCACGCCGAAAAAAATACACGCCGCCTTAAAGAGACGAAGTTGGTTGTCGCCCGCGCTCATGAGGTAGAGAAGTTCGGCGGCTATTATTCCCATGGGAATACTATGACACATCCCACGGTGAGCGGTAAGTTTCTTAACGAAACTGCCGATAATATACATCACGAAGAGGTAGTTTGCCACGCAAATCAAGACGATCGTTTCTGATTCAAGATCGAAGTCGCGAAGTTTACTTGCCAAGAGTAGCGCGGTGACGCCGCAAATGGTCGTCATGCAACGTTGGTAAGCGAGACTGGAATCGCTATCGATATCCGGCAAAATACCGCCGAGTGCACAGAGCGCTCCGCCAAAGATCGCCTGCGTTAGAGGCACGTGGAAAATCGTATTGGCGACAAACCCAAGACCGGCGCCCAGAGAGGAGCTCCAAGTCAGATGTGTTTTATAACCGGGCATGGCGTGGCTCTGAAAAACTGGTTGGATTTGCGGACGCGTCGCGACGACGTTCAACAGCGACGTCGCAGACCGCCAAAACGTCGGCGTCAACATAGCGCGTCGCTCGACTTAATATTAACCAGTTTTCGTCTTTTTGTAAAGCGAGCATTATTCAGGAATCTGTCGTTCCACTCATGAGCCGTAGGGGAGAACGACGGAAAAGACTCTACGGCAAACATAGGGCGGACGCGACGCGTGCCACTCAGGGTTTTATTGACGGAAATTGGTTTTTTGTTATAATACAAATGCACGAGCGGTTATCGTTGAATCTTACGTACAGATAAACGTTTGAAACCAATTGTGTCGGGTTATTAGAGACGCGGCTGTTTGTGGCTCTATGGAGATGGAGACGTCATGGACAATATAAATCCGTTCGACACTCTGGCGCTTGTGATTATCGTGGCGACCACTTTCTGGGGAGGTATGCGCGGCGTCATAACGCAACTTTCGTCGATTTTTACATGGATTATTGCATGGTACGTAGCGTCTCACCACTACGGAGTAGTCGCTAGTTTTTTGAGTTCCTCTACCGCAAAGACGCCAATAGCGACCTCTATTACTTTTATTCTCACAGTCATTCTCCTTTCAATCGTCACGCGTGTGATCAAAAACGGCGTCTCACTGGTGGGACTCAAGGAGTTTGACAGGCAGATGGGCGCCCTATTGGGCATGGTTAAGGGCGTGCTCTTTTGTATGATTCTGGTTTTCTTTGCCGTGATTCTCTCGCCCCAGGCTAAGGAACTCATTACGGGTTCCACCAGCGGAGGGTATTTTATTACGCTGATCGGCAAGGTGGAGAATTACTTGCCAGACAACGACTTAACACGCCGATTTAATGACGTGGTCGGGTATGTCGAGGAACAGAAAGAGCAGGAAGAAGTCAAGAGCGCTCGCGTGCAATTTGACGATCTTAAACAGTATTTGAAAGAACGCGTTCTTTCGAACCAGGCCGCCGAGATCATTGAACAGACCGAATCGGACGCCGATACCAACGACGCTGAACAAGGTCTCAATTTTACCAGATTGTTATCTGGTCTAGACCAATTGGGCGAGTCGTTGAAAGCGGTGTTTCAACCCGACCAGACGGCGTCGCAGACCAACGATGTTACCGCGGGTAGAACGTCTGCACAGAATTACGCCAACGTTCCGCCTACGAGTGTTAACGCCAATGCGAATAACATAAATCAAGAGTATGGTAGTAATCCCTTTAATACCGTAACAAGCGCGTTGAGTTCATTCTATTCCCCTAGTGATTCCAATCCAGAAAACAACGACGTTAGTTCCGACGCTCCCGCCAATTCTAACGGAAGCTCTGTTGCCGAAACTGTAACTAATGGAATTAGTGATATTACCAACTACCTATCCGCAATCGGTAACGCTTGGGGCAACGCCGCCAATGTGGACGCCAATGCTAACTATAATTCCGGTAGTTACGTCAATTCTGGAAGTTATGGCAGTTACGGCGACTATAATTACAATGACCAAAACAACAACGGAACTAGTTCTAACTACGACTCTTACAATTCGCGTCGAACCAATTCGGACTCTTCGCAATCGAATGTGAGATTGCGTTCCAGGAGATATTCCAATCCGTCGTCTCAGAACTATTATTGACGGCGACTCTGACCGCAACTAAAACAATACGCTCTGCCGTCGTGATTCCTGGCGACGCGTCGAAGGTCGCTATAATTCAGGACAAAAAAAAACTCCCAAACATGAGCTTGGGAGTCGTCGAGTTTTTTCTTTGCAAATGCAAAGCGGAGGACAAGGGACTCGAACCCTCAACCGGCAAGCCGGCGCCTGATTTCGAGTCAGGTTGCTAACCATTCGCGTATCCTCCTCGAGTTGACGCCAATATACCGGAAATTTGAGAATTGACAAGCCCTGATTTCTCTTTTTTCTAACAAATATCGGAGCGCTGAGTGAAACAGACGCGAATCGTCGCTCAAACGTCACAGATAATTCATGCGCCCAAGGGGACTGGACAGACGTAGCGCGTACGTTAAGATTTCTCTTAACGTCGCGTTCTGCGTTAGGACGCCTGACAAGTTCAACGACCAGCGGCTGTAACCCATTTAAAACGCTTGAAAAAATGACCACAGATCAAGACGACGCCCCTTGGGATGAAAATCAACATAGCGTAGAGCGTTCTAATGACGCGAAACCATTGCGCGACGTTGCGCCTGCTTTTAATCTTCTCTATGAGAACGGTCCGACCTTGGCGGTCAATAAGCAGCCCGGCGTTTTGACACAGGCGCCACAAGGCGTCGACTCGATCGAGGCGCGAGTGAAAGAGTTTATGAATTTGCGCGAGGAACGCGCCGGAAGACGGTATGTCGGTCTACCGCACCGGCTCGACCGACCCGCCTCGGGTATTTTAGTCATGACTAAGCATGCGCGCGCCGCCAGAAGACTTTCTGATCAATTTCACGAACGAACCGTCGTGAAAAAATACTGGGCGCTCGTCTCGGGAATTGTCACGGAAGATTTCGGCACGTGGGAAGATTTCATGCGCAAAATCCCGGGTCGCGCTGAGGCTGAGATTATTTCGCCTATTCACGCCGACGCAAGAGAGGCGATCTTAAACTTCAAAACCCTCGCCAGACTCCCGGAGAAAAACGTCTCGTGGTTGGAGATTCAGCTGGAGACCGGACGTACGCACCAGATTCGTCTGCAATGCGCCTCCCGTGGATTCCCGCTACTGGGGGACGAACTTTACGGCTCTACGGTTCCATTTGGCGAGCAGTTCGAAGACGCACGAGAGCGCGCTATCGCTTTGCATTCGCGTGAAATGACCTTTGTGGATTTCCTTACGAAAGAAAAGGTCACCCTACGCGCGCCACTCTATGAACCATGGAGCAAATGGCTGCCTGCGCCCGAAGGGGAGGCGTTTGTCACCGAGCTGTATCTCAAGCCAATTGAGTATCGAACCAATATTTACGGAGTTCAAGAGCAAGAGTAGGGGCGCTTCTTTAAGGAACTCCCAGTCAGACAATTTTACGAGTCGTAGGCGTTTATGCTTACGACTCGTTTTTTTAACGTTAGTACGTGCGCAAACGCCCCTAGAACGCGTGACGATTGACCCCTTGCGGCGTTTTTGAATTATATCTTGAGACTTTTTTTAAACTTTTCTCAATTTTTACTCAATCCCTTAACGATGAGGTCGATATTAATGATTATAACGGCGTATGGATGCGCCGGATTGTTCCATTAGAGCAATAGCCGAGGTCTTAAACGCGAGCAGAGAGAATATCATGAGCAAGCAACACAGCCGCACAATTGACGTTTTACGCCGTATTCTATTTGGCGCCACGTGTACGGGAGTCGCGTTTTTCTTCAGTACGCTGGGCGAGGCGACTCACGCTGTAGCTCCTGTGAGCGCCGCTTGTTACGCGCAAGAGAACGAGGATTTGATTGCTGATCTCGATTTGAGCTTTACCACGTCCAACGCCGAGTCGGATAACCAAGCCTCTATGGTCGACGGCGAGGAATCGAACGACGAGCCGACAGATTCTCGCGTTAATATTAACGTCGACGCCACCACAGACCTCACGCTCAATAGCTCTACATACGCTTACGGTCTCAACGACGCCAAGGGCGCCACGACGATTACAAATGGCGGAACAATCGCCGTAACCAATGGCGCAACCGCCTATTTGGACGTGCTGGATGAAGAGTCGACCGTGTTCGGCGATTCCATATCTGGCGTCACTCTGACGGTCTCCGACGCCGGTCGCGTTGTACTGGGGCAGGAGAATGACGCTTCTCAGGGCTTTCTGATTGTCGCCGGCGCAAGCGACTCTTCCGATTCTGCCTTGATTCTAAACGCGAATAGCAATTTGTTCATTGGTTCGGGCGGTTTGCTCGAAATTGGCGCAGAAAGCGGCGCCGGTCTGGTACAAGTTGACGCTCAGGCGCAACTATTCAACCTTGGCACGTCGCAAGAAAACGCGCGTCGTGGCGTGGTCGTCTACAGTAACGGTCAGGTGACTATAGGTTCACAAGACAATCTGTCAACAGGCGCGGCGCTTGACGGCGATGGAGAGTTTCTCAACCGTGGCGTTGTGTCGATTTATAATGCCCCTGGCGCGGAAAATCGAGCCTATTTCGGCGTGTATACCGACAATTCTACTGCAAAGCTTACCGCGACCGGCGCTGTTATGATGAACGGCGGTTCTGGCGCCGATGGTCTGCTCACTATTGCCGGCGCCTTGCAAGCGGAAGAATGGTCGACCCTGTGCAACGCAACCTTTGCCGACACAGCCAGTGTGGAGATTAGCCAACTGGCGACGCTCGGCGGGGACAACAACGGAGCTAACCTGACGATTGCCAGCGAGACGACGCGTAGCGCGGCAAACGTCGTTCTGGGCGGATTACGCATTTATGGCGAGGACGCCGAGACAGGTAATCTGACCCTTGAAAAGACCGGTCGACTTCAAATCACGGGGCTGTCTACTAAATTTGACGACGCTGGAACCGCTACGAGTACCGGTCGATATGACGTCTATTTGGACGGCGGAATGTCCTTGAACGGATACATGTACGCCTCCGCTTCGGAGGACGGAACATTGTCGAGCACGTCTCTGACGACTTTAGGCGTGCGCTGGAACGACGATTCGAGTATTAGCGAGGACGGTGGTCTCTACGCGAGTCGACTCTATCTGTCGGTCGGCGCCTCAGACGACGACAAGAGCGCAAGTCTAACCTCCGGCGGTACTTTCTATGTCTCGGGCACAATGTCGGTGAATTTGGAAAACACGGACTCCTTCTTCGAATTCGTTAACACTGCCGTTGCCAGCAAGGGGACGACGATTGGCACGTGGGATCTTGGCAAGGGACAAATTCTAACCAACGGCGTGGCGGAGCAGACCAGTACAACGGCGTCGATGCGCGTGACGAATCTTACTGTAAGCGGCGGTCAAGTCAATGGTTACGGCGCTTCCTCGCTTACGGCTACTAATCTCACGATCAATGCCGATGCAAACGAGGGAGAAAGCTATGCCGTGCATACCCTCGAACAATCAACGATCTCTGTGAACAAGCTTGATTTGCAAAAGGGATTGGTCCTACTGGAATCTTCTCAAAACGCCGGTGGACTTAAGTTTACCTCGGACTCGTCTGTCATTACGATCGGTAAAGCCGATCAAGCCGAAGACGATTTCGCTCAGATGCAGATTATGGGCGTTGACGCTACCTTTGGCGCAGGTACGATCAATTTGGCAGGTCAGGGCGCGCTCTACCAAGAGGCGGGATATACCTTGACCTTTGACGGAACCACTGTTGTCAATAGTACGCAAAGTAGCGCACAAGCGCTCGGCGCTGACACGATTGTCTTTAAAGATAGCGCGTCCTATTCCGGAGGTCATAACGTTCGCGCCAAGTCGATGATCTTTCAAGACGGTTCTGACCTGAATCTTGTCGTCGATTCGCCATTGACCCTGTCCGAGGGCGCCAACTTGACGCTCGAAAGCGGAAGCGTTATGAACGTGGAGTTTAGCGAAGACGCCTACTCATGCGGTAAGGTCGTGCTCTCCGGCGACGGCGTCGCTAATCTGCAAGAAGGAAGTCTGATTAAAATTTCAAATCTCCTTGACTTAGAAGACGGGACTTACTCCAACCTGCTTGTACAAACCGATTCGGACAAGAGCGTCTTTAGCGCTTCTACGGAATCGCGCGCCTTCTACAATCTGTCAACGGAAGTTTCAGAAGACGGAACCGATCTTTTGTTGAATTTGAGCGTGCGTAAAAATTCGACCATTTACGCTAAGAATAAGAATCAGACCGCAATCGCTCAGTACGTCGACCAACTGAACGACGCTCAGAACCTGGAAGAGTCTCTGCAAAAGTCGCTCGAGACCTTCTTGGCGTTGCCTGATGAAACGAGCGTGTCGAACGCTTTGCAAACTATTGCCGGCGCGCAACATGCCAACGCGATTAACCTGGCGATGAATTCGCCGTGGCGTCAGGCGTTTAATCACTTGGGCAATGGCGCAGGACGCGGCGGGCGTAACGGCGCTGGCACTGCAACGTGTAAGACGAACTACGCGACTTATCGCGGTCAGGCCTATGAGCTCTACAATGACGGTTACTACGCGCCCGCTCCCTATCTTGCATGGGGACAAGGTTCGCAATATGCTCAAGGCTATAGCTCCGGGACGGCGTTGCTGGGAAACCCGAGTAACGTGTGGTTTTCCTCGACTTATCGTGGCGTCGAGGCGCGTGCCGACGGCGTCTCCGACGGCTTCGATATCAGCGACGTCGGAATGAATCTGGGCTACGAAGCGTTCCAAAATTCCGGCTGGATCGGCGGTTTGGTCTTTGGTTACGCTCAACCGAAGTTGACCTCGCACGACACGCGAATCCACGCTTCCAATTTCCAACTCGGCGCTTACGCCGGCGGTCAACTCTTCAACGCGATTGACGCGAAGTTCTATATCGGCGGCGGGTTACAAGATTACACGAGTAAACGAACGCTCAATTTCGGCGAACAGAGTGAATTTCATCGAGCGAACTACGACGGTCAATCCTTGGCGGTGGCGTTAAATCTTTCGAAACCATTCGCTTACGACGCATGGACGACGTTGCGACCTGTCGTGCAAATCGACATGCAGCAAGCTTGGTTGGACGAGGCGGTGGAAAATGGCGATGGAATGGCGCTACGATATGACAGCGCCGACTGGAATCAAATCTTCGCACGCGCAGGCGTCGAGATGGATTACAACGTCGAATACCTACTGTTTAGCGCTCGCGCGCTCTATGGCTACATGATCTCCGGCGACGCCGCTCCGACCATGAACGTGCAAATGTCGGGCGCTAATACCACAACTTATGCGACCGTTACCGGTCTCGACCAGGGCGACTCCTTTATTGAAGCAGGAGTGAGCGCCGGCGGGTACTTGGATTGCGAACGTCGCTGGGCGATCACCGCCGGATACGACTTCCTTACCTCTGACAAAACCACCTCGCACATGGGGTCGGTCGGAACGACGTACTCCTTCTGATCGCACTGATATAATAGCGTGCCAATCGCGCGATATAAAAGAAGCCGAGAGCGCCAACAAGCGGCGCTCCCGGCTTTTCGTTATTATCTACCGGAAACGATTAAGAGAACTATTTAACGTCGTTCTCTTTCCAGGTGAAACGATAGTTAAAGCGACGATTCGGCGCGGTATCGCCAGCGACGCACAGCGAGATGGGGTCGGTAAGCTCGGTCGGATTATCGCTCCATTTGAAGTCGAACCGAATTTCATCGCCGTCTGCTTGGAGCGCTTTACGAGGCACGACAATGACAAGGCGATTCTTATCAACGGCATACGACATTTGTGCCACGCATTCCCACTGACCGCCATTGGAGGCGTCCCAGCGGCTGAGTGTGGTCGTACCGTCGTCGACGACCTTGAGATTGAGCGCGTAATCATAGCCATACCAACCGGTTTGGTAGTCTTGATCTGCATTGACGAAAAGCAGTCCCCAGTTCGGGTCGCTGCTTGGCGTCCAGTCGTTGGCGGTTTCTGCGAAGAAATAGAGGTTATCCGCGTCGACGCCGACTTTACACGTGACAATGTCGTTGCGACCGGTTGCGTCGACGTAATGTTCACCGCCGTAACCCTTGGCGTCGCGGTGGATTATGTCGCCGACGGTATCGCGGTATTCTACAGAAATCGCGTCCCACGTGCGAAGCGCTTTTTTCGCCAGGTTATCCGACTTGGCGTCGAGCGAGACATAACCGGTTGAAACCGGCGCTTGACGAACGCCCTTGTAACGGCGAATATTATTGACCGTCTGCATGTAGTAATTATCGGTGTAACCGCCCTTCATCGGCTGGATGCAACGATTAAATTCCGCGTTGTACTGATCCACGAAGAAATATTGCGCGTCAGCCCCACGGCGCATGAAGTTGAGCGCTTTGAGAGTTTCGGGCGTTTGATATTTACCAGCGGTCCATTCGTTCCAGTCATTGAGATATAGAAACTGCGGGTTGGCGCAGAGCGCTTCGTCCCAGCGCTCTTGGTAATAGATCCCGTACGCTTCGGGATGATCGACGATTTTGCCGAGCCATGGGACGTAGGTCGGCTTGGGCATATCGTATTCATTGAGTTCCGGTTCGCCGTTTTCACGCGTCCATGATTTTCCAATGAGGCTAGAGGGATGTTGCGCGGGGGTGACGGCGGCTTCTTCGCGTTGACCATTGTGTAGAGAGACCAGTTCCTCGGGCTTCATCTTTTGCACGTCTTTATTGCCAAGGTCATATCCGAAGGACCAGCAGTCTTCCGTACCGATATAGCGCTTGCCGTTCCACTTGTAATAGCCCCACCACATGCTACGGAGCGTAAAGAATTCTTTGACTTCTTGGGTGTAGTCTTGATAGAATTCCTCGGTATATTCCGGATCGCCATAATGGGGGTGGTTGGGGTCGGTTTTAGCTTTGGGGTCATAGTTGGGGTTATGGCACTTGATTCCCCCGCGATTGGCGTCGACTTCTGGCGTCGGGTTATAGAGCAAGAGCGGTTTGCCGTCCCAGTAGAACCACAAATCCTCGTAGAGTTTCTCTTTGTAGTAACGCTCATAGAGTTTCTGAACGACCGTGATCGATTCGCCGTTAAAGGACCAGAAGCAGAATTGTGGAACGGCGTTGCCCTCTTGCTTCATTTCGGTCATGACCTTAAAGAGCACGTCCCATTCGTCCCAGTAGAGCACAGCATTGGTGACGTCGAGGATGATCACGTCGATACCAGCGTCCATAAGTTCGGACATATCTTTACGAATGACGTATTCGTCCTGGCTTAGGAAATAACCGGTTTCCGGTTCGCCCCAGTGGAAGGAACCGGAGCCGTGCCACGCTGGATGATTGGCGTCGAGTCTCGCCTCGGGCGCTTCGTTGAGAATTCTCGTGACGTCGCTGGTATAAGGGTGTGGTTGATTGGCATGATTTTGCGTGTGCCACGTAATATAGAAGATACCGACCACGCGACGCTGATCGGTTTTGACAGCGCCGACCTGGTCATAGGTAGGCGTTTCACGACCGAGCGCGTCAACGGCGAACCATGTGTCAGGATAGAGATCGCGCGGCGAGGTCTGCGAGGAGTCTTGCGCGAAAACCGACGACGTCGGAAACGCTAGTGCACAAGCCAGAAGCGCGTTGCCAAGCGCTACGCGGAAAAAAGCGCTAGAGTGCATAATAATCCTTTCGAGGCTAGGAGTCTTCGTTCTGTTTCACTGGTGAAAATCAAGAGTAATGGCGCGTTAGAGCGACGTTTTTGACGTTCGTCATATTTTAGCGCTTTTGTTTACCAATGGTATCGATTGAAAATGATTTCTATGAACGACCTTGTTAAAGCGCTCAAGGCGATCGTCGTGGGGAGTAGGAGAGGGGACGCCGGAGAATGAAGAAGGCGTTCGAAAAGTTTTGCTAATCGATACGACTAATATATAAGCGTTTTTGGGACAGACGTCTTATGTCTGCTTAATCGTTATAATGTGTAGAACATGAGTGAAAATCTCGTCGGTCTTTAAAAAAAACACGCCTTTTGCGATAAGATTGAATTTGTTTCCCGATACTTCTTGATACGGGCGCGTCGTGATTACGCGTTCAAATGAGGAACTCTTATCGGCGCAGAAGAAATGGAACTTTAGAGGATTTTTACAAACTTTGCGCTTTTTGATGAAGAAAACAAAAAGTTCTCTTCACAAAAGAGAGATTCTTTGCTACTGTTCCAAAGTCGTACCGCTAGTTGTGGAATCCCCTTAGGGGCGTCTGCAACGGCAACTTTGGAGGTCAAACGTTTCACGTTTGGGAATAATGGATTTGAGCATGGAAGATCAAGCGACAACCTTAACAGACTCGGAACTCATGTGGAGCGATTTGTGGCGCGCTTATAAAAGCAACCCCAACGATATTACTTCGCGTAATCGTATCATTGAGTATTACATGCCGCTTGTTCGCAAGCGCGCAGAGCGTATTCGAGCTAAACTGCCGCGTGAAATCGAGCTAGACGACCTAATTTCCGCTGGCACCGTCGGTCTGATCGACGCGGTGCGCGCCTTTGAGCCGGAAAGAGGCGTTAAATTCGAGACCTTCTGTATCCCACGCGTCCAGGGCGCTATGCTCGATGAGCTAAGAGCTATGGACTGGGCTCCAAGAATGGTGCGCTCCAGAACCTCGAAACTACACGAAGCTGATAAGATCCTTGTCGGTAAGTTCGGAAGAAAGCCCTCGGAAGAGGAACTTGCAAGCTTCTTGGAAATGCCGGTCGACGACGTCAGACAAACGATCCACGACTCCAATCGTATTAATATGACGAGCCTGGATAAAAAGTGGAACGATCAGTCCGGCGACAGCGAGATTACCGAAATCGACGTCTTACAGGATCGACGAAACGAAGCGCCGACCGAAAGACTTGAACGTACCGAATTGATCCGACAGTGTACGCAAGGACTCAATCAGAAAGAGCGTTTGATCATCATTTTGTACTACTACGAAGACATGACGATGAAGGAAATCGGCGCCGCGCTCGATTTGAGTGAAAGTCGCGTCAGTCAAATGCATTCCTCCATTGTCAAGCGCATGAGACGTAAGCTTGATCGCAGTATGAACTACGATCGTTAGAACACTTACGTCGTTGATTCGAACGTTTAATACAAGAAAAGCCGATTGTCGTGGGACAGTCGGCTTTTTTCGTTAGACAAGACGTAGTTTAACGCCGTTAAACCTGACGCTCAACTGTATTGCATGGTCAGGGGGCGATGCGTTCGAAGGTCCACACGTCAGAACCTATCTTGGGGATCTTCCAGAAAGCGCCGACATGTTCGATTCCATCGACGACCTCCTTGGCAGGTCGACCGTCAATGAGCAACGTATCGGAATCGTCTGTGTAGGGAAGATAGACCGTTGCAACGACGTTACCGGGAATTCTCACTTGCAAACGATAGACGTTCTTTTTGTCCAACTCTTGTGAAACTTTGATTTCCACGGAACCGCGAATCGTCGGCACGACCGAGACGACTTCCGTTAGATTAGCGATCTGTGGCTTGATCTGAATTTCAGCGCAACCTGGCGCGAGTGGTTCAACTCCGACCAATTTGCGCGGGATGATATTAGCCGGTGCGGCGCCCCAAGCGTGATTCCAATCTTGATTCGGTTTATAGCAGTCGTCCCAGGCTTCTAGGGAAATCGTTGAGCCTACGCGTAGCATATTGAGCCAACCGCGCAAGTCTTGCGCTGTCATACGTTCCAGACCGTAAGCGCCGTTTTCCCCTTGGTAGGCGGCGTCGAGGAGAAACTGTGCGCCGTAAACGCTACAACGCATACCGCGCGATTCCACAAATTCTGTCACGCTTGCTACGTTTTCACTGGGAGTTAATCCGAACGCTAATGGGAACATATTGCCATGTAACGAGGCGTGATCGGTCGTTTCGCCGTCGCGATAGACGCCACGGGAAGCGTCGAAAAACGTTTCGTGGAACGATTGCTGGAGTTTAGCGATTTGATCGGCAAAGAATTTTTCGTCCTCTGTTTTACCAAGAATCTGCGCAAATCGACGCATCGAATTAAGCGCGAAGAAATGATAGGAGTTCACAACGACGTTGAAATCGCAGAAGACAAAGCCGTCGGTTTCGCCCGATTCGGCGTTGTCATTACCCGCCAAACCCTTATGAGGCCAGTCGACGATATCGCGGAATCCGTTTCCCTTGAAGTGAATCGAATCGAGAACTTCTTTTGTGAGTTTACCCTTACGCGTGCTAATCAGACCGTTCTCTTCCGCAAGCGCTACCAGAGACTTGGCTCGAAGGTCGTCGTAGAGTTGTGCAATTGCGCGTGAATCGCCGGTATAGAGGTAATCAAACCATGCCATTTGAACGGTTTGAAGATTCCATTCCGTCGGCCAAGTCGGATGGAACACGAGATAATCCAAAGAATAGCGCGCCAATGAATATTCGCGATCGACGCAGTAGTGGCTCAGTTGGTTCAGTAGCGCGTCCCCTTCGTAGGGAATGCGTTCACGGTCGCCGTCGAGATAGACGCCTGCGAAGGTCGTCGCCGCGATGGAATACTTACACAAATCCCATACGCGATTGAGATCGTCATTGTCACAATGGAAAAGCGCGGCGGTCTCGTCAAAGGGGTAGACGACCGTCTCGCGCGTTACCCCGAGTATCGTCGTCTCTTTAGCGGGAAGAATACTGTCGGCTGTTTCCGAAGGCGATGAGATAATTTCTATTTCGGCGTAGCGGAATGGCATGACCTCGCCTATGTAATCCGGCAAGAGGAAGGCCGCGCCGGAGGAATTGCGCTTGTCTACGCGCGTTTTAATGGCGTAGACATGGCGACCCGGCAGTAGCTCCAGACGATATTCCCAGAAGCGCGTGGTACCCGCCGGGCGTCGGTCGACCGCTCCGTCTTTCACGCGTTCGCCCATGCGAACCAAAGCGACGTCGCCGTGCTTGGCGTCGATATCAACGAAGAGCTGACCGAAGGACGCGCGTCCGAAGTCGAAGAATTGCCCGCCGTCAATATCGTGCGACGCCACGGGCTGATTCGTCAATTTAGTTAAAGGGTAGCGGCTGATACCGTAGTCTTGGCAGTCCTTAGCGGTTTTGAACGCTTTAATTGCAGACCAGTCAGAAGGTTGATCCTCTTGATTCCAGAAGCGTACGCGCCAGTAATAAATGGAGCCGCCATCGAGCGGCTTTTGCGCGCTATAAGCGCGAGCGGTCGACTCTTGGTCGACGACTTTACCAGAGTCCCACAACATCTCAGGCGCTTCTTTGGCGTCTTGTGAGAAACACGCCATTGAGGAGGCAAGTTGCAGTTGCCAGGCGGTTTGACGCGTATTTTTGCCGAGGCTCGGAACAATCCACGAGAAGCAGGGGCGCGAAGAGCGGATCTCCGCAATTTGAAGACGCTCGATCGCCGTTGGCATTTCCGCTAGTGTTAATTGCGTCGGGTACCCGTCGCGCCAGACGACGTCGGTCTTCTCGAGAAGATCGACCATGAGGCCGGTCGGCCCTTCAAAGGCGTGTGCTAGCGCGCTAAAACTACTTAGTAGCGTAACGAGAAAAAAAAGTACAAAACCTCCAGTTACGCGACCCAACCTTTGTGCAATAGGCGAGGAAATAAGAGCGCGAGACTGGTTATGCGCTGTTGCGAGGTAAAGACGGTTTATGTGCATGGCTGACGTCCTAAAAAACGAGGTTGCTAGGCTCAGGGCGGGTAATATGCCGATTCGCCTGTGACAGAAATATCACAAGACGACTTATATATTGTAATAGTTGAGAGCTTGAAAGTAAAGCGCGCGCCCACGTTCGACAGAAGCGACTCCTCGAGCCGTGCCAAGACCTTGGCGTCTGGAGTGATATTCGCTCATATATTTACTGTTTATGCCGATTAAATCGATTATTTACGCTTGACTAATGGGAAAACCTTTCTACAATTGAGGACGTGTTAAAGCTCTTGGCGTGGAACTGACGATAAGTACGCGTCAAGTCGTTTGCGTATGAATGTCTCTTTCCGCCTGACGGCGACAAGGGACGCGCACATGTGTGGATGGGTGCCCGAGTGGTTTAAGGGACCGGTCTTGAAAACCGGCGACGGTTTACCCCGTCCGCGGGTTCGAATCCCGCCTCATCCGTTGACGTTCCCCCCTATAACTTCGATGTGCCAACCAATTTGCTTTATGGCGGAGACGTCTTGGGACATTCAATTATGAGTGAACTGTTGTACCAAACATTGCGATCGCGAGCGACCGTTTTTCACATGGCGCTCGTGTTTTGTTTTCTTGCGCTGTTTCTAATGACAGACGCGGCGTGTGCACAGAACGTTGTGCGTCGAACTGCTAATGTCGTCGCTGCGGTCAATCCTTTTGCACAGGGACAATACGTTCCGGAAACCGAAGTCGTTCAGCAGGACGCGCCCGGTCTGTATAATGTGCGTTCACAGAATTTACAGTGGCGGTCGAATCTTGGAAAAAACTACAGCGCTTTGATTTGGTTCCCAACGACGCCGCCGTTGCTGGGACAAAAATTTTCCGTTGTCGTTTACTCTCATGGACTCGGCGCTAGCGCTGAGCAGTTCTCTTATTTGGGCAAAATCTGGGCGCGACATGGCGTCGTGACGATTCTATTGCGTCATCCAGAGTCTGACGAGTCGGTATGGCGCGGTAAGCTTCGTCCAATGAACGAGCTGAAAGAGGCGTACCATAAGTACTGGAGCGCGCGTGATCGCGCTTTGGCTATTCGTTCCGCTATTGATTTGGTTTACTCTTCCAATCGTTCCGCCGGTCCTTTGGGCGCTGACGTCGACCTCGAGCGTATTGGCGTGGCTGGTAACGATTTAGGCGCGCTCGCCGCTTTACAAGTCGCTGGACAGTTGCCTCCCGACAACGGCGCCTCGCTGAAAGACACGCGAGTCAGCTGTGTTCTGGCTATGTCGCCGACAGTCTTTTGTGACGCGGCTAGCGGCGCGCAAGTTTACGCCAATATTGACGTTCCAACCATGGTTGTGACCGGTACGAACGACAACGGTATCGTTGGACAAACCAAGGCGCATGAACGTCGAATTCCCTATGATAATATTCGCGAGGCGGATCGTTACTTGGTAACGCTTAGAGGCGGAGATCATCGCGTCTATGGCGGTCATGCTCTTCCTCAAAAACAGGCGCAGGTTGAGCCGTATCACGAGACGATTAGTATTGCCACAACCGATTTCTTCGTCGCATATTTGCAAGCCGATTCCACGGTCATGCAGAGAATGCGCGCCTATGCCTATTCCAATCCGCTTTCTAACGCTCAGGTTGAATCTTCCTTCGGACGTCGCGCTGTGAAAGATTACGACGTCGGTGAATCGTCCCGACCTCGCAGAGCAAAGAGAAGCGATAAAACCGCTAGCACGGTCAATAGAACGAATAGACTTCGCTAATCTGCCTTGCGAAGAGCGGTAAAATAATGTGACAATTTAACGACCTCGTTGTGACGTCCGCAACGAGGTTTTGTTATCTCTTGACGTCTCAAAAACGCTTGCTTTCTGTGCGACGCTGTGTCGATTCTTTCCTATTTTACGCGATTTCCGATGAGATTGCTCTTGATACGTCGCGTGGTTTTCTCTAAAATCTGGCGATTTTTCACGCCCTGTGCGTGGGAGGTCTTGGTGGATTTGTATGGCTTTGTACAGGAACGAGCGCAGGAGGCGTTTCATACAAAGTCTGGATAGAACGAGTCTTACAGCAAGCGCCATAAAGCACAATGCAGAATCGAGTCACAATCTCGAAATGCGTCAAAGCACGCCGATCCGGTTGTCGGGTTATACACGCCCGTACGACTATGGCGACCTTTTGTGTCAAAAATGTGACATGCTTCCTGGCGATTCTCATTTCTCTGTCGTCTCTATTGACCTGTGCTCATTGCTCTGCACAAGAAGAATCCCTCTGGTTAGACGCCAATCCCTATTTAGTCGAAGAACTTAACAGCGATGAACTTGACGACTCACAAGAGTCAACGCATGGCGGCGGTATCCTCTCTAACGCACTAGGAGACGGTAATTTACTGGAGACTGATTCCGAGCCGCTGAGTCTGACCGAACAGGAGCGACAATTTGCGCAGAGTTTCGACAAAGCGCAAGTGGGCGACTCCACGTTCTACCGTCCCAACTTTAGTGACAGTCTCATTACCGTCTCCGCTCAATACGGCTGGAAGGGCGCCGACGACCAGTTCGGGCAGGTTTATGCTCTGTACGGCGATTGCCAGGTTACGCAAGCACAAGGGACAGCCGCGGCGCCTGTTGCACTGGTTTGGCTGGGTGAAAGAGAGAACGAAACAGACGGCGGAGCGCCCCTCTACCGAATCTACCTCTATCTCGAAGGGGAGCAGAGTCAGGCGCTACAACTCGATCTCAATAGCGTTTGCGTTACTGCCAAGTCGCGCAATGGCGCGTGGTTGGGCGAATTTGTCTCCAAGAGTCCGATCGACCTACGCATTGCGCATCCCGGTGAAAATCAACTGCGTCCCGATGAACTTTATTATCGCGCATTGAACTTCCTGCGCGAGGAAACGACCGCGCCAAAGAAGAATAACTTACTCGCGTCGCAAGTTGCGACCTCTGACGCGTCCGTGAATAACGGCGCAAATGAGGTTAATGTCGCCTCGAATACTACGCAAGAGGATCGTTTGCCCAACGGTTCGGGCAACGCCGAACCCGCCTTGGGCTGGGTGGAAAACGGACAGGGCAATGCACTTCGTCTGGTTAATGAAACCTCGCAGGTCGACGAATACTTCAAGAATGCGGTCGTCGCCGACGCGCCTGCTATGCGAAGTTGGCGTTTCTCCTCGAGATACGATCGTGAAGCGAAGATCTCCTCACGACCGAAATCGAGTCAATCTCAAGACGGCGACGGAAAAGACGTCTACTTTATTTCCAATGGCTTTACACTCACAGTTCAAGGTTTAACGATAGATAATATTCCAATTGGGGACGTGCTTGAACTGTCCGCCGATCAGGCGACCATTTGGACGAGTGAGTTGACGCAGATCAACTTCTCCGAACAGACGTCGCCGAACGAATATGATTTCGAGCTATATCTCGACGGTAACGTAGTCTTTCGTCAGGGGGACAACGTGATTTACGCCGAGAGAATGTACTACGACCTCAAGAATCGCGTGGGGATTATCGATAATGCGGAGCTAGTCGCGGAAGCGCCGGACATGCCGAACGCCTACTTTCGACTAGGCGCCTCTCGTATTACCCAGCGTAGCGCCGACGTCATGTACGCGACCGACGCCTGGGCGTCCACGAGCGCTATGGGCGTGCCGACTTACCGTCTGCAAGCGAATTCCCTTGTGACGGAAACCAGTCATAAGCCGTTATACGACGCTACGACTGGACGACAGTTGTGGAATTCACAAACCGGCGAACCGCTCGTCTCCAATCAGCAGTATATTATTGCCGAAAATAACTACGTTACGATCGGCAACCTCCCCGTGTTGTATTGGCCGTGGATGGCCATGGATATTAAAGATCGGTCGCTATACCTGAGTCACTTGAAGTTCGGTCACGACAATGTGTTCGGTACGCAAGTGCGAACCTCCTGGAACCCGTTCCAACTTTTCGGTATGAGCGCGCGTCGACCTGACGGAGTCGACTGGGATTTGAACCTCGACTACCTTTCCAAGCGCGGATTCGGTCACGGTACGACCTTTGTTTACAATCGCGACTCTCTGTGGGGATGGAATACACGCGCCGTCGGTATGGCGAACTATTACGGTATTTACGACAAGGGAACCGATAACTTAGGCCACGCTCGACGCGCCGTGCCCTTCGAAAAAAAGTATCGCTATCGTGGCATTTGGAAGCATCGCCAAGAGCTCGGCTCGCTCGATTGCGACCTCGGTTTGTGCGATCAGTGTTGTATTCGCGACGGCTGGACTTTGACGGCGCAACTCGGTAAATCGAGCGACCGCAATTACATTCCGCAATATTTCGAAGAGGAGTGGAACACTCTCTCCAACCCTGAAACACGAGTAGAACTTAAGAGAACCGTTAATAATCGCTCACTCGGCGTCACTGCGGCGGTGAGAACCGATTCCTTCTACACCCAGTCGAACTGGCTACCGAGATTCGACCACTACTGGCTCGGTCAGACGATTGGTAATTCTAGCCTGACCTGGTACGAGCATACTAAGATCGGTTACGCACAGTTCAAGCCGACCGACTCGCCCTATGCGGAGCAAGACAAAGCGCTCTTCCGCTACCTTGACTGGGAATTGGCGAACGGTTCGGCGAGTAATCTACCCGACAGCTCCGACACAACCTTACTGTCGCGCGACAGCCTGGTCTTCTCTACGCGTCAGGAATTAGATCTTCCGTTCCAACTCGGTCCGGTTAAGACGACCCCGTACGCGCTAGGAGAATATGGTTTTTGGGGGCATAGCGTTACTGGCAAGAACGTGAGTCGTCTCTATGGTCAACTTGGAGTGAGATTCAATCTGCCAATTTGGAAGATCAATTCCGACGTCGAAAGCCAAACCTGGTACCTTAACGGTCTGGCGCACAAGATGAATTTTGTTGTCGACGCCTCCTACTCCGACGCCAATAAGAATTACGACGATCTGATCCTTTATGATCAAATTGACGACTGGCAAGTGGAGGACTTCCGACGTCGCTATTCTGTGACGACCTTCGCCGGTCAGGGGGCGGGCTACTCTGATTCGATCCCCGTGAGATTCGACGAACGATACTACGCTATTCGCCAAGGCGTTATGGCGGGAAATGTTACCGCGCCGAGTACCGAACTGGTCGACGATATGCAAACGGTGCGTTTAGGCTGGGACAATCGCTGGCAGACCAAACGTGGTCCGGTTGGCAATCGTCGCGTGGTCGACTGGATCGTCTTCAACGCTGGTATTAATCTGTACCCGAAGACTAGGGACAACTTTGGCAAGACTTTTGGTCTACTTGACTACGACGCCGCCTGGCAAGTCGGCGATCGCTTTGCGATCCTCTCCTCTGGGCTTTACGACTTCTGGGGAACCGGTCAAAAGATTACACGCGTGGGCGTTCAACGTCGTCGACCGGGCTTGAGTTCCTGCTATCTTGGCGTCGATCGTCTCGACGGTCCGATTGATTCGACCTATTTGAACTTCGGGCTGACCTATCGCGCTTCGGAGAAGTGGGGGATTGGATTTAGCAACTCCTTCGACATTAGCGAGGGGTACAATATTGGTCAAAAGATCTCGATTAGTCGAATCGGCGAATCTTTTGTTTTCACTCTCGGCGCCAGTCGTAACGAGAGTAAAGACAACTGGGGCGTCAATTTGTCGGTGGAACCGGTCTTCTTATTTGACAAAGACAAACGCGAAGAGGGACTACTCGGTCTCGGCAATATGTAAATTTCCACGAGGCGTCGTCACATGACTTCGCCTCGTTTCTTTACTCCGGAGCTACCGCTGGATATAATAAGTTTGTCGCGAGAATTACGATTGTCGTCCTTGTTGGGAGTCGCGCTTCTCGCGAACAACGGTCTGCGACTCCAAGACTATTAATTACTGAGGCTTAATATGCATTCTATCTCGCGTCGTGAAATGTTGGGCGCTACGCTCGCCGGCGTTAGCGCCTTGTCGACCGCTAACCTTGTCAAGGCGGAAGATATTCAGGAAGAATTGGTTCGTCCTGAAAACTTCAAGGGCGAAGTCAAACAGTCCGTGTGTAAATGGTGCTATGGCGGTATTCCGCTCGAGGAATTCTGCGTTATCTGCAAAAAAATGGGCTTGGTCGGCGTCGACCTGGTCGACCCCAAAGACTGGGAACTCGTTGGCAAGCATGGTCTTACCGTCACGATGGGCAATGTCCCTGAGGTACAGATTCGCGTCGGAATCAATCGTAAAGAGAACCATGACAGAATCGTCGCTTCCTACGAGAAGTACATTCCCATGGCGGCTGAACTGAACGTCCCCAATGTGATCTCACTGTCCGGCGATAGAAAAGGTCTTGACGACCAAACCGGTCTGCAGAACTGCATTGAAGCGCTCAAGCGCGTTGCGAGTATTGCCGAAAAGTACAAGGTCAACGTCTGTCTGGAACTCCTCAACTCCAAGGACCACGACGATTACATGGCCGACCGCGTCCAGTGGGGTATCGATCTGATTAAGGGCGTCGGTAGCGAACGCGTCAAGCTCTTGTTTGATATCTATCACATGCATCGCATGGAAGGCGACGTTATCTATAACATTCGTCGTGCTTACGATTGCATTGGTCACTTCCACACCGCCGGATGCCCCGGAAGAAAAGACCTCGACGACCAACAAGAGCTCTACTATCCGCCGATCATTCGCGCCATTAAGGATCTGGGCTTCCAAGGATTCATCGCGCACGAATTTCTCCCCAAAGACAGCGTTCGTTCACTGTACAACGCCATGAAATTGTGCGATCTCTAGTCCCTTTCCACCTGCGCTAATCGTCCAATGTGTTGATAAGCGCTGATAAAACAAATGACAACGCCAATGTCGACGGAGATTTCTCGTCTCGACGACATTGGCGTTTTGTTTTGATAAAACGATATTTTGCCGTGGTTACATTCGATCATTCATAGAGTCGAAGCGCATTGAGCGCACGGTTGCAGAACAAAATATCAATCACTGCGGGATGCCCTCCGAAATGATAGATCTCACGCTTCATTTGTGGAGCGTTCTGTTCCCGAAGGTCGATAAAAACAACCTCGCACATATCGCTGTTGGGATCGCTTGCATCGCCGTCCGGGTAGGGACCAATTGCAAGGACATAGTCGGCAAGGGTTTGGGCGCTTTCCTGTCGAACAAGCTCCAGTAGTTCTGGCGAAGCGCCGTTGACGTCTTGAACGCAACGCGCTGAAAACGTCGACGTCGTATTCGCTTGCGGCGTTATTGGCGGTAGCTCTTCTGGCTTACCGAAGAGGCTTAAAAAACGCGCGCGATCTGATTCCCCAAAGACGCGACCGAACGCAAGGACGTCGGAATCGATGAGCGTAGATAATTTCCCACGCGTACCCCATTCGAGCAGCCCGACTTTGCGGCATTGCGCGCGCAGAATCCGACAGACGACTTCACTGAGCGTTTCGTCGTCTTCCCCGAAGATTAAGTCGGGTACTGTGTCATAGATAATCTTAGACGTCTCGATGATCTGACGCTCGCATGACTCTGGCGATTCCGCATTTCCGAAGATGCGTAAGGTAATAATCGAGTCCTTCGCGGTAATACCGACCGCGGGAACGTGATCGCGCGCTATGAGGTTCGGTAGGCGCTCCTCGACTTGGCTTTCTCCCGCGCCGAACGTATGGATCATTTTAGTGCGATAGTAACGCGGTTGAGCGCCAAAAGCTCGTGGAATAAAACGCTGAATATAATCGCGTCCGTCTTTGCCGCGCCACATCTCTTTGAGTTCCGCCGGAACGCCGGGAAAACTCAGAACTACAAACGGGTTATCGTTTTCATTGCTTGTGGTCTGGGGTAGGACGCCTTGAGACGACAGTTTAGCGCTAGAAGATTCCACGGCAAAGCCTGGCGCGGTGCCGTTCGGGTTATAGATCACATGCGCCCCCTGAGGAAAGTATGCCTGGATCTTATTGGATTCTGGCATTTGACGACCACGTGAAGCAAAGAGCTCTTCAATGTGCCGGTAGGAGTCGGCGTCAAAGGTCAGTTCAAGCCCGAGGGTTTGGCAGACCGCTTGACGCGTTAAGTCGTCCTGCGTCGGTCCAAGTCCGCCGGTCGTTATAATAACGTTAGAACGACGCGCCGCGATCGTGAGAACTTCGATCATAGCCGAAAGATCGTCGCCAACCGTTGTATGATAGAGCGTTTGTACTCCAATTTCGGAGAGGGATGCGCTCAGATACTGTGAGTTCGTGTCGAGAATAAGACCGTTGGAAATCTCATCTCCGATAGAGATTATTTCCGCGACGATTTGACGCGTGCCGTTTGTCGGTTCCATAACGTTTGTATGTTGGTATGAGAGTTATGACCAGGCGTAGGCTAGGACTTCATTAAACCAAGCCGACGCCACGCATGTGACGCCGCAGTCTCATGTGAGCTACGGTCGCGGATTGGGCGCTTGATTATTATCGAAAACGTAATTGGATTGTTTGCCGCTCATTCCGGATCGTCGCCGAAGAATTCATCGTCGGAATCATTCGCTCTGGCGTCGGTCTTATCCGTTGTGGGGGCGACGTCGTGCGTATCGTCAATTGTTACGTCGAGGACAGATTGCAACAACGGCGTAACGACAGTAGCCGCCACGACTAAGACGCAGGGGTGAGTTAATATCTCTTTGGAATCGGGCGTTACGGCGAAGGACAAAACCGCGTCTTTTCGAGTGGGAACGAGCTTATGGAGAATTCCGCGTAGGATCTCACGCGTCAGCGCGTGGGTATCATACTGTCCTGTCAGCGCGTTTGCTTCGTTCTCCGGCATAAAGGAGGCCGCTTTGACTTCGGCATAACCGGCGTCGACAATGTGGTCGACCAGCGCGTTTAAACCGTTTTGAACCGATTGCGTTTTCGCTGACGTCGTAAAGCGCAGAGAGTAGGAGAGCGTGAGTTTGTTCAGGTCGACGGCAAGGTTAAATTCCTGGAATGAGGAGTCGAAATCCTGCAGACCTTTTGTAACGGTTGGCGGAAGTTTCTCGAGCGAACTTTTGAATTCGCCGTTACTTGCGCTCATTCGCTCCAGAGCGGGCTGGAGCTTGAGACGACCGCTGTAGACCTGAATCGTAGCGCCGGCGGAACTTGTGAGAAATTCCTTTAGACCAGCGTTGGGCTGGGACGCAAATCCTGCAAAGGAAGATTCCGCAAGTTTGGCGTCTAAAACCCCTCCCACGCCTCCTTTGAGCGAAACCCACGTTGCCATTGGGAAGAAATCCTTTACCCGCTCGATAAGCGCGTCCTTTTTACTGGCGGCAACTGGCATAAAGAATTTCGGCGCGGGCGATTCGAGATTCTGAACCACGACAAAGACTTCACGCACGCCAAAAAGCTCTGGCAAAGCCTGTGT
Source organism: Planctomycetia bacterium (assembly GCA_030537455.1). Classification (GTDB taxonomy): domain Bacteria; phylum Planctomycetota; class Planctomycetia; order Pirellulales; family Thermoguttaceae; genus RUG369. The sequence continues at coordinate 33,373 of JAUNMR010000006.1, read as the reverse complement.
ATTCGGAAGCGTTGTACGAAGATTGTCGAGAGCCTTTTTAAATTCGCGATTGGCCGCGTTAAGGTGTGCGCGTGAAAAGTTATTCTCACGTAAGGCATTGACAAAGATTTCGTCGAACGTGTCGAAGAGCGTTTCTGTATTAAATACGTCCAGGTCAATACGGCACACAAAGTCAGTGTCGTTATTAACATAGGGTTCAATACGCGAGTAAGCGCGTTTGGCAACCTCGACCTTTGCGTCGTCGTTCGTAGACGCCTGACCAAAACACAGCGACGTCAGACCGACGAGGAAGAATATGCTGAAAAGAGCGGTGCGTTTCATTTTCATGACTCTATTGCGTTGGGGGCGGTGGAACTTTCCTGACTCATGAGACTCGTGCCCGTGTTACTCGTTTGCGGAAGGCGTAGGCGACTTTGTCTCCTCGCTCGCTTTAGGTTTAAACGGGTTTTCCAAGTCGTTGAGTCCATGGACGCTAATCGCATTGCTATCAGAGGAGGAAAGAACGGCACGCGCTAAAATCGAGATCGTGGCGGTATTAGCGCCGAGTTTCTGGAACTCCTTTAAAACGCTACTGTCATAGATCAAACGCGCTTCATTTTGTTCTGGAACAAGCTTTTGCAGACCAACGACCAAAATCTCGTGTACGATCTGATACACGCGCAATTCGTCAAAGCGATTACTACCAGTTACATCTGGAACGCCGCTATCGAGCGCTTGTTTACGATGAATCTCGTTCGCCTCTTGCATACGAGCGATATAGTAGTTCACGAAATTTTCGATTGTGTCGGACAATTCGCGTTGGAAGTTGCCGGAATTAATTGTGGTGGAAAATTTTAGTTCATAGTAAGCGCTCAGGGTAGAGACGTCGACATAACCGGAGACCTCTAGAAGCGACGCGTCGATAATTTCAATGAGATTAACGACGCAACGCGGCGAGGAAGCGAACGGGTCAAAGTTGCGCGCACGACCCAGACGCGACTTACTGCCGCTACGCGTCGATTCCTCCTCAAAGTTCTCCAGAAAGAGCGGGCGGATCTTAACGTGCTTTCCATAGAAGACGAAAAGGTTTTTGCCTGCGCTCTTGAAATAATTCTCAATGTCCTTATTTTGCGCTGGTTTAAAATCCTTGTAGAAGTCGCCAATTTCCTTTAGCGGCGCGGTTGACGCGATGAGATAGTTCTTTTTATAAACCCCGCTATTGAGTTGGAACTTTTGCGCAAGGTCTTTAAGATTTTGGATTTGTTCCGCCGTGGCGTCGCCAAGTGGAATGATAAAGCATGAACCGTCGCCGCGCGTCGTTTGGTGAACGAAGAAGATTTGGCTGACCCCGAAGGTCGTATGAAACTTATTCACTTGGGTGGAGAGCGCGCCGGTGAGCGTCCCGACGTTCTTGCGAAATTCTCGTTCACATGCCTCGAGAGAATCTTCCGAAAGACCAAGCGTTCGGAGCGCTTGGAGAAAGATCGCGTCGTAAGAGTCGCCCAGGACGTCGTAGTCGATCTGCGTGAGGTCAAAGCGCGCGACCATGAGCGTCTTAGCGTTAATAAAGTCCGCGATCGGCGCCAATTCCGAGCCTGAATTGCGGTTAGCGCGCGTGGCGCTACTGGTCGTTTGCGCCAGACTCGGCGACACGACGACTAATAGACAGAGCGTCGCTAACAGCATACCGGAGAGGAGGCACGCGCCAAAGAAACGTGATTCGTCGTGAGACGAACGAAAACGGGGCGACAACAACGACGACAAAGTCATAAGTCATTCCTCAAGTGATTGTAACGTTAGAACGTTTACACACGTAACGCGACTCCAATTTGTCACGCTTCACTCATTGTAAGAACCGACGCGTCATAGTCAAGCAGTTTTGACCAAGGTTCGTCTGAGGCGCGCGCGCTTTCTGCGATTTGATTTTGCGTTCGTCTCTTTAAGCGTAAGGTTGCGTTATTTTGACAATAATAATTGAATCCGCGCTTCGGGACGTTACAATAGGCGATAGGCGTAATTCCGCCGCGTAGAGATAAAGACGCTAACGTATTGCGCCTCTACTTATATACCGCTCTGAGAAACTTAGCGATCCATGGAAGCTGGCATGCAAATGAATGTACGTAAAACGACGAGTCGTCGACGACTCTTGGCGCTTTGCCGACTCTTGCTTATTCTCATAACTCTCGCGACTGTGGCGTACTGCTCCTCCTGTCGTGCAGACGACGGTCAGGACGCAACCGACGCTAACCTTGCGCAAGCGTTCACGTTCCGCGCCGAATGGTTCGAAGAAGGCGATTTGCAATTGCGTGGTTTGCCTTATTCCGATAAATACATTGCGCTCTCTCCCGGTCCCGACGCCAGTAATTCCTACGCCTCCTATGCTATTGATTTTCCCGAGCAGGGTGATTACCAGCTCTGGGCTTTTTATTCCGCTTGTGATTCCAGACCCGTCACGTTGGAATTCGACGGTAATGTTCTTACTGATAAAGCGCTCGCTAATACCAACGGCAGTTGGCTCACGAGTGAATCGACCTGGGACTATCAGCTCGACCTCAACGACGTCCCCCCAGGCGTGCATATCCTGACCGTGCGCACTAAATCACCTGATATTCCGCACTTTAGCGCCTTTAGAATCGTGCCAAAGTTCGAAATGTCAAATTCGTGGAATCTACCGCGCCAGCTGGCAAAGACTAAGATGGCGACCTCCACATGGCGCCCAAGCCCCTGGAGCGGTGGGTGGTATGAGTACATCGCGCGCGATCGTTATGAACACCGTGAAAGCGGCGAAACATTTAGCGATCACTTTGCTCGTGAAACCGCCTGGGCTACCGTTCCCAAATCGCGACTTGAGGTCATTGCCTCCGAACGACCGCTCGGTAACGACGCCGCTGCTCTAACGCTCGCGGACGAACTCACCTATTCGCCTGACGCCTTCATCGACGCGACCCTTACCGACGACCCCAACGCTGAGACGCGCGTCTATATGAAGGTCGTCGTCAAGCCGACGGAAGATCAATCCCAGGCGCAACCTCCCGCACAAGAGCGCATTGTTCTAACAAAAGAACGATTGGCTCAAGTCTTACAACGCGCCAGCGACGCCATTATACGTTATCGTCAAGACTGCGACGACCCTGATTACCTCGCGGCTACATTGGAAAAGTGCGAGCGACTTAAGTTCGACGCCAACGTCGCGTTCGATCATTTTTCTGCGGAACCTAATGAAGCGAATGCACAGCAGTGCGCCTCGCTCTACGTGGACGCGGCGAGACTATACGCGCGCGTCGGCTGGGCTAATCCGATCCTTGATTTCCAGCAGCTCCTCTTTGTTCAAAGAAACGCTAGTGATTTGGGACTGCCCCAAAATTACCAGAGTAACTGCGTACTGAATCCCAACGGCTTCGACGATGCTCTCAAAACCTTGGATCTACCCTTTGTCTATGACATGACCGATCCGGAGGAAGTCGACCGCCAGATCGTCGAGGACGACAGCGTCATTCCTGAAATTGCAACTCTCTTCAAGCCGGACTATCCGACCTTCCTCGGCGATATCGACCTGCATTTCGACGCCGAGAAAGCGTTGGTCTCCTCTATGGATCGTGAACGGCGTTGGAACGTCTTTGAGCTTGATCTCAACGCCGCTAAGGAGGGTAAGGGCGTTGACGACGCCATGAAAGCCATTATTCCTAACTTTCCCGACGCCGATAGTTACGACGCGTGCTACATGCCCGACGAGTCCGTGATCTTCACCTCCACCGCGTGTTACATCGGCGTGCCGTGCGTCTCCGGTACCACGCGCGTTACCAATACCTTCCGCCTTGACGCGAAGGATAACTCCATTCGCCGTCTAACCTTCGACCAAGAGCACAACTGGTGTCCGACTCTGACCGAAGACGGGCGCGTGATGTATCTGCGTTGGGAGTATACCGATATTCCACACGTCCCCGGACGCTTGCTCTTCCAAATGAATCCCGACGGTACCAATCAGCGCGCATACTACGCCTCTAATTCGCTCTGGCCTGTCTCTATGATGTATGCGCGACCAATACCCGGTTCGAATTCTAAATTCTGCTGTATCGTCACCGGTCACCATGGCGTTTCCCGTATGGGCGAACTCATCCTTTTTGACGCTCAAAAAGGACGTCGTGAAACCGAAGGAGCGCTCGAACGTATCTGTGGGTTCCCAAAAGAGGTACAGTCCCGCACCGATCCCAAGTACCACTCCACTCTCTGGGGCGATAATATCGCAGATGAAAGCTGGCCTAAGTATTTGCACCCCTTCCCATTGAGCGAAGATTACTACCTTGTCGCCGCTCAACCCGATCGCGACGCGCTGTGGGGCGTCTACCTAGTTGATCGATTCGACAATATGTACCTCCTGACCGAGTTGCAAAACTTCGCATGTTTTGAACCGACTCCTTGGAGAGAAACGGAACGTCCGCCCGTGCTACGTGAACGCGTTGAACTTGACAAAGACGACGCTACTGTCTACTGCGCCGACGTTTACTTTGGCGACGGTCTCAAAAACGTCCCCAGAGGCGCCGTTAAGAACCTCAGGCTCTATTCTTACAGCTACCTCTATCCCATGATGGGCGGCGCTACCTCGATTATTGGCGTCGACGGTCCCTGGGACGTGCGCCAGGTTATCGGAACCGTTCCGGTGAACGAAGACGGTTCCGCGCTCTTTAAGGTTCCTGCAAACGTGCCCATCGCGATTCAGCCGCTCGACGAAAACGGTCAAGCGTTGCAACAGATGCGCTCCTGGTTCACCGCCATGCCGGGAGAATTCCTCTCTTGCGTCGGTTGTCACGAAGATGAAAACTCCACCAGTTCCGCGGAAAGTATGGCGTTTATTACCGACCGCGAGCCGAGTGAAATTCGGCCCTGGAACGGTCCGATGCGCGGTTTCTCTTTTGAACGCGACGTCCAGCCCGTGCTGGATCACTACTGCGTGGCTTGTCACGACGGTCAAGATCACGGTTGGGGGGTTCAGCCCTTTGACCTCACGGGGGGGAATATCATCAGCGACTTCGTCACTGCGTTGCAAATGGGCGACCCGAGAAATCGTTGCGGAACCTTCTCCACTTCCTACATGAACCTCCAAGCCTTTGTAAGACGCCCCGGGATTGAAAGCGATTATTTCCTGCTCAATCCCATGGAGTTCGCCGCGAATACCACGGAGTTGTATCAGATCCTCGCCAACGGTCACTATGGTCTACAAATGGACGTCGACGCTTGGGATCGTATTATTACATGGATCGATATGAACACGCCTTATCACGGCACGTGGACTGAATTTGCCGGCTCGCAATATGTCGAGAAGTGGAATAACCGTCGCAAGGAACTACTGGAGCTGTACGCTAACTTTGACGACCAAAGCGAAGAAGCGCGCGGCGTCCCGTACGACCCCAAGGTCTCCGGTATGCTTACCGAACGCGAATGGATTACCATTCCGGTCAACCTCAATGCAACGGATTGGGAACGACAGATCCTCAAAGACGTCACGGAAGGGAAGAGAGCCTTTCCGGATGCGCAGGAACTTTGCAAGAGACTTGACCAGCAACATGTACGGCTCGACGTCCTTACCGCTGGCAAGCCGGAGGAGGTCGGTTGGGAAATTCCTAATCGCTATACCTGGGATCGACATGCTAAAAAGACCGAGGTCTGGCATATGAGCGAGCCCTACCTGGTTCCATTCGACCCCAATAAGCAAAACGAAAAGCCAAAAGACGCCAAAATCACTGTCAACGCTGAACATGACGACGTTTTGGGCGACGTGATCACCGTGGCATTGACCCCCGACGTTAAAATGCTCTTTAAGAAGGCGCCCGGTGACGTCAGTGAGAACGCAACCTGTCGTAAAGACTTCTGGATCGGCGCGTTCGAGGTGACTAATCGTCAGTTTGAGGTCTTTGATCCGGAACATGACTCTCGTGTGGAGTCGCGTCAAGGGCTGTCCCACGGTTTCCGCGGCTTCTTTGTCAACGAGCCGGAATTCCCCGTGTGCCGCGTCTCATGGGAGGAAGCGAATCAATTCTGCAAGTGGCTCTCACAAATGACCGGGCGAAACTTCCGTTTACCGACCGAACGAGAATGGGAATACGCCTGTCGCGCTGGGGCAAAGACCCCGTTCTACTTCGGTGATTGGGGCGCCGACTTCTCGAGTTACGCCAATCTTGCCGATCAGACGTTGATTGAATTCATCTCCGACAACTACTTCCGTAAACGCGTCCCACTGCCGAACGTTACCTATTACGACGACTGGGTTCCCAAAGATCGACGATTCTGCGACAACGGTTTCCTCTCCGAACGTCCTGGGCATTACAAGCCGAACGCCTGGGGTCTCTTTGATATGCACGGTAATGTGGCGGAGTGGACCTCTACCGAGGCGAAACCTCAATATGGCGTCGAGTTTATGGACGAGCGTCCGGTACAATATGTAGCGCGCGGCGGCTCCTGGCACGACCGTCCTTATCGTGCCAGCGCCGATTTTAAAAACTTCTACTACCCCTGGCAGAGAGTCTTTGACGTCGGTTTCCGCGTTCTGTGTGACGACCTCGATAACGTCGCGAAATGATCCAGAGCTACGTGCTCTTATTGACCTCTGAGCTAGACGTCGCTGTGCGTCCCGCTTTGAACGCCAACGTGCGACCTATTTACAACGACGCTTTGTCTCTGGACGCTCTCTTTCTTTTGGCGTCTAAGACTTGACGAAGCGTCGATATTTGTTACTATTAACAGAAGGTATTGACCTTTGTTCGATTTCGAAGGGAACGTCGGCGACGCGCGTTTTGCGCTGTGGCTATTTGACGAATGATTCCTCCCGATTCCCAGGGCGGAAAAGGTCTAGATGAGGAGAGACTTTATGAGCAAACGTAACATTCTTGTCACTAGCGCCTTGCCTTACGCTAACGGCGATATCCATATTGGGCACTTGGTGGAATATATCCAGACCGACGTCTGGGTGCGCTTCCAGAAACTACGCGGCGAAAACTGTCGTTATTTCTGTGCCGACGACACCCACGGCGCCGCTATTACGATCTCTGCAAATAAACAGGGCGTATCCGAAGAGGAATTCATTGCCAAGGTTAATAAGACTCATCGCGAAGACTTTGCCGCCTTCGGAATCGAGTTCGATAATTATGGCAGTACTAACTCACCGCAAACGCGCCGATTCTGCAATGAATTCTGGAACAAAATCGTCGAAGCCGGACTGGTCGTGGAGCGCGAGATCGAACAGTTCTATGACCCCGTGGAGAAGAGATTTCTCGCCGACCGGTTCATACGCGGTACCTGTCCAAAGTGCGGTCGAAAAGACCAATACGGCGATAGCTGTGAATGTGGCGCCGTTTATTCCCCGAAAGATCTTATCGATCCTAAGAGCGTCCTATCCGGCGCGACTCCCGAATTGCGTAAAGCCAAGCACCTCTTTATTGAGGTCGAAAAAGAGCGAGCCTTTCTCGACGATTGGATCTCAAACTCCGGCGCTTTGCAGCCTGAAATCGTCAACTATCTCAAGGGACAGTTCCTCTCCGATGAACTTTATCCGTGGGATATCTCCCGACCCGCGCCTTATTTCGGATTCGAAATTCCAAATTATCCCGGAAACTATTGGTACGTCTGGTACGACGCTCCCATCGGTTACGTCGGATCCTGCCTGGAATGGTGCGAAAAGAACGGTGAAAAGATCGAAGACTGGTGGGCTAATCCGAAGACGGAAATTCATCATTTCATCGGTAAGGACATTACGTACTTCCACACCCTCTTTTGGCCGACAACGCTAAAGAACGTCGGATTCAACCTTCCGACAAAAGTACATATCCATGGATTCCTTACCGTCGACGGCGAAAAAATGTCCAAGTCCAAGGGCACTTTCGTTTTGGCGCGATCCTATCAGAAGTACCTTGACCCGGAACATTTGCGCTACTTCTTCTCCTCCAAGACGACAGGGCGCGTCGACGACCTCGACCTGAATTTGGAAGAATTCGCCAATAAGATCAACGCGGACTTGGTCGGCGTTGTCGTCAACCTTGCCAGCCGATCCGCTAAGTTTGCTCACCAGACCGGTTTGTCGGCGCAGTATCCCGACGACGGCGGACTCTTTGCTCAGGCGGCGGAAGTTTCTGAAGAAATCGCTGAAGCTTATGAAACTTGTGACTACGGACGCGCCATCCGAACGATTCTTGAGTGCGCCTATCGCGCTAACCAGTATGTTGAAAACGCCGCGCCTTGGACCTTGAATAAACAGTATAATCAAGCGCTTAAGGATCCCAACGCCACAGATAGCCAACGTGAAGAAATCAAAGCAAAGTTACAAGACGTTGTCACAGTGAGTCTTAACCTCTTCCGTCAAGTGGCGATCTATCTGGCTCCGATTCTGCCGGAAATCGCCAAAAAGACCGGCGAACTCCTCAACGCCCCGATTACCAGTTGGGATGAGGTCAAGACGCCGTTGCTCGGCGTCGAAGTGAACGAATACAAACACATGACTGCGCGCGTGTCAAAAGAAGGTATTACTGCCATGCTAGAAGAAACAAAAGAAATCATGGGCGCTGTGAATGATACGAATGCCGCTACAGCGTCAAAATGGAACGATTCCGATCAACCGCTCAAAGACGAACCACTCGCCGAAACCATTACCATTGACGATTTTGCGAAGATCGATCTGCGCATCGGACGCATTATCGAGGCGGAACAGGTTCCCGAGGCGCGTAAACTCCTGAAACTGCGCGTTTCCCTCGGCGGCGAGCAGACCCGACAGATCTTTGCCGGAATTAAGAGCGCTTACCCTGAACCGGAAAAACTTGTCGGCAAACTGATTGTCTTCATTGCAAACCTTCAACCGCGTCAGATGAAGTTCGGTCTGAGCGAAGGTATGGTCGTCGCCGCCGGACCGGGGGGAAAAGACGTCTTCCTCGTCTCCCCTGACGAAGGCGCTATGCCCGGACAACGTCTGCACTAGTCCACTCTGAACGTTGCGTAGTCTACGCAAAAACCGTTAGTCGGCTTTTTGGCTGGCTAACGGTTTTTCTTTATCGAACGTCCATGTGGCGCTTCATTCGGATATACGCGGGCCAATCAATGGCGACGTCAACGACTTGCTCGCGCTAATTTTTCTTTGGGGCGCTTGCGTTTTAAGCCGATGCGATATAATTGCGTGTGTGTTTATGAATAGGCGCAGCGTTGCGACGTTGCGATCGTTCTTACGCTTGGGCGCGTTAAATGACGTCGTAAGCGTTAGTTCAATTGAACTTGTATGGCGCTCCAGCGTAGCGTTTGACAAAGACGCTAAGTACGAGACGCCCAATTGTCTCTATTTCGGCTTTGTCTTTGGGTTTGACGTCCTTGAAGTCAGATTATTCAAACGTCACAAGGCGATGTGATAGGTTGTAGCTCGGGTCATTTGGAGTTCTGGCATGACAAAACATATTTTCGTTACTGGCGGCGTTGTAAGTTCTCTTGGAAAGGGATTGACCAGCGCCTCCATTGGGATGCTCTTGGAAAACAGAGGTCTGTCTGTCAGAATGCAGAAGCTCGATCCCTACATTAACGTCGACCCTGGCACAATGAGTCCTTATCAGCACGGTGAAGTCTACGTGCTCAACGACGGGAGCGAAACCGACCTCGACCTCGGTCACTACGAACGTTTTACGCATTCGCCCCTGTCCAGCGACAGTAACTGGACTACCGGTCGCATTTATACCAAAGTCATTGAAAAAGAACGACGCGGCGCATACCTCGGTAAGACCGTCCAGGTTATTCCGCACGTAACCGATGAGATCAAAGGGTGTATCAAACGCCTGGCGACCGAAGGCGTCGACGTGGTTATCACTGAAATCGGCGGTACCATTGGCGATATCGAAAGTCTCCCCTTCTTGGAAGCGATTCGTCAGTTCGGGCAGGAAGTCGGTAAAGAGAATTGTATCTACATTCACCTGACCCTCGTGCCTTACCTCAAGGCCGCGGGCGAGCTAAAGACCAAGCCGACTCAACATAGCGTTGGACAATTGCGTCAGATTGGTATTCAGCCCGACTTCATTATTTGTCGCTCCGAACGTCACTTGGATAGAAGCGATTGCGAAAAGATCGCCCTCTTTTGTAACGTCCCGAGTAATCACGTGGTCGAGGAACTCGACGCCGACTTCTCGATCTATCAAGTCCCGCTCGCCTTGGTTGACAATAAGCTGGATCAAATGATCGTCGAACGCCTCGGTTTGACCAACGCGCGCGCGCTCGATTTGACCGACTGGCACAATTTCCTCAACGCTTTACGTAACCCTAAAAAGGAAGTCACGATTGCCGTGGTCGGTAAGTACGCCGAACACAAAGACGCGTATAAGTCAATTTACGAAGCGTTGGTACACGGCGGCGTCGCTAATGAAGCTAGCGTGCGTATTTTGAGAATTCTCAGCGAAAACGTCAGCGACCGTGAAGAGACCAGAGCGCTCTTGGAAACGGTCGACGGTATTCTCCTGCCCGGCGGATTCGGCGAACGCGGCGTCGAGGGTAAAATTGACGCCGTGAGAATCGCGCGCGAGCGTAATATCCCCTTCTTTGGAATCTGTCTGGGTATGCAATGCGCCGTTATTGAGTACGCCAGAAACGTTTTGGGCTTCTCCGACGCTAACTCCACCGAGTTTGAACCCGGAATCCAACATCCCGTCATTTGTCTCATGGAAGAGCAGCGCGATATTGCCGAGATGGGCGCGACCATGCGGCTGGGTTCGCAACCGACCGAACTGCTCGTCGGTTCACGCTCCGCAAGCGCTTACGGTTGTCTGGATATCAACGAACGACACCGACATCGATACGAGTTCAACTACAGTTATCGCGATCGTTTTATCGACGCCGGTATGACGATCGCTGGCTCGAGCCGCAACGGCAAGCTCGTGGAAATCGTTGAACTTGACGATCACCCCTGGTTCGTGGCGGTGCAGTTCCATCCGGAATTTAAGTCTAAGCCGACCGTGCCACATCCGCTCTTTAAGGCTTTTGTCGCCGCCGCTGTGCGACACAAGAGAAACGAATCTGCGGAATAGTCCCACTCTGAACGTGTATTGGATAAGACGACCATGCGATTCTTGCGATATAGAATTACGCGCGGTCGTCTTTGTTTCTACCTGTGTTCAACCGCTGATCTTTTTGACCGCTGTCTGATGTAAGCGCGGTAACTTTGGAGTTCCGGTCATGGATTTTCTACAGCTCGCTGGAAAACGCTTTTTGATCTTTGGCGTGGCAAATCGCAAGAGCGTTGCCTATTTTGTCGCTAAAATGCTGCAAGAGCAGGGCGCGCAGTGCGTCTTTGTCGTACAGAACGACGCCATTAAAGAAAAAGCAAGCAAACTCTTTCCCGACGGCGTCTTCTTTACCTGTGACGTCGAGCGAGAGGAAGAAATCATTGAACTGCGTCGTCAAGTAGGCGAGCAGTACCAAGAGTTTGACGGCCTACTCCATTCTCTAGCGTTCGCTGACTACTCCGAAGGCGTTAAGCCGTTCCATGAAACGACCAAAAAAGCCTTTATGCAAGCGCTTGATATCTCCTGCTTCTCGCTGGTTGAAATTGCGCGCGCCTTTAAAGACCTCCTCAAGAACGACGCCTCTGTGGTAACGATGTCGATCTCCACCACGACAATGGCCAGTGAAAACTACGGTTACATGGCGCCTATTAAAGCGGCGTTGGACTCCTCTTTGGCTTTCCTGAGCAAGTCGTTCTCGCAGTTTTCCAACATTCGTTTCAACGCCGTAGCGCCCTCCTTACTGAAGACCTCCGCTTCTGCTGGGATTCCTGGTTATTTGGATTCCTATCTCTATGCTGAACAAGTCATTCCGCGCAAACGTGCGTTGGCGACAGAGGAAGCCGCCGCGACCGTCGTCTTTCTGTTGAGTCCGCGTTCCAGTGGAATTGTCGCACAGAAGATCGTCGTCGACGCCGGTATGTCGATCAATTATTTCGATAAGGACGTTATCGATAAGACCGTGAATAGATAACCTTATCTCGACGCTGGTGAATGAAAGGATCGACTATGCACGACGCCTTGAATACTTACATTGGTCGACGTTACGATACCTTGGAACCGGTAAAGGTTCTGGTGGAAAACCGTCGCGTGATAAAGGTGGAGTCGACGTCTGACTCCTCAGACGTTGAACTACCCTGGATTGCGCCCGGTCTGTTTGACATTCAAGTCAACGGCGCGGTCGGCGTGGAGTTCTCTTCCTCTAAGTTGACCGTCGAAGGAGTCTTTCGCGCCCTCGATAAAGTCAGAAAAGACGGCGTCTTCCGATGTTGTCCCACGCTCACAACAAACGCCCCAGACGTCATGGTCAACGCCGCGCGTACGATTGCGTTGGCGTTACAGCAACGACCGGAATATAAAGATTTGGTTTGGGGTATTCACCTAGAAGGCCCCTTTATTTCAACCGCCGAGGGCGCTGTTGGCGCTCACCCTAAAAAGTATTGCCGACCGTATTCTTACGAACTCTTTCAGGAGATTCAAAACGCCTGTGGAGGACTCGTCAAACTACTCACGCTCAGTCCAGAATACGACGGCGTCGGCGAGTTTGTTAAGCGTTTAACCGCTCAAGGATGTGTCGTCGCCATTGGGCATACGAACGCCAATGCCGAGCAGATTAACGAGGCTGTTCTTGCCGGCGCCACGCTCTCCACCCATCTGAGTAATGCCACGCGCCATCTACTCCCGAAGTGGGAAAACTACTTCTTCACCCAACTTGCTGACGACAGACTCTGCGCTAGTATCATTGTCGATGGTTTTCATATCTCGCCGCAATTAGCGCGAACGATCGTACGCGCCAAAGGCAAGGAACGACTCATACTCATTAGCGACCAGTCCCCTCTGGCTGGATATCCCCCGGGACGATATTCAATGGAACTGTGCGACTTCCAGATCCAGCCCAATGGTAAAGTCACGCTCGCTGGAGATCCTAATCTTTTGGCGTGCGCCTCTTTTCCCGTAACCAATTGTGTGGCAAACGTTGCAGCTATTGCCGACCTGTCGTTATACGACGCTTTTGAACTAGCCGCCACACATCCGGCACAACTCCTTAATGCTCCGAGATTTAGTAATGGCGCAAACGACTTCCTAGAGGTCGGCGCCCTGGCGGACTTTATCCTCTTTAGACTACAAAAGCCTCAGATGGGACCGTTAGGAGTCCTAGACGGAGCGTCTTTTGTCACCGGGAAGTTCATTTTCCACGATATCGTCTGGCACGGCGAACAAATCACAGAAGACTAATCTAGCCTCAGAGGGCTTTAAGTATACTTTATGCGCATGTAAGACTAAATCCTTGAACGCTAATCATTTGAAAGGATTTTTCATGAAAGTTTTAATGATTAACGGAAGTCCGAGACCGCACGGCAATACTTCCATTGCTCTTGCTGAAATGGCGAGAATCTTTGAACAAAACGCGGTGGAAACCGAGACGATTCAGATCGGTAACAAAGACATTCGCGGCTGTATTTCCTGTGGAAGATGCCGTGAGATCAACAAATGCGTCTTTGACGACATTGTCAACGAGGTTGCGCCTAAGTTTGAGGCTTGTGACGGACTCGTGGTCGCTACCCCCGTCTACTATGCGTCCGCTAACGGAACGATCATCTCCTTTTTGGATCGACTCTTCTTTAGCGCGTCCTATGATAAGTCGATGAAAGTCGGCGCTTGCGTTGTCGTGGCAAGACGCGGCGGTCTCTCCTCAACCTTTGACGAACTCAACAAGTACTTCGCCATCTCCTCAATGCCAATCGCCACCGGTCAATATTGGAACAGCGTACACGGTCGCGAGAAGGGCGAGGCAAGTCAAGATGCAGAAGGTCTCCAGGGTATGCGTACGCTTGCTCGCAATATGACCTTTCTCATGAAGTCAATTGCTTTGGGAAAAGAGCAGTTTGGCATGCCAGAGAAAGAGCCGGTTGCCTATACCAATTTCATCAGATAATCTTCTAGTAGAACAACTTAGATAATAAAAGAGCGTCCGACGTGTTATTTGCGCCGAACGCTCAACTTCTTTTTTCGATAGGCTAACTAAACTAGCTCTAACGTGGTATTACCGCGACGAGCTTGTCTAGTCGCCAAGATTGCCTTCAATACGCGCGTTAGCGCAAGCGGAGTCGATACGCACTTTCCCTTTGACGAAGTTGTCCGTGATAATAACGCGTTTGGCCGATTCTTCTACTTTCACTTGAGGCTTGTCATTACGGAAGTTACAGCCGCGAATTGAAACGGAACCGCCGCTGATTTGAATCGCGGCATTGTTCTTATTCTTGCGATCCCATTCGCAAAATTCGCAATCGCTGAATGCTACCATTGAGGAGTCGTTACGACCGTTCAGACGTGCGATTTGCTCGCAAGGACCCCAGAACGCACAGTTGGAGAAACGAACAGTACCGAAATTCTTTTGGCTCACAACCACTTGCGTCGGGTTCTCGCCGTGCATCGCAACGAATTCGCCATTGGTGATAAGAATGCCAAAGACCGCGCTCGCCTCGACGTTAACCGCGGTGTGGCAAGAGTCCGCGCCAATGCCAAGGAAATTGCCGTTGCAAACGCCAGCGTCGCTACCGCCGAATTCATAACCAACGTAATAACCAAAGCAGAACGTATTGAATACGTAGTGCCAGTCGGTACGTCGGAAGACAAACGCCTTACCGTGAGATTGTTGCCAACCAAATAGTTTCGGGTGAAGGCTCCACCAGGGATTGAAGTGCACGTCTTCTATGCGTCCGATATCGTAGATACGGTCGACGAAGATACCGCAATTCAAAGGTTGACCGTAGACGCCGCGAATGAGCGCGCGTTCATTATCCGAGGCGTCGATTCCGTTGTATGGGTTGAGGGTTTCCACGTCGACCACTGCCGGGTTTTTACCGCGCATTTTAATACCCCAGGGGTACGGAATCGGCTCCGCGTCCGCACGCTGATCCGGCCAATACAGCACAACGCCCTGAAGAACGCTGTTCGTATTGAGTGTGATAAAGGCTTCGGCGTCTTCTTGACCGGCGTTCGCCGTGACAAGAAAGGTCGTGCCGTCGTCGGTCGCCTTCGGTAGACCGCGATCACGATGACCGTTGTGCGAGGTAATCGCATTCCACATGCCTTTAATCGTAACGCCAGCGGGCACGTTCAAATTACCGTTAAAACGATAGACGCCGCGCGGAACTTCAACGGTACCGCCACCTTGGCGAAGGGATTCCACGGCTTTGCGGAACGCCTCGGTTTCGTCCGCTTGACCGTCGCCGACTGCGCCGAAATCAAGAACGTTGACAATCGTTGAGGAATTATTAGGCACGTTGATTCTTACTTCGGAGCGTGGCGCCCGTGCGTCCTGCGAATACGCATGACTGTGGAGCAGACACAGACATGACGCTACAACGAAGCAAAGTGGGATTCGACGTAAAGACATGTGGATCCTTTCT
Source organism: Planctomycetia bacterium (assembly GCA_030537455.1). Taxonomy (GTDB): domain Bacteria; phylum Planctomycetota; class Planctomycetia; order Pirellulales; family Thermoguttaceae; genus RUG369. The sequence goes on along the minus strand of JAUNMR010000006.1, from coordinate 17,970 downwards.
ACGTGAATGACTTATGCAAAAAAGTGGGAAATTGGAAGTTAGAGCAATATACAGTTCCGTAAAGGCGTGTGTTGGAGTGATTGCTCGAGGAAAAACGGTAACTGAACCTGGGATTAGGCGTGCAGATTAATTCGCGTTCGCATTCGAACCGGCAGACTTTTTACGTCGAGGACGAATACGTTCGTACATTTCGCTAATTCGCTCAACGATTAAGCGATTGGCGTCGGCGTCGCTGAGGCAGGAATATTCTTCGGGGGGGATTGGCGCGCCGTATTCGACTTTAACACGAGATTTAAAAGGCGAGGGGAAAGAACTTGTACGAGGATACGCCTCAAAAGCGCCAGCGATTGCAACCGGGACAATCATCGACTGCGTTTTACGCGCGATCGAGACGTAACCGTCGGTGAATTCTGCAAGTTCGCCGTCGTAGGAACGGCTCCCTTCGGGGAAGATCAGAACCGATTCATTATTGCGCAAGCGACGCATGGTTTCTTTGACGCCTTGGAATCCCAAACCTTCTGTTTCAAGGGGGATCGCGTCGACCGAGTCGATCAGTTTTCCGAAGGGCTTGAATTTAAAGAGGGTTTTACGCGCGAGGAAATTCGTCATACGAAAGTAGCCGCATCCGATCGCGGGCGGATCGAGAAAACTCTGGTGATTCGACACAAGCAACGTGGCGCCTTGCTTCGGAACGTTGCGCGAGTTGATATATTGAATGCGGAAATAGAGCTTAATACCAAGATAGAGCATTCCTTGGCAGAAGTGGTACCAGAACGCATGGCTACGCGTGACGACGCGTTTATTGGACGCGCGCTTTGCACGAACGTTATCGGCAGGCGACTTGTCCTTAGACGACGTGGGTGAATCTGTCATTCTAGTCTGAGCTAAGTAAGACGTGTAAGACCGCAGGCAGGGAAAACTGGTTTAACGCCTACGGTTATCGTAACGAAGACGCACGGTTCGTTCAGCAGAGAAAACGTTCCATTGAACGAACGCGTGCGGTTAAAAAAACGTCACAAGGGGAGCGTTTATTTCAAGGAATCTAGCGACCAGTACGTTGGCTCCTTGACGACGCGGTCAGCTGGGACAAGCGCGCTATTTTCCAAGCGCAATGCCAGCTCGGTACAACTGTTAGCAAACAGTGGGGAGATCTCCACGAAGGCGTCTTGCGCAACGTCGATACCGATATGACCCAGCCAGCGCTTATACAGACCGACAAGGTGTTCGCGCACCGTCTTCGGAGTGTCTTTCGGTTCACGAGGATGGTTCTTCAGTGGACCGAAGCACGTTTCCTCTTCGATCTCAACCACAATCGGATTACGAGCGATCGGAAGAAGGTCGAAGATGAACTTCTCGTATTTAATCGCGTTGGGCGATTCCGGCTTAATACGCACGCCGAACAGCGGGTTGCCCTCGGCGTCTTTCGCGTTGCGATCCAAAACCACGTGAGGCGTCTTTTTCTTCGCCAGGTGATAAGGCAAAGAGCTGGAATAAGACGCGTTACGTTCCAGCAGGTCAAGGTTCATCATGTGAACCGCGATCGACCCGGCCCAGATCGCTAAAGAGCCGTCTGGCTTACGACGTTCCGCCGCTATGTCGGGAAGGTCGCTGTATTCGATCACGTGTAACTTACCGTCCACCATGACCATGTTGCCGACGCGATCTTTCGGATTCTGTTTGCGAATCACTTGCGTGGCGAATTCCGATTTGCTCAGAATCTGATAACCGATAAACTCTGGACTGCAAATATCGACGATCGGATTGTCGATTTGGAAATAGAAGAATTCTTCGATACCGCGACTCTTCATTTCCGCGAGTACGCCCTTTTCACGCACCAGGGGCAGAGGAGAGTCCGGTTGAGGAGAGTTGATCGCCTCGAGCATACCGCCATGACCGTCGGGACTGCGCGCGACAACGCCCTTTTCCGCCAAGAGAACGCGACCGGAATCAAAGTCGACCGACGGCATTGTGCCTTGGCAGAAGATCAGCACGTCGTCGGGATGCAGACCGAAGTTGTCGTTTTCTTTGAAGAACTGAATTGTTTCTTCATGGGTCGCGGGACTGGTTTGAATACAGAATGGCAGGCGGGTGTTATACTTCTTACCCATTGCGAGTATGCGCTCGATATGGATCTGGAAGAGAGTCGCTTTCGAAAGAGGTCCGATCGGGTAGATCCCTTTAGCGTGGGGAAAGTCAAGACGCGTGCCCTGACCGCCAGCGACCACTATGATACCGATCTTATGCTCACGCAGATACTTTTCACCGGCGGCAACTGCTTTGAGCGGTGTGATTTCCTCGCCGCTCTCGTCCAGGCGCGTCGCGTAGGATTGGGGATAATCTTTGCCCGGGATAGCGGCAAAGTCGCGCAAATCGCTGAGTTTGAACGCCGTAGGATCTTCCGCGCGATCGGCGAGAGCCGCTGCGGCGGGAGGATCGAAACGATGGACGAACAACTGTTCAAGCGCGCCAAAGTCAATGCGCTCGATTTGACGACCAAGGGAGTCGCGTTCACTCTCGGAAAGCTCGTCCCAGAAGGTGAGCAATTGTTCCTGACGGTAGGGCGCTAGACGTTCAAGCAACGCCTCGCGCGTGTATTTAGACGGCATCTATGAGTTCCCTGTGCTTTGGTGTGGAGAAAAGAGTTCGATGATTTTCACCGCGATCTGACGTTCGGAAACGCGTAAAAAGATCGCTTGTGAACTCTGTATTTACGCTCGCGTGCGCCATACATTGTAAAGCAAGGAACTTTATTATTCAAGCGCTATCAAAAAAATATGGTTGTCGCTGACCTCTATGCTAATCGTCTGACGAGATAGACTAGAAAAAGATTCGCTGTTATAGCGAATTTCATTTTTATGGTAAGCGTCAGACCCTTTTGTTAAAAAAAGGCGACCCTTTTTGCTTCTAAGAGTAGACAAAAGAGATAATTTGCGTAATAATAACTATAAGGCATACGCTGTTACCGCAACTGTAGCGCTTCATGCCGATTGTTCGGTCGTTTGCACTACCGCAAACGCGTCCTTAATTCATCATAGGTTTTTTCACGTTATTATGACTACTGGTTTTATTCGCCATTATAACAATAGGCGCGCTTAACTGCGTGCAGGATAACGACTGAAAAACAGAATCGACTATCTTTTAACTTTTTGCGAGGCGATTCAATGGTAAATGAATCCGACGTTATTGTCGAGACTAAAAACCTGACAAAAACTTATCGCGACTTTTGGGGTCGTCAAAAGGTTCGCGCTTTGAAGGCGCTGGATCTAGAGATTCGCCGTGGCGAGATCTTCGGTCTGCTCGGTCCAAACGGCTCCGGAAAAACCACCACGATTAAACTACTTCTGGGCCTCCTCTTTCCTACCAGCGGTCAAGTCAATATTCTCGGTCGTCCCGCCTCGGACGTCGCGAAAAACGAACGACTCGGCTATCTCCCAGAAGAATCTTATCTCTACCGCTTCCTCAATGCGGAAGAAACCCTCGACTTCTACGGTCGACTCTTCAATATTCCGGCCTCTGTTCGTCGTCAACGTGTTGCGCAATTGATTCAATTGGTCGGGTTGGAATCGGCGAAAAAACGTCAGCTCCGTGAATATTCCAAGGGTATGACCCGTCGTATCGGTCTGGCTCAAGCGCTCATTAACGACCCCGACCTGATTCTTCTAGACGAACCTACCAGCGGTCTGGATCCAATTGGCACGCGCAATATGAAGGATCTCATCCTTCAGCTCAAAGAACGCGGCAAGACCATTATTATGTCCAGTCACTTGCTCGGCGACGTACAAGACGTTTGCGACCGCGTCGGTATTCTCTATCAAGGCGAACTCAAAGAACTCGGGCGCGTTGAAGACCTCCTCAAGATTGTCGAAGAAACCGAATTCAGAGTCTCCGGTCTGAGCGAGGAGACCAAAAAGAAGATCGAGCAACTCGTCAAAGACGACCCCAAAGCCGAAATGGTCTTCTGCGGTAATCCTACCACCTCACTGGAAGGTCTCTTCCACGACATTATCGCCGAAAGTGAAGCTCGTCCTGGTCTTCGCGTTCGCGGAGGAGACAGCGCGAAATGATTTTAGAACATCCCATTCCTCCATTCCTACAGTGGATTGGACCGGCCGCTCTGAACTGGGCAATGTCGGTTCTGGCGCTCGCCGCGCTGGCGGTGATTGTCTGCTTTGTTGTTCTGCTGGTGGCAAAGGGCGCCAAACAAGCGAGCCATACCTTTGCCGTGGGCGTCAGCGACGCGATCAAAGACGTCAGACTCTTCTCTTGGAAACGTTGCTTTGCCATGGCCTCCTTGGCCATTCGCGAGTCGATCCGTAAGAAGGTCGTTGTCGTCTGCGTCGTCTTTCTCGTACTGCTCATGTTCGCAGGATGGTTCCTCGACCCTGAAAGCAAGGATCCCGCGCGTCTGTGCGCCTCCTTTGTCTATCAGTCGACTACCTACCTCGTGTTGCTACTGGCGCTCTTCCTGAGCTCCCTGAGTCTGCCCAACGACTTCAAAAGCAAGACCATTTATACTATCGTTACAAAACCGATTCGTTCCAGCGAAATCGTCCTGGGGCGTATCATTGGCGTGGCTTCTGTCGGCTCCATAATCCTCGTGCTTATGGCGATTTGCAGTTACTTCTTTGTCGCCAATACGTTGAATCACACCCACGTGCTCGACGATCGTGAAGATTTAACCAAACTCACCGACGAAGATCCCTCCACGTTACCGCCCGACACTGTTATCGCCAAAGGTTACACGCGTCTAGCGAACGGTCACAAACACATGGTCGAAAAGCACGCGAATGGCGAAATCATTGTCTTTGAAGAAAATAAACACACGCACGACGTCGTCGAAATCAAAGAGGGCGACCTGGTGCGTTACCAAGTGAGCGTCGCTCGTGGCGCTTTGCAGGCAAAGTCGCCAAAATACGGCTCGATTAAATTCCGTAACGCCGATTCTTTCGAACATGAAAGGGGTATTAACGTCGGCGAGGAATGGGCTTATCGTAGCTACATTGCCGGCGGTACCGACGAAGCCGTTATCTGGACCTTCGACTCTATTACCCCCAATAAATTCCCCGACGGTCTGCCCGTGGAAATGACCATTAGCGTCTATCGTACCTACATGGCCGATATCGAAAAGACCGTTATGGGCGCGCTGTACGTGCGTAACCCCGTCACCGGTCTGACTGCTGAGACCCACGTCTTCAACTCCGAAAAATATACCGTCAAAGCGCTCAATATTCCGCGCGTTATCGACAAGTCCAAGGTCAAGTCTAAGCCCTGGCTTGTCAAGAAGATGGGTGAAAAAGAAACCTTTGAAGCGTCTCCCGACTTGGAACTGCCGCAGAAGGAGGAGTACGACCTCTTTGAAGACTTCGTTGTCGACGGTAAGTTGGAAATCTGGTTGCAATGCCTCGATTCCCAGCAGTATTTCGGCGCAGCGGAACCTGACTTGTACCTGCGTGAAAAAGACGCCAACGTCTTCCTGAACTTCCTCAAGGGCTATCTTGGCGTGTGGCAGCAGATGCTGATCGTCGTCTCCTTCGGCGTGCTCTTCAGTACGTTCCTGAGCGGTCCGGTCGCTATGGCGTCCACTTTTGGTATCATCATAGCGGGTTTCTGCAAGACCCTCTTCCTGGAAATCGCTCACCTGCAAGCTTTAGGCGGCGGTCCAATTGAATCGCTCAACCGTCTTGTCACTCATGAAAACATGATGGTCGACTTGCCCAATACGATCTCCACACACCTTGGACAAGCTTTCGACGCGATCGCAAGCGGTCTTCTGAGCGTTATCGGCTTGGCCTTGCCGAGCTTCAGCGACTACAATTACTATGCCGATTGCGTCGCTAATGGTTACGATATTCCGCTCAATTCAATTTGCGTCCATCTCGTGACAACCTTCTCTTTCGTTGTGACGATCTTTGTGTTCGCATTTGTCATCCTGAGAAATCGTGAGGTGGCTAAACAATGACGCAACAGGAAAAGTTATTCTATCGCAAGATTGCCTACGTCTTGGGAATGGCGCTTTTGCTATGGCCGCTATATATCATCGGCGCGCCGACCCAACGACAGACCGACGGAAGTTTCTCCGGCGGAGGTAAACTCGCTGAATCTCGTGCAAACGCCGGTCTTGCCGAGGTCAACCTCGGGAAAATTGACCCGACCGGAAGCGCCATGAAGTTGGCTACCTTCGGTATGAGAGGCGTTGCGATCTCCTTGCTCTGGAACCGCTCGCTGGAGTATGAAAAGCGCGCTGACTGGGACAACGTTATTGCCACGGCCAATCAAATTACCACGCTGGAACCCCACTTTATTACAATTTGGGACTTCGTCGGTTGGAAACTCGCATATAACGCCTCCGCTATGTTTGACGACTATCGCGAACGTTATCGTTGGGTTATCCGTGGTTTTGAGTTCGTGCAGGAAGGCACCACCTATAATAACGAGGCGCCGAAACTCTACGTGCGCACCGGGTGGACGATTTCGCAGAAAATCGGTATCGCCGACGAGAAAAAACAGTATCGCCGACTCTTCCGCGAAGACGACGTCTTGCATGAGAATCAGCAAAAGCAAGAGATCTTCACCTCTATGCGCGACAACTGGGCGCTCGGTCGTGAATTCTACAAGCGCGCGGAGTTCCTCTATGAAAACCATAACGGCGATATCGGTAAAGAAACGCGTCTGCTCTTCTACGGTCGCGCGCCTCTGAATCGTATTCGCTACGCTGAGTGGATGAGTATCGATGGGTGTGGCGTCTCCAAGGACAACGCGCCCCTCTTCGACGAAGAAAACTGCGCAAAGGCCTGGAAACTCGCCCAGGACGACTGGGAAGCCTACGCCAGTAAGACCGTCGTTACGACTATTGAAGACAAGACGCGACCTGGCGAATATCGCAAGACTTCGCTGGCTCTCAAGTCTGAATATGACAAGCGGATCGAAGACCTCGAAGAAACTCTGGTCTCCTATCTTCCCGAAGGCGTCACGCGTGAAACCATCATCTGGGATCGTTGGAACAACGAACTAGACGACAAACAGCGCGCCTCAATGTACGAGAGAATTTTGCATCCCTTCGACGAGAACGACTACAACCTCGGTAAAGTCGGTTTTCCCGCTCGAGTCGTGCGAAGCTATCTCGATGGAAAGTACGGTCCGCAAGAGGGTTGGGAAGATTGGAAGGAAAAATTATACGCCGATCGTATGTCATACATCGACGAATCGCTCCTACAACTGGCCCAAACTCCGGAAATCTTACTCTCTACCAACGAAGAGAAAGACTATTCCACCGCCTACGAACGTCTCAGCGACTGGCAGGCGCGCGCCCAAGCGCTCTTAGTACCCACGCCGGAAGTTCTAGCCGCAAATGCGCGTGAAGACAAAAAGGCCGACGCACAAGATATCGTCGCGGAAATTGAAAAGCTCAAGAAAGAATCGAGCTTCTCCGGTATGTTCCGTGAAATCATGGGCGCCGACTATCATGAGCATGAAGTCGCCTTTGAACAATCGAAGGAAGCGCGAGAAGCGCGTATGCATCGCCAAGCGGTGCGCGACCTCTACTATGCGGCTCAACCGGAAGCGGCGAATCAAGAGTTCCTCAAGTGCTTCGATTCCTGGATTGCTTTGCTTAATAATCCGGAATTCCCGCAACTGCGCTATCTGCCTCAGATTCACACCGATTTCATGGACGAGCTCGAAAAGTACGTCATTGTGCTTGAACAGCTAGAAACCGTTTTCCCGAAGGAATACGCTTTCCAAGAGATCGTGCGTGCCGACGATACCGTCCAGAACCGTTTGCGAAATACCGAAGCCGCGCTAACTTACATCGCCAATGTCCAAAAAGACGGCGACGTTGCCAGAGCGCGCGAATTGGCCGAGCGACTGCTCTCGAACTGGGCGTTATATAGTGAAAACGAAGGCATTTACGCGTTAGTTCCAATTCCGGAAACCTTCGACGCCTATCTAGACTCGCTCAATATTTGGTTGCACACCTGGGACGACGCGCAACAGGCTGAAATAGACCTGGCGCAACAGTCTGGCGTCTTCAGTTCTTATCCGGGCAAAGCCTTTATGGAATTTGCGCTACTCAAAGGCGACGAAGACTGCTTAGCCGTCGATAAACTTGAAGTCGAAAGACTTAACGATCCTACCAAGCAGTTGGAAAATCTCGAAAAAGAGGTTGAGCTTTGGGGTAAGGTTGTGGAACGTGCGCCCATTCTAAAGTACGACACGACTTCTGAAATCAACAACCGTATCCAAAACACCGCGCAAGAGTATATCCTGGAACTCAAAAAACAGGATAAACCCGAACCGGATGATTTCATCCTCAAGGACTTCCTCAACGTTCAAAACGTCACGTTATAAACGCGTGCTAAACGTCGACCTGCGCTCTTTTATGGTTAAGGTCGACGTGGTTTGAACTTTATTTCGCCCCAAGCCTTGGGGACTTTGAAAAATCCTTTATACTATAACGACAACACGTTGGGGTCTTTGACGTCGACGTGTTGTCGATTTATATAACGCAGCTGTGACGATATCGCGATACGTTTGAATCCCTCGCCGTTGAAGCGTTTCGTTAAGCTGTTAAACGACATGCCCTTGTCAGCCTACCTTTGCGTGACAACGCAAGCTAAGATGTTGAGTCGACCTTGCAACGTCGCTTAACTTTGCCAGAAGCCAAGCGAGCGCCTTTGCTCTCGACCGTGTGGTCACATACGCGCGCGTTCCTGTGACGCCGGCGTTAGCCTTTATTCGACTGCTTGTGAACCTGGACGCTTGTCATTCCCGGTGACTTCATGACTGTTTACGTAGATCACAATCAGCGCAGAGTCGTTATTTTAGAGCGTGCGTTTGAGCTATTTGCTCAAGAAGGCTTTGCGGGGGTTACTTACCAAAAGATTGCCAATCAGTGCGGTATCTCTCGAACGACCATTTACAAGTACTTTAAAGACAAAGATCAAATCTTTGTCTACGCAATCAAACAGTCTACGGACAAATTGTCGAACGCCATGAGAAAAGTGGTTGATCGCCATGACTACTCTGCGGTGCGCAAGATCAAGCATGTCTTGCATCTGACGGTTAATCTCTTGACGAACAATCGTGTCTTCCTGTCGGTCGTACTCGATTATTTGACGTCGCTAAAGTACTCTGGCGCCGACGTGAGACGCAAGGCGCGACCGCGAACCTTTGGCATTCGTTTCCTACTGACCAAACTCGTCGCTGACGCCATTGCTGAAAACGATTTTGACCAAGGCAACCCCGATCAAATTGCCGCGAGGCTCTATTGTATCTTAGAGTCATATGTATTAAACTTGACCGTGACCGATACGATGGATCGTAGAGAATGTCTGGCTCTGATCGATTCATACATCGAGGACTGTAAGCGTCGCCTGTGAATTATTCCGATTCCTACTCAATTCACCGTGACCACGTCAATAACCAGACGTCCTGCTATATTAATTCATAAAGGGTGTTTTCCATGCCGCTATTCGACGACGCTATGACACAGGGCTTGTCAGCGCCATACCTATTTGTCCTGTTCTTTAAGACGCTTGGCTTTGCTTTACACCTTATCCCCATGGGTATTTGGCTGGTCGGAACGCCGTGCTCCATTCTCTTATGGCTCTTTGGCGGAATGAACGCCAAACGTATGGCACAACGTTTTTTTCAGCAGACCCCGATTCTCATCGCCTTGGGGATTAACCTAGGAATCGTGCCGTTGCTATTCGTGCAACTTGCTTATCCCAAGTTGTTCTATACCTCCACGATTCTTGTGGCCGCGCATTGGCTGGGAATCTTGCCCGTGGCGTTGTTCGCGTATTACGCTTGTTACCTTTCGTCACATTTTGCTAAGAAGGAAAAGCTACTATACACCGCTTTCTTCTCCGCTGTCGCGACCTTATGTTTCTGTGCCATTGGCTTGGTCTTCTCAAGCGTATGGACGCTATTTGAACGACCCTACGAATGGGAAGAGCTATGGCGTTCTTCCGCGTATTCCTTCTCGATTTTAGGCCATGAGATCACCCTCGGTGGTTTCGGTTCCGCCAGTGGGCTGGGAATCTATTGGCGCGAAATGTCGATCTTCTTGAGATTCGGCGCTGTCGCTGGCGTCTCTTTCTTAACCCTTGCCACATGGCAGGTCTTTGACGCCTTCTATCTCTATCGTGGACCGCGCGTTCTAACCGATGAGGAGGAGTTGCGTTTACTGGAGATGGAAGAGCAGGGCGGTAAGAAAGTGCGCGGTCCCATCCAAGAGAACCCCGAGGTTTATCCGCGGTCGGTGACTTCAATTGCGTGCGCATTTATTTTCCTGGGGTTGTTTATTGCGATCCCCACGCTCGGACAATATCTTCTACGCACGGCTCAAGAGCTTTCGAGCATGCAAGGGTGGAATCAGGTTCTCTGGTATGCGCTAATCGGTACGATGGCGTTCTCGGTCTTTTTGGCGCTACTCTTCCTGCTCCTTTTTAAAATTAAGAAGGTCAGTGGCAGGACCCTTGCAATCTGGATGACGATTAGTGATCTCCTAATGGTCGGAGCCTTTGCCTCATTGCGCCAGTGGCTACAGAACTTACGACTGGCGCCTTACTATTCGCCTAAAGCGCTAGAAGACGCCGCGGCGGTTGATTGGTCCGCGATCTTCCTGTTTTTAGGCGTCTTTCTGGTTACGCTCACGCTAATTATCGTCTTCCTGAGACTCATGGCGACCGCTACGCCGAAGTCTGGTTCCGCCAAAAGGCGCCGCGTTAAAACCAAGAAGGAACCGAAAGAGAAGAAGAGTTCCACGAAAAAGAACAAGGGCGAGGAGGAATTTACGGACGCTCATTTACATGCCGAACAGCTCACGCTTGGTCAGTCGAAACGTCCTAACGGCGGCGGTCTCGGCTCTTCGACCGGCGGAAAAAATGGTATTCGTCGGATCTAAAAAACTCAACGGCTCCTTTGTAACGACATAATTGACGAAAAGACCAATCCCACAACTGTGACGGTTGGTCTTTTTTCATCTCTTTATAATCCCAATGGAAAAAGGTAAGAGCGACCACTCAGTTCGTATTGACGCCGTAAAATTGGAATATCTTTCCTAATTATCCCTCTTTCGATATATCGTTACGCTGAAAAAATAGCTATGATTTACAAGCTTACACGCTACGACAAACCGAGTGTGTGGCGGTTTGAAGATCACACGAACAGACCAAGATTATTACGGAACAATGCATAACTTTTGGCGAGCCATACAAATCACGTTAAAGTACAAGTGGAATATCGTAGGCGTTATTGTCTCTTCACTGCTACTTGCTATCTGCTGGGGAGGCAATATTGCGACGGTTTACCCGCTGGTACAAGCGTCCTTCCAGGGCGATTCGATTACGACCTGGTATGCGAAGGAGATAGACGCGCGCGAGGAAAGGCTGGAGAAACTGCGAGGCGAGCTGGAACTGTTGCACGAGACGATTGACAGGCTTGAGAATTCACGAGACGCCGACGTGAAGAGTCTGACCAATACCAGACGTAGCGCCTCTGTATTGGAACGACAAATCCTTACAACAGAAAAGGGACTCAAAAGCTTTCGCGCCGCGGAGCCTTACGTGGAGCGTTGGACGCCAAGCGACCCATTTATGACGGTCGTTATGCTCATGGTCTTTGTGTTGGTTACAACTTTAATTAAAAGCGTTTGCACATATACCCATTCCTACCTGTCCTCGCGTATAAGCCAACTTGGCTCTCTAGAATTGCGTTCCCTCTTCTTTCGTCGAATGCTTGGATATGAAGTGAACTTCTTCAGTCAGAAGGGCATATCAGACGCCACCACGCGCTTTACCTCCGACATGGGAACCCTCTCCAACGGGCTGACGATTATCTACGGTAAAGCGTTGCGCGAGCCTTTAAAGATGATCGTATGTTTAGTCGGCGCCGCGATTGTTAGCTGGCAGCTGTTGCTCTTTACCTTCCTCTTTGTTCCGATCGCCGCCTTGTTGATTCGCTGGCTGGCCAAATCGCTCAAGCGTGTAGTACGTCGCGCCATGATGGAGATGGCCGCGCTCTATTCCAGAATAGAAGAAACTTTCCGCGCTATTCGTGTCGTTAAATCATTTAATCGCGAGGACTACGAGGTTCAGAAGTTCCAGCGTTCCAACCAAACCTATTTCCAACGCGGTATGAAGACTGCAAAGTACGACGCGCTCACAAGTCCAAGTACCGAAGTCTTGGGAATTGGGATGTTAGTCCTGGCGATTATCGCCGGCGCCTATTTAATTATCTATCAAAAGACCAGTCTTTTCGGGATTCCGACCTCATCGCGCCCATTAGATCTTGGGTCGCTGGTGCTTTTTTATGGTTTCCTTATTGGCGCTTCGGATCCGGCGCGTCGTCTCACCGACGTTTTCACGAACATTCAGAGCGCTTGTGCCGCCGCGGATCGCGTCTACGAAGTCATTGATAGAAAGCCCCTTATTGTCGATTGCGACAATCCCAAACCCTTCAAACAGTTTACAAGAGAACTGGTTTTCCAAGACGTCTCTTATATTTATCCACGTGAAGAACTTGCCACGCCTCAACCACAAGGTAAAAAGCGAGTACGATTCGAAGACGTCGCCAAAGAGAAAGCGTCCAAGGCGTTTGCCGCAATTAAGGCGCGATTCTCTGGTCGCAAGAGCGCTATAAACGACGCGACGACCGACACAAACGCTCAGAATATAACCGACGAAAAGGAACTCGACGCGCCAAAATGTGCCGTGGAGCACGCCTCTCTCACAATTAAATGTGGAGAAACCATCGCGATTGTAGGAAGGAGCGGATGTGGTAAGAGTACTCTGCTGAGTATGATTCCGCGCTTTATCGACCCGACCAGCGGACATTTGATACTCGACGGCGTCCTCGCGACGGAAATGCGCTTGGATGATTTACGCGCGCTCATTGGACTGGTCTCCCAGGACTCGGTTTTATTCAACGACACGGTCTTCGAAAACATTCGCTACGGTCGTCTAGACGCCACAGAAGAGGAAGTGATGCAGGCGGCCAAGGACGCATACGCCGACGAGTTTATTCGTAATGAGTTGCCCAACGGCTATGCGACAATCGTGGGACCAGGCGGCGGCGCGCTCTCCGGTGGGCAGAGACAACGCATTGCTCTGGCGCGTGCGCTACTGAAGAATCCCAAGATCTTTTTACTCGACGAGGCGACCAGTCAAATCGACATTCAAAGCGAACGGTATATTCACCAGGCGTTGAAGAAATTCGTCGGCAATCGCACGACGATTTTGGTGACGCATCGACTCGGCGCCATTGAACTTGCCGATCGCGTTGTCGTCATGAGCGAGGGCAAAATTCAATTTATTGGTTCGCATGAGGAGGCGTTAAAGAACTCGCCGTTCTACGCCAATCTTTGGGCGAGCGAGGCGCTTGGCGACGACTAGCGCTCAAGATTCCATCGGTTACGTATGATCTAACGCGCTCCCTCGCAATACCTTTGAACAAGGAGAAAAGATGAAACCTGAAAAGACCGCTGTTATTTTGATTGAGTTTCAAAATGACTTCTGCACCGAAGGCGGCAAGCTTCACGATTTGGTTCGTGAGGAGATTGCGCGCAATAAGACGCTCGAAAATGCGAAGAAATTACTCGACGGCGCACGTGAAAAGCGCGCGCACATTATCCATTGTCCCTTTGTGCTCGATCGCGAATGGATCAAGTCTCACTCTTGCATTGGTCTTTTAAACAACCTGCTCCAGGGCGACGTCTTTGCTCCAGATTCTTGGGGAGGACAGATTATTGACGCGTTGGCCCCAAGACAGAACGAGATCGTTTTAAAGGGAAAGCGTGCTGTCAATGGGTTTGTTCACACCGATCTTGCACAAATCCTCAAGGATTGGAATATCGAATACGTTGGCGTAGCCGGCTTTCTCACGAACGTTTGCGCGCAAGCGACCGCCTGGGGCGCTTATGACCAGGGGTTTCAAACCCGACTCATTCCCAGCGCATGTGGCGCCGCCTCACAAGCGATCCAGGAGTACGTGGAAAAAGAGGTGTGCCCGATTTTTGGCGCTGTCCCGACTGTCGAAGAATTCCTGGCGGAAATTCAATAACGATTGAACTTAGAAGCATGTTATACACAAGGCGTTCAGTGGCTTTACGCTATGTGGACGCCTTTTTCAATAGACGCTTATCTGATAGTGCGTTAGCAACGCAGAAGAGCGAAGGGGAATGGGCGCGGTGAAGTCTTGTGTTGTTAAAATAGATAGGATGAAAATAACTTTTCTTATTTTAAGCTTTTTTCTGATTATTCTTTAAACCTTATCTGTGAGCGGTCGAAAAGATTAATAGCGCGGGCAGGTTCCCTAAGTGATTTGCGCACGCGAACGTCTAGCGACGCGAGTCGAATAGACGAATACACGAAAGCCGTCTAAGCGCGGCGCTGTCAGAAAGAACGTGTTATAAGGAATTAACAGATGAGTTTGGTCAAGATTAACAACATGCGCGACGAGAAATCACGCGACTACATTAGCTCTGGAACGACCGTGTTAAAGGTCGCTGTTGGCGCGCTTACCGTTTTATTGAGCGTCTGGAGTGGCGACGCGCAAGCCGCTCAAAATGGCGCGAGAATCGCCACTTACTCTGCGACGCAATCGGGCGTGAATCCGCGCGCTACACGCGCTACTCGCGCCGGCGCTATTCGCCAGACCCAAGCGTTGACTCCCGCGTCGCAACAGGACGATTTGGGTGAATTGCTCGCCGAGCCGCAATTAGACAGTCTTCCCCTGGAAGACCCCGCTAATTATCAGGGATTCGATGAAACCCTAACCCCGGAACCGCTACAAGATTACAACGCCGACAACGTCGCCTCGCCGCTGGATACTACCGTTCAAGACGTCGCGCCCGCCGTGGAGCAAGCGCCTGCGAGATTACAAGCGACCGAAGCGCCACAAACCGAATATTATCCGCAAAGCTCTGCATTACAACAAGGCGCCAATACGGCGCAACGTCAAGCTCGTCCTGGCGTTTTCAGCAATGCGGTTTCTAACAATCCGTATTCGAGAATTGGTCTGGCGGAGTATCATCCGTCTCAATTCTACGGCGCGGGCGGTAATTATTCGGTGAATGGTTATCGTAATACGCCTCCAGCGTTTGCATACGGTCAAAGCATGTGTGGCACGGGCTCGTGCTACGGTGGTAATTGTGACCCCTGCTGTGGGTTACTGCAGAACACCCAACTGGAAGCGGGCGCAATGGCGATGCGTAGTCCTTTGGATTTCGAAAACCGTGGCAACGCTGGCGCTCATGTGGCGCTCAACTGGGCCAGCGCTCAGCCGCTCTTTGGCAATCTCTATGTGCAAGCTGGCGTAAGAACGACTTTTACCGATTACAACGGCGTTAAAGCGAACGGTTTTGACGACGAAGATTCACGCACACAATTCTTCTGGACCTCTGGTCTCTTCTTCCGTGCTAATGGTTGCAATGAAGGCTGGACCGGCGGCGTGGTCTTCGACTCCGTCAGCGATCGTTACTATCGTAAATATGACCTGCATCAGTTGCGCGCTGAACTCTCCTATAGCTTTGCCGGTTCGACTGATATCGGTTTCCGTGGCGCCTTTGCTCTCAATGACGATTGGTGCGAACTGTTGCAACTCGACAACAAACTGGCGATTGAAGCGCGCGCTACCGGTACCGACTACTACACAATGTTCATACGTCAACGCTTTGAACAGGGTGGCGAAGCGACCGTCTACGGCGGCGTTACTGAATGGAGTCAAGGAATCGTCGGCGTTACTGGCGAAGCGCCCCTCACTGACTCCTGGGCTATCAAAGCAATGGCCAACTACGTCTTCCCGACCGATCGCGGTCTGACGCATCGTGAAGAAGAAACATGGAATATGTCGATGGGCATTGTCTGGTACCTCGGCGGTAACGCTCGCAATAGTTTCGATTCCAAACGTCCGCTCTTCGACGTCGCCGACAACGGTTCCATTATCCAGAACTTCCTAAGATAATACCGATCACGTAACGATCGGTTGCTCACTGGTCGGTCGTTACTCAATCACGGCTCCTGGCCGTTCTTTCTGACGAAGCGTTTGACGAGTCTCTGGATTCGTCAAACGTTTTTTTATGCCTTGGTTATATGCCAACATACACGGGCGCTAGAATGTTGATATAGACGGTTCTATCGTCGGTTAAAAAGTTTGGTTATTATAGGCGTGGGTTCCTTACTTTCTTTACGACTATTAGTTATACTCAAGATAAGGTCGGCAACGTTGTGCGATGATTTTGAACCGTTGCGATTAACTCGATTCACGGTACCATGAAGAAACGACGTAAGAGGAACACATGAGAATTGTTATTTTAGGAGTAGCGTCCCTAATCGTCTTGGCGTTTAATGCGTTCTGTTCTGCGTTTGAACCGCCCGAGACGTCGGAAGTCGCGCTTTACAATGCGCGCTTGATTCCTGCGCCGCGCGATATTCAGTACGGTAACGGCGTCGTTGTTTTTAATCGCGAATTACGTTGCATACTCTTAACGTCCAACGATGAAGCCCAGCGGGTTGACGCGACGGATTTAGACGCTCTGCGCGCGAGCGCCTCGAAGGATTTCGGCGTTGAACTGGTATTTGAGCGGTTTTCTATCGACGAATTTATGCGCCAAGACGACGAGGCTCCACAAGAATTACTCGACTTTACGCAACGACTTGCGGACGACGCCGAGTTTTTTAAGACCACAAACGCGTATCGTATGCTTGCCTTAGCTGATCCAAGCGCGAAGGACGCGACAGTCGACGCTATTGTGGAGCGACGCAACCAATGGAAGGGGACTCTCGTCATAGCCGGTTCGGATTTATCGGGTATTCGCGACGCCTTTAAGACGTTGCGCCAGCTTTCCGAGACCTTTGCCGTTTCCGCCACGATCGACGATTCGTCGTTTTTTATCCCCGAGATTAAGGTCGACGACGCCCCACGGTTGAGTTTTCGCGGTTTGCACCTGTGTTGGTTCCCTGAGACCAAAGGAACTGATATCGAGCGTTCTATTCGCATCGCGGCTTATTATAAATTCAATTATATTGTCTTAGAGTTCTGGGGCGTCTTTCCCTTCGACGCGTGCGACGCGCTGTGCTGGAGCGAGTTTCATACGACCAAGGCGGAAGTTGCACGACTGGTTAAAGTCGGCAAAGAGTTGGGCGTGCGTTTGATTCCGCAGTTTAATCTGTTCGGGCACGCGCCCGGCGCTCGTGTCGCCTCTGGAAAACATGCGATTCTCGATTTTCATCCCGAATATGAACCGCTCTTCGAACCTGACGGATGGACGTGGAATGTTTATAACCCCGCTACGCGAGAGCTACTGACAAAGTGCGTCTGGGAATTATTTGAGACTTTCGAACAACCCCCTTATTTCCACATCGGATGCGACGAAGCCTATTCGGCTGGCTCCAATTTCGTGGCTCGGCGTCGTGGAGACTATCCGGACGCGCTCGCCGATTGGATAACCTATTTTCGCAACTTGCTCAATCAGCGCGATTGTCGCGTGATGATGTGGCACGATATGCTCATCGAGGGCGAGAGTTTCCCCGGCTATACCGCCTCGGGCAACGAAAAGACCCGCGGGCTACTGGAGAAGCTTCCGAAAGATATTATCATCTGCGATTGGCAGTACGGCGCTCCGAAGAAAGACGAGACTTGGCCGACGCTCGACTATTTCACGGAATCTGGCTTCGACGTCCTGGCTTGTCCCTGGTTAAATCTCGAAGGTATCAGAAGTCTCGCCGGTAACGTCATCGAAAACGACAGGTTTGGCGTCTTGTGTACGACCTGGCATAAGTTTTATAACGGCGATATGCCGCGCGTGCTCGCCGTCGGCGCTCAGGCATGCTGGGGAACGAAATATCAGGGCTCCGCTCCCTTTGGGAACGTTTTCAATCGTCATTTACGCCAGGCGAGTCGCGACGTTCTCGATAAAGACTATCGTACCGGCGGCGTGGGCGACTGGCAGGTTCCTAAAGACGTAGTCGT
>JAUNMR010000083.1 GCA_030537455.1 Planctomycetia bacterium | reverse complement strand
CTAGCGTCGTAAGACTATCCTGCGCGCGCTCGAAGTCTGACGCCACAAGATATTCTTCAAACCGCTCCTCTTCTGTTTTGATCGCTTGCCACTGGTCGCGCGTGAGTCCACCACGACGCAAATCCTTTAAAAAGGTCGCGTTTTGAAGGCTGTAATTGGTTATCGCCGGCTTTTGGACACACGGCTTATTCGAACGGTCGCGACAACGACTCGCTAGTTCCTCCGTGCGCGTCTGCACGTAGCTCAAAAGGTCGACCAGCTTTATTTCGAACTGTTCCGACCGATCCACCGGGTTGTCGTCGTAGCTAAGAGCCTCCAATAGCGAGTAGGTCATAAGACCTTGCTCTAGTTCCGGAGATTCGATCGAACACTGACCGTCTTCACAGCCCTGCATAAAGATAAAGGTTTTCGGAAGACCAGAGGAGTCGACAATACAGTCCTTGGCGACGCCTATACTCTTCATGTCCTTATTAACAGGATTCGGCTCGTCGTCCATATATTTCGTCGGGTCGTTGCGACACGCGTCGACCGTCATCCACTTGAGATTCGCGGCGCTATCGTTCAACGCGGTCATCATATCGTCAATTGAGATCGACGTTTCTTCAATTGACGACTTGGACGTTACGTCAACGTCCTGGGGAGCATAGTAAGTGCGCTTTTCACGTTCAAAGCGAAAACCATGACCGCTCAGGTAGACAAATGCGCAGTCCCCTGGTTTAAGGCTCGCAATAAAACGATTGAAGGCCGATTCGATGTTGTTCTTATCGGGAAACAACCCGCGACGTTCGCCCGTGGTGAGAATCGTTATATTCGCCGCTGGAACTCCTAATTCAATAAACCGCGCCTCTAAGGCCTTTACGTCTTTGACGGCATAGTGAAGATCGTCTTCCTTGTCCATATTTACATATTGATTCGTCCCGACCAGAAAGAGCTTCCAGCCGGACGTCACATGCACGTCCTTGTCCGCCCTACCTTCAATAACGATCGGCTTAGCGTCCCCCAAACCCTTGCCGCTCACGCTCGCGTCGCTCTGACCCGCCGCGCGGACGCTCGATAAACCAAAAGGAATACCACATGTCGCCAAGCCTAACGCAAAAAGCGCAAGCGCCGCTATGCTTCTGTGTCGATTCTCTTGCACGTCTAGCCTCTTTGTTTCTTTGTCAACTGACGCCTAGTTCTTGCACGCCAGCGTCTAACGAAACGCAAACGTTCTTTCACGCCATTGTACCACGGTTAGTCAAATTTAAAAGCATGGCAAGTGGATTAAATGTAGAAATCTTCACCGGGATAACGATTCAGCCTCCGGATGGGCTACCCTAGGGGACAGGTCGCCAAAGACTTTGCACGCGGTAAAAAAAAAACACAAGCGGTCGTGAGCGTTGGTTGGTCGTTTTAGTCGGCGGTTCCGCTAGGCGTAAAAAAGGCGTTCGAGCGTTCGTTTTATCTGGAGGCTAATACCTCCGGCTTGTCCCGCCCACTGGCGGATCGACGCGGGCGTGGTTCGCGTCGTAAAATAGGAACAGGAATAATTGAACCGACAGGGGAGTTATGAACTGCTTCCAGCGTTTAGCGTCAACACGCCCTAATAATCGCGCGCCACCCCTGGCAATGGCGCCAAGGGTGAAAAAAAAAACGCCGCAGAGAACTAAAGCTCAACGGCGTTGCAATTTGAATGTCTAC
>JAUNMR010000063.1 GCA_030537455.1 Planctomycetia bacterium | reverse complement strand
GGGCGGGGCGCCACGGGCATTGCCCGTGGCGTGAAAAAACGCAGGGCGGGAGGCGCTGCGTGTGGTTTGTATGTCCGTTGGCGATGGTCGCTGGTGATGACTATCGCATAAAAAAACTCGCACGCGTTGAGACGTGCGAGTCTAGCGAGATTCACGACGCCGACAGGGGGGCGTCGATTTACCGTAACTTTTGCCCTTATTTCTTTTGGAATGCGCTCAGCACGGGCACGCCTCTCCATGCTTGGGGTTGTTCTAGTCCCAGAACCCATGCGATCGTTGGGGCGAGGTCGAAGTTGACGACCACGTCGGTGATTTCACCCGGCTCAACGCCTGCGCCGTAGATGAGGAACGGCGTCTCCATGTGCTCCATGAGCGCGTCGCCGTGACCCTTGTTCGTGCCGCCGTGATCCGCGCTGAAGAGAATGACCGTGTCCTCGAGTATGCCTAAATCTTCCAGATCCTTGAGGATCTTACCGATATAATCGTCGATCTTTGTGAGCGCCTTCTGATATTCAGGCGAACCCCAGCCGATCGAATGACCGGTATGATCCGGCTCGCCAAAGTAGATGAACGCTAGGGTCGGTTTAGTGGCAAGTTGTTCACGCGCGTACTGATAGACCGCTTCGTCGTCGTCGGCAAAGTACTTCGTGTCTTTGACCGCTTGCGCGTCGTACAGATAGCCTATCCCGTCCCAGGAGTAAACGACGGTCGAGGCGGAGTCGGGCGCGGCGTCCTTTAAGACGCGGAAAATACAGGGGAAACGTCCGTGTTCGTTCACGTAGATCGACGGCACGTCCGGCTCTTTACTGCACCATGTACGAAAGCCGTGCATTTCCGAGGGAGCGCCGACCATTTGTGATTCCCAATTGATCGCGCTGGAGGAGGGCAGAACCGAACGCATGTGTAAAGTCCAAGCGCCGTTCTCCTTCATTTTCTTCATATTGGGGAGTTCGTCCCAATTGACATAGTGTGCGCCGAATCCATCAGAGCCAATCCACACGACGTGCTTAGCGCCCACGGGCGAATCCGGCGCTTTCTGCGCGAACGAGACGCTCGTCGCTAGGAGTATCGCGCAGAACATTGCCGTTATGACGAATACTGCTTTTTTCATATTGTTGTCCCTTTGGTCAAGGCGTCAGGATTTGTCGTTGAAAGCGCTACGCTAGCGTCTTCTAACATGTTATTCTACCGGAGAGTCGGCGCGACGTCAAAAAGATTTTCTCCAGTTTTTCGCGCCCCTGCGCGCCACGACCAGAGAGTCGCCCGTGGCGTAAAAAAACGTAAAGCGATTGTGACAGCGTTTGGTTGTTTTAGTCGTTGGTTCAGCCAAGCGTAAAAAAACACAAGGGGGGCTTTGAGAGGGCGACAACTGGAATATTCTCACTGGCGGGGAGCGTTTTGAAACAGCTAATACAATCGGTATATCTGTTATTTTGGTATTGTGATCGACGTTGATACTTGGTACAAATACAGATAATCATGAACCACAGGAGCCATTGGCGGTTTCGTTCGCCATTTCTTGTGTCGGTTGTAGCTTATATGGAGTACGCACGTGCAACAGAGAATTATGAACGTCTTGGGCGAACACGGTCGTCGTTGTGTTAATAAGGCGTCTAATCATTCGCGTTCCCTTCGTCTTGAAAGTCTTGAAACACGCGAAATGCTCTCCGGCACGCCGTGTGAGCCTTGCCCCGGGATAGTCGCCTCCGGCAGTGTTCTGCTCTCGAACTTTATTAAGGACGAAGCGATTTCTCTGGCGGATCTTAATACCGCGCACGACTCCATCGCGTTCGACTCCTTTGCAACCGACGCCACGGTTAGCGTAACGACGACGTCCGGCAATGCGCGTAAAGTTACGATCACATGGGACGCCGCGCAGGACGCGACGAAATATTATATCCAGGTCGCTACGTCGCTCGACGGCGAAAATTTCAGCGCGTGGAAAGGGCTAAAGTACGTCAACGGCTCCGAAGAGTCGACGACCTATATGCTCTCTTCTCTTAACACGTATTATCAGTTCCGCGTTCGCGCGATTAACAGCGACGCCGCCACGACGAAATACGCGACTTCCCCAGACGTCGTCATAGCCCAGAAACCGCTGGCGCCGACCGATTTCGCCATTGCCAAAGTTGAAGCGGTCGCTGACGCCTACCCGATCGGCGAGCTTGCCAGTCGCGTCAATCTTACGCTGACCTGGAGCGAGGTCGAACATGCCTCGGGCTATCAGCTCAAGCGTAGCGTTGACGGAAAGACGTGGCAGACGCTGCGCACATTTCGCCCGGGGGACGACATGACAGCGACGACCTCGGTCTACGCCGACGTCGCCTATTCCTATCAGCTCGTCGTCTATAATTCCCTTGGAACCAGTCGCGTGGACCTCGGTTGCTATGCCGTGCCGAAAGCGCGTCTGAACCATGCCGACGTCGTCGCCGGGCAGACCTTGACCGTGACCGCCAGTAAGCTCCGTGACGTCACAATCCAATGGCAATCTCGCACCGCGGACTCCGACTGGGTCGATATCGTCGGCGCGACCGGTCAAAGCTATACCCCAACCGACGCGGACGTCTCTGCTGGAGTGTGGATTCGCGCGCTTGTGACTGGCAATGAGGATGTTTATAACGCCGGTTCCTACATCGCGGAGGCGATTGCATTGCCGACCACCGACGCCATTGTCGCGCCGTCGAACGTTGCCCTCGTGCAGAATGAAAACGGAAGCTATACCCTCTCTTGGGTCGACGCCTCCGACAACGAAGAGGGTTTCTACGTCGAATACTCTATCGACGGCGGCGCGACCTGGAAGAAGGCCGCGTGGATGAATGCAAATGAAACAACGCGTTCGCCCGCGATTCAAGAGGGTTACGACTACTCCTTCCGCGTGCGCGCCTATAATAGCGCCGGGTTGAGCGCCGCGGCGTACCTTGGCGCCGACTCCTCCCCCTGGTGTGTTGCCACGACAAGATCGGGCTCTCACGCCGTGACCGTGTCTTGGTCGACGATCGACGGCGCAACGGAGTATCGCGTGCAATATATCCGCGACGGTATTACGACCTGGTCAAACGCCAAGAAGGGCGCGGCGTCGGAATTTGACTATGACACACAAGAGAACGCCTATAGTCTCAAGCTCGCCATGGAGTCGGGCGGAACCTATCAGTATCGCGTGGTCGCCTACGATAGCGTCGGCGAGGTCTTGCAAACGATGCTCACCGAGACGGTCGCGTATGAGCGCCTGGCGGCTGTGAATAATTTTACAATTACCGACGCTACCCCGACGCGCTATTTGAACAATGGCGCGCTGGGTGTTACGCCAATCACGACGCAACTGACCTTCGCCTGGGACGCGGTGGAAAACGCCAGAGAGTATGTCGTAAAATACCAAATACCCGAGGAATCGGACGCTTGGAAACTGGTCAGAACTACCTCCGACACAACCACGACCTTTACTGTCTCCAATGGCAAGGTCTATAATTTCCAGATTACCGCGCTCAACGACGAAAGCGTCAGTGAAGCGACGCTCAGCGGTCTTTACGCCGCGACGTCGGTGGCGCTCGACCGCGTCGACGTCGTCGTCGGCGAGCCAATTAGCGTAGTCGCTACGAAATACGACGTCGACCCGGCGACGGTCGCCTATCAGTGGCAGGTTCTTGAGAACGACCAGTGGGTTGATATTATCGGCGCCACGCGCGATAGCTATACCCCAACGGAAGCGTACGCGCACAGTTGGATTCGCGTGCAAGTCACGCCTCTTTCGGAGCTTTACGCCGGCGGCGGCTACGTCGCGACTATGGCGGCGGCGCCGGTGGTCGATACGCTCGCTGCGCCCTCTAATGTTTCGCTGGAGCAAAATGACGACGGAACCTATACGCTCTCTTGGTCAGATAATTCCGAGAACGAAGAGGCGTTCTACGTCGATTATTCGATCGACGGCGGTCAGACGTGGAATCGTTCGCAATGGATGGGCGCGAACGTCACTTCACGCACGCCTGGTATTCAGGAGGGATTGGAGTACGTTTTCCGCGTTCGTGCGTTCAATAGCGCCGGGTTGAGCGTCGCGGCGTACCTCGACGCCGACGCGTCGGTGGAATCTAACTCTTCCAAGAGCGACCAAACGCGTTCGTGTTGTGTGGTCAATTCGAGTTCGGGCTCGCACCTTGTGAGCGTGACCTGGTCGCAGGTCGATACGGCGACAGATTACCGCGTGCAATATATCCGCGACGGTATTACGACCTGGTCGAACACGAAGAAGGGTACGGCGTCGGAATTTGACTACGACGCGCAGAGCAAGACGTACAGCATGCCCTTTATGATCGAGTCTGACGCGACGTATCAGTTCCTCGTGGTCGCCTACGACGCCGAGGGCGCAGTGGTCGAGAAATTGCTCTGCGACGCCCCGGTCAAATACCAGCGCTTGGCGACGGTGGAGAATTTTACGATTACCGACGCTACCCCGACGCGTTATCTCAATAGCGGCATACTGGGCGTTACGCCGATCACCACGCAGCTGACCTTCGCTTGGGACGCGGTGGAAAACGCAAGCGAGTATGTCGTGAAATACCAGATCCCTGAGGAATCGGACGCTTGGAAACTGGTCAGAACCACCGCGGAGACCTCCGCGACCTTTACCGTCTTCAATGGCAAGGTCTATAACTTCCAGGTCGTCGCGATCAATAGCGAGAGTACTAGCGAAGCGGCGCTCAGCGGTCTTTATGCTCCGACGTCGATAGCGCTCAATCGCGTGGACGTGGTCGCGGGCGAGCCGATTAGCGTGGTCGCCACGAAATACGACGTCGACCCCTCGACGGTCGACTATCAGTGGCAGCGTCTGCAAAACGGCGACTGGGTTGATATTGTCGGCGCGATCGGCAATAGCTATACCCCCACGGAGCTCGACGCGCAGACTTGGATTCGCGTGCAAGCGACGGGTCGTTCTGAAATCTACCCCGGCGGATCTTTTATCGCAACAATGTCGGCGGCGCCGATTGTCGAGACTATCGACGCTCCGACCTCCTTTATTGTCAACGACTCTTCTTATGAAGAGGTCGACAATCTCGGGCGCAAATACCTCATGACTTGGCAAGGAACCGCGCCGACCGACGGCGGGTTCTATGTCGAATACTCCGTGGACAACGGCGCGACCTGGCAGAAGTCGCAATGGCTCGACCCGCAGACGAACAGTCGCTATACGACGCTTTATCCTTCGCTGTATAGCGCTTATAAATTCCAAGTTCGCGCCTATGGTTCGCAGGGGGTTAGCGCCGCGGCGGTCGCCACGATGGATTTCACTGCTTCCGCCGCCAATACTCTGCTTGACGACGCCTTTGCCGAACTGACCGAGGAACTCGCGATTAATTTCTAAGTCTTGTTATTTGCGCGTCTAGACGCCATTGAACGACAGTTAAAACGCCGCCGCCCCAGCGCTACGCAAGAGTTCTGGGGCGGCGGCGTTTTGATTAGTGTACACAGAAAAGCGACATATAAAACAGTAACTTAACTAAAGGGCGTCATTAAAACGAAAGTTATTTATATCTAGAATACAATCCTGATTTATTGTAATAAATTTAAAAAACTTTTAAAAATTTTTTAAGCTTGTTGTTTGAAAACAGTTAGCGGATAAATAAGCGCTCTATATGTCATTATATAACGCGATATAGACGTCTGTAACGCATTGACGAAAGTATCGGCTAGTGTAGAATGCACGACGGTGTTTGCCATTGATGTGTAGTGACTGAGCCGTATGTGGCGCCCAAACTGGCTCAGACTCAACTGTTCCATTATGTAGACTCTTTGTTTCGCGTGCCAAACGCGCACGCCAAGAGAAATCAAGGTTATTTTTTAAACCCTTCTTTATAAAGCGCATGACGACCTCGTCCAATGACGTCAGCGTTGAGGTATTAGGATGAAGCAACAGATGAATAACAATATGAACCTTTACCAGGCTCTTTCCCAGACGCCGGTCGTCTCTTCTATTTTTGCGCGTTCTTCGCGACAGAAGAACGCGCCTGCGACGCGTGGGCTGAAGTTAGAAACGCTCGAGAATCGCGAACTTCTCAGCGCCACGACCTGGGAATCGCCCGCGGCGCCGACTGAAACCGCGGCGTTTGTACAGTCGTATCACGCCGACCTAACGTCAATCTCCCTGGCGACCCTCGAGTCGGGGGTGGAGCGCATCGAGGCGACGGTCGCGTCCCTCGGGGGCAATAAGGCGAACATCGAATGGACGCGCGTGCAGGGCGCTACGAAGTATTATCTCATGTCCTCAACGTCTACCGACGGCGAGAACTACAGCGCCTGGACCGGTATGAAGTACGTCAATGATCCGGACGATTCCTCCCAGACGGTCGCAACGCAACTGACCCTGACCACTGGAAAGTACTATCTGTTTAAGGTGCGCGCGGTAACCGCCCAAGGCGTGACCGATTTTACCGAAACCGAATTCCCGATCGTTGTGACGAAGCCGGAATCGCCCGTGATTACCACCGCCGCAATTGATCACGCAACCGGAATCGCCGACGTCGAGTTCCAAACGGTCGACAATGCGAATCTCTATCGCGTTGATTACACCTTCGACGACGGCGCCACCTGGCAGTTCGCCAAGTATGTCAGCGT
This sequence comes from Planctomycetia bacterium, assembly GCA_030537455.1. Taxonomy (GTDB): domain Bacteria; phylum Planctomycetota; class Planctomycetia; order Pirellulales; family Thermoguttaceae; genus RUG369. The sequence goes on along the minus strand of JAUNMR010000063.1, from coordinate 2,212 downwards.
CGGAGAAGGGGAGGCGACCAGTACGAAGATCTATATCGACGCGGAGTCGACCTCTGCGGTCGTTTCTCACAAGCTCAACGCCAATAAGACGTACTACTTCCGCGTTCGCGCCACGAACGACTGCGGCTCGAGCGAATACACGATTTCTGACCCGATCGCCTATATGGGCGCCGCCGCGCCGCAATGGGTTAGCGCGCAGGAGCAGGTCGGCGCTCACTATGCCACAATCACCTGGGCGGCGTCCGAAAGCGCAACGGAATACTTCATTCAGTCCTCCACCAATGGGGGCGAGTCCTGGAGCGGCGTTAAGAAGGCGTCTGCGAGCGAGTTTACTTACGACGCCGCGAACGATACCTACAGCTATACCTACTTTATCTCCACCGGCAAGACCTACCTGTTCCGCGTTCGCGCCTATAACGAGCTGGGCGCCGACGGGAGTTCGACTGAATCGAACCCGGTGAGTCTGTCGGTGGTCGGGATCCCTGAAAACTTCCGAGTCGCTGGCGCAGAGGCGGTTAATCCGACGACCTATCCGATCGGCGAGCGCTACTCTAAGGTCACGGTGACGCTGAGCTGGGACGCCGCCGATAACGCGACGAAATACGTCGTCAAATACTCCAAAGACGGCGGCGACTGGAAACTGCTCAAAAATATCAACGACCCGAGCGTGACCTCTGTGACCTTCGGCGCGCTCGCGGGGAGCGTCTACAACTTCTCGATTATGGCGGTCAATGCGATTTCCTTTAGTGAGGAAGTCAATACCGGTACGTATGGCGTCTATAAGGCGGGACTCAATCACGTTGACGTCGTCGCCGGGCAGACGCTACAGGCGACCGGCGTTGCGCCTACGGAAACGAGCGCCGCGTACCAGTGGCAGTATCGTACCGGCGCCGGAGATTGGATTGATATCCCGGGCGCGAACGATTCGAGCTATACCCCGACCGCGGAGGACGTCGCCAATCAGTACTGGATTCGCGTCCTTGTCAGCGGCGCTCTGTCCGATTGCAACGCCGGTTCTTATGTCGCAGAAGGCGTCGCCGCTCCGGTCGTCGGGGCGCTCAATCCTCCGAGTAATTTCACCTTCGGAGAATATAACTCGGAAACCCACGCGCTGCCCATGTCCTGGGTCGATAACTCCGACGTCGAAGACGGGTATTATATCGAATACTCCATCGACGGCGGCGTAACCTGGGCGAAATCCGCGTGGCTCGACGCCAATGTGACCGAACGTACCGGCACGGTCTATGAGGAGAATACCTATCAGTTCCGCATTCGCGCCTACAACGCCTCCGGCTATAGCGCCTGGGCTTATTCGGCAATTTTCCCGAACCCCGACCACGGTCCGGACGTTCCGTCCCTGTGCGTGACGATTCCCGGCGACGTGGTTGACCCGAACGATGGGGAAATCTCTCTGCGCGAGGCGATCCTCTATGCGGCGCAATATCCTGAACTGGGCAGTGAAATCACCTTCGCCCCTTGGCTCGACGGTCAGACGATTACGGTAACCAACGGCGAACTGGCGGTGAATCAGACCTTGACCTTTAACGGCTCCGGTCAGAATATCACGGTGAGCGCCGGGTACGCCTCGCGACTGTTTAAAGTATCCGCCAGCGGGGTGACGTTTGACGGTCTCACGCTTGCAAACGGCTCGGCGTCTCAGGGCGGGGCGATCTATCTCAATAGCGGCTCTGTGACCGTTAAGAACGGCGGAATCTGCGATAATCGGGCGACTAACGGGTACGGCAGCGCAGTTTACGTCAACCGCGGAACTCTGACAATAGACTCCTCGCGAGTGACCGGCAATACCGGTAGGAACGGGACGATCTACGCTAGGAGAGGTACGACGGTCAATGTGGTCAACTCCCTTATGGTGGAAAATTCCGCGACCAACGGCGGCGCGGTCTATGCCGCGAACGGTTCAACCCTACAAGTGTACAACGCCACGATTACCAATAACACCGCGACCAGCGGCGCCGCCTTGTATATCGACGGCGCGACCGTTAAGATGTATAATACGATCATCTACGACAACAATGAATACAGTTGGTATATCAGCGGCCAGTATAGAATTGAGACTTACAACTGCCTCGTGTCGGAAGACTACTCGTCCCGCAGACCACCTGTCGGGTCAAATCACAATAACGTGACCGGCTACGGCGTCGTTCTCGATTCCAACTATCGCCCCTACTATAATAGCGAAAACGACAAGTCT
>JAUNMR010000005.1 GCA_030537455.1 Planctomycetia bacterium | reverse complement strand
CGACGCCTCGTATCGTCTAAAAGTCGGCAGTCGCTTCAGTTGGGAAACCGACATGACGCTCGCGACCGTCAAGCCCTATCTTCTGGCGACGTGGTCGCATGAATTCGGAAAGCGTGAAATCTACGTCCTAGGCGACTCCTCGCCCTGTCCGATCGCATACCGATACGGCGCACACCGCATGGCGCGCGATAAAATTGACCTCGGAGGGGGCGTCGCCGCAGCGTTACGCGATACGCTCGACCTCTACGCACAATACAACGTGGAATTGGCGAAAGAGTATGCCGGATACTACGTTATCGCCGGATTCAATAAGAAATTTTAAACTCGTGCGACGCGACGATCGCCACGACTTGCATAAACGTCTTTGAGCCTTTATAATCCTTTATAGCGTCGTGCTCATAAGCGTTTACCTCGCCATAACGACTCAAAGCGCGCGTGACCTGCGCAAGATTAAACGTACAAACAAACGCGTTATACGCTAGACTTAAATCGTCATCCCAAGGAGACGTCAATGACAGCTGAGAAGAAGAATCCCTACGTCGGCACACAAACCGAAAAGAATCTCGAAGCGGCTTTCGCCGGTGAATCGCAAGCGCGCAATAAATACACGTACTTTGCCTCGCGCGCCAAGAAGGACGGCTTTGAACAAATCGCCGCCATCTTTCTGAAGACCGCCGACAACGAAAAAGAACACGCCAAAATGTGGTTCAAAGAACTCAACGGCATTGGCGATACTGCCGAAAATCTCGCCGCCGCCGCTGACGGTGAAAACTACGAATGGACCGATATGTACGAAGGCTTCGCCAAGACCGCGGAAGAAGAAGGCTTCCCGGAACTGGCCAAGAAATTCCGCCTGGTCGCCGCCATTGAGAAACGTCACGAAGAACGTTATCGCGCGCTACTGCGTAACGTTCAGGTCCAAGAGGTCTTCGCTCGTAGTGAAGTCAAAGTTTGGGAATGCCGTAATTGCGGTCACATCGTCGTTGGCACAAACGCGCCAGACGTCTGCCCTACCTGCAATCATCCGCAAAGCTATTTCGAAATCACCGCTGAAAACTACTAATCATAACGTCTTGCGTGATTGCGCGTAAATCATAAAACCGCGTGATTTAAAAGCGCTCCAATGCCAAGATTCCTCTGGCGTCGCTCTGTAACTCCAATACGGCGCGACGCCTCGCTCTTATAACTTTATCATACACGCGTTTATACGTGTGAATCCGGAGGTTAATATGTCGTCCCTTTCTCGTCGTTCCTTTATGCAACGCGCCGCAGTCTCGACCGTTGGTCTGGGTTTGACCGCCAGCGTGAAATTTCCCGCGCCCGGTCTTGCGCGTGAACTCAACGCCAATTCCAAGGTCAACCTCGCGCACGTCGGTCTAGCCGGCATGCAGGGCGCGTACCATCGCTCCTCTTGCGCCGATGAAAACCGCGTCGCGATCTGTGACGTCGACTCCGCATATCTGGATAAGTTCGGCGAAGAAATGCCCGACGCCAAACGATTTGTCGACTTCCGCGAAATGTACGACACGCTCGGCGATAAGATCGACGCGGTTCTCATCACCACGCCCGACCACACCCACGCCATCGCCGCTATCGAAGCCATGAAGCGCGGATACCACGCTTACGTGGAAAAGCCTCTGGCACACGACGTCTATCAGATCCGCCTCATGCAGAAAATGGCGCGTGAGAAGAAACTCGTCACTCAAATGGGCACGCAAATTCACGCCGGCGACAACTATCGTCGCGTCGTGGAACTGGTGCGCTCCGGCGTCATTGGCACGATCCAACGCATTGACGTCTGGTGTGGCGTCGTCTGGGGCGGCAGTCCTCGCACAAATGACGATAGCCAACAAGTTCCCGCAACGCTGAACTGGGATCTGTGGCTCGGACCGGCGCCGGAAAGAAAGTTCCAGCAATGTTACCTCGGCGGTAACTGGCGTTCCTTCTGGGACTTCGGCAACGGCGGCATGGGCGATATGGGCTGTCACTTCATGGATCTGCCCTTCTGGGCGCTCGATCTGCAGTACCCGAAAAAGATCTCCGCGAGCGCCCCCAAGCCCGCTGACGAAGACTATGCCGCGCGCGACCTACACGTCGAATATGAATTCTCCGGTGTTAAAAACGCGGTCGACAATCTTGTCGTCACCTGGAGCGACGGCGTCGCGCGTCCGGAATCCCTCAAAGATTACGGCATTGAAAACGGCAACGGCGTACTCTTCATTGGCGATAAAGGCGCGATCTACTCCAACTACTCCGAACACCAGCTTTACGTCGACGGCAAGCCCTCGGAAATCCAACGACCCGAGCAGACCATTCCCGCCTCGATCGGTCACCACAAAGAATGGTTCGAAGCGATTAAAACCGGTACGCCGACCACCTGCAACTTCGACTATTCCGGTCGCGTTGCCGAAACCATCCTCCTCGGTCCGGTCGCTTACCGCTGTGGCAAGACGCTTGAATACGACGCCGAAAACATGGCTGTCGTCAACTGTCCCGAAGCCGCGAAACTACTCAAGCAAGACGCTAGAAAAGGCTGGGAAGTCTGATTCCAAGCCTTTTATCTAAAGCCAACCTATGAGCAACACGGGTTGCCTCCTTTGGACGATCAACGAAAACGCGCGCCAAAGCAATTTGCCTTGACGCGCGTTTTGCTATCTCGTTACGCTACAAGTCTTAATGAAATACGGCGTCTGGTCAATCCCGCTTGTTCCGCGACTATAATCGTAACTAGAGCTCGATCACGTCCAACTTGGGATCCAGTTTGTCCTGTAGCAACGTCTTAACGATTAACTCGATCGTCTCAGTGGCGCTATCGCAACTATCGCACGCGCCTGTCATTGAGATATAGATCAAGTTGTCCTTGACGTCGACGATTTCAATGTCGCCGCCGTCGCGACGCAGGATCGGGCGAACCTCTTCCTCAATGACTTTTTCGATCAATTTCATGCGCTGATATGGGGACGCGTTCTGATATTCCTGCGTCAGACTACTAACGTCCTCCGCTGTCTTATAACTAGGATCCTGTACGACGTCCCCGTTAGCGGCAATTGAAACAGTGGCCAGCGGTACAAACCCGGACGCCGCCGACTTGGAAGACTCTTGAACCGGCGCGGACGTCACTGGCGCGCTGGCGCTCTTGGGTTCGAAGGAGCAACTCGTGGCGATCTGTTCCGCCACTGGGTCGAAAGAACAACTCGAACCCTCTTCGCTACCGCAAGAGCCCGACCAGATCTCCGTAATGATATCTTGGATCTCGCCACGACAGGTTCCGCAAGCGCCGCCCGCTTTAATCGCGCCGGTTACCTCTTCAACGGTATGAAGGTTCAGTTCACGAATCTTACGACGTAAATATGGCTCGGTAATGCCAAAGCAAGAACAGACCAAGCGCCCTTCATTCTCTTCAGTTACAAGTCGTTTGTAACCAAGCGCTTCCATATCGACGTTGCGCTTACTCGCCCAATCGAAGACCGCCGCCTCGAGCGCCTCTGCGCCCATAACGGAACAATGGATCTTCTGTGTCGGAAGACCCTCTAGGTATTCTACGATATCTTGATTGGTAATCTTGAGCGCTTCCAGCGGCGTGAGGGAACGCTCTTCAATAATACGACAGAGCGCCTCAGAAGCGGCAATTGCAGAGGTACAGCCAAAGGTCAAGAATCTCGCCTCGACGATCTTGTCTTTGAGCGGATCGTCAGCATTACGTTCAACGCGAAAACTGAATTTAAGCGCGTCGCCGCACGCCACAGAGCCATGCTCGCCGACGCCGTCCGCCTCGGAAATCTCGCCTACGTGCGCGCCGCTCTTGCCTTGAACCGCGTCCAAAAATAGTTGTTTTGTCTTCTCGCTATATTGCCAACTCATTATTCGCCTCCTCGCGTTCTCTCGCCTATGCAAGACCCTAAACGCCGACGGTACTTCGATACGCGTGCGATGACCACGCGTACGCGCTATAATTCATACGCTTGCTGTCTGTCGATATATCCTACAGTTTCTAACGCAAGCACAAGGGGGGGCTTGTCGTTTCGCCACGTTTCTATCTAGCAATCAAGGCGCCATTTGAGTTTTTTATATATCTGTTGTCGCAAGATTAACCGTTAATTACAGCGCGTTGACGCCAAAACGTTATACGATACAATGGGGAAACGTCGCTGGCGTCTGACGCGTCCAGCTGTGGCAAGTCAAAATCATTCAAACTCCGCTCATATTGAAAGCTAACGAAATGAACGTTTCATTTGACGTCATACGCGAGATGACATGGCGCGGTCTACTCAATCAGACCACAGACGAAAAGATCAACGAATTCCTCTCGACTCAACGAACCGTCTATAACGGTTTCGACCCCACCGCCGATTCTCTACACGTCGGACACCTGGTCGCCGTCATGAACCTGCGTCGTTTCCAACGCGCCGGTCACAAACCGATCGCGCTGGTCGGAGGAGCCACCGGTATGATCGGCGACCCCAGCGGTAGAAGCTCTGAAAGAAATCTGCAGACTCTCGACCAAATCCAGTACAACGTCGAATGCATTCAAAAGCAACTTGCGAGATTTATCAACTTCGACGACGACGCCCAAAATAAAGCGATCCTCGTGAATAATTACGAGTGGACCAAGGGGTTCTCCTACCTGGAATTCCTGCGCGATATCGGCAAACTCTTCCAAGTCAACGTCATGCTCACGAAAGACTCCGTCAAGAGCCGCCTGGACTCCGACTCCGGTCTGAGTTACACCGAATTCAGCTATATGCTCCTGCAGTCTTACGACTTTGTCCACCTGCATCGCGCTTATGGCTGCGAAGTACAAATCGGCGGCAGCGACCAATGGGGCAATATCACCGCGGGCATTGATCTTGCCAGAAGAATGGACGGCGTGCAACTCTACGGTCTCACCAGTAAGCTGCTCCTGAAAAGCGACGGTAAAAAAATGGGTAAATCCGAATCCGGAGCGCTGTGGCTCGACCCGGAAAAGACAAGCCCCTACCAGTTCTATCAGTACTGGATCAACGTCGACGACGCCGATATCGAAAACGCCTTCCGGTTCTTCACCGACCTCAACCAAGAGGAAGCCAACGCACTCATCGCCGAGCACCAGGCTAATCTTGGCAAACGCATTCTCCAAAAGCAGGTCGCAAAGGAACTTACGACGCTCGCTCATGGTCAAGAGGGATTGCAGGCGGCCCAACGCGCCACTGATATTTTCTTTGGCGCGGAAATTTCACAACTCTCCGACGCGGAGCTCGTCTCTATCTTCGCCGACGTGCCTAGCCAAGAGTTCTCACGTGAAAAACTCGATCACAGCGAAATGAGTATTCTCGACGCCTTCGTCGCCACCGGTCTGGCAAAGACTAAGAGCGACGCGCGACGCGCCGTACAGCAAGGCGGCGCCTACCTGAACAATCGCGCGGTCACTGACGTCAACTACTTCCTATCGCTCAATGACTTGGCCAGTGAAACGGTCATTATTCTGCGTAGCGGTAAAAAACGCTATGCGCTCCTGAAATTCGTGTGAGCCTAACCGCAGTTCAACGACAATCAGTCGAGACGCTTCCACGCCCCGAGCCACGTCGCTCGAGGCTTTTTTTTCAGCCCATGTATCAGCGCACATAAAAAAAGCGCCCGGCGAGCCGTTGCAATCGCCGGGCGCTTTTCATTTCAAAAAAACCTCAAACGTCCTGTCATTTTGACATGCCGACGACGCGACGCCAGCGATTGACCTAAATGACAGTACGACGAAGTTAGACTACTTATTACAGCAACAGGCGTTGGGGCATTTCCCTTCCGCTTTGTACGTCTGATAGCAGTCGTACGCTTGGTCGACCGTCGCGCCATTGTGCACCACTTCACGTACCGCCAGGATCATACCGACCGGGCTGTCCGATTGGAAAATATTGCGTCCCATATCGACGCCAGCGGCGCCTTGGTCGATTGCATTCTTGGCGAGCGTCAGCGCATCGCGTTCCGGAAGCTTCTTACCGCCAGCGATCACAATCGGAACCGGGCAACTATTAACGACCTGGTCGAAGTGTTCATCGCAGTAGTACGTCTTAATAACGTTCGCGCCGTTTTCGGCACAAACGCGCGTGGCCAGACTCAGGTAACGAGCGTCGCGCGTGAGGTTCTTACCGACGGCGGTCACGCCGAGGGTCGGAATACCGTAGCGAAGACCCATGTCGACCGTCTTCGTCAGATTGCGAATCGTGGAACCCTCGTGATCCGGATCGCCAATCGCGACCATAACGGCCAGTAGGGAGGCGTTCAGACGCACGGCGTCCTCGATATCTTCGAGCGTTTCGTCATTAAGACTCGTGAGAATCGTCGTGCCGGAGTCGAAACGAAGAGAGACCGGCTTGTTGCAGGTCGGAGGAACGATCGAACGAAGAATACCGCGCGTGCACATAATGCAGTCCGCGTATTCGATCAGGGGATTGATCGTCAGGTCGATTCGTTCAAGACCAGAAGTCGGTCCCATAATGAAACCGTGGTCGAACGCAAGCATGACGGCGCGACCGGAGCGAGGATTAAAGACCTGCGCCAAACGAGACTTGATTCCGTAGCACGCGTTTTCATTGCCCTTGAGGAAAAATCCCTCTTGCTTTTGCGGAATACCAATGCCAAAGTCTTTCGCGTCAATATTGCCTTCATTATCAGCCATAATGATATTGTCCTGTGTTTATGTGTGTAAAAATTAAAATTGAAACTCCCAATACACCGCGTCGTCCGATCTGGCGGGCGCGACGACGTAACCTCGGATTTACAGCGCGTCGGCAAACGCTTGGAAGACCAGCGCCAGGCTCGTGGCGCCAGCGTCCTGACTACCGCGCGAGCGTTCGCCTAAATTCTTAGCGCGACCGAACTTAGCGATGTAGTCCACCGTACGTTCCGCGCCCTCTTTCGCGGCCTTCGCCGCAGCGCCGAACAACTCCGCCAACGTCGCGCCGCTATTGGACTGCAACGTTTCGGTCAGCGCTGACGTCGCCGGAAGCATTGCGTCCATCATCGTCTTATCGCCGACCTTCGCCGTGGTCATTGTCTGCATCATAGTCAGACCGGATTGGAACATTGCGACCGTTTGAGCCGGGTCGAGCGCTTCGCTCGTGGCGCCGTCGCTCATGCCCATAAAGAACGAACCATAAAGCGAGCTGGTCGAACCGCCGGTGGCGCTCATAATCTCCATTGCGATATTAGAGAGCATGTCCTTCAGGGACGCCTCCGCCTCGCTCGCCTTCACCGCAGCCTGAAGCGTTGAGACGATCGCCGTGCCGTGGTCGCCGTCGCCGGTCGCCGCATCGAGCGCGTTGAGTTGGTCAAATTGAGAATTGACCGACTGCAAGGCCAGAGAGAGCGCCTTGCGAAGATAATCTTTTGTAAATACTGTCGTCATCTTTATATTTGCAGTTCAAAGCGCCCGACAAAAGGTCGGGCGCGAGTATTGTTCGAACGCACGTCAAACGGCGCGCGCTCTTACATTACCGCCTCCAATGGCGCGAACCTTAGCGCACCACCCAGTAGGGCGCGTCGCTCGGCGCGTTAAAGAGCGCCAGCGTGTCCTTATCGAAGACGCCGACGAACATCTGGAAGCCGGCCGCCTCTTGGACGGTAAGGATTTCATCGCAACGGCTCGCGGCGATCTTAACGCCCATTTCCGTCGCCACTTGGCTCGCCTTACGATAGACCACGAACATTTCCATGAGGGTCGTCGCGCCGCTGCCGTTGATAATCAGGGCGATTTCTTCGCCGGCCTTGGCGTCGACCGCGCGCAAGAGTTTCTTAATCATAGTCTCAGCTACCCAGTCGGCGCTTTGCATCAGTTCCGGACCATTTCCGCCGCCTTCGCCGTGCTGACCCATGCCGATTTCCATCTGATCGTCGCCGAGCGCGCCAATCTCTTGACCGGCTTGAGGATGCGTCGCGACTTTCAGAGTCACGGCAAGGGTCGCCATGCGCTGATTGAAGCGTTCGCCCAGCTCGAGGATTTCATCCACGCCAAGCCCCTGTTCCGCCGCGGCGCCGAGGATCTTAATCAACGGAACACAGCCGCCCAAACCACGACGTTCCGAAGCAGGCGCGTCGATACCAGGGGCAATGTCTTCGGCCGTGACAATTTTCGAAACTTTCAGACCCTCTTTCGCCGCCATCATGAGAGCCATATTGGCGTTGCGCTGGTCGCCCTCGTGATTGAGAACCACGAGGATAATACCCTTGTAGTCTTTGAAAAGGCGTAGCGCTTCCACGACCAACGGAGCGCCGGGCGCGGCAAAAATATCGCCAACGACAGACGCGTCGAGCATACCCTCGCCGACGAATCCGCTCAGCGCCGGCTCATGACCCGCGCCGCCGAGCGTAACGATCGCGACTTTATCCGTCGATTTCGCATGCGCGCGAACCACGATCTTGCCCGAAACAAGCTTAACCTTGTCGGGATAGCACATCGCGTAACCTTCCAATAGTTCACTCGTCACCTGTTGAGGGTCGTTCAAAAATTTCTTCATTACCATCGTGTCGTCCTCGATAAAGTCTGGTCTAGGGAATGTGACGTAAAGGCGCCAAGACACGCTCAGACACGAGCGTTGGCGTCAAACCACAAACGCGACCGCGTCGCGAATACTCCCAGTATACCAGAAACAAACGACCCAAAAAAGACTCTTTTTAATCTTTGCTAACTTTTTCCTACCACAATCGCCAGAAAAAAAGACTATTGTGCCGACCGACCGCCTACCAGGGCTTAGGTAAGACGCTTAATTCAAATCGCCAGTGTGCACGCAAGAGAAACTGTGTAACTCGGCAAACGAAGACCATAGAGGGCAAGGTCGACCAAGAGACAAAACGAAACAGATCAGAACGGCGTGTTAGTGGAGACCACTAACACACATTCCACACAATTCCGTGAACAATATTACCCACAATTATTATATGGAGACGTTGTAAGTTTGTGACTTACAGTATCGACGGCTCCACTCTTTCCACGCGAGAGGTTTTTAAGCAACTTCATAGTACGGATATTTGTTAAATTGGAACCAGCGTAAGTCCCAACTCATTGACTTTCAATGTCAAACATGCGCTTCCCAGACTTAACGTTGCAGGCAATGAGTATTCAAGCTGTTGATCCCCAAAACACTGCCAGTCCAACTAGGAAAAAAACGAAACTTTGCATTGCCTATAATAAACACTCCGCATTATTGTAGTCGGCGCCGTCAGCAAAGACAAATACGATAAGTTCAACGACTATGTACGCTGGATTTCCACCGATAACGACAAGGCAGTTCTGCTACAAAAAGATTCCAATTGAAGTCGCCAACGACGTGAATCAAGAGCTGATTCGCGCTCGAAATATGTTCGGTACGATTGGGATTATTGAAACGATCAGGTCGGATCAGCGAGTTGTTGCCAGGGGCGCCTTTGCCAGTTACAATCCCGAAGAACGCGCCCTTCTGCTCCGACCCAAATTGGGAAGAATGGCGGCTACGGCGTATTTTTTGAACGCGCCAGAAGGATGGTTTTCGACAACGTCGCCTTTTCATGGGTATCAACACGAAATCGGTCATGCTTTGCTTTACTACTGTGAGAGTATCTTGCCTTTCAAGGAGCGGCTAAACCTTACGTGTGAACTTGACGCGTACAGAGAAAGAATGTTTATTTATTCCGACGAGGGTTTCAATAGTCTTTCAGAGTATGCCGCTAAAAATTACAAAGAGATGGTCGCTGAAGCTATCGCACAAATTATGGACGGTTCAGCCGGTTCAGTTGCCGAACAAATACTGCTGATTTTAAGAGGTGTCGGAATGTATTATAATGAAGCGTTGGTGAAGTTACTTCGAATGAAAACGGATTGGGTAAGAGTCAATGATATTCTTCTGAGAATTTTGCCTGACGGAGCGTTCACTCCATAGGAGATTGAGGATCTTCGTGACGTTGAGAAATGGTCGCTCGAAAACGATGAGCCTCCGAGTATTGCAAACTTCCTACCCGATGACGTCCGCCCCGCCTGGATAAAGAAGATGTAACGAAGCTCCGTAAACCGACATTGAGTCGACAGTGCTGTCGCAGGAAGGAACAACGCCTGGCTATTATGCCAGCCGCCCGTCCACAAAGTGAAGCACAGACAGATCTTCCTGCAAAATGCAAAAGGAACCGAGCGTCGCGGCGCCGGGATTGAGCGCTAGCGTCGCGCCAACGTAACTAACGCTAAAGCAATGCGTGTGACCGGAGCAGACCACGTCCCAATTGCCGGAGTCGAGATTCGTACGCAGTAGCGATATCCGATCGCCATGAGTAAAGTACACGTGTCGACCTTGCCACTGCACGACGCCGTCTGTGTCAAAAGACTCTGCCCCGATCTGCGCCGTCTCCTCCGATAACGCGAGCTTGTGAAAGTCATTATTGCCAAAGACAAAACTCGTCGGTATCTGCGCGAAATAACGCACTGTCTCCGGCGTGGTGATATCGCCGCAGTGTATCACGCGCGAGACGCCGTAATCGGCAAAAACGCTCAGCGCCTCGATAAGACGCGAAACGTTATTATGCGTGTCGCTAATTATCCCTAATGAACTCATGTGTATCGCTTTCACATCTACGCCGCGGAAACGTCAAGACGTCTGCAACGGAACTATCGATATGGGATTCATTGTACCGCGCGAAAAAAACCGTCAAGTCCAAAGAGAATTTGTCTGCACAACAGATATCTAACTAACCGCCTCAACTCCCCGTCCCCGAGTGGTCTGTACCGAATACCAGAGCTCGCTCACGACCCGTCATATCGAAAACGGCGCTAAACAGAGTTTCTTCATCCGGCGCAACCTCGACCTCAACCTGCGACGTCAAGCCGTTGACAACACGACACACATTCCCCCAAGAGTTAATTAGACAGAAGGAGCCCTGTTGCAACGCGCCAGGGTTTAAAGCGATCGTACGACCGAAACGCATACACAAAAACTTATGAGTGTGACCACAGAGGATAAAATCATAACGCTGCGATCGAAAAGCTTGGCAAACCTCCTCTCTATAGTCGCCGTGAGCAAAATAAAAGAGCTTCGAATTCCATTCAAAAACCCCTTCAAGGATATAATACTCCCCGCCTATGGAGGCGATCGTTGATATGAGCGTATTACGAAACAAATCGTTATTGCCCATGGCAAATCGCGTGGGAATATCGCGGAAAAAAGCAATGCACTCCGGTTCACAAAAATCGCCACAATGGACAATTCGAGAGACGTGTTTATCACGACAATAACGTACCGCGTCTTCTACCCTCTGCACGTTATTGTGCGAATCGGCCATGACTGCGATGAACTTGTTATTCATAATAGATCTGTATAATACGCTTAGAATATTGTAGTAATAACGCGACTGGTCGATCCTTGTGAAACTCGCGTTTCACGCCGACGTTGTCGTGCTCCCTAGGCGCCCATGGCGTCGCAACGACGCGCCTCGCCCCTAATTAATGTTAATCGACTTCGCTTAAATTGACAAGTTCTTTGGCTGATTTTTCGATTTTTTCGTGGAAATCAGCTACTACTTTACCTACTCGTTCACACTGTCGCTAAGACGTTTGATCATGACCCAATCTCGTTCCTCCGCCCCCGACTCGTTCGAAGCTTCACGCGCGTTCACTCGCGCCTCAGGCGTTTTGGCGCCGCTCTTTGCGCTTCCCGGCGTCAGAGACGTCGGCAGTCTAGGTTCCGCGCTCTATTCTTTCCTTGACAAACTCGCCCAGGCCGGTCAGACATACTGGCAAATTCTCCCAATCAATCCAACGGACGCGGGCGGCTCTCCCTACGCCGCGCGCTCCGCCTTTGCCGGCGAGACCCTTTACCTCGACCTCGAGGAATTCTATCGTCAAGGTCTACTCGATAAGAGCGACTTACAAAGCGCTTGGTACGAACCGCACGAGCCTAGTCGACGCGACGTCGTTAAACTCGCCGACGCGCGCTCGGAAAAAATCGACTACGCACATGCGCGCGCTACGCGAGAACCATGCTGGCGAAAAGCATACGACCGATTCCAACAGCTTGACGCCGCAAAGGAATTGAGAAGTCAGGCTCAGAAATTCTACGACCAAGCCCAGGACTGGCTCGAGGATTACGCGCTATTCCAGACCGCCTCTGAAATCTTCCACACCGACGACTGGACGAAGTGGCCGCTGGATATCCGAAGACGCCAGCGCCAAGCGTTGCGTCAGTTCGCCAGTGAATACGCAGAACGACTGGCCTACCTTCGATTCTTACAATTCGCCTTCCATCAGCAGTGGGGTCGCCTGCGCGAAGAATGCGCCGCGCGCAAAATCAAAATTTTAGGGGACGTCCCGATCTACGTCGGACGCAATAGCGCAGACGTATGGCGCGCGCCGAAACTCTTCATGGTCGAGGAAGACGGTCGCGTGATTCGAGAAGCCGGCTCGCCCGCGGACGATTACAATCCCGACGGTCAACGCTGGGGAGCGCCAACCTACCGCTGGTCGAAACACGCCGAAACAGGATTCAGCTGGTGGAAAGCGCGCATTCAGACCACCCTCGAACGCTTCGATCTGACGCGACTCGACCATTTCATCGGGTTCTATAACTATTACAGCTTCTCCGGCGACAGTCAGACAACCGACGCCCAAGAGCTTTGGGAGCAAGAGCAGCGCTTTGCCGTCGCGCACGCGCAGTCTGACCATTACGAAGAAGGCTGGGTTCCCGGTCCGCAAAACGCTTTCTTTGACGCAATCTTCGAGCGCTTTTCACCCGACGCCTTTATCGCCGAAGACCTAGGCGTTATGAACGAAGGCGTCTGTCGTCTGCGCGATCAGTACAACTTGCCCGGCATGGAGGTGCTACAATTCAGTTTCGATAATCTCTTCCTGGACGCCTCTGATAAAGAACTCGTCGACCCGACGACACTGTGGAAAGAAAATAGCGTCGCATACACCGGAACACACGACGGCGCGCCTATTCTCGGATGGCTAAGCGACGTCAAACGATACGGTCGGCGCGCATGGAAGTCCCTCGACTACAATGCCGTCGCCGCTGTCCTGGCTCGACACGGCGATCAAAACGACAGTCCCGCCGCGCGCGTGGCTCCGCGTGACCTAAAGAGTCTGTTCGACGCAATTCGATATAGCGTCCATTACGCCAAACGCGCGCCCATGGGCGTTAATACCACGCTCGTGCCGCTCGAGCGCAAGATCGCCGACTTACACATGCCTGCATTGCGAACGGTCGCCGCGTCGCAGTCCAAAATAGCGATCTTTCCGCTACAAGACGTCGTGGGACTATCGAACGACTCGCGCATAAATTTCCCCGGCGTGGCGAAGGGAAACTGGACCTGGCGTCTCGCGCCAGAGGCGCTCACGCAACGCGTCTTCGACACGCTAGCGACCATCGCGCGCCAAACCGGCAGATTCCAAGAATCATAAAAGGACTCGACCACGCGCGTCCCTTGACGCCACTTTGCGACTCCTTTACAATGACGTCTCCCATGCCTCTTGGGCGTTCTCTTTCCTTGACTCTCAACAATTAAACAGAAATGACCGAACTACTTGCAAATCCGTGGATTGCTTCACTTGGCGTTATAATTGGTTGCACCGTGCTCATCGTTGGCGGGGAAACGCTAGTGCGCGGCGCTAGCAAGATAGCCTACGCACTTGGTATTTCCCCGCTTATCGTCGGGCTGACGATCGTCGCGGTCTGTACCAGCGCGCCGGAAATGGCGGTGTCATTTGCCGCCGCGTTTAAATCTCACACCGCAGAATCCGCCGCTATTATTGACGTCGCCATGGGCAATGTCGTCGGTAGTAATATTTGCAATATTCTTCTTATTCTCGGACTTTGCGCTGTCATACGCCCCATAAAAGCCTCCAAAGAGTTACTCAAACGCGATGCGCCTGTGTGTTGCGCTACCGCGTTATTGCTCTGTCTCGCGGCAATACTGTCGTCAATCTCCTCGACGAACGTTCCCCATCTCCCCCAATGGTTCGGCGCGGTACTACTACTGGGCTTCGTCCTTTACACTACGTGGCTGGTTATCTGCTCACGAAAAGAGCAAGCGGTCAACGCCACGACAGAAGAGGCGAAACAGGACAAAACAAAAGAACCAGCGCCTAAAACCTCATGGCTCCTGGCGCTGGTTCAAATCGCGGTGGGACTCGGCGCGCTGGTCTTCGGCGCCGATCTGTTTGTGACCTCCTCCGTCTGCATTGCGCGCTCGATCGGCGTGAGCGAACTGGTCATTGGACTTACGCTCGTTGCGCTCGGTACCTCGCTGCCGGAACTGACCGTCTCGGCTATTTCGACCCTACGCAACCAAGCGGACTTCGCGCTCGGCAACGTCTTTGGAAGTAATATTTGCAATATTCTCCTAGTCTTAGGGGGAACCCTCGTGCTCTTGCCGAAGGGAATGCCAATCAGTGGTCAAACGCTCCACGTCGACTTGCCTGTGATGACGCTCGTCACCTTTGTCGTCGCATGGTTCTGTTACACCGGTCGCAAACTCGTAAGATGGGAAGGCGCCGTACTGCTAGCCGGTATGCTCGCTTACGACTATTATCTACTCGCCCTAGCACACTAACGCCACGTCCCTTTACTTCCAACGGTAGACGCGTACGCCAAAGGGTTCTAGCGTATCAACGAGAACGTTCGCGTCGAATTTACACTGCGCGACGTTCGCGTCCTGCCACAGGATTTCCGGCGACTCACAGCGCGGCGCTTCACGCAGTCGAAACTTCACGCTCGTCTGTTCACGTACCGAATTTACCACAAGCAAATAATTATATTCCTCGTGACGCTTGAGAAGATAGACCACCGACGGCTCGCCCAGCAGGTTCTGTTGAGGACCGGCAACGATTTCAAGCTCCGGCTGGAGCTCCTCTTGCGTTACCTCCAATAGCGCGGGCGAAATTTCGTTAATCTGCGTCGCGAGCGTTGAAATATTGTTCCATCTTTCAGGCGTAGTCGTTACGCCGTAGTTAAATTTCTTCTTTTCCGGCTCAACGAAACCGCCGTAGGTATACCAGGTGATTCCATTTCCACCGGCGGCCAGCGCGCCGAAACTCATCGCGCGCAATTCCTCATTCGTGGGAAACCGTTCCCAGCCCCAGCCTTGGAAATACTGAATAATCGGCCAGATCGCCTTGGGACCGTCATTAGCGTTCTGAGCGTCGCTACGCGCGCGTACGACGTCGCGAATCGTCTGGGCAACACACCGATCGCCGCTCCCCTCGCCCTCTTTGCGCACCGGATAGATCTCCGGCAGGTAGGCGTCTGTTCCCTTGACGTAAGGCGCGTAGTTAGAAACGATCGACTCGGCGGCAATCGGGTCGGCCTGAACCGTCAGACGCGTGGGATCGACCGCTTTGACGCTCTGATGATAGTCGCTCAGTTCGGAGACTGTGGTATTAGCGCAGGTATCGTCGGCGAGATACCAGGCGATAATCGCGGGACAATGTCGTTCCACCTCCACGAACCGTTCGTCGGGAAAACGCGCGACAGACCAAAGTTTAAAGCCATATTTCTCCGCGGCCTGTAAGAACTCGTCTTCGCGTGGCATGGAGTAGGAATGTGCAAAGTTAAAGCCGGCCTGGCGAAGTCCTTTAAACGCCTCGTCGATATCAAAATGATTAAACTCGCGCTTACACACGCCATAGATTCCAATCGGGAAGAACGGCTCGCCGTCAATGAGGGTCGCTCCGTCGTTGCGCAGCGTTACCAGGGGCGTGGTCGGAGCGTCCCCAACGTAGAAATAGCGCGTGGCATGGCTCGTATTCTCGTGGATATTTTCTACGTCGATATCAAGCCGATGCAGTCCCTCGCTCAACGGCTCAGGCGCTACGAAACGCAACTGCGCATTTCGTAGCGTCCTTATGTCGTAACGCAGACGATTTGTTACCTCGACGTCGTCCAAGGCGACGCGAATACTCCTGTGACGCAATACCGTATTGTCGCTGATTTCAAAGCGTATCGGCGCGTTCCTCTCGCGACTAGGTTGCGCATAATCGCCAAGGAGTCGCACCTCAGCCGGACTACTCGCCAAATGAAGACCCACGCTCCAGACAGGAAAATCGTCTATCCGAACGCTAAGCAATCGTGGCGCTTCGGTAGCGCCGGGCGTGAGTATCACGCGATAGCGAATCGCCAAGTCGGAATTGACCTCAAACGGTTCGGTATAATATGAATCGACCGTACCGTCTGGTCCCACAAAGGGGGTAAATTCGCCCAATTCTCCCTGGGCGTCTACTGTTGTACTGGCGACCTGAAATTTCACCGACGTTCCCTGAGGCGTCGCGGCGTCCCAAGTGAACGCGCCGCCAGAAAACACGTCGGAAATAAACTCCCCGTCGTTGCAATAGGGTCGCTGGGAATCCACCATTTCCAGCGCCACGCGAGCGAGCGCGAGATAATCGCCCGGCTCGATATTAGGAGCGTCACAACCGATTTGAAGCTCATAGTACCGCGCCGCGTCGGGAATAGCGCCTGTGTAAGTGAATTCATTCCACTGTGTCGCCGCGCGAAAGAGCGTGGGCGTGGAATCGATCGGCGATTTCTCCGCGTCGTACCAATTAATTGAACCGCGCCAGGACGGTCCGTCGAACCCCTTGCCCTCATAATTAAGAGCGCCTATCGTCGTCAAACGCAGAGTAAACTCCGACGCGGTACGTGAACTTGGCAACGCCGTAAGCGCCCTTGTCAGCGCCCATGCCGTGTCGTGTGGAGAATCGCTCTGCTCATCCAACGCCTTTTCACGTGATATTACCAGACAACGCCGACCACGGAGCTCCACGCCGAAGCGAAACTCCAATAAGTCACGATAATTCCTAAGATTCCAAAGACTTGCGTCCTGAAAATCGTCTGAAAAGACCAACTCGCCCGAACGACACGGCTCAAGCGCGCCGTCCACGATCGCCACATTCCGCGCGGCAAATGTATTCTGACCATTCGCGACGTTATCACGCGCAAACACAATGGTCAATACCGCCAAGCCTAACGTCAAAACTCGCTTCATCGTCTCAACTCTCCTCTAAGTTGTATAATCAAGCGTCACGAGAACGCGACATTCCGTTAATATACTTATAGCCTAGAAGAACGCCGCGACGATTCAAGCGCTTGCCAAGAAAAAAAGAAAGACGGAACGCGCATATGCATTCCGTCCTCTTGTATAGATTCGATAGCGCTAAGCTAGAGAAGATTATCTCACTGAGCGGCATTCTCGAACGGCTTGACGTAAATCTTGCGAACAACCGCGTCACAACGCAAGCACTGGGTGCAAACGCGCAAGGTCTTAACGCCGCCGTTTTCAGTCGTCACGCGAACGTTCTGAAGGTTCGGACGGAAAACACGACGAGTGATACCGGTGACCTTGGTACCAACGCCCTTGAGGTGCTTCGCACGACCACGGGTTGTCACATGGTTACCAACGATGGAGCCTTTGCCGCAAATTTCACAAACACGAGACATGTCTATACCTTTTAATATTGGATCGGGGGGCGTTCTCTAAGGTCGTTCGTCTGTCTCAGCCGTGGCGCTCAGCCACGAAAGCGCCGACGCCAACGACCTTATCGCACGGTTATTAACCTAAGGTTATCAAAAACACAACCGCTCCTTTCGCGCGCTCGAGAAGTAGCTAAGTCGCCTGCGCGTTCCCAGCGCGCTCACGTGCTTAGTCTCTCTTTTCGACGGCAACGACGCTCGTGGTCGTAAAAGCGCCGCGGTCAAACTCGCGAAGGAACAAAACGCCACGCTCATCATTCGTAGCGGATCGTTCGTCGTGGGAGTCGACGGCTAACGCCTGCGCGCATCGCAGTAACGACGCGCGTACAGCACAAAAATTTTTCTCTATTCTAACGTCTTATCCATTTTAAACAAGGGGGGCGTCCCGTTTTTCGCGACTTTTTTTCATATTGCCATTCCTAATTCATATCGAGTACATAGACGCTCCACATGACGACCGCCGCGAGCCGTTTTCTAGTGTCGCACTATCATGACGCCGACGCGCTCAACTCAACGCTAAGACCTCGACCATTCGTCGTGCTAATCGTACGAAACCGACAATGCGTTATATAATGTGTAAACTGCACATCCGGCGCTGTCGGCAAAACCATACTGTTATTAAATGGGAAAACCGGAACTTCTGGCAAAATTGGCTTGACGGAATCCCTCCTTATCGGATATAATTAAATAATCGTTATATTTTGCGCGTCTATGCTGATTTAACACAAAGCATAGATTTCGTATTGTTTTAATAAACCATACATTCAAGTCGTCTTGACAAAGGATTCTACAATGGATCGACGAGAATTTCTACGCGCTTCGTCTCTAATCGCCGCGACAAGCGTTCTACCTACAATGCCAGGGGTTAAACCGGTTTGGGCGCAGGCTCCCAGCGATCGTCTTCGCATGGGCTGTATCGGAGTTGGCAGTATGGGACGCGGCGACGCGCATGGCTTCAATGGACTGTGCGATATCGTCGCAATTTGCGACCTCGACAAAGACTACGGTCTCGCGCGCACAATCAATTCGGGTATCGGCAAAAAGGACGACAAAGGTCAAACGATCACTCCCGACGCTTATAAAGATTACCGTCGCGTCCTGGAACGCGACGATATCGACGTGGTCACCGTCGTCACCCCCGACCACTGGCACGTTAAGATCGCAGTGGAAGCGCTCCAAGCCGGTAAGCACGTCTTCTGTCAGAAGCCCCTGACACTGACGCTCGAAGAAAATAAGATCATCCGTAAAGCGGTTGAAAAGTACGGCAAGACCTTCCAAGTCGGCACGCAACAACGCTCGCAATACAATGAGTTCGCTCGTGCGACTCTGATCGTGCGCGCCGGTCTACTCGGCGATATCAAAAGAGTCGTCTGCGATATCGGAACTCCCCCGATCTGCGACAAAGATATCCCCCAAAGCAATCCGCCCGAGGATTTCGATTGGGACTTCTACCTCGGTCAGGCCCCCTACACCGAATTCCTCGCCGACGGAGACGTACAAGGTAGCGACAATAAAGACAATCGTTTCGGTCGTACGCGTTGCCACTATGAGTTCCGTTGGTGGTATGAATATTCCGGCGGTAAATTCACCGATTGGGGAGCACACCACATCGATTGCGCGCTCTGGGCCATGGGACTCGATAAAATCGGTACCGGTCCTCTCACTATCGACGGTACAAACGCCAAACACCCCGTCCCGTTCAAGGACGGTTACCCGACCGTCAATAATCGCTACAACACCAGCCACGAATTCGATATCGTCCTGAAGCTCACCAATGGCGCTGAAATGCATGTTGTGAACAGCTCGCCAGACGGAAACGGTATTCTCTTTGAAGGAACCAAGGGACGTTTGCACGTCAGTCGCGGTCGTTGCAAGGGCAAGGTTATCGAAGAACTCCCCCAAGACTACTTCTCCCAAGACGACTTCAACGCGCTCTATAATGGCAAACCCTTTGAAGGGCACAAAGAGAACTTCATTCGTTGCATTCGCGAAGGGGGCAAGCCGGTCTCCGACGTCTGGTCGCATGTGCAAGCGCTCAACTGCTGTCATCTGAGTGCGATCGCCGCGCGTCTGGGACGCCAAATCTCCTGGGATCCCAAGACCGAACAGATCGTTGGCGACGAACAGGCCGCCTCCTTCCAAGCGCGTGAACAACGCAAAGGCTACGAGATCTCACGCGATTAGACGCGACTGTAACGCCTCGTAGCGTTTATGTCCCCGATTAAGCGACGCCATGCCGCACGCGTGGCGTCGCGACGCTTCTCCCTCTCAATACTCTGTGCGCCTAACCGCTGATAAAGAGTCTTTCGCTATGAACTATAATCCGAACCAACCGCAAAGACCTATTTGCCCCGCTCTACTACAAAATAACGGGCGACCCCTTTCCTTCTGGAAAGCGCTTCTCAAGGACGTCCTGGTTACTTTCTTTGGCGTAGCGTTCTTCTGTGGATTCCTACTGTTTATCTTCATCATCCTAGGCGCCGCAATTTACCAAGCTGTCGAAAGTTCCGATACTTCCGAATATTCTATGAATGAAATCGCCGTGAGCGGTTCCGACGACGCGCAATACAAAGTCGTCACACTACCGATCGACGGCACAATTGAAACCGACGAATACGGTTTTATCGTCAACGCAGTCAAGACAATCCGCGAAGACCCCAAGGTGCGCGCGCTCGTTCTGAGGATTAACTCGCCCGGAGGCACAATCTCCGGTAGCGATTACTACTATCAAATCCTCAAAAAACTTAAAGAAGACCTCAATATTCCGATCATTGTCAGTATGGGCGACTTGACTGCCAGCGGCGGGTACTATATCTCAATGGCGGCCGATAAGATCTATGCGGAACGCTCGACAATGACCGGCTCTATTGGCGTTATCGTTAACATGTACAACGCCGCGGGTTTATGTGAAAAACTCGGCGTTGGCTCCAACCCGATCGTCAGCGGTCCCATGAAGGGCATGGGCAATATGACGAAGGAAATGTCTGAGGAAGAAACCGCGATTTGGCAAGCGTTGGTGGATGAATCGTACGAGCAATTCCTCGACGTCGTCGTTGAAGGACGACCCTGGTTCCGTGGTCAAGAGGACGTCGCTGTGATAGAGCCGAAACAACGTAAGGATTCCTCTGACATTGTCGACGTCATTGTGGAAGTGACAGACCAGAGCGAGGAAGACGACGAGCAAGAGACAGTAGCGCGCGAGGACGACGACTCCGAAACCGTCGATTCGGATTTACTGGCTCAACGTCGTGGCGAACTGCGCGTCATTGCCGACGGTCGTATCTACACCGCGCGCCAGGCCCTGGAAATGCATCTGATCGACGAAATCGGTTTCCTAGACGACGCCATTGACGCCGCGATGGAAGCCGCTGGTATTTCCAAGAAAAACACACAGGTCGTGCGCTATGCCGAAGAGACCACGATCCTGCAATCTCTCGGTCTAGGCGTTAAGAGCAATAACGACACGCTAGGCAAAGCGCTCAAAGAGGCGTCTGCCCCGAAAGCCTACTACCTCTGTCCAAGAGCGCTACCGCTGTAAAGACCGATAAAACAAGCACGAGCGCCACGTCGACTCAAGATAAAAAGTTTCGTGGCGCTTGTGTCTTGTAAAACACTAGACGCTAATACTTAAACCTTAATTAGTGATTTTCTCCAAAAGGAACACTAGACGGTCTGAAATTATCGATTACAACGATTGAAATTGCCGATAAACCGTCCGGACGACCAAAAAGCTATTTGACGTCCTACCTGCGCACAGTACAATAGACCCGCCCAAGGTCATTCGTAACACTTGATATATTAATAGATTCCACACACGGCGCCTCGTGGGAACCGTGTGCTCCACGTCAAACGTTTGACATGACAAAAGCATCGCCCGCTGAACAAATCAACTCCCTCTTTCACGAGGCGCTACGCGCGAAACTCGGCGAACAACGCTATTCCATGTGGTTCGCCGACGGGACGCGTTTTGTCCTCAGTGAGAAAGAGGTCTGTGTCTGGATTGCGCGCGAGTTCCAATTCAATTGGATTCAGTCTTCTTATCGTCATGTCATTGAACAACTCTCGCGCGAACTGCTCGGTCGCGACGTTCAAGTGCGCTTTATCTGCGACGACCCGAACGTAAACGCAAATGTTCAAGCGCCCAGGACGACGTCTCGCACTACTAACGACGCCTCTGCCGACGTCGTGCCCTTCGCGGTTGCCTCGCTCAATTCCGCCAACGCCTATAACCCCAGTTCCGTTGCGCGTCAGACTCTCCTACTAGAGGAACCCGTCGCCACGCCGGTCAAGCGTAAACGGGGACGACCACGAAAAAATCCACAGGCGATCGCCTCGCCCGCGACTGGAAGCGCCCCTGTAAATCAGAGCTTACACGCGAGGAATAATAGCCCCGTAAATGTCGTGAGTTTTACCGCCGCCAATGGCGCCACGACCTCTCCCACTTCAACCACCGACGTCGCGCCCCCTAAACGCAAAAGAGGACGCCCGCGGAAGGATACTGTCCCAACCGACGCGACAACTGCGACGCTACTGCCCAGCGTAAACGACGCCAAGACGCAACTTCCGCTCGACCCGCCTACCTCCTTCTCCGATCAGTTCAACTTTGCGCTCAACCAGTTGGAAAGCGCCGGCGCGCCCCTCGCTAGCGTCGCTCAACCTCTGAATCTCTCCGACGCAGAACGCGTCGCCTGGCGTGTGGGCGACTTCAACGAAACCTCCGACGCCACAGCGCCAACCGTTGCGCCCACGCGCGGTAAACGCGGTCGTCCCAAAGGTTCCGGTACGCGCGCCAACGCCGACGCCAACGCCGCGCCAATTGTTATTCGCGACGCCAACGGATTGAACGTCGTGCCCGCATCAAATGCGCCTAAACGCGCGCGCGCCGCCACAAATTCCCAACGCGTCTACGCCTCCTTGCAAACCTTTGTGGAAGGTCCCACCAATCTCCTCGCACGACGCGTGGTTGAACTATCTCTCGCACAACTCGGCGCGATGAACCCGATCTTTGTCTGCGGTCCGACCAGCGTCGGCAAGACCCACCTACTTGAAGGAGCCTGCGACGCGCTAATGCGTCGTAACGCGCTCGCTACCACCGCGGCGACTCAGCGTCCGCTCTACATGACCGCGGAACAATTCACGACCTCCTTTATCCAGAGCCTACGCGGTCAAGGCGCGGCGTTCCGTGATCAGTTTAAGAATATATCCCTCTTTGCCTTAGACGACGTCCACTTCCTCGAAGGCAAGCTTTCCACGCAAACCGAACTACTGAACGTCTACGACTACCTACGCAGTCGCGGCGTGCAGATGATATTCTCCGCTAATCGTCCGCTGGCGGAACTTTCGAAACTGCGTAGCGAACTCACAACGCGTATCGAAAGCGGCGTGGTCTGTAAGATCGAAAACGCACAGCGCGAAACACTCGCGCAAATCTTTCGACAAATGGCGCTGGAGCGTCGTCTCAATATTCCGGACGACGTCGCGCGTTACGTCGCCTCGCGTTTTACCACACACGCGCGTCAGCTCTCCGGCGCGCTCAATCGTCTCTACGCCATGCACCTGGCGGTCGGCTCGCCTATCACTCTGGAATTCGCACGCGACGCCCTGGCCGACCTAGCGACGCCTAATCTGCATAATATCAAGCTCGAAGACGTCGAACGCGTGGTCGAGGAAATCTTTGGACTCGACGACAACGCGCTTAAATCTAGTTCACGCGCGAAAAAGTACGCCGACCCTCGTGCGCTCGCTATGTGGCTGGCAAGAAAGCACACGCGCTCCGGTCTGACCGAAATCGGCGCTTATTTCGGAGGAAGACGACACTCTTCCGTCCTGGCGGCCGCAAAAAAGGTCGACGCATGGCTGGAATCGAACCAAATCATCGCCACCCTGAACGCGGACTACCCGCTCTCTGATACGATCAAACGTATCGAAAACGCCTTACTTAGTATCCAGAGCTAATCCCGAATAAAGCCATTGCAACGCCATAGCGACCGATACCTCCGGGTTCAACAGCGCGACCATTTGGTGATTATCGTAAATCTAAAGAATCAGTTTAGAACGGATTAGAAGCTATTTCATAACTCCCCGCCAGAGGAAATAATCCAGTTGACGCCCTCTCAAGGAAGAGCTTGTGTTCTTTACGCTTGGTTTTAGTCTGCCGATAGAACGACCAGCCCGCTGTGCCGACCGCTTACGTTTTTTACAGCCATTTTTCAGCTGTTAGCTCACTTCCTGTTACGTACATACGCTTCTTCATAACGATTCCTCAAAGGTCGAAGGAGTCGTTACAAGAATCGAGTATTTCATGAAATTAGAATATTCGAAATGGCAAGGGTAGTTATAAAACCGCTTCTAGAATACTAAAAAACATCCCGGCGTAACGCTCTGCTTAGGCGTTACGCTTTTTTATCCAACCCCGGCGTATTACTCTGCCCAGCGCTTCCCTCATGTCCCTTTCGTTGTGCCGTGCAGTCAATCATTCCCCCGGTCAACCACCAACGAACTCCGACTGGGGATAAAAAAACCGCAAAACTCTTCCAATTGAGATCTGCGGTTCATTTCATTAAAGAGTCGTCACGCACGTCATAGCACGCAACTTAGGCTATCCAGCGATTAGAAATCGTCCGAGCCGAAAGGATCTTCATCGTCGTCCTCGCCGCCAAAGGCGTCGTCGTCATCGTCGTCGTCCTGGTCGTCAAGACCGCCGAAGACGTCGTCTTCCTCGTCGTCGTCAAAGGCGCTAGCGCTCTGACCAGCGTTGGCGCCGCCGAAGTCCTCGTCTTCATCCTCATCGACTCCCTGACCTGCTTTGGCGTCGGCGTCGGCGTCGTCCACATCCTTTTCAGCGCCGGCAAACAGGCGCGCGCGCACCGCCGAAAGAGGTTCACGCCGAATTACCGGCGTCGTCTGGTCGATTTCGCGGAGGCATTGCACTAAGCCGTCGTCGGAAACCAAGTAAATACGGTCGGTTTCACCGTTGAAGACGAAGCGCTGAACATTGCCGACGTCGAGGGTGTGCAGGCGTTGACCGGTCTGCATATTCAGCGCCGCCAGGCGGTTAAGATTATCGACGACGTAAACGCATTTTTCAGAAGCGGCAACGGTCTGTTGAACGTCAATCGCCTTCCAGACTTCCTCGCCGTTAAAGAGCGTGACGGCAAAGTAATCGCCATTTTCCGTGGGGATATACGCCTTGTCGTCAAACGCCGCAATACGGTTAGACGTGGGAGTTTCCGTCAGATAGGTCCAGCGAAGTTTACCATTGACGTCGTTCATCGCGAAGACGTGCCCGGAACGTGAACCGATCAGAAAGAGTCCGCCGACACGATCGCTTTCCGCTTGCGCCATGCACTGCTTGCTCAAGTCTTTCTCGACAAAGAACGGGGTCGCTTCCACATCGTCGCGCGGAATCATCGCGGTGTTATAAACGCGCGATTCGCCGACGTAGGCGAAGTTCGGACGAGACTGCAATTTGTAAAAGAGCTTAAAGGGCGCGTCGGTGGTAGTGCGATCCATCGAGCCAATGAGTAGCCAACCTTGGTCGGTGGTCCAGCCGACCATGTCGTGCTCTGCGTCTTGGGTTCCCAGAATCGGAGGAACCATTGAGACGCCAAAGGACGTGCAGGAGTAAGGGCGAATACTATCGAGGGATTCGACTTTAAAGCCGCGATCCTTTTCCACATATTTCGTGGCGACGCGCGTGTTGAGGTCGGCGGTCAACGAAGGATCGGATTCCACGACCTTCTGCATCGTTTCTACGGTCGACTTGAGCAAAGAGCCGTCGTCTTTAACCGGAGTGAGCGGATACGCCAAAACGCGTTGCGCGAAGGTCGGAACGTAGATCTCGCGCTCACTAGCCAAGGGAGAAGACGCGGGCTGACCGTAGAGCTGAGTGGACACAATCATTGCGCCGTTGGCACGGTCGTAAACGTTCAACTGCGTGCCACAAATCGCCACGACGACCTTACTATTAACCGCGGGTGCAAACAGGTAGGAGTCGCCGACGTCAACGCGCCACAGAGACACGCCAGTCTCGGCGTCAAAGACCTGTAAAACGCCTTTATCCGTGGTAAGCAGAAGCAGACCGTCCTGCACCGTGACGCTGGTGACGACCTCGCGACCGCGCTCCACCATGGCCTGAGCAAACCAAGCGCGCGTGAGTCCCGCGGCGCGCGCAGATTGTTCCGGAACGAGCGTTGACGGCGCCGATCCCAAAGCAAGCGCGTTCGTCACGCATGCCACGCTCATTAACCACGTCAGCACGACAGTTCCCAAAATTCGTTTCATACGAGCAAATCCTTACACAAAACGACGCGACGCCACAGCGCGTGTCGCTATGCTATTTCAAGGTATGATTCAAGCTTAGACCACGGCGCAAGACCAAAGATCCTCAAGCGCGCAATTGCCATGAGGCGAAACGACCACGCCGACTCTAGCGACGCGCCGACCGACGATAGCAACGCTATCGTAACCTCAAGACTATCTCGTCTATAATAATAATGTCAAAAGGAGCCGTTGGAACAAACCAAGGCGAAAAAAACCGTTTTTTTTTAGCTTTTCACAGAAATATCCGGTTTTTCCGTTTGTATTGAGCACGCCGCGCCAAGTCAACCCCACAAGCCAAAAGACTCATAAAATACCGACGCTATTCAAACTTGAATTCACCAGCGACAGGTAGAACAAACCTTGTCGCTGTGAAAAACGCGTAAAGACGCGCAACCGGATTAAACGGAAAAACTGAGTCGTTATCTCTTTTCGTGTCCTTTTGAGGCTTGCTAGACGATTTCTCTTTTCGTGACGCTCCACAAGACGTTGCAATTCCTAAATTACTAACCGTGAACTGTCTAACGCTCGTTCGCGCGTTATATCGTTTACTCGTAACCCAACGGACTGACTCGATGCACACTCCTCGCCGTAGCGAATCGTACTTGCTTCCGTTTCCAGAACCGAAGCGCCTCTTTGATCCCAACGACGCCTCTTATATTGGGGCGTTGCCTGAACTTCTGCGCGTCTTTCAATCCACAACCGGTTACGATTTAAAATTCCTACGCGCCGGCTCTTGCGAAATGGCGACGCAAGACAACCCGTTGGCGTACGACGAAGCGCCTGAGGAATTCGAAAGGCTCGTGAACGCTCAAATCGCCGCCGACGCCAACGCTCAGGACAACGCGCGCGACGAAGCGCACGTCAAGTACTTTCCCGTGGCTATCGCCGACGTCAAAATCTTCGGCTCTCTGCGTATGAAACGCTCTGAAAACGAATATCCAAAGGTCGAATGGAACGACGCGTGTAAATTAGCGCAAGCCTTTGCGCAACTACTGGCCGACAATCACCTTTGGCGCCAAGACGCGGTGGCGCGACACGGTGAACTGGCCGCGCAAGAGGCGGCAATGGCGCATCTGTACGAATCGATCTCCAGTGAAGGCGTCGCCGCGCGTGTGCGCGACGTCTTACGCGTCGGCGTGCACGCCTTGGGTAATTTCGTCGCCGCGGAACTGGCGCTACTCGACCAAGCGACCACGACGCTACAAACGCGCGTGGTCTGGGGACTGCCACAAGAACGCCTACTGGAACCGCCGCGACCGTTACGCGGCGCTCGTGCGGAAATCGAAGCGCTCCTGGGCAGCGCCGTGGTCATTAACGACGCGTCGGTCGCCGACGTCTGGCACACGCCGGAGGACTTCCCCTGTGCCATTTGTGTTCCGGTCTGTTCCGATTCCACGATCCTAGGCGTGCTGTGGCTCTATTCCAACTCGCCGCAAAAGATCGGCACGCGCGAGGCAGAAACTCTCAATCTCATCACCGGGCGTCTGGTCGATGAACTCCTGCGTGGCGTCTATTCGCTCAAACTCAATCAGAAGGAAGAACAAGGCGACGAGGAAATCGATGAGGACGAACTGGATCATTGGATTCAAAACCTCATGCGCGAAATAAAATAAACACGACTTTTGTATTTGCGCGTTCAGGACAAGCGTGATAAACTGGGTAATTTTTATTCAGAAAATTTGAAATTTCCATGCGACGCCCCCTTGTAACTGCGCTAGCGTGCGATATACTGACTAACTATAAACCCGACGCCAGTTGCTCGTTCCCGAAGCCGCCGCCGTCAGTATGCGAACCTGATCCATTCGCGCTGACCTAAAGGAATGAGCATTGAGAGTTATCGAATTAACAGTAGTAGTCGCTGTTCGCGTGTGAATTCCGGTATTTGAGAGGAATCAACGCGGTTGTTGCGGCGCAGTTTAGCCATTAGAGTTGGTAAGAAGATGTCCAAGCCTCCGGCATTTAAAAAGAATCGCATAAATCGTAAACGTTCCAAGGCGAAGGCTCGCAGTAAGAAACGCGATCCGTTGCTTATCGACGGTAAGCGCCCTCGACCGATGTTCGTTGATTACAAAGATCTTGAACTGCTCAAGAAGCTTTCCAGCCGTCAGGGTAAGATCATCGGTCGTCGTAAGACCGGTTGTTCAGCCGCCAGCCAGCACGCGGTTGCAACTGCGATCAAACGCGCTCGTTTCATGGCGCTCATGCCTTACGTCGGCGACTAGATCGAGTAAGCGCTCATGCGTTAGCGCCAACGACGCGCCGTTGTACTCCACGGTTCCTTGAGTCGACGTCGATTCTGTCAAGACGCTGCGCGCATGCGTTTCTTCTATAACAAAGGTTTTGCGCAGTCGCATATTCGGTTCGCCGAATAGCAAACTCGCAAAACCTTTGTCTATTTTAAGCCGACGTCCAACCGCCAGAAACCGCTCGGCGCGCTCCCACGGTTATATGCCTGGAACCCTCTGTTTAGGCTCATGCGCCATGTCAGAGGCGTCCCACGCGCGCTCGACCTTTTACTCGACGCTAAGCGTCGTAAAGCCGCCTTTTCTACTCTTCGACGTCTTTTGTCCCGCAAAGTACGCGGAAGGATCATAACCTAATGATTAAAATCGCAAGTGAAAAAGCCGACGTCCTCATTGAAGCGATGAAATGGATTCGTGAACATCGCGGTAAGACGACTGTTATTAAATTAGGCGGCAGTCTCATGGAGGACAAAGACGCGATTCAACATCTGATTACCGACCTGGTCTTTATGGAGACCGTCGGTATGAAGCCGGTTGTGGTTCACGGCGGCGGCGCTGCGATTAGCGAAGCCATGACCGCCGCTGGCATTGAGCCGCGCTTCGTCCAGGGACGACGTTACACCGACGACGCCACTCTGCGCGTGGTACGCGAAACCCTCGCGCGTCAGATCAGTTCCGATTTGGTCGAGCAGATCAAGTTCTTCGGCGGTCAGGCGGTCGCGCTCTCCGACGCGTTCGATACGAACGTACTGTACGGTAAAAAGGCGTGTCTTACCGATGAGTCGGGCGCGCAAGTCGATCTCGGCTGGGTCGGCGAGGTCACCAGAGTCGACGTCGATACGATTAATCGCTACTGCGACCAGGGCGTCATCCCGGTCATTCCATCCTACACGCTCGTCGACGGCTCCGACCGTCAGGGTCTGAACGTCAACGCCGACGTGGCCGCGACGGAAGTGGCCAAGGAACTACTCGCCAACAAGTTGGTCTTTGTGAGCGAGGTGAACGGCGTGCGAACCGATCCGAACGACCCCAACTCCATGATCGACTCGCTCACCGCGGAAGAGGCGCGCAAGCTCCTCGCTTCCGGCTCTATCGTCGGCGGTATGATACCTAAGATTCAATCCTGCCTCAAAACAATCGAACGCGGCGTGGAAAAAATCCACATTATCAACGGTCGACTGCGCCATGCGCTGCTACTGGAAATCTTTACCAGTCAGGGCGTAGGCACCGAAATCGTCGACAAGCGCGAATCTTTCGGATCAATCGCCGCGCGCGCAGAAACCGCACGCGTTTGACGTTCGCTTCCTAACGTTGTCTCTTTTGTTTGTTCCATTCCTTTATGAAGGCGACTCATGTCCAAAAGTTCTCAAGAGATCATCGCGTTATTTGACAAGTATGTGATTCCCAACTACACGCGCTACCCCGTCGCGTTAGTGCGTGGAGAGGGTCCGTTCGTCTGGGACGCTGAAGGCGCTAGATACATCGACTTCTTCCCTGGCTGGGGATGTAACCTTTTCGGGCACTGTCCACGACCGGTCGTCGAAGCGCTCAAGAGCCAAGTGGAACGTCTACTGCACATTCCTAACACCTGGTACACCGAAGAACAAGGCACGTGGGCGCAACTGCTCAGCGAAAGAAGCTTTGGCGGCAAAGCGTTCTTCTGTAATTCCGGCGCGGAAGCAAACGAAGCGGCGATTAAATTCGCGCGAATGCACACCGCTAAGGGCAAATACAAGATCATCACCTTTACGAACTCCTTCCACGGTCGTACGATGGCGACGGTCACCGCCACGGCGCAACCGAAATATCACCAAGGGATTGAGCCGTTGGTTCCCGGGTTCGTCTACTGTCCTTACGGCGACCTAGCCGCGGTGGAAAACGCAATTGACGAAGAAACGGCCGCTATTATGATCGAGCCGATCCAAGGCGAAGGGGGCGTTAATATTCCCCCGACCGGTTTCCTGGAAGGTCTGCGCGCGCTGTGCGACAAGCACGACATGCTCCTGATCTTCGACGAAGTACAAACCGGCTGCGGTCGTACCGGCAACTGGTTCGCGTATCAGCATTTCAACGTCGTTCCCGACGCTATGACCTTGGCGAAAACAATCTGTAGCGGCGTGGCGGCCGGCGCCTTTATTGCGAAAGCGGAAATCGCGTCTAGTCTGCGCAAGGGCATGCACGCCTCCACCTTTGGCGGCAACCCGATCGCCGCCGCCGCTGGAATTGCCACGATCAAAATGGTCGAGGACGAAAATCTCCTGGCGCGCGCCAAAGAAATGGAAACGCGTACAAAAGAACGCATGAACAAATGGAAGAACGAACTGGATATCGTCGAGGAAGTGCGTGGCGTCGGCGCCATGATCGGTCTGCAACTTAAAATCGACGGTACGCCCTTTGTGCAACGTTGCATGGAAAACAAACTGCTTATCAATTGCACCCACGGCACAGTCATTCGACTCTTGCCCGCGGTCAATACCCCGTTCGACGTCTATGACGAAGGTCTCGATATTCTCGAAGACGCCTTAAAGAAGGGAGCCTGATCTCATGAAACCGTTACGCCACATCCTCTCGCTCAACGACCTGGAAGTCTCGGAACTACAAGACGTTCTAAGAATCGCTGAAGAAATCAAGGCCGACTACAAACGCGGTCTGCGTCCGAAACGGCTCGACGGAAAAGTTCTCGGCATGATCTTTGAAAAGATGTCCTTGCGAACCCGCGTGAGCTTCGAAGCTGGAATGACCCATCTCGGCGGCGGCTCCATGCTACTAGAAGAGCAACACATCGGTCTGGGTAAACGTGAATCGGTCAAAGACGTCTCGCGCGTGCTCAGTTCCATGGTCGATTGCATTGTCTTCCGTGCGAAACATCATGAGACGGTTCAAGAGTTTGCGTCTTATTCCACGGTACCGGTCGTCAATGCGCTCACGGACGTGTCGCACCCGTGCCAGGCGCTCGCCGATATGCTCACGATCAAAGAGGAATTCGGCTCTTTCGACGACGTTAAAATCGCGTGGGTCGGCGACTCCAATAACGTCGCCGCCAGTCTCGTGGAAGCATGCGCCATGCTCGGCGCGAAAATCGTTATCGCCTCGCCGAAAGGCTATCAATTCACTAACGAACAGATCGAGCAAATGACCGCTAAACGTCAGCCGGGCTTCGAGATCGAATTCATTGAGGATCCTCGTGTGGCGGTTGAAAACGCGCGCGTTATTTATACCGACGTTTGGGTCAGTATGGGTCAGGAAAGCGAGGAACAAAAGCGCCTTGCGATCTTTAAACCTTACCAAGTCAATAGTTCGCTAATGGCGCTGGCGTGTCCCGACGCGATCTTCCTACACTGTCTGCCGGCGCGTCGCGGTCTGGAAGTGACCGACGAGGTCATTGACTCCAAGCAGAGTCGCGTTGTCGAGGAAGCCTCGAATCGTATGCACGCCCAAAAGGGGTTGCTCGTGTGGCTCCTGGAAGATTAATTCCCTTTATTTTTTAACCTACAACCTGTCGACCCTTTAAAACTCGAGGCGTTTCATGTTCATCTCACTTGATTGGATTTGCGACTTCGTCGACCTTTCTGACATTGACCCTAAGGTCATCGCGGATCGTCTAACTATGGCTACGGCGGAGGTGGAAGGTCTCTCCACGGTCACGCGCAATGTTGCCGGCGTTGTGATTGGAGAAATCGTTGAAGCGACTCGATTTCAAACCGACGAGGGCAAAGAACGAACCTATTGCGCCGTGAACTGTGGCGAACGCACGTATCACACCGTTTGCGGCGCCACAAACGCGCGCGTGGGACTCAAAGTCGCGTTCGCTCCCGCCGGCGTTAAGCTCGGCGATAAGCTCATCGAGGCGGCGGATGTTTACGGTCGCGCCAGCGAGGGTATTCTCTGTAGCGCCGCTGAACTGGGTCTGAGCGCTTGGCACGAAATCATTTTCGAATGTCCCAACGACGCGCCGATCGGCGCCCCGCTCGTGAATTTCATTCCTGAAAAGGACGTGCTCATTGAGATCGACAATAAGAGTCTCACGCACCGCCCTGACCTGTGGGGACATTATGGCATAGCGCGCGAACTCGCGGCGATCTTCCATCGCGAACTCAAACCGTTGCCGCGCCATAACGTCGATCAGTACGACGCCCTGCCCGCATTTCCAGTGGCTATCGCTGACGAAAACTGCCTCTGCTATTCCGGTATTGTCTTTGGGATTAAGAGCGGCAGTACGCGCGTGCCGTCGCCATTTAAAATGCAGCGACGTCTGCACGTTTTGGGACAACGCACCTACGACCTTCTCGTCGACTTAACGAACTACGTGAGTTTGGAACTCGGTCAGCCCACCCACGCCTTCGACGCCGACCGCGTGAGCAATATTCGCGTCGCGCCCATGGGACGTGAAGGAACCTTCCAGACGCTCGACGGCGTCGAACGCAAAATGACGCCCGACGACATGATGATCTGCGACGGCGACAAGCCGGTGGCAATCGCCGGTATCATGGGCGGTCTAGAGACGGAAATCACCGACGCCTCCACGCGCGTTATGCTAGAA
This sequence comes from Planctomycetia bacterium, assembly GCA_030537455.1. GTDB lineage: Bacteria > Planctomycetota > Planctomycetia > Pirellulales > Thermoguttaceae > RUG369. The sequence goes on along the minus strand of JAUNMR010000005.1, from coordinate 122,624 downwards.
TCGGCGAACTTCCGCGCCGCGCGGATTAGGCGCACCTCACTACGTTTGGATCTGCGTACCGACGCGTCGCAGCGTTATGAAAAGACCCAACCGCCGGCAAACTGCAAGGTCGGCGTGGAGCGTATTCTCAAGCTTGTGGAAGAGTCCGGCGTGGAATACAAGGTGGAAACGCGCTACTCCCTCGCGGGCGACCTGCACGACAAAACGCGCTATATCGAGTTGCCGCCGGGACGTATGAACAAACTGGTCGGCGTCGATTTCCCGCAAGAGAAGACTCTTGAAATCCTCCGTTCGATCCAATTCGAAGCGGAATTCTTACCCGACGGTACGTTACGCGTCGGCGTTCCCCCATTCCGTAGTGAAAAGGATATTTCGATCGAAGAGGATATCGTGGAAGAAGTCACGCGTATCTTCGGTTTCGACAATATCACGCCGGTACTTCCGAGCGCGCCGATTAAACCGCTCTTTGTCGAACAATATATTAAGTTAGAGCATCGCGCGCGCAAGTTACTCGCGACCGCCTACGGTTTCCTCGAAGTTCACAATTACAGTTGGACCAACGATAACTGGACGAATAAATTGGGTTTCGACCCGGGCGAAACACTAACGCTACTCAATCCCGTGGCCCCGTATGAGGCGAAGTTACGAACAACCCTCATGCCGAACCTTTTGGACTTGGCAAGACGCAATCGTCCTTTCCGCGACTCCTTCCGCGCCTTCGAACTAGGGCGCGTCTACTTCCTCAAGGGCGCGGTCGACGACCAACGCAAGCCGATCGATAGCGCCGAGAAATGCCGTGAAGAACGAAGACTCGCCGCCATAAGCTGCAAGCCCTCGAGCGCCTCGCTCGACGACCATTATCTGGAGGTCAAGGCGGCGGTGGAAGATATCGGCAAGCTCATGCTACTCGACGGACGACAGTTCAAGTTCGTTGCCTGCGAAAAGGACGTTACGCCCTGGCAAAAAGCTGATTACGCCGCCGACGTCTATCTCGGCGAAGAGAAAGTCGGAGCGATTGGCGCGCTGGAGCCGAGCGTTCAGGCGATCGTTCTACCGGACGGCGGTCAGATCGTGTGGTTCGAGTTGGAACTCGACAAAATCGAGGGCGCGCTGTATCCGAACCTGAAGTTTAAAGAACCGCCGAAGCTTCCCGGCTCCTGGCAGGACTTCTCGCTGGTCTGGCCGATCGCCCAGGGCTATCAGGAACTCGAAACGATCCTTGACAAGTTCACGCATCCGCTCCTACAAAAGCGTTCCTATTTGACCTTCTATCATGGCAAGGGACTGGACAAGGGAATGGCGAGCTACTCCTTCCGTTTTGAAATCGGAGCGGAAGACCATACCCTCTCCGGCGCGGAAATCGAAGACTTCCATCAGAAGTTCCTAGACTACGTCAAAGACGTCGGCATTACTCTGCGTTAAAATAACGCTACGATTTCACGCAATCATCAATCAAGTAGACACGTAAGAAAGGTCGAATGGATTCAACCGCTCGACCTTTCTTTTTTTGGGGGCGTCGTCTCAGGGCGACTTGTGCGTACGGCAGAAGGGCGTCGCGAAGCAATCATTGGCGACGTCACGATGACGTCGAGGGGGAGTCGGCGAAAGAAACAAGTCGACCACGCACATAATTGGAGATTCATGTATAATAAAGTCATAACCGTCGCAACCGATTCAATGAGTCTTAAAAGGTCTGTTTTTGGTCGAGTTTTTATTCAACTCATGACCTCGAAAATATGAATTAATAGATAAGGCGGCCTCTGTTTACACTCGGGGGTCAAAACGTGGCGGCGCGCAATGCGACGCCGAGAGATATGCGTATGAATAGGGAAGATCCCATGACGTTCCACAATAAAACTACCAAGCGTCTTTGCGTCGCTATGTTGTGCGGAGCTGGCGTTACAACCGCGCTACTAACGTCTCAAGTATACTATACAGTCGGTCAGACCCCTACGCCCGCGGCGCCTAATCTTGAAGCGCCCGCGGCGACGACCGCAGACGCGACCATTCCACCGACTGTCTCCGCCACGCCGATCCCGGGCGCGGCAAATATGAACGCGTCTATTCCCGGCGCGGCAAACAACGCTAATACCGCGCAAATGGCGCAATTACGTCAACGCGCCGCGGAATTACAGGCGGAACTGCAACGCATGCCAACCAGTCCACAGGAACAACAGGCTCAGCAGGCAATCGTAGCGGAACTCTTATCGGTGAACGCACAGATACGAAATTTAGAATCGGGTCTGGGCTCCTATGACGCATTCCGTCAAGCGCGCCAAAACCAAGCGTTAGCAGCCGCTCAGGCATACGTTCCACCGGCAACCGCCGGCGACCCTACGACCAGCAACGCATTAGACGTGCAAGGCACGGGCGCGTTCAATGCCTCTACCCTTGCGCCAAATGGCGTCCCTGGCGCTAATCCTCTCGTGACCTCTGGCGTCGCGCCCGTGGCTGGCGCTCCGATCGATCCCACAGCCACCGCGCTCTTGACACAAGAGCGCGAAAGACTCATGCAACGTTATCGTCAGATTCAGCAGATGCAACGCGCGCTTCAACCCAACGACGTAACCCTCGCGGAGAACCTGCGTCAAGAGCAGACGACGATTCTAACGCAAATTCGCGACCTCGACGCGCGCATCGCCGCCGTGTCCCCAACGCCCGCGTTGCCGACGCAACAACCCACGCCGAGTCTGTCCGAGGGCTTGGATCCGAACGCTATACCGCTCGCTAATTCGTTGGACTTTGCAAATCAAACCCAATTGCCCGCCGATAACGTGGCGATCCGGATGGAGAAAGCCAATCGAGCGGCGGCGTTATTGCGCGAGGCCGGGCTAACTATTCTCGCGGATTACGCCTCGAGCGAGGCGCTCAGACTAAGCGATCCGAACTTTACCGAAACGAAACTCGTACCCGGCTCCTGGGCCAATAGCGACGGTATGCCCGAGGCGCAACATAATCCGTTCCAACAGCCGTCGGCAAAAGAGTTAGAAACAATCAATAATTCCATCGCCGACATGCAGAAGCGCTTGGACTCTTTCGCGGATGCGCTCGCTAACATCGACGCACAGTTGCGTCTGCTTACTCGTCAGCAGGTCTCCGGCTATCTGCCGAACACCGACGCGCAACAAGAGGCGAACGACGTCAACCCCGTGGAAGAACAGACCGGCGGCGAAAAGGAAATCGACGAGTCGAAACTGCCTGAAATCAAAGAGATTACGCCCGAAGACATGGGAGCCGATTATTTCGATCGCATTATGTAAGAGCGCATGCTCCTAAGACCGTCCGCGTGGCGAACGGCTGAAACAAACGGAAACTCTACGGACGATAATAACGCGAAATTATACTCCTGGGAACGCGCGTTATTATCGTCTTGTTATTTTGACGACTCCTGATCGCTGTGCTGCTCGCCGCCGTTGAGACGTTGCAGTTGCGACGGTTTGAGAAGCGTACGCAACTGCCTTTCACGCTCTTGATTAAGTCGCTCGATACGTGCTTGAAGTTGCGCTATTTCTTTGTGATATTCTTCGTCGAGCTTATAAATTTCTTCTGTCTGCTTTTGAGTGAGATTCAGCGCGCGCCAACCCGATGGCAGACGTTTCTTATACGCCTTGAGTCCGACTAGATTCTTAAAGAGCTCTGGCGCCTGTAATCGCGCTTTTCTTTCAAGCTCTAAGAAGGTCAGACGCGGCGTCTCCTCTTGGGGCGTTTGCTCGGCGCTCTCCTCAGACGACTCCTCTGGCTGTTGAGCTTCCTCTTGCTCCGGCGATTCGTCCGCCTGTTCCTTTTCCGCAACATTCTGGTCGGGATTAACAAACTGCGTGGAAAGATTAACGCCGGCGCGCGTAGAGCCAGCGCGTGCGCTTGCGGAATTCTTGCCCGTTTGGCTCTGCGCCAGCGACGGCGCCACGAGTAAAGTCGTCATACAGACGCAGAAGCAGAATCGAAACGTCCAGACGTTCATCTTGTCCCTTTCACAAAACGGCGTACGGCGTAACGGTAGAGGGTGATCATGGCGTTGGGATCTCGTGAAAAAACGTCTCCGCGAGGCGTGATTGTATCGTGTCAGAGATTCTTCGTCGCTTCCGGCTCGCTCAAGGCGGCCTTACGAAGATTGCGCAGAGGCGTCTTAATCGGTTCGACAATAAACTCCGGAACATTATAGGACTTATATCGTTTTCTATTATGCTCCGGATCGTATTGTGGCAGCACAAACGGCTTATCGGCGCGCCCTTGGTCGTCGACGTGCGCGAAATACAGGCGCGTGAATTGACCGTCTTCGCGACGCGAACTCAGGACAATCCATCGTCCGGTGGAAGACCAGCTGTGGTAACTTTCCGTATCGTCGCTATTGACCTGATCCCATGCGCGTTCTTCACCGGTTTCCAGGTCTTTAATGTACAAATCGGCCTCCGGTCGCCAAATAGGAAAAGTTCCGCTTTTGGCGCGAGTATATACGAGGAATCGTCCGTCGGGCGATATTCTGGGAAAGAGCGCAGTATTTTGGGTCGCGCTGGCGTTGACGACGGTTTCCGGTTCGCCGAACTGTCGCGTCTGGGGATCGAACGACATGCGTTTGATATCGTAGTGGAACTCCTCCACGCGCTTGGTCATTTCCTTAATGAGCTCTTCATGGTCGGGTGAGTCGGCGTGACTTGCGGCAAGCGTAGCGCTGGAATAATAGAGCGTCTTGCCGTCGGGCGACCAGGTCGGAAAGGTTTCGTGTTCCTCTTCGGACGTCGTGATAGCGCGCAATTCATTAGTTTGTACGTCGTAAAACGCTAGATCCGATTTGGCGTCGAAGACGTCGATCTTTTGCGTTGAAAGCGCATGAAAGAGCTGGCGGGTAACATTAGTGGAGAAGACCACTTGGGAGGAGTTCGGGCGCCAGGCGGGGTAGGAGCAAGACACGCCCTGAGCGTCAAGTTTACAGCTAACCTTTTTGGCATGGGAGCCGTCCACCACTATTGTACCGCCTTGGGTGGGATCGTCGATGCGACGATAGTGGAAGAGAAAGCGCTCCGTACCATGGTCTTGGAACGTATGACAATTCACACAAGGAGAAGGCGACGACAAGCGATTGTCCATATAGACGCGCTCATTGTAAGTCTGCAAATTACGCTCCGCCAAGCAGATACGATGACCGAATTCGTAACCTGGCTCGATCAGACGATAGACGACATACTGGTCGATCGGATCGCTTGACACGTGATTAGCGAAGCGCTGAAATTGCAGCCATTTACCGTCTTGTTTGACGTAGACGCTATAGACAAGCTCTGCGTCGCGACTGTCGTCTAAAAGTTTACGCCAGGTTCTTGGCGGGATTTGTACTTTCGAACCGCGCACAGTCGCTTTGCGTCCATTTGCCGATTGTATTTCCACGATAGCGTCGTCACAATTCTCCTTAATTAAAAAGTTAGCGGGCGCTAAATTGATGGGAAAGGTCGTCTGGACGTAATCGGGATAGATCACAGGCAAGCGTTCGACCGTTTCAAAGCTCTTGGGCGCTCTTGGGCGACTGAACGCGTGAGCGAGCACGGCGAGTAAAAGCAACGCCAGAATCGCTATTTTTCGTTTTGCATTGCCACGCACGGACGTACGACCGCTTGGGTTCGCGTCGTTCGGTTCAATTGTGTTACGATCTTCGGTCATGATATCGGTAGCTATTTATAATTATTCAGTCGCGTTGGCGTAAAGCACGGCGTGGGCGTCACATAGTACGAGCGCCAGCCTGAGGATCAATAGTAGTCGAAGACGGAGTCGTCGCACAAATAGCCCCAGTATTGACCGCTAAAGTTTTCGCGAACATAGGCTTGCGCCTCGGGAGCTGAGGCGTGCGTGCCCACGTAGTCGGCGAATTCTATAAAGTCTGCCATACCTTGACGCGTGGCGTCGGAGAACTGATAAGAGCCTTTATCCCAGGTCTTTTTATCGGCGATATATCGCAGGGTGGCGTAACCTTGTTCCAGCGCTTTGGGCGCCTCGCCGGGCTTAAAGCGCGCAAAGTAATCGTCCGCATGCGCCATAAAGTCTTCGCCCTTCTTCTGGAAAAGCGCGGAGAGGAGAATGAGCTCCTGACGTTGCTCATTTGCCTGGTCGTATTCCTCGAAGTTAAATAGCCCGGTAATATAGGCGAGCGTGGGAATCGCGGGGGTAAGCGCGCGATCCACCGGCGGACGAAGTAAACGCGCATTGTCAATTAGGCTCTTGAGGCGCTCCACCTCCTCGGGGCAGACGCGGTAACGTTGCGCCGCCTCCGCGAGAGAGGACGCAAACTGAGCGCGTGCGCGCTGCGCGTCCACTATAGCCTGGTACTGTGCGTCAGAGCGCCAGTCTCTCACGTCGTCGTAGAAGCCGGGCGAATCCAGATACGCAAGCGCGACGCGCGCCCAATGGCGGTGAAAGAGCGTCTGCTCCAGCGTGTACAAATAGCGACGCGCAAGACGCTCCTCGCCGTTAATCATTGCGGCGAAAGCGAGCGTCTTAAAGAAAGAGACGGCGCGGTCGTCGACCCCAATGAGATTATTCATCGCCACGCGCGCGCCGATATTCGTTTGACCCCAGTAGCAGTACTGCAATTCGACCAGCGCGAAGTTCGCGTTCAGTTCGGCGGTGCGACGCATACGATGTAGCGCCATTTTCAGCTTGTAGTAGCCATTGCCCTGACGAGCGCGTTCGTTGTCACGCTGGGTCACCGCTACCGCGGACAGACCGCCAATGGGGCGTTCAAATGCGCGTTGCGATAATTCGCCGGTTTCATAAAGCGCCAAATTGCGCAGACCGACGAGCGCTTCGTGAGGAAAAGGATTCTTTTGGTCGACCTCGATGATCGTCTGCCAATCGGCGCGAATCAACGCGCGCGCGCTCTTAAAGACGTCAAAGAACGTACGCGAATGATAGGCCAGAAGAAACATGCACGCCATAAGCACGACCCACAGTTCCCAGAGTAGTCGCGCCTGAACGCGTGACTGTTGCGTCGCCAGCGCCTCGGGATTATCAGTCGGCTCGACCGCTGGAGTCTGGTCTTTAGCACGCTCGTTTTTATCCGACTTACGCTTGGACGAGCGAGCGCGTTTCTCCACGCGCAAAGTCTTTTCTTCAAGCGCCTTAAGGCGTTTACGCTGCGCGCGAGTGAGCGACTTAGCGTCGTCTGAGGGGACGCGAAGCGCCCTGACTCGACACGCTAGATAGCCGAGCCAAACAAACAGAGGCGAAAGCGCTGCGAAGCCATAGGTGAAAAAGGAGGTCGTTACGTCTTTGTCGTACCGAACGTCTTCGATGAGTCCTTGAAGCAGAACGTTTCTGACCAGCATACGTTGAAAGTAGACAGCGTAAAAATAAAGATACGGCAATACAAACGCGGCGATTAGTAGTGTCGCAGCGCGCACAACGCGAGCGTTGCGTTTGGCGCTGGTTGTAACGTCTTGACTACGCGTCAGTTCTTCCAGCGCACACAGAACGCCGAAAAACACCGACCAAAAGCCTGCAAGCGGATAGAGCGCGGCAATCGCCAAGAGAGCCAGGGGCATACGCACGCGCGCCTTATTGACGCGGCGCCACGGCATAAACAGCAGTAGGCAAATCAGGAGCGCGAGTTGACCGCCGAAGGTAACCGGAAGGTTATATGGCAAAAAGACATAGTAACTTGGCCAGGTTGTCGAGACGGGATAAAAACAACTTGGCAAAAAGGTTAGCAGGTATTTTACGCCGCGCATTGGCAAGAGTCTGGCGAGGATAAGTTGTACCGTGACGCCAAGCGCCGCGAGGATTACGCCGCCAAGAAGGGGGTAGTACGCGAACTGCAACAGAAAGGAGGTCGCGTAACTGAGCGCTCCGTCGGGAGTCTGTAGCCAACGCGCGAGGTATTCACGTGTATAAAGAAAGACGCTATTCTCTTGCAAGGCATAGAGATAGTCGCCATAGCGAACGCCCCAGAAGTAGCACAGGACGAAAAAAAACGCCAACGACGTCCAGGCGTAGACGGATAACGAAGCGTTCACACGCGAACGCGGCAAAGCTAAGGACGTCGTCTCTAGCATACGTTCAACTCCTAAGCGCTCGCAACGTCTATAAAAACGTCAAAAAAGAGCCAACTGAACCTTACAAATTCTCTATATGTTGTATAACTATAGTGTAGGCGGCGCGTTGGCTGGTCGTTCTGCCGTGCGACGTCGCGCCACACTAACGCTATTGTAGCGTTAAGCGCGCATCGTTTCAAGCATAGCGCGCGTGGTTAGTCGTCTTGAAGCAATAGAGGAGTAGGAATTGAGAACGGTTACCTCAGGCGAACTTCCCAGCACGCAGTATCAATTGCCTTACGGCGCAGTTTTGCAGGAGGACGGAGTACGTTTCTCGTTTGTGAGTCGCTCCGCGACTGGCGCGCGACTATTGCTTTATGACGACGTGGAGGACGCAGAGCCGTCCCTGGTTTTGCCGCTGGATCCCGAGCGCAACCGTATAGGCGACGTATGGTCGCTTTTTGTGCCTAACCTACAAGCTGGCGCGCTTTATCACTTTCAGGTGGACGGTCCGTGGACAAGCGTGCCGGGCGATTCCTTTGATAGTCGCGCGCGTTTGATCGACCCATACGCACGCGCGCTCGCTGGCGATTTTTTACCGAAGAAGGACGGCGTGTGCCTACCGCCGAAATGCGTTGTCGTCGACGAACGTTTCGACTGGGGAAATGAACCGCGCATTCAGCGTCACTTAGCGGACGAGATCATCTACGAGGCACACGTACGTGGCTTTACGAACTCGCCCTCGAGCGGAGTGTCTAAGCCGGGTTCGTACCTGGGACTAATTGAAAAGATTCCATATCTGCAGTCGTTGGGCGTTACGGCGATTGAACTTATGCCGGTTCACGAGTTTCCGCGCAATAATCCGGACGGCACGCGCGCGCAAAGGCAGAACTACTGGGGGTACGACCCGATCGCGTTCTTTGCGCCCCACCGAGGTTACGCCTGGAACGAGGAGCCGGGCGCGCAGACCTATGAATTCAAAGAGATGGTGCGCGCATTCCACTGCGCCGGATTGGAAGTCTTTTTGGACGTCGTCTTTAATCACACCGCCGAAGGGAACGAACGCGGCGAAATTTTTTCATTCAAAGGATTTGAAAATCGAAACTATTACATGCTAGACCAACAGGGTCGCTACTTTAACTACAGTGGTTGTGGCAATACGGTCAACGGCAATCATCCGTGGATGCGTGAATTAATCTTTAATTGCCTTAGATCCTGGGCTTATAACTATCACATCGACGGTTTTCGCTTCGACCTGGCGTCGATTCTCAGTCGCGATCGTACCGGCGCGCTCACTTGGAACGCGCCGATTATCGAGCTAATCTCCGACGATCCCTTACTATCCGACGTCAAGATCATAGCCGAGGCGTGGGACGCCGGCGGCGCTTATCAGGTCGGTGAATTTGGCTCGGCGCGTTGGGCGGAGTGGAACGGACGTTTCCGTGACGATATACGACGATACTGGCGCGGAGACAGCGGAACACTCGGAGCCTTTGCCACAAGATTCAGCGGTTCAAGCGACCTGTATCAGAAGCGCAGTCGTCGACCGTCGTGCAGTATAAACTTTGTCACGGCACACGACGGCTTTACGCTCAACGACCTGGTGTCGTACAATTGCAAGCACAACTATGCCAACGGCGAAGACAATCGTGACGGCGAAAGCAATAACAATAGCTATAACTTCGGCGTAGAGGGAACGACAAACGACCCGCGCGTGACGCGATTGCGAGATCGACAGATCCGAAACTTCCTCGCGACCCTACTATTGAGTCAAGGCGTGCCAATGCTCGTGGCGGGCGACGAAGTCAAACGCACGCAGAACGGTAATAACAACGCATACTGTCAAGACGCGCCGATTTCATGGTTCGACTGGTCACTGGTGGAGAAGAACAGCTCGCTAAAGCGTTTCGTCGCGGCGCTAACGCGATTCCGTCGTCAGGAGGCGGGGTTGCGTCGTCGATCCTTCTTTACCGGTCAGCCTCAGGAACCTGGCGCATTGCCCGACGTGGCATGGTTTAATCAGAACGGCGGTTACGTCGACTGGCAAGCCTCCAACGCGCGAACCCTCGCGTGTCTAATCGCAGCTCTCGATCCGCTCAAGGACGAGGGGTTCTTACAGGAACTACAGCGATACGTCAAAATGACGTCGCCACGCTTTCCATTCGACGCCTTACAGGAGGTCGCGCCGGAATCGAAGTATCATATCATGGTCATGTGTAACTCCTCGTGTAATGCAGAACCCTTTTATTTTCCGGCGCTTGCAAAGAGCTTTAACTTAAAATGGCGCGTCTTTGTCAATACCAGCGCGGAACCGCCGTACGACGTCTACCCGGAATACAATGGACCGCTGGTCGACACGAACAAGACGTTTGTCGTGCCAGAACGTTCGCTAGTAACGTTCATTGCCGAGAAAATGTATAAAGCGTCCTAACGCCTGCAACAGTGGCGGGAGAAAGTCGTTTCGCGATGAAAAAAACTCTGACGCAAATTCTGTGCCTGACGACGATTAGTCTAGCGACTAGCGTTCTCATAACGATTTCAAACGCGCAGGAGCCGGCGCAAGACTGGAACGACTTGCTCACGCAGACCGAGGGGTGGTTAGGCGCCGACGGAATCTACACCGTCGACCTCGCCTACGACGCCAAGCGCGCACGACACGGAAAAGCGCCAACTGACGCTAACGCGATTCTCTTTCTATTTAGCGATACTTTTTTCGGCTCCACACGCCAGAACGGTCGGGAATACGCCGAGCGCGAAATGACGAACCATTCTTTCGCGCTACTCAGTGGCGACGTTCCAGCGCGGGATAATATGAGGTTCTTCTATAAGACCGAGGAGCCGCGCGAGACGACAAACGACGCACAGCGTTACAATCTCATACCCTACCGCTATTGGCTCCAGGACGCCGTACGATACGGCGAAGAAATCTGGTTCACTGCCATTTTGGTCGGAAAAGCCTGGAAGCCGACGAGGATCGACGCGGTACAGGTCGCGTTGGACAAGGACGGTCTACCCGACTTTACGAGGATAACAACGCGGCAGGACGTACGTCTGTCCCATCGCACGCGGCAGGAGCAGGTTGTTTTTGGCGCGGCGATTTGTGACGACGCCGACGGAAATTACATTTATATCTACGGTTACGTCGACCGACTCAACGAGGGAAGTCGCAAGGATTTAGTCGTTGCGAGAGCGCCGCGCGACACATTGACCGACTATGAAACATGGCGCTTTTACAACGGTCGACGCTGGGTAAAGCAGATCGAGGCGACGCTCCGTCCTGAGGCGACGCTTGTGCGCAACGTCTCCACGGAGTTTTCGATCTCGCGCATTCCGACGGGACGTTACGCGAACCATTGGGCGCTCGTCTATACTCCCGGGACGATTTCAGAGAAGGTCGCCATGCGCGTGGGTCAGTCCCCGCTAGGACCTTTTGGAAAAGAGCTGGTTCTCTATCGCGCGCCTGAGCCGAAGGATATTCGTGGAGTGAAATGCTATAACGCCAAGGCGCACCCGGCGCTTAGCAACGATGAGGAAGTAATTCTCAGTTATAACGTGAATCGTCTAGGGGGGATGGCGAACCGACCAGAGGAATATCGACCGCGTTTTTTGAGATTGAAATGGCGCGACTTGGAACAATATGACCTACTGGACGCCGAGCGCGACAAACCAAACCAGGCGCAATAACGCTTGACGTTACGCGCTGAATTTGTTATTCTCCACGAGACTGGTATGGCGCGCGGTGGACGGCGTTTCGTGGAAGAGACGCGCGCGTGCCGATAGTTAAGCCAAAGGGCGTGTCGTAAAATGGATTGTCACGATTTTCAAACGCCAAACAAAGGATTTTCGTACACTACGCGACTACTCGTTCTTCTCGTTGCGTGTGCGCTCATGCTCTGCGTCACAGGATGTATGTCGCGTTATGCCGCGCACTTAGACGGCGTGCGACGCGACTATTACGAATACGGCGATATCGCCAAGGCGCAAAACGACGTGGAACGACGACGCAAAGGGGCGCCGAAATCGGAACAGAGCGTCCTGCGTCTGAACGCCGCGAGTCTGCATATTGCCTCGGGCGAATTTGGGCAGGCGAAAGACGAACTCATTGCCGTGCGTGACGAATTCGACGAACTAGAAGCGCGTGCAATCCAAAAGAGCGCCGAAGACGCGCTGTCTTACTGGCTCGACGATAATTTCAGCTCATATGAAGGGGAAGATTACGAAAAGGTCATGATTCGCGCTATGCTAGCGATAGCGGATCTTTTCGACGGTGGCGCCGACGCGCGTGCCTATGCGCATCAGATCGCGAGCAAGCAGGACGAAATCGTACAGCGTGGTCAAATCGACGACCCGAAACATCAGGGAAAGAAGATTAACCCCAAGGCGGTCTACCCGCGTATGCCTTTGGGTCCTTATATCGAGGGGCTGATTTGGGAAGAAACATACGTCGAAACCGCCGAAGCGGCAAGGTGTTACGAAAAGGTCGCGCAATGGCGTCCGCAGTTCCGACAAGCACAGACTGACCTGGCGCGCGCACAGTCCGGCGTGCATTCTCAGCCTGGGAACGGAAGACTTTACGTCCTCGCGTTTGTAGGACAAGGTCCACGCAAGGAGCAGGTTTATGCCGAAGCGACGCAATTAGCGCTACTTATCGCTGATCAAATCTTTTCCGCTACCAATAAATATTCCGTACCGCCGACGCTAGCGCCGGTGCCGATTCCTGCGCTGGTCGTAGAAGAACCCTACGTACAGGGGATCGCCGTCACAATCGACGACCAGAAGGAAGGCGTCACCGAAACACTTGCCGACGTTAATCAAATGGCGATCACACAATACGAAGCGATCAAGGATCAGATTTTAGCGCGTGCGATCATACGTCGCATCGTTAAAAAGGGCACGATTTATGCCGCTAAGGAGGTCGGGCAAGTAAACTCCTGGGTCAGCTTGGCCGCGGACGTTGGCGGCGTGGTCTGGGAGGCTATCGAAACCGCCGATACCAGGTGCTGGGGACTACTACCGGCGAAGATCCAGGCGTTTAGTATGGAGCTACCCGCGGGAACGCATAAATTAACGATCTACCCGACCGACCGTACAGGGAATAAGATCGGCGAACCGCTGACTTGTCGCGTGGTTGTGGAAGCGAACCGTAACGCCTACGCGCTGGCGTCTTACCCGAACCGTGAACCGATCGGGCACATCGCTACGTCGAGCCAAAATCGTGAATAAAAAGCAACCGTGCGCTACCGAAGAAAATCGATAGCGCACGGTTTTTTGTGGAATCAACAGTTTAACTGGTTTTATTAGAAGGCGTTTACATAGCCCCAACGGGACTGATCGGGTCAGGTTCCACGACGTCGGGCGGCAGGTTCGCGTCGGCGGGTTCGCCCTGCTCTACCGTGGCGTCCTCATCGACTGGCTCCTGGTCGTCTTTGGACTCCTTTGTACGCTTGACCTTCTTGGGCTTATCCTTTTGGAAAGCGTTATTGGGGATGTTCGGGCTAATTGTAACGAGATACTGCGCCAGTAGTTCCGCTTCGACCTCCGTGCCAGACCACGGGGGCATGTAATGATGAGAATGATTCAGCGTGAGCGCAAAACGTGCAATTGAGGACTCAGTACGACCGGACAGCAGCGGCGCAACGGCGGAATAGCCGTGGTCAGCGGCATGACAGCCGTTGCAATGGTGCAAAAAGACCATACGACCGAGTTTAACGCGATCGGAAGAATCCAGGCGTAGCAGATCTTCATTCCCACGCGCAATGGGGCCGTTGATTTCTAAGTCGAGTTCCGCGGCGGTTTTACGCACGTCGTTTTGCACATCGGACTCTTCGAGATCCTCGACCAATGCATTATTAGTCATTCCGGGCACGAGCGTTTCTTCCACAGGCGTGTTCGGGACGAATTCGTCATTGGTCTGTTGGGCATAGGACGTATTGGTGAGCGCGCCTTGAGTGGCAGGAAAGCTTTCGGGCGTAATGGCGGGCGTAGGATTCTCCACGGGGGTATTCACGGGCGTCGCGGGCGTACTGACAGGCGCGAACTGGTTCTCGGTCGGCGTCAAAGCGTTAGTAGTCGCGGGGGGAGTAGCGCTATTAGCCGCGGCGCTTAGCGAGTCAGCAGTGGAGAGCGGAGTCTCTGGCGGAAGATATCGACCTTGAGTGGTATTGTTGAGTTGGTACTGCTGATACGCCACGGTCTGCATGACGTAGCGGGAAGATTCGCCCTGCCCGAGCAGATCGGCGGCGTCCTGTTGAGGCTGAGCGTCGCCTGGTTCGCTCGGTGGGGGAACTTGTTCTTTCTCGCTCGGATCCGTCGCGGGTTCTGGCTTCACTGGCGGGAGCAAATGAGTCGATTCACGCCCGAGATAGCGTTCCGCGGAAATGCGTAAGTCTTGATATTTTTCTTCCTCTTGAAGCTCGTCGAGCGCCCAGGAGGTCCAGGTTCCGGTATAGAGCATACCGTCCTGACGAGCGCGAGCGACGTCGGTGCGATAGAGCTGATTACCATAGACAACGCGATCGACGACATACGGCTTGCGCACTGCTTCGCGCACAAATTCCGAAACGCTAATTCCGGCAATACCCATCATAAAGAGCGCAAGGGCCATTGCGGGGGAAGTCTCGCGCGGTCTCAGACACGGTCCGACGATCAGGAGCAGCGTGATTCCGGCGATAATTCCCACGAAGAGACCGGCAAAAATATTGGTCGCGGCGGCGCGTTCGAGCGTCGCGCGTCCGGTCGCGGGCAGGAAGTATAGCCATCCGGCGACGCCGACGACCAGCAGAAAGACGCCGAGGAAGCCGGGCAAACGCATGTGACGCGTGACAGTTTCGCGAACGTCCAGATTCTTCTCAAACAAGGACGCGTGTAACAGGACATAGAACGTACCGAGCGTAAGCGCACAACCGGTGCGCGCGAGGGTTTGAGGAATGAACTGAACGTTCAAAAAGGCGTCCCAGAAACTACCGGTCGACTCCCAGTCGTTAAGAAGACCGGAGGAATTGAGCATAAAGGACGTAATACCGGTAATGAGAACAAGTGAGATCCAAGCGCTGAGCGCGTACATCCAACCGGCGAAAGAGCTGGCGCGACGACCGAACCGATCCCAGAAGTAATATAGCGCAAAGGCCGAGACAAGTTCCAAGAGGAAGAAGCACCATTCCACGGCCCAGCCGAAAACGAAAGTACGTATAAGCGTTTCGGTCGCAAGAGGCGAGGCAAGCCCGATTGTGAACCAAATGCCGACGCCGGTAATCGCGCCGTAGGGTACGGTCAGAAGAATAAAGAATTTCGCGTGCTTTTTCCAGTAGTCGCGCAACGGCTTATTCTCAGAGCGTAACGCGCGGCTATTTTCCCACGCCAGCAGTAGACCGCCGCCGACCGCGTAATGTGAGACAAAGACGTGCAGTAGCGCAACGATGGCAATCACCATCGGGGCGGTTAATATCGGAACGTCCAACCAGGGGTAATACATGCGTCCCTCTTCCCTTGTGCTATAGCGTAATATCCAAAAGCGTGGCGCGCAAGGGAGTAACGCGTGCGCGCCACGCTATGTTATCAGACACAAAACGCGGCGCCAGGCGTGGGCGTCTGGCGTCGCAGTATAGGGGTCAAATCTAAATATAGTTTATCGGCAAACGTCTAGACGTCTAGCGACTGCGTGTCAAAAAGTATCGCGAGCGTCTTGTGACGCGAATTACCCTTCGCTTTCGATAATCTTAAGCACGTCCGCGAGCGCGTCGACAGTGGTTTTGATCTGTTCGCGCGTGTGCAGAGAGGTCAAGAAGAATCGAATTCTCGCGTGTCTTTCTTCCACGGCCGGGTGCAGAATCGGGTGAGCGTTGATTCCGCGCTCATAGAGCATATGGGACGCTTTGAGCGTGAGAATCGAGTTGCCGATAATCACAGGAACGACGCCGGTGTTCTGCGCCAGCCCCACGTTCATACCGTAACCGCGCGCAAGTTCAATGAAGTAAGCGCTATTATCGCGGAGTTTCTGCGCGCGTTCCGGCTCGCGTTTGAGCACGTTGAGCGAGGCGATCGCCGCGGCCGCCTGAGCAGGGGGCATTCCGACGCTGAACATAAAGGCCGGCGCGGTATACTTAAGGTATTCAATCAGCTCCTTACGACCGGAGATGTAGCCGCCGCAACTACCGAACGTCTTACTAAGCGTACACATCCAGACGTCGACGTCGCCGCGAGCCACGCCAAAGTGTTCGCCTATGCCACGACCGGTCTTACCCAGCACGCCGATAGAATGCGCTTCGTCAATCATCAGTAACGTGCGGTACTTATTGCGCACCTTAATGAATTCTGGAAGGTTGGGATAGTCGCCGTCCATACTATAGACGCCTTCCACGACAATGAGAACGCGTCGATATTTTCCACGATGCTGTTGTAGGATTTTATCGCAAGCTTCCCAATCGCCATGCGGGAAGGGGCGTCGGCGCGCGCCGGAGAGAATACAACCCTGAACAATAGAGTTATGCGCCAGGGAGTCGTGAAGAATCAGATCGTCCGCGCCCATGAGGTGACCGATAATACTCTCGTTCGTCTGATGACCGCCGACCAGGACGATCGTGTCTTCCGTGCCGAGGAAATCGGTGATTTCATTCTCCAACTGACGATGTAAAGGCAGTTCGCCCGCGACGATACGGCTTGCGCCCGCGGTCGTGCCATATTGCGCTACCGCATCCTGCGCCGCTTTCGTCACGCTAGGCTCGCCGGAGGTTCCGATGTAGTTGTACGTCGAGAAGTTAATGTAATCTTTACCGTTAATGCGAATAGTCGCGCCGGCGGCGCCCTCGTGCGGTTCGAAGAAATGACTCATACCGAGGCGTTGCGCCAATTCCATCTTCTCGTGGATCGCACGATATTCCGGAAACTTCGCGACGTCGTAACAGGTTTCGTCGATTTCGAAGGCGCGTGTGTTGGCGTCTTCAAAGACGCGTCCGCCGCCGAGGTACTTGCGCGTGGCTTCCACGACCTCACGTGCGGTAAAGAGCGTCGAGAGAATATGTTCCGGGAACTGACCGCCGAATCGATCCTCGATCGCCGCAAGGATCTCCATGCGCTCGAGCGAATCGAGTCCAAGTTCGGTGATATCGGAATCGATCGTCAAATTGCGCGCGCGTTCTTTGGCGACGCGATAGACTTCCTCCAGAACGATACGCGTGGTTTCTTCCTCGGAGACGGTCGTAGCAACACTAGCAGCGGCGCTATCGGTCTTGAGGCTAATCACGTTAGCGCTACTTCCGCGTTCGACGTGAGTCGAACCGGTCTTAGGCTCAAAGATTGAAGAGGTATGGTCTTTGGTTTCGCGCCACTCTTGTTCGCTCCGACCGACAGGCGCGGCGGAGGCGACAGCGGCGTCGCCATAGGTCAGCGGGTTGTCTTCCTCGGTAAAGGAACCGTTTTCGCTGTGCGTCGCGCCCTTGGGCTTTTGCGAAGGGATCGTCTCATCATCGATTGACCAGGTCGCGACTGCGTCGTTAAAGATCGAACCGTCAAGGAAGGCGGCGCGACACGCATGACGTTGTACTTTACCGCTGGAGGTTTTAGGCAGCCGACCGGACTTAATCAGAACGATCGCGTTGACGGGAATTTCATGTTCAAACGCAATAGCGTTGCGAACCTCTTGGAAGATCTTCGGCGCCTCGGCGGGGTCGAAACGACGTTCGACCTCTTGAATGAGCACGAGTTTTTCCTCTTGGTAGTCGCCGATCATAAAGGCGCCGCCGTTATTGAGGCGCAGTAGCGGCGAGACGTGCTGTGCGGTCAGTTCGACGTCCTGAGGATAGACGTTCACGCCGCGAATAATCATGAGGTCTTTAATACGACCGGTCACGAAGAGTTCGCCGTTTTCCATAACGCCGAGGTCGCCGGTACGCAGGAAGGGACCTTCTCCGGTACTGGCAATCGTGGCGTGGAACGCGCGTTCAGTCTCTTCGGGGTTTTGCCAATATCCCTGCGCGACGCTACTGCTCTTGGTCCAGATTTCGCCGACTTGTCCGTCGGGGCAGATTTCGCGCTTATCGGGGTCAACGATCAAAACGCGTTGGTCGATAATCGACCGACCGCTGGAGACCAGAGTACGCGAACGCGGCGCGTCGGGCGCCGCGGGAATCACGCGACCGTTCGCGAGCGCGTCGACGTCGACAACGCGCGTCACCGGAGCTTGATCGCGCGTACCGCCGGTCACAATGAGCGTGCCCTCGGCCAGACCGAAACAGGGATAGAACGCTTCGTAGCGGAATCCACAACGTTCAAATTTACGAGCGAAGTTATCGAGCGTTTCCGCCTGGACGGGTTCCGCGCCATTAAAGGCGACGCGCCAGGAACTCAGGTCGAGATTATCGAGCGCTTCTTCTTTAATCGAGCGCACGCACAGGTCGTAAGCGAAGTTTGGACCGCCGCTTGTGGTAGCGCGGTATTTCGAGATCGCATTGAGCCACCGCACGGGTCGCGTGAGAAAGTGTAGCGGCGACATCATGACATTGGGGCAACCGCAGTAGACGGGCTGAATCACGCCGCCGATCAGCCCCATATCGTGATAACTTGGCAGCCAGAAAACGCCGCTATTAGTGCGAGTATGCTCGAAACCCTCGGCAATGAGCATGGAGTTGTGCAACATATTGCCATGAGTGAGCATAACGCCCTTAGGTTCGCCGGTGGAGCCGGAGGTATATTGCAGGAACGCCAGATCGTCGGTCTGCAGTTCTGGGTCGCGCCATTCTTCTTCTAGACCGTCGAAAGGAACGTCGGTTTCTTTCCACGGAATCTTGGTGAGACTCGGCGTTTCGTGAATAAAGAGCTTAACGCGCGCCTTAACGTCGGAGGTCGTGAGCGCCATGCACGCGCCGGCGCTATCGGCGATCGACTTAATGCGTAGCATGGAGCGGTTTTTCCGAGGAGGATAGACAGGAATTGCCGTGGCGCCGGCATAAAGACAGCCATAGAACGCGACAATGTAATCCAGCCCAGGAGGATAGAGCAATAACACGCGCTTACCGCGCATATCATTGCGTTGTAGATAAGCGCCTAATGCGCGACACCGACGATCTAATTCACTGTAAGTTAATTTGAGTTCGGTCTTATCACCGTCGGTCAAATACACAAACGCCACGTCGTCGGGCTGAGCGGACGCTCGATACTGAACCAAATCAACCAGGTTAGATGAAACCCAAGCGGGGCGCATTGATCTACTAGCAAGCACGGAAACCTCTCCAATGCTGAACACAAGGAGTCAAAACCAAGGGGGACGCCGTTACACGACAGGGTCGCGACAAGGCGCAGTAAGCGGCGCTAACTTCACGCCGACAGGGGCGACGGCGACGCTTTATCCACAACGCCACGTTTTCATTATATCGGCGTCGCGTTCTGTGTTATTTCACAAAATATTCCGAAAAAAAGGAAAGTGAAAAGCCGCCAGCGCGCGACGTTTTGAGCGTCGACGACTGTGACTTTTCACTAACTTTAATAATCGCACATAATTACGAATTACTTCGCTTGTGCGACGGCTGCTTTGTCGCGTTGGATACGATTAATCGCGTCGACGAGCGCCATAATGGTCGCTTCCAAGACGTCGGTTGAGGTCGCCTGACCTTTGAAGTTACAGGAGCAGTCGGCAATAGTGAGAATCATCACGACCTCGCCCTGTGCGTCGTCGCCAACGGAGACCGCCTCGACTTTAAAATCGCTCAGACAAATCGGCAAGCCGACAATCTGTTTAACAGCGGAGAAGATAGCGTGGATCGGTCCGTCCCCTTCGTTGGAGACGCCGACGCGTTCCAAACCATGTTGTGCCAAACGCACGGTACAACTGGGAGCGCCTTGAGAATTGCAATTGACCTCATAGGAAATGTACTGCCAGTCGGCGTTAGCGTCTTCCTGACCGTCGGTGGAATGGAGCTGACGGTCGACAATGGCGATAATATCGGCGTCGAATACGTCCTTCTTGAGGTCGGCGAGACGTTTAAATTCTGCAAAAACAGCGTCGAGCTTATCGGCAGGAAGGTCAAATCCCAGGGACTTAATGCGATCGGCGAGCGCGGCGCGACCGCTGTGTTTGCCGAGCACTAGGTCGTTTTTAACGAAACCGACGCTCTCCGCGCTCATAATCTCATAGGTCGTGCGCTCTTTGAGTACGCCGTCCTGGTGCACGCCGGACTCATGCGCAAAGGCGTTCTGACCGACGATCGCCTTATTGCGCGGAACTTTTAGACCCGTTACCTTGGTCACCAGGCGACTGGTCGGTACGAGTTTTTGCGAGACGATACGCGTGTCCGCCTGGAAAATATCGCGACGCGTGCGCAACGCCATGACGACTTCCTCGAGCGAGCAGTTACCGGCGCGTTCGCCCAGACCGTTAATCGCGCATTCGATTTGACCCGCGCCAGCGGAGACCGCCGAAAGCGAGTTCGCGACCGCCATGCCCAGGTCGTTGTGACAGTGAATACTGATCACCGCCTCATCTATATTGGGCACGCGATTGAAGAGCGATTGAATACGCTCGGTCATCTCCGGAGGAGTGGTGTAACCGACGGTGTCGGGTATATTGATTGTAGTGGCGCCCGCGGCAATGGCGGCTTCCACGACTTGGCAGAGGAAATCGATTTCGGTACGGCACGCGTCTTCCGGGGAAAATTCGACGTTGGAGCAGTATCCCTTAGCGCGCTCAACGCCGATGACCGCGCGTTTGATAATCTCCTCTTGCGACATTCTCAATTTGAACTCGCGATGAATCGCGCTGGTCGCTAAAAAGACGTGAATACGCGGATCTTCCGCCTCTTTGAGCGCTTCCCACGCGCGATCAATGTCAGCGGAGACACAACGCGCCAGCCCGCAGACGCACGAACCTTTGACCAGACGCGCAATTTCGCGAACCGCCTCGAAGTCGCCAGGGGACGCGATCGGAAAGCCCGCCTCGATCACGTCGACGCCGAGGTCAACCAGCGCTTGAGCGACAGAGAGTTTCTCCTGAAGGTTCATACTCGCGCCGGGAGACTGCTCGCCGTCGCGAAGAGTCGTGTCGAAAATTACAATATTGCGAATAGCATTGTCTTCGGTCGTATTAGCAGACATAGATATTCCTTGTTTGTAATGTGCAATCTTTAAGCATGTTAAAACCGTCATGGCGACTCGCGTGCGCGTGGTAAAACGCGTGTGCGAGCGCCGCTAGCGCCGTCCCCTGGACGGCCTAGGAAGGTTCAACCATGCGCGTGAACCGAAGGCAAAATCGCAAAAAAGGCTTAGGTAATGCATGCGACGTCGGAACAGATAGTTTGGGTAAGAAGAGCGCGCAAACCGTGTCCATGGGGACGTTTGCGCATGTGAGTCGCTCTTCGGCGAGGAGTGTTTGTGAGGAATCAACGATCGGTCAATAGCGGGGCGAGGTATTCCACGCAGGAATTAATCGTCGCAAGCTTGGGGACGTCTTCATTGGGAATCGGCAACGCGTATTTTTTACGCAACGCAAGAATGACGTCGAGTACGTCCATGCTGTCGAGATCGAGTTGTTCGCTAATGGACGCGTTATCGTCCATGGTATCGACGTCGGCGGGTTCGCTTGCGATCTCGACGAGAATCTCTTTGATCGATTTTTTAATTTCGTCAGCGGTCATGTGTCACTCCAAATTAAAGGACGTACTCAAACAGGCTTTACGCGTTCGCGACCGAGCGCTTACGCTAGGTTATTCAGTATATTTTCCGACAATCGTCACGGCGTTGATACCGACCATACCGAAGGAGTTGTTCAGAATGCAACGCACGTTCGGCAGTTCCTTGGGCTCATTGAGCACGAGGTTGGCGATTTCGCAGTCAGGATCGAGATTGTCGACGTTAATGGTCGGGTGGACATACCCGTCGTTGAAGGACGGAAGATTACCGGCGAGTTCAAGCGCGCCGGCGGCGCCCATGGCGTGACCAATAAAGCTCTTAGTATTATTGACATAAGTGCGCTTAGAATCGGCAAAGACCTCGCGCAACGCGGCGATTTCCAGACTGTCGCCCATATGCGTGGCGGTCGCGTGAGTATTGACGATATCGATTTCCTCGGGAGCAAGGTTCGCCATTTTGAGCGCTTTGCGCATGCATTGCGCTTGCCGTTGCGCATTGGGCAGTACAAAGTCGGTCGCGTCGCTATTCATGCCATAACCGAGTAATTCGCCGTAGATTTTCGCACCGCGCTTTTTCGCGTCGCTGAGTCGTTCCAGGGTATAGACGCAACCGCCCTCGGAAACGACGATACCGTTGCGATCTTTATCGAAGGGACGCGACGCCTTGGCGGGATCCTCGTGGCGCGCCAGCGCGCCTTGCGCGTTAAAGGCCGCGAAGATGCCAAAGGTGTGGATCGATTCGGAGACGCCGCCGACCAGCGCCAGGTCGACCTCGCCGAGTCGCAGTTGCTGAGCGCCTTGAATGAGACCGGCGTTGCCCGCGGCGCAGGCGGCGCCCAAGGTGTAGTGCGGACCGGTAATTCCAAATCGTAAGGTCACTTCCCCCGCGGGGTTATTAGCGACGGTACGTGGGTTATGAAAGTGCGACCAGTAGGCGCAGTCGTAGTCGAACTGCTTGATCTGGTAGATTTCATTTTCCGTCTCAACGTTGCCGTGCTCCGTCACGCCGATATAGACGCCGACGCGATCTTTATCGCATGCGTCAAACTGATAGCGCGAATCCTCGAGCGCTTCTGCGGCGCAGAAGACCGCAAGACTACCGGCGCGCGTGCCGCGACGCTGATCCCGACGCGACTGCCACTTCGACACGTTACAGTGACATACGCCCGCTAAGGTTTCGCCGAAATAGCGAACCTCATAGCGCTCCACCCCGCTCTTACCGCTAAGCAGGGACGCTCGGAATTCGGAAAGATCTGAGCCGTTGGGGGACGCCAGACCGACGCCGGTTATCACGATACGATTGCTATCTTCTTCGCGCAAGGGTTCGATCCTTATCTGTTGCGTTAGGTAAAAAGCCGCGCGACGTCGGCGCGACCGATAGGACGACGGGTAGAATTACTCAAACCGCAACGCCTCGGGCAATGAAATCGTATTCTCGTAGAGCGCGCGCCCGATAATACACGCGGGTAAACCGGCGTCGCTGAGACGTCGTACGTCCTCGAGGGTCGTCACGCCGCCGGAGGCGACCAGTGGAATCGACGTGGCGCGCGTCATAGCGACTGTTTCCTCCACGTTCGGTCCCTTCATCATACCGTCGGTAGCCACGTCGGTGTAGATAAGCGCGGCGATCGGCAGACCGTCGTACTGGCGCGCAAGATCGACGGCGCGTACGCTACTGACTTCTAGCCAACCGTCGGTGGCGACCATACCGCCTCGCGCGTCGATACCGAGCGCTAACTTGTATGGGAATTTTTCGCACATTTCGGCGAACCATTTCGGATCTTTAAGCGCCAGAGTGCCGACCACCAGTCGCGTCAGTCCCAGTTCGAGGAGTCGTTCAATCGTTTCTTGTGAGCGCACGCCGCCGCCTAGTTCGCACTCCACGCCATAAGGGGTCATTGCGCTGACAAGTTCGCGCACCGACTCAAAGTTTGCCGTCGTTCCGTCTTTGGCGCCGTCAAGGTCGACCAAATGCAATCGCTTAGCGCCCTGACTGCGCCAGTGTTCCGCCATAGCCGTCGGCGAAGCGCCATAGACCGTTTCACGCGCGTAATCGCCCTGACAAAGACGAACGCACTGACCGCCTCGAATATCGATAGCCGGCCAAATTAACATAACAGACTCCTTAACGAACCTAGGACGACGCGCGCTACTCGCTACGCGCCAAGACGTGCTTCCAACTATTTTACACGAATCGCGCGTATCGTAAAGAGACAGGCGCCGTGGAATGTCTATTTTAACCTCACAAGTAAGGAAAAACAAGTCGTACGCGTTAAAAGCGCGAATCCGCGAGGGAAATGCGCTTACGACTTGACAAGTAAAGGAAATACCGGCATAATAGCGCGGTTAACACAGTAGCGTGCGCGCAGCGCGTCGGAACGGTCGACGCAAGAGCGCAACGGTTTAATTTGGCGCGGTTCTTTCCAATGAAAGAACACGAAAAAGAAAATGATCAGTTTAAGCAGACAGGAAATTGTTCAAACGGTTAAGTACGTCGTCATTAAGGTGGGAACGAACATTCTCACACACAAAGACGGTCTATTGAACTTTGAGCGAATTCACTCTCTAGTGGAGGAAATCGTAGCGATTCGCGCTCGTGGGATCAACGTAGTTTTAGTCAGTTCCGGCGCGGTCGGAGCCGGCATGGGGCGCTTGGGACTAACGCAACGTCCTAAATCGCTCACGACCTTGCAGGCGGTCGCCGCGATCGGTCAGGGCGCGCTGATACAGTTTTACGAGGAAGAACTCGCCGCCAAGGGCGTTCCCGCCGCGCAAATCCTACTGACAGCCGGCGATCTGAGTATTCGCCATCGTTATCTTAACATGTGCAATACCATGCACGCGCTCTTTAACTTTGGCACGTTGCCGATTATCAACGAGAACGACGCGGTCAGTTCCGCGGAAATTTCCCTGACCTTTGGAGAAAACGATCGTCTCGCCTCCCTGGTCGCCAATCTCTTCCCCGAGCCGCTACTGATTCTGCTCACCGACGTCGACGGTCTATACGACGCCGACCCAAGCACGCCGGAAGCGAAGGTGATCTCCGTCGTCGACAAATGGTCGCCGAAGCTCCTCGACCTGGTCGCCAAAAAGAAGTCCAGTCGTAGCAAAGGAGGAATGGAAACGAAACTGCGCGCCGCACGTACCGTCGTGAACGCCGGAGGCGCTATGATTATCGCCAATGGCAACGACCCCAAGATTCTCTCAAAAATCTTTGCCGCAGAAGATTGCGGCACAATCTTCTACCCGAACCAAAAGCTCTCCGCGCGAGAACGCTGGTTCCGTTCCGCGTCTGCGCCCAAAGGGAAGCTCGTTCTGGACGCAGGCGCCATCGACGCGCTCCTTAATCAGGGCAAGAGCCTACTGCCTATCGGCGTGATTCGAGTCGACGGTGAATTTCGTCAGGGCGACGTCGTCTCAATGGTCGACCAAGCCGGAAAGGAACTAGCGCGCGGGCTCGTGAATTACAATTTCCACGACGCGCAGAAGATCTGTCGCAAACGTAGCGACGAACTTGCTCAAGCGCTACAAACCGACGCGGTCGTACACAAAGCGATTGTCCATCGTGATAATCTCGAGCTATGTCCCGCGGAAGCGTAACGCTAAATTGCGTTATAGAAAGAGGTTGGTCTTATGAACCCCACGATTCGCGCCTTCATTGCCGTTGAGATTGCGCAAGGGTCACTGGCGAAAATCGCCAAGACGCTCCGACCCATTAAGCGCGCCTTCCCCAGTATTAAGTGGGTGGAACAAGAGAACTTTCACGTAACGCTGAAGTTCCTCGGTTCCAACGTGCCGGTAACGCAATTGCACCGCGTCATGCAGGCGGTGGAACGCGCCTGTAAGAGCGTGGAGCAGTTCGACGTGGCGCTGGAAGGCTTCGGCGCCTTTCCCGACGCCAATAATCCCAAGACCCTGTGGGTTGGAATCACCGAGGGAACGGAAGAACTGGAACTATTGGCGCAACGCATCGACGAAGAACTCAGCACGTTGGGCTTTCCACGTGAAAACCGCGCCTTCAGTCCTCACCTAACTATCGGTCGTGCGCGTCGAAACGAACGAGGCGAAGGGCGCGACGCGACTCAAACGCTCGCGGAACTACTGCAACAGGTCGAAGACGTCGATTTTGGCGTCTCGCCGATCGACTCGGTCGTGCTCTACTCCAGCGAACTCATGCGCGGCGATCCAAAATACGAGGCGCTCGCAACCTTCGACCTCGCCCCGCTCGGCGCCGATCTTGTCCCGCAAGAGTGCGACGAAGAAACGCAGAACGACCCCCAACCCCAAAGCGCCGACGTCGCTACGCCCAAACCCATGCGACACGCCTTTGACGTCCAAGCGCTCGACCTCGATATCGACGAGGAACTACGCGAAATCCTTGGCGATATGCCGGGTCGTAGCAAAAATCGCAAGTCGCGATGACCGACCAGATCGAAATGGCGCTGCCAGAAACTAAAAAGACGACGCGTTGAACTTTCTTCGCGTCGTCTTTTTGCTAGGGGCGTCAACGCTAAACGCTTCCTAGCGAAGCGACGAAAAAATGTGGAACAATAAAAATGCCACCCCCACAGAAGTAAGCGCCACTAGATTTTCGATTGCTAAGGGGGGAGTCACATATGAGCGCTTTGAATCAAAAAGAAAATAGCGATATCAGTCTTTTTTAAGAATAAAGACGTGATTTCCGAAAGGCGCCGCAACTTGGTCGAAACCTATGAGAACGTCGGAGCTCGCCAATCGCGCAAAGACTCAGACGCCGAGGACGTCACAAAAAAAGCGTCGAGAACTATCTTTTGGGAATAGTCTCGACGCAACGTCTAAGCGAAAGTAGCGTGGAACTAAAGTCAGATTAAGGATCCAAATACAGAAGTAAGCTCCACTAGCTTTTCTAAAAGGTCTATTGTCGTGCTTATTATGCACTAAGTTCTAATAGCGGTCTTTTGGAAAAGATCAACTCTGTCATAATAGGGAGTAATGTAGAACTTAAAGTAAGCTCCGAAACTGTTCTTTGAAGTAAGCTCTACTGGCTTCCCCAAGAGTCTTGTACTAAAGTTTATAACAAGCAATTCCAAATGTCAATCGCTAATTATCATCTTTTTTTAATTTTTCTGGGAATAGTTTTGGAACCAAAGAACGCTAAGCCTATCTGTCAAAACCAGTAAATTTTAACAAATCGTTAAAAACTCTATAATCACATCTAGCGTCTTGGTCGATAGAACCAATACGGCTCACAGGCGCCGGGAGTCTCTATGGAGCGACTCTTGGTTGGTTAGACGCTTGTGGAGACGTTGGAAGACGCGTCGAGTAGCATGGACATGCGTCTTGACACGACTTGACTCTTGCGAAGTCACATGGAGCGGCTTTTATGAAAAAGAACTTGCCATCGATAAGCCTTTTAGCGGCGCTCGCGCTTGTTTCGTCTGCGTCCTACGGTTGCTCTGCGTTTCGCTCCCCATCGGCCGACTACAAAGCGCCAGGACAAGAGTACTGCACCGACGTCTCCAATCTTCCCAACCCAGAAGCGCGTCGCCAGGAACAAGAGACGAGTAAAATCCGCGCCCTTGCGAATCAATACGGTCGCGGCGCGCGTATGGAGGAATCGCCGGAACGCTTGCAGATGCAGGCGGACGCCTATTTCGAGCAAAAACGTTACCACGACGCCTCGCGCCTGTATAAAAAATACCTAGCGACGAGCGCCGCGGCAACCACCGCGCCTGAAATCCTCGCGGTCATGCACTATCGTATCGGTTTCGTCGAGAGCAAACGCATGTTCTTCGCCAATGCACAGGCGGAATATGCTCAGGCGGTCAAGTTCGCGCCAATGAACGACGAATTCCTCTTCGAATATGGCAAAGCTAGTTACGAAGCAGGCGACTATGCCACCGCCGACGCGCAACTGGCCAAATTAGTCGCGCGCAATCCGAATTACCCCAAAGCGCAATATTACTACGGTCTGACCCTACTGGAAGGTTCCGGTCGCGACCAAGCGTTCGCGCCCCTGTCCTTCGAAGTCGGTCAGCTCCAGGCGTATTCGATCATCACCGATAAATACTACTCCAAAGGGGAGTTACAGCTCGCCGCCCAAAAAGAAAGCGAAATGCTTGCGCTCGCGTCGCAACTCGGTCAGCAGGCGCCGGAACTTCCTCACAAAGCCAAAGCGCTCGCACGCGCTGGCGCCACGTACGCCCCCGACGTGCAAACTCAACCCACGCTCGTTGCGCAAGCGCCCACGGGAACTGTGACGAATACTACTAGCGTGGCGCCCGCGAGCGAGGCTACGCCTGCGGTCGAGGTCACGCCCAAAACAGAGGCGACGACCGCACAGGTTCCCAACCCAGCCCCAGCGAACGGGTATATGCAAATCGCGCCCGTTATGCCCAATCCGCAAAACGAGCAAACCAGCGCCCAAATGCCCGTACAACCGCAAGTTGCGCCCGAGCAGAATGTTAGAGCTGAAAACAACGCGCCAAGCGTCGAAGTCGCGTCGGCGCCACAATTCACTCAAATCGGTCCCGCTGTAACCGCCAACGCGCCCGTAATGACCGAACAAGCGCCTGTCGGAATGGAGAATAACGCCACTGCCGACGCCACGACGAATCTCA
The DNA here is from genome assembly GCA_030537455.1 of Planctomycetia bacterium. Lineage (GTDB taxonomy): Bacteria > Planctomycetota > Planctomycetia > Pirellulales > Thermoguttaceae > RUG369. Next base: position 94,397 of record JAUNMR010000005.1, on the reverse strand, counting down.
ACGCCACGACGCAAATGAACGTCAACCCCTTCGACGGCGCCATTAGCATTACCAACGACCCCTACGCCGCTCTAAACGACGATAACGACATTTGGGACGATTCCGCCTTTGCCACTTCCGGCGTCGCCGAGAGCGACGGCGCGAATCTCTCGACCGCACAACAGAACGCTCCCGCGGCTCCTCAAGGCTATACCCACGTCGCCCCAAGCGCCGTGCCGTCAAACGGTTACCTCACCGTCGCGCCACACGTGCCAAGCGCTAGCGCACAAACGCCAAGCGTTGCGCCCGAACAGAACGACGTCGCGCCACACGTCCAGCCGAACGCACAGCCGACCCCTGAGCCGGTCTCTATGAAGAACGTCAGCGCCTCGCAGTTTGAAGTCACGATGAGCACACTGGAATATATCATTCCGCAAGATTACACGCGCGAACTCAACGACGAAATCGACCAAGCCGTTCTAACCGCTCAACTTAAAGAAATTGAAAAGCAAGAAGCGCTCGAGAAAAAACAACTCGAGCAAGAGTTCAACGACGTCGAACCGGACGAAGACGCGCAACTCATGGCGGCGTCCACCGGATACCTGCCGTTATGTGAAGTTGCCTATCGCGTTCGCGTAGCGCGTCGTAACGAACAACCGACCTATGAAACGCCCTGGCAGACGTCGCTTCTGCAGACGCTCAGCGAAGCCACTGGCGAGGCGGAGCGCGAACTTGCGCAAAACGCGCCGACTCCGCTCACACAAGCGAGCGGTTCGGAAGACTCCAAGTCTGGTTCGGTCAGTGAAATCGCGCTCGCGAACGTTTCCGATAAACGCACTCGTTCGCGCATTGCCATGACCGCACACATTGGCTTGGCCAATCCTGGGCTATTTATCGCCTCCGCCAACGGGCTAATGTGTCGCGTCGAGGGCATTGGAACCTTCCGTCCCGGGTCGATTCGTAACGCTGTGCCGCGCGAAGAACCGCTCGACGTCGTCAAAGCGCCCAGCACAACGCAAACGCCTGCGCCATCGAGCGATAACCCCGCGCCGACCCATGAGCTGGCGCAAACCGTAGCGCCGGAACACGCGCGCGTTATGCCGCTACCGGCGCAAACACGACCCGCGCCGTTAGCGCCCGCGCAGGAACCGATCCTAGCGCCGACCGACACAAAATACGCCGCAATTACGATACCAGCGCCGCAACTGTGGGATATGCTTGACGCAATGGATCGCCTCGAGCAACTCCAGAGCTACTATAACCAGCCGACCACAATTGAATTCGACGAGGACGAAGACGACGAGGATTTCGCATTTGCCACCTCCGGTACGCCCCAAGCGCACGCGCCGGGCGGAGCCTTCGACGGATACCAGATCCCCCAGGTCAACGGAATGTTCGACGATTATCAGATTCCAACCTCTTCCCTCGACCTAGCGCCAACTGGCGCGCCAACGGATCAGGCGTCGGTCAATCGAACCGCGTCGGGCGAGGCGGTTCTCGTAGCGCAAAACGTCCCTACGTCGGAGCCACAAGCACAAACGCAGCAGCGACATAGCGACGAATCGGTCCTACAGATTCCCGTGAATAATACTCTCGCGCCCACCGCGCAAGCGCCTGGCGTAGCGCCCGCCACGACAAATGCGACTTCCTCCAGAAGTCGCTCGACCCCGCAGGAAAGATTACGTGCGGCAAAGGCGTCAGGAGCCCAGGTCTTTGAACTCACCCCGGAGCAGTACCGTCATGTTGTCACAAAAGGATTGGGCGCGCCGCCGCCGACCAAATAAAAACTAGCTATCGCTCGCTTGTTTCTACCCAAACGACGCGATATAATACCGAAAAAGCGGACACGCCGCATGCGACGCGTCCGCTTTACTATTGTCACGCGTGGGAATACGCCCATAAAACCATCTAAGTAGAGAGGATATAAGATCGTGTCAAGCCAGGATTTCTATCGCGAAACAGCAGAACGAGTTGAGAAAGCGTTGCAACTTTGCGACGATACCCAGGCGGTAGTCGTTGGCGAACAGACGCTCGCGCAAGTCGGTTCTTTCTTCACACAGCTCTTTCCCCAGAGCAAAGCGGTCATTGTCGCGGACGAAACGACCTATGCGCTCGCCGGCGAGCAGGCGTTGGCGTCGTTGCGCGCTAGCGGCGTGGAAGTGGAAGAACCTTATATCTATTCCGAGCCGAAAATGCACGCGGAAATGAGACTGGTCGATATGCTGAAGCCACGCCTGGCTCAGACCGACGCAATTGCCGTAGCGGTCGGTTCCGGTACGATCAACGACCTATGCAAATACTCCTCCTCACTGGTGGAACGCTCCTATATGGTGGTCGGAACTGCCGCGTCTATGGACGGTTACGCCTCCTTCGGCGCGTCGATCGAATACAACGAATGCAAACAGACCTTCTCCTGTCCGGCGCCGAAAGGGATTCTCATTGATATGGACGTGGTCTGTAAAGCCCCGCTGAAGATGAACGCCGCTGGTTTCGCCGACCTCATCGCCAAAATTCCAGCCGGAGCCGACTGGATTATCGCCGACCTACTGGGAACCGAGCCGATCGACCAGGTCGCTTGGGGACTCGTGCAAGATTCTCTGCGCGACTGGGTCGCCGATCCCAAGGGGATAGCCGCGGGCGATCGCAAAGCGCTGACCTTCCTTATTGAGGGTCTGATTATGAGCGGTCTGGCAATGCAGAAGGCCAAGACTTCGCGCACGGCCTCCGGGGCGGAACATCAGTTCAGCCATCTTTGGGACAATCAGCATCACACGTATCAGGGCGAGGCGCCGTCGCACGGATTCAAAGTCGGCGTGGGCACGATCGCGACCTCGGCGCTTTATGAACGGATTCTTGCCTACTGGACGGAAAAGACCTTTGACGACGCCATCGCGGCGATTCCACAAAACTTCCGAACTTGGGACACAATCGAGCGTGAACTGGAAGAAAACTTCGGTACTTCCGGGCTTTACGACACGGTCAAACGCGAATGCCTCAAAAAGTTCGTGGAACCGAGCGAGCTGGAACGTCGATTAAAGCTCTTCCGCGACTCATGGCACGACCTTAAACCGCGCCTGCAAAAGCAACTCATGCCAGCGAAAGAGATCCAGCAGGTCATTCACGACTCCACCGCGCCTTCGACCCCGGAAGAGATCGGAATAGATAGACAGAGACTACACAAGAGCTACCAACTCGCGCAACAGCTGCGATATCGTTACAACGTACTCGACTGGACGCGCGACCTCGGGCAATGGGCGCAGATGGTCGACCCGCTCTTCCAACCCGGCGGTTTCTGGGCGTAAGAGCTCTATCTACTCGCCGCCGTTTGAGGTAGAGTCGGCTTGAAATCTGCTGGCAAGTTGACCTAGGTTCTAAAGCGTTAAATGCGTTCCGCGCGTCCCTGTGTCTTTGTCCACAGGGACGCGCTTTTTATTCGCGCGACTACACTTGTGACGCGATCACTCTCAACCTGTGTCTTCTACGTGGCGTCCATACGTGAGCGACGCTCCCTCGTTGCGCCGACTACCCTTTACTTTGCGTATGGCAAAATAACGCCCTGCGTCAACCTCACAAAACGCTACGCTCAGATTCGGGCAATGAAAAAACCAGACCAACGAGCGAACTCGTTAGTCTGGCTTTCAGGCAAAGTCAACACCCTAGGATAGGATTGTTGGTTTGGAACCGATCGTCTAGGTTAGACCAAAGAACGATTACGGATTGAGTTTGGAAATGTCAAGCGCTTTGGCTTCGAAATTGCCGTAGAAAGCGCTTTTCTTGTCGTTGGGAGACATGGCGCGGGTGAGCACTTCGTGATTGACGTTTTCGCTCATGGTACGAGTGCTACCGTCAGCCATCGCGACAACGACCAGACCCGGGTGAGAGGAAGAAGCGCGAGCAAACGCCCAGTAACCGGGAGTGGAGTTATCGTTGACAGTACTGCTGATGAATTCCGCGCCGTCGATGATATCACGCTGGAGGTTAATCTTCATCGGGCTAACGATGTTGCTCACGATGTCAGCGGCAGTCGCGCCATTGGTGATTTGGTTCGGATATGCGTAAATCAGACCGTCATTGTAAGCATTGACGCAAAAACCGATTTGGTACTCTTGGCTGGCCCACATGGAACCGGCTTGGAGGTTTTCGGAGAACAGCAGAGTATTGGTCGTACCGTCTTTGACGTCGTCAACGGTGAGTTTCGCGCCGCCCCACACGCCGTCTGTGAAGATACCGTTGGCCTTGCTCACGTCGCTGGTACCGCTGTCAAGAATGGCTCCATCGGCGTAACCGCAGTTAGCGACGTAGTTATTGCCGTTCTCTTCCGCAGCGCCTGCGCTGGTGCAGATCAGAGTGGGAATGGTCGAGTCGTAGAACGCGACGTCCGCGTCGTTTTGGACGATATCATACAGCTGGGTTTGTTCCAGTTGCGGAAGCAAGGAAACGATCCAGTTGATCTGGAGATGCGCAACGTTGTTGGAATCGACCGGAGTGGACATAGCCAAACCGGTGCTGTCAGTACTCCAACCGGTCTTTTCACCGGCGGAACGATACTGGGGATATTTGCCTTTGGACTGCTCGTACATATTCACAGCCAAGGCGAGGTTCTTTTGATTGTTGATACACTGGGTACGACGCCCCATTTCACGCGCGTTTTGGACTGCAGGAAGGAGCAGACCGGCAAGCATGCCGATGATAGAAATCACGACCAGCAGTTCCACGAGGGTGAAACCAGTTTTGAACGTCTTTTTCATTTCCAATTCCTTCATAGAATAGAGCGACGCAGGACGCTTTTGCAAGTTAGCGAACCAGCGCAGCGGATGACCTTGCCCTGATTATATTGTATAAATTCCAGCGCGAAGCGCCTGAACAATTTCGAATCACAAACGTACGCAACGTCTGTGTAACCTTCGGTCGAAAAAACAACCTACCGTATGAACTAGCATAATCACAGTAGGAGATTTTGGCAAGCTTTTTCTACTGAAAAGAGTAAAAAAAACCGAAAAATTCGAATTTTGCCACTGTCTCATACCGCCTTCTGCCAGGCGTGGCGTCGCTGCTCACAGCGTCTGTTCCTCTTGATAGAGGAATGTCACGCGCGCGCTACGCACGCCGGTGGACGAGGAATGACGCCAGCGTTCTAACGCGGCGGAGGTTTCCGTATCGCCGAGCGTCTCTAACCAACTGACCAGTTCCGCCCATTGTTTCGGGGTCGTCTGTTCAACGAGGTATTCGTTACCGTCTCCGAACTTGGAGAAAGCGAGGCTTTCGGCGTTGCAACGATTCTGGAACTCGCGCGTAAACTTACGCCACTGCTGTGGTTCCTGAAGCGTTACAACAATCCAGAAGTCGGAATCGGAACGGCGTTTCGCCGCTTCGGGCGGACGATTTGCCGGGGACGGCGTCATTACGGTAGGGGATTCCAGAGGCTGTTGTACTACTTCCACAGTCGTTGACATTGGCGTGTATTCGACCAGGGTTTGCTTCGATTCCGGTTGAATATGCAACGAATGGTACGCATACCCGAAACCGAGCAGTAGCGACGCGGCCACTGCGCCTCCAACGACGCTGGGAACCCACTTCATCAGATTGAAAGAACTCGTGCGCGCTTGTTCGGAGCGTCTTGCCACTCGACTCCGTCGCTCAATTTTGCGCCACGCTGGAGCGTTTTGTAGCGCTTCGGTCAAGCGATTCTCGAGCTCAGGAGGCGCGACGCAACTGAACGACCGTAGAGCTTGCCGTATCCGCTGGGCGCTTTGAATCGCCTCGCGAACGCTCGCATCGACTAACATACGCTCTTCTATCGCGCGTTTCTCTTGTACAGAACACTCCTCGTCGACATACGAGTCAACGAGCTCTTCCCAATTATACTTCTGCATTGTATCGACGTTCCTCGACTTTTCGGCGTGAGGTTACTCGCCGTTCTATTCTGCCGCGCGACGTCAAGTGCGTCGCGCGATGATCTCGTCGTCTACGTCGATTATATACTTGGCGTCAAACGCGATCAAGGGATTAGCGATACACGCCGGAACGTTCGAGAATTTCACGGAGCGTGGCGCGTGCACGGTGCAGACGACTACGCACCGTCCCAATGGGCACGCCGAGGATTTCGGCAATCTGCTCATAGTTGGCGCCTTCGATTTCTCGAAGAATCAGCGGCTCGCGGTATTCCGGCGACAGCTGTTGCAACGCTTTGCGCAGAATCGCAACGTCGTCTTCACGACATGCGTTCGCGTCGGGCGCGTCCACCTTGGCGACAAAGGCGTCGCCATATTCATCGGTGAGCGACTCCATAGACACGGCGCGCTTGCGACGACGCACGCAACCCACGGCGCAATTGTATGCGATGCGATAGAGCCAGGTATAGAATCGGCTGGTTCGTCGGAAGGAATCCAAGTGCGAAAGCGCCTGCAGAAAGGCTTCCTGCGTCACGTCCATCGCGTCCTCGGAATTACCGACGATTTGGAACGCTAAATTGTAAACTCGATCTTGATATCTGCGCGCGAGCTCGCCAAAAGCCTCGCGATTGCCCGAAAGGGTCGCGTCAATCAATTGTTCGTCGTTCACTTTTTCGCTCCTATGTTTGGTAAGACGCGAATCGATTCGTTTAGTTCCAGACTCTCTTTTTTTCCTAGGCAGCGTTACTGACAAAGCGTTCATATCATCACCGATTCTTCTGTGTCGCTACGATTCTGACCAATCTCCGCTCATTGGAGTCTACGCGCAAAAAGGGAGGAGCCTTGTTATAATAGGAACGAAAAGGAACGCCGTTTATTCTGCGCGGCAGACGTGGTCGAATCTGGACGAAATTCTTTTATACCATACGCAAATATCGTTGATTACAAACGAGGCAAAGCCTCTGGGTTAATCTCAGACGTCCTAAGGAACGTCAAAAAAATACATTTTTTTATTTGAACACGCCGAACGTTGCTTTTAAAAGCGCTTCAAAATGAAACACTCGTCTTAAAGCGCCACGCTCAAATAGCGTGTCTAAAATACTGTTTGCAAAATAGGCGCCATTCTTTCACACAAAAGAAAGGTTTTTTTGTAAATAGCCGTATGTTGCGACTGGGACGCGACGCTCAATTCATCTGGATTCATCCTTTTCGACCTTGACCAAGACGCCTGGATTCGCTAGTCTTGTGTGCTTAGGACGAACGGTCTCCTCACGAGTCCATAATTTTTGTTTTGATTGTATTGGTATTGACCTATATGAACCGTAACGCCGTCACAGGGCAGGTCCAGCGCACAGGCGCTTTGCGTCTGATGGAAAAGCTCTTTCGCTTTTTGCGTTGGACGCTCTTTTTTCTTGCGCTCCTGGCGACGGTTCTGTTTTGCGTCTTTTATCGTCGAGCCAACGACGAACTGAGCGTGATTGCTCAGCGACGCCTAAAGGCGGAATACCCAGACTTGGACGTATCCTTCGGTTCGATCCGTCTCGACTCCATGCGCGGGGTACGTCTGCGCGACGTCGCCGTCTATAAGAAACGCCACAATAAAGTCGACCGTCCTCTCTTTGACGCACAGGAAATTTACCTCGAGTGCCCTATCACGATTAAGAAACTCGTCAAAGGGAACTTCAAGATCAGACGCATTCTCCTGGCGCGACCACACTTCTACGCCGACGTCGACCCCGCAAGACTCGTCGAAGACTTCAAACCGTTCTATCAGAACGCTGGCGATCCATGTACGCTCGAACTCGCCGACGCAACGCTCTCGATCACGTTGCCAGGTAACGCCAACGAAACGCTCGCGCTCACCGGAATTAATCTGACATTCGCGCCTAAATATGTGGTCGCACAGCCACAAGATCCGCCCGAACACGACGCAAACGACGCGCAGGAGGACGCCTCGCGTCTACAGGATCTCCCGGTTCAACCCCAAGGCGCCGACTTCGCACGCGACTCGCAAGGCGCGCGTGTGCGTCTGGCAAGCTATCAGGAACACGCGGAGGCGCGGCAGACGCCGCTAGAAGAAGAGCAAGACGCCGCGCAGGAACCAGACTACCCAGACGACGACGCGCTCGCCGCCGATCCGAAACTCATTTGGACGCTAACGCTGACCGCGTCGAATCCCTACGTTAAATCCCTGGGAATCGACGCGGAATTCAAAGACTACCAGTGGTCTGTCAAGGGCGCGATCGCCAAGCTCGACGTCGCCGCAATACTACCGCTGGCACGAGCGCTAGCTCCGGAGAAATTCGCGCTACTTACTAACCTACAGGGACGAGTCTCACTCGACGTCGACGCCAATGGTTCGCTCTTCGATCTGACGTCAATCGACTTCCACGTCCAGGGCAAGGTGGAGGACGGCTCCGCGCTCACTCCCGTTTTGCAATATCCCCTGTCGGATCTGACCCTATCTTTCTCACTCGACACAACGCAGTTCTCACTGGAACGACTAGAAGCGCGGTACGGTCTCACCGCGATTAAAGCCGCCTATCGCCAGCTCGGCAACCCGTTGACCACGCGCGATCCCGACGCCGCCTTACGCTTTCAGTTCGAAAAATTCCAAATCTCCGATACGCTCCTGTGCCAGTTAATACGCTCCCCTATGAGGCGTCGGTATATGTCGGAGCAAATGAGCAAGACAATGCTCGGATTCCTGGATGACTACGCCTTTGTCGCCACGACTAATATTGACGCGTCCTTTGAAAAATCCGCGCGTGTGAATCACGAGTGGACGCCCACGAAGTTCGTTGCCACCGGTCGTGACGTCGACCTGCGTTGCCACGCGTTTCCCTATCAGTTCTCACAACTTCGCGCACGCGTGGAGATCAATCCTCAGGGCGCGCTGTCTCTCCTCTTACAGTCAGAAGCGAACCGCACAAGACCCGTGCAGATCAAAGGAGTCTTCGAAGATCTCTTCGCCACTCCTCACGGTAGGGTCGATATTACCGCAAAGGATCAATTGATCGACTCCAACCTCCTCGGCGCCGTACCCGATTCCTCCCGCGAACTCATTGAGAAATTACACCCGACAGGAGCGCTCGACGCTCTTGTCTGCGTCAAATATGACCCGATAAACTTCCCGAACGACCCCTTTAAAGTTCAAGCGGCGCTTAATGTTAGAGACGGTTCGATCAACTATGACCTCTTTCCTCTGCCGATCACGAACCTTAAAGGGCAGATCTACATGCGCGAAAACGCATGGCTCTTCTCCAACCTTCGCGGTCACAGCGGCGCTTCTACCATACTAGCTCACGGCGCTCTTTACAACGGTCGCGCGCGTGGTCAACTCGCGCAGGAACTCACGCGTCTGTCGGAACTTAACGCACAGTCTAACGGTCTTGTCACGACAACCGACGCCGAACCGGCGTCGGCGAACCTCTTTGCGCCATTGGTCAACGCTCGCGCGAACACGCAAACGCCCACAACGCTGGGAGAAGACATATGGCGATTCACTCTGAGCGCCGACGTACAGAATTTCCCACTCGGCGCGGAACTACGACACGCGTTGTGTCACTATGAGAAGAAAGAGGATTTCGAACGGTTACAACTGGAAGGCAAAGCGAACGGTCAGATTCGAATCGCCTACCAAAGCGACCAGCCGAAAGTCGACCTGCAATTTGACGTCTCGCCGGTCTCCGGCGTCACCTCCGCGCAACCGGTCGGCATACCGTTAGAATTGCGCGAAATAGAGGGGCGCGTCTCATATCGTCACAACTCGCTAATGATAGAATCGCTGCGCGCGCGCAACGGTCGCACCACCTACGCCGCGAACGTCTATTGTAAAATCGACCCTGACGGAGGATGGACGCTCGACCTTCCCTCTTTGCGCGTCGACCAACTGCAAATCGACCGCGACCTACAGGGCGTCGCCTCGTCGGACGCCGCGAAATTCTTCGACTTCTTCCAGCCGATCGGATTCTTTAACGTCGACGGTTCCGTCCAAATTCGTCAGAGCGGTCAGCCCAACGCTAAACGTCGAGTCACCTGGGCCTTGAGAATGGTAACGCAACAGAATTCCGCGCGACTAGGCTCAGCGACCCTCTCCGCAATTTGTGGACAAGTCAAGTTTTATGGCGTGGCTCTGGAGAATACCCCCCCGCTTATTTATGGTGAAATGAACCTCGATTCATTCTTCTATCGAGACTTACAGATCGCCAAGCTCACCGGTCCGTTCTACTACAACGGAGAAGATTTCTTCTGGGGGCGTGAAGCGCCGCCTATTCAAAACTGCCCGGTCTATATCGATCCATTCCTCAAAGAAAAGATCGACGCGGAGCCCATTTACAATCGCCAAACGTCAGAAAACGCGCTCTCCATTAACCAACGCGTGCAAACCTATGTGACCGCGCAGACCCCCATGCGAGTGCGCGCACAGGCGCCAACGTCAGACACTTCGCCAAACGAACCGGTCGGTTTTGCCTCCTCTTCGACACAAAATCCCGGCGCAATAAGCGCTAACGTCTCCGCCTCCTCGCCCTACGAACCGACCCAGCCCGGCGTTAATCTCGCGCCCGCGACCAACAATACCGCGCTCGCCGCGCCTAATCCGCTCGCGAACTGGCCCAACGCAAATGACCAAAGGCGCGCGCTACAGTCGGAAATTTTTCAGGGTCAAGCAATAAGCGACGGCGTCATTCTCGGGCGTCCCGTGCCTGCGTATCGATTTACCTGCGCCATGCAAAATGCGACGTTAGAAGACGTTACGAGATTCTTCTCCCCGGGAAGTCAGCCGCTCAAAGGGAACGTCGCCGCTTACGCGACACTACAGGGCGAAGGCTCGAATATCGCCACGCTCAGGGGCGTCGGCGGCGCGCGCGTCACCGACGCGGAGCTTTACGAAATGCCGCAAATTGTGCGTATTTTACAGACCCTAAGCGTTCAGGAGCCTGACCGTACCGCCTTTAAGTCATCGGTCGTCGACTTCGAAGCGCTAGGCGATCGCATTAAACTAACGCGCGTGCTACTAGAAGGGGACGCGCTCACGGTCTTCGGCGACGGATGGCTAACGTTGCGCGAGCAGGAGAAACTCATTGATCTCACGCTCAGTTCACGTTTAGGCAATCGTCAGAGCCAAATCCCGATCGTCTCGGACGTTTTAGGCGCCGCGGGCGACCAGATCGCTCAGATTCGCGTGGAAGGGAACTTATCGTCTCCGGTTATCCAACAGGAGCGTTTTCCCGGGGTAAAGAAGGCGTGGTGGAGCGTTTTTCCCGATCAGGAACCGCTACCGACCGATAAAGCGCCAGTGGAAAAAGCGCGACCTCTACGCGATGCATGGCGAAAAGTAACCGGCGCCGACGCGGAACAGTAGCGCGATAACTCTCTTACCTAGCCGTTATTAACGTTTATTAGATATTAATCAATATTTTTACTTGTTCCTCTTGACAGAAACACAAGCGCCTATAGAATGCCGCGCATATGTCGTGAATTCGTTCGGTTTTTTTGTTTTTTTAGTTTTTGGGGTGAAACATTAACGTATCGTTCGCGTCTTGCCTACGATAGCAAAACGTTTATATTAACCTGGATAGGAGATTTATCATGGCGAAATCAGATTCTAACCCTAACAATATGACGCTTCAAAAGGTCTTTGAGACGTCTTTCTATCGCACTTTTAACTTTAAATCTTTTACTGTCGAGGGTTACTCTCGCGCGCCGGTTATGACCTTCTGGCGTATTCCGGAGTATAAACTCGGTTTCGATATCGGTTGGCAACCGTGGGAATTCATGGGAACGCCACGACTGTTTATTACCCATGGTCATTTGGATCATATCCTCGCACTGCCGGCGTATTTAGCGCGAAGAAGAATGATGGAGATGGAAAAACCCACGATTTATGTCCCAAACGACATTATCAAGGAAATTAGAGGTCTGCTCCTCGCCTATGCGCGACTGGATCAAGGCTATTTGGAGTGCGAACTCATTGGCGTTCAACCGGGCGACGTCTTAGAGTTGTCGCGCGAACTGTTTGTGACGGTACATAAGACGTACCATACAGTTGCGTCCGTCGGTTACATTGTGTGGGAACGCAGACGCAAGTTGAAGCCGGAATACACTTCCCTTTCCGGGTCAGAGATTCGCGACCTGAACCAATCGGGCGTTGAAATCACCTACGAAGTGCGCTTTCCACGTGTTGCCTACCTCGGCGACAGTAGCCCAAGAGGTCTCGACGCCAATCCCGATATGTACGAGGCTGAAGTTCTAATCGCTGAAATGACGCATATTTCCGATCCCAAACACGAGGAAGTGCGCTCTAGGGCGCGGCACATGAGCGTGGAGGATTACGCAGTGCGTCGCGATAAGTTCCATAACCAACACATTATCGCTGGACACTTTAGCTGTCGATACTCTCGACGTGAAATTGAGACCTGCGTTAAACGCGTCCTGCCCGATTTGCTCGACGGGAGACTTATTCTCTCCTAAAAAACTTATTGCGACTCGTTACGCAAGTAAACAACCAGCCGACGCTATGCCATGGCATACGCGTCGGTTTTTTATGCACACGGCGTAAACGACCTTCACACATGAGGTAAGAGCGCCTCACAGGAACCAGCGCCGTCGACCGAAAAAGCCAAGAATCAAACACAATCCAAAGACCAGCGTCATTACGATCGCTCCGGAGCGTTGAACGCCGACGCGCTCTTTCGATTGCGTCCTCTGCTGAACCTGTTCGGTCTGTTCCACGAGCGTCATACCGACAATGCGTTGCGCAGGAGCGCTCGTGGCGCGCTGAAGTTCCGCCTGATAACTCGCCGCAACCTTCTCCGGAATACGCTCTTTGATAAAATCTTGTAAAGGGCGATTGCCGGTCGTCTCATAGGATCCAGAAGCGCCATAGCGCTCCACAAGTTCCGCATGAACAGTCGCAAGTTTCTCCACCGTCTGCTGATCCGCGTTCCAAAACCCTTTGCGCACCGCCTCTAGCATAACCGCGGTCATATCTTGCAACGCGCCGGGGTTCTTCTGCTCAAACCATTCTCGTAAGCCAAGTTCAAGCGAGTCGTCGACCAGGGTCGCACAGGTCTGTTCCCAAATGCTTTGATCGATCTGCGAAGGTTGCGCCACGCTCCAGCCAAAAAGATTGCGCGTGGTCTTCGCGAGACTTTGTGCGGCGGTTGCGCCTTCCCCCTTGAGACCGGCGAGGTAGACGGGATTCCACAGGGTCGAACGCAGTTCCTCACGCAACGCCGCGCGCGCGGTCTCTACTCTGGCGTGGTTCGGGTCGCGCAGGTCGTCGAACCAGATTTCAGGGTCGACGCCATTGAGCGTGCGCGCTGCCGCCGCGAGGGTCGCAAATTCATAAATATGGTCTAGTTTAGCGGGTCCCCACACGTTAGAGGAACGCGTCTGAACCGTAAGGTCGAGTCCCTCTAAGTTGTACTCTAATAGATTGGGCGTCGGCGCGCCCCAAGTCTGAGCGTCGCGATAAACCCCCGACATATTGGCAAGATACCGACGCCCCACTTGTTCATCGCTCTCCCAAAGGTCGCCGCGCTCCACAAGCGTCATAATACCGGTTCCATAGCTCAGCGCGTTCGTTGCGCCAAAGACGCGCGCGCTCGATAGTTCACGCGCCTCCTCGGGCGACGTCCCATGCTCTTCGATCAGGCGGCGTTCGATCGCTAAAGCGTTAAGGCGCACGTAGTTGTCAAAGGGTTCGTTCTCTTCTGTGGCGGCGACTAGTCGCGCGGCTTTATCGATCAACTCGATACGCGAGCTAAAGGAATCGCGGAACTGACCGGACGTCTGCACGATCACGTCGATTCGCGGTCGTCCCAATTCTTCCGCGGGTATGAGTTCGACTTCCTCAACGGTTCCGCGAGACTGACGCGTCACGCGCACGCCCATGAGATAGAGCGCTTGTGCGATCCCAACCCCTTGTGTGCGCGCAGTTTCCCCACCCCAGAGCGTACACGCGACGCGACGAGGATACGCCCCGCCATGAGAACTCTGATAGGCGCTCAGTAACTCGTCGGTCAGACGCTGAGCGACACGTTGCGCTTCCGGCGTGGGGATGCGTTGCGCGTCGATTCCGACAAGATTGCGACCGGTCGGCGCGGCGTCGGGATTCAGAAGAAAGTCGCCGCCGGTTCCGGGCGGAATATAGGAGGCGTCGAGCGCGGCGAGAAAACTATCCAACTCCTGGCTAAAGGACGCATTGAGCCGAACTTTTGCCTCTTCCGGTTCCAAACGCGAAAGCGCGACGGTCTGTTCCAGTCGCTCGGCGTCCCAGGGGCGACCAATCACGTGCAATCCGTCGGTCACCTTCGCGTTTTCGTAACGGTGCAGGAGCGAGTGCAGTACTTCAAGTTGTTCTTCCGACAGTAATTCGTGCGACTCACGCGCCGACGTCAGACGGTCAGGGTCGCGATAAGGCGCAAAGAGTTCGTTTTCCACAAGATCCTCGAGAATATCGCAGGAAAAGACCAGGTCGGAGATCGTCGTCGCAAGCTCAGACTTTAGTAACGGTTCTTCACAAGCCTCGTATTCATGGATCTTTTCGTCGAGCGTCTCAAGGTCGCCATACAGACCGCCCTTAATAAAGGGGGGCGTCAGGTGCGAGATGAGCGTGGCGCGCGCGCGTCGTTTCGCGAGAATGGACTCGCCTATGTTATTGATACTGTAAAGATAGACGTGAGGCGTATTTCCAATAAGCACGTCAGGAAAGCAGGATTCCGTAAGGAACCCGGTCTTACCGTGTGTAAATTCAAGCGAACCGTGCGTGCCGAAATGAACGATTGCGTCGGCGTTAAAGCCATACCGTGCCCAGAGATAGGCGCACAAATAGAAGTGCGGCGGCGCCTTGCCGGTTCCGTGAACCGCGTCAAAGTCGTTGTCCTGCTCCTGATAGGGGCGCTCCAGTAGCACGTCGGTCGTCGGTTGTGGTATTAGCGCGATTTTACCGAGTACAATGCGCGGCACAATCAGACCGAATTGGTCGGCGGTATCGACGGTCATAAAGTCGCCGGGGGGCGCGCCCCAGGCGTCGATCACCTGACGGCGCGCGTGTTCCGGAACGTAGGTTTTAAACCATTGGAGATAGCGTTCCGCTGGCACAAGTTCCGGTTGAGCGTCGGCAATGAATTGCGCCAGATCGCCGAGGGTCCACGCGCCAATGGTACGACCGCGTCGTTGCAGGAGTTCCTCGAGCGCTTCGCTACTTTCGGGGAACTCCTCGCCAAGGTCGTAGCCCTGCTCTCGCAGACGCCGTAGCGTATTATACAGCGACGGCACGACTTCTAGGCTTTGCGCCGCCAGCGCCGCAGAACCGGGCGATTTGTAGTAAAAAATTGCAACGCGCTTGTCGCTATTGGCTTTGCGACGCAACTCGATAAGATTGACGCAACGCTGCGCCAACGCGTCGATCCGCTCAGACAGGGGCGCGCGCAAGACTAAACCGTCGGCGTTAGGCTCTTTAACGCCGATCGCAATTGGGTCAGTCGCGCCGTCGAGCTCCGGTAGCGCGGTCGCGAGGGAATAGTAGGAGCCGGTGGAACCGATTGGCTCGTTGCGCCATTGGCGCTCGGTCGTTGACAGTAGCGCGGCGGTCAGAACCGGGGTATTGAGTTGAGCGAAGAGTTCCGAGGCTTTACCATCGGCAAAGACACGCCCACGAGGGAAATAGATCGCCAGATCCGGTCGACATTCACGCAACAACTCGGGGTTATTTTGGATTTTATAGATTGGGTAAACGTTAAAACCCGCGGTTTCGAGCTTTTGTAGTAATTCGTCGACGGGTTGTCGGTCGAGCGTCTTATAGGGGTCGAGGAAATCGCCGAAGAGCGCAATTCGCGGAGCGGATTCGGAGTTGACGCGTCCTTCGGCGTCGCGTCGCGCCTCAAAAGCTTCGTAGGTCTCGTCGACCTGGTCGCCATAGTAGAAAAACCCGACGTTTACGGGCTTAAGCGGTTCCAGCGGCAGGAGAGGTTCGTTCGAGCGTGCGCCGTCGAGATAGCACAGCTGACGCAACGTTTCAGAGCGAACCTGGGCGCGAATCTGCGCAAGGGTCGCCACGCAACGTCGACTATTCTCTTCACAGGGGAAATTCAAATACTCGGCAATGTTCTTCAGGGACTCTTCAGAGATATTCGACGAGGTCGCTTCTCGTGCGAAATCAAGGGTTTGAGTATGACCAATACACAGAGTCGACGCCAGAACGCGCTGGGTTTTGGCGCGTTCCTCGTCGGTAGGAATCCAGCCGATCGCACGCAGGAGTACCGCGTCGCACTCCTCCAAGGGCGCTTGGAGATAATCCTCGCGATGATATACGCTTAGCGTTACGTTCGTATGTTCGAGTCCCAGACGCCACAGCTCGGCGTCGGAATCGGCAAAGCCGACGAGCGCAACGTGAAACGCGGGGGCGACAGCGTCCGGACGCTGTGCGTCAACCGGCGTCTGCGTCGGGGAAATTGCACGACGCAAGAGCGCGCGAGCACAAAGGCTTAGCAGAATCAGGAGGATGAGAACCGTCAGAATTGCGCGCCGTGGCGTAATATGAGACATAGTCGTTATTCTTCCGTACTTTCGGCGGTATGATCGGCGACGTCTTTAGCGGCGGGCACATACACCACGGATCCGTCGGGCAAACGATAGGCGCGTCCGAGCAATTCGCCCTCGCCGTCGCCGGAGTCGCCGCTGGCACGATAGCGCGTCAACTTCTGACCTTCCTTGACAATTAACTCCATATCGACTGACCCGGGATTGACTACGGCGGTAAAGTCTTGATTCTCAAGCAGTAGCGGATTCTTCCAATAGGCGGCTAGCGCCACCAGTAACGCCACGGCAAAGACAATGGCCGCGTCAAAGAGATTCTCCAGCCCGGAGAGAACCGAATCGTCGCCGAGCGAACCGAAATCATCGCCAAGAGATAGTGCGCGAAAACGACTCGGTTTAATCATGACGCCGCCTCATGGGATTCGCCAAGGAGTCGTTCCAGAGCGAAATTCAGCAGAAGGAAGTCGTTTCGCGTCCACTTACGTCGGCAACTGGCTACCAGCGCGGCAAGAGCCGCCGCGGCAAGACCGACAACCGTGGTGGAAAACGCCACGACTAAATTACCGGAAAGGGTCTGTAAATCCCCCTGGGCAAGTCCCAAAAGCGCAGGACCTAGGGGAATGAGCGTGCCCATGAGACCGAGCGCCGGGGTAAGTTTGGCAAGTTTTTCTGGACGCTCGCAGTAGGCTTTACAGCGATTCTCAAACAGTTGCAAACGCTTCTGAAGTAGCGCGTTATCCTCGATCGCGTCGTAAAACGTAGCGAGAGTCGCCAGAACCGGGTCGGTCGTAGCGTTCGGCAGCAGCGCGCGAAGTTTCTCACGCGCCGTGGCAGGGTCGCGCGTCGATTCCAGCGCCGAGTCGAGCTCGCGACGCAAACGTATAGCGCGACGTCGTTCATAGGCGTCGCGTAGCGTTCCGCCGAGCATGAGCGCGACCGTGACGAGCGCAAGCAATAGCGCCGCCTCGGTCGGAATGAGCAGCGCCGTGGACAGCGCGTAAAAAATATGAGCAAGCGTATTCATGGAGTTGAGATTTTTGTTCGCTAAGTCGTTAGAGCGAAACGGTTTCGCCGCCGTTAATCGAACCAAGCGCGCGCCAAACTTCACGAGCGACCGTATCGCTAACGAAACGCACGCTACCGTCCCCCATGAGTACGTTAACGCCGCCGCTGTGGTAGGATCGCGCGGCAAAGAAGCCATAGTTCGACACGTAAATATTGGGAAAACGAGAGTTCGGCATGAGATAGGCGTTAAAGAGGGAAGAATCGTACTTACCGACGATCCAACTCTTACCGACGTCGGTACGCCATTTCGGAGCCGCGCGCAGTAGCGCTTCGAGCTGAGCGTCGTCAGCGTTGCGCATCGATTCATAGCGCGAAAGGTTCGCCGGAGAATAGTCCGCCATGTAAACGCCGCGCTGACGTGGATTATTTGCGAGCGTGTCGTACGTGACGTTAGTGAGATCCTTCTCGCCGGTTCCGACCAGGTATTCGGACATGACCATCGACTGGCTCGTTCCGTCGGTAAACGCTTCCAGACCAATATTGGCGTTCATATAGAACGCGCCGTCAGACGGACCGGCGTTGCGCGTTTCCACCGCCCCGGTGGACAGCGAGCTGTTAATGCGGAAATGATAATCTGTACCGCTACCGGTGCAGTAGACGTAATTATTCGTGGCGTAGACGTCGTTGATATCGTCAGTGACATGCGCCGGTCCAACGCCGTCGGAGGGACAACGAATACCGGCAAAGATCGTCTGCGCGGGAATAATATAGTCGTCGTTAAGTTGCACACTGCGCGTGGAGCCGGGACGGTATTTGTACAGGTCAACGTTCGGGTCGATCAGCGAGCGGATACTCGCCTCCTCAACAAAGAACGTCATGAGCGCATGGGGAGACAGACAGGAATTAGCGCGGTCGGTGAGACTCGGCAATTTATTATAAACCGAATGATAGTTGTGTAACGCAAGACCCCATTGTTTCTCATGATTGGAGCATTGCATTCTTCTAGCGGCTTCGCGCGCCGCCTGAACCGCTGGCAAAAGCAAACCGATCAAAACGCCAATGATAGCAATGACTACCAAAAGCTCAACGAGAGTAAAAGCGTTGATGCGTCGGGTTGTATTGTGCGTCGTCATGGATTTATCCTCAAATCGAGACGGACGAAAAGAACTATCTGCAACAAGTGGACGTCATTGTACCAACGGGCCTATGTTTGTCAAGCGTAGGCGAAGGGGCGTTACAAACGTATCACTCACGACGTCACGACGCTAACGTAGCTTCGCAACAGGTTATTTAAGCTATGTATTAGCAAGAAATAGAGACGCACAGAAGTCGCGTAAAAGGAACGTCTGTGCGTGGTAAAAGGTTAGTTTAAGGGGCGCGCAGGCTGTGGAACGCTAAGGCTGCTCGATCATTTATTTCGCACAATCAGCTCAGGGCGATCAATAACCACGGTGGCGCCTGGCTCGGTCGAACGCGTCAGCCAGACGCTAGAACCAATGGTGGAGCCGCGTCCGACAACGACGTCGCCGCCGAGAATCGTTGCGTTGGCATAGACGACAACATTATCCTCCAGCGTCGGGTGACGCTTAGTACCGCGCACAAGTTCGCCGCGCTCGTCGGTAGGAAAACTCAGCGCGCCGAGCGTTACGCCTTGATAGAGCTTGACCCAATCGCCAATAATACAGGTTTCGCCGATCACCACGCCGGTGCCGTGGTCAATAAAGAAATGATTGCCGATCTTCGCGCCGGGGTGAATATCGACGCCGGTGCGCGAGTGTGCGATTTCAGTCATCATTCTGGGAATGAGCGGAACGCCCAGTTCCCAGAGCACGCGCGCGACGCGATAGACGGTGACCGCGTCGAAACCGGGGTAACAGAAGACAACCTCGTCGATACTTCTACACGCGGGGTCGCCCTTGAGCGCCGCCTCCGCGTCGAGCGAAAGTTTATAACGAAGTTCGGGAATACGCGAGAGGAATTCAAGCGTGCGCTCTTCGCCGAGGGACAAAAAGGCGTCCTTTTTCGTCGGATCGCAAGTTTCAGAACCGCCGCACATGGCGCGAGAGATCTGAAGACTCAAGACGTCAAAGATCCGATCGATAAGGTTTCCTACGTAGTAGACGACGTTCGTGACATTGAGTCGGTCGCGGCGACGATAGCCGGGAAAGAGGATTTCCGTTACGTCATTAAGCACGTCGGAAACCGCCTCTTTATTCGGCAAAGGACAACGATCTAAACGATTAGTCGTCGGAGTATGCGAATAAGAAGCGACAATCTGAGCAGTCGCCTCCGGTAAACGACGGCGTGCTTCAGAATGCGCGTTTAGCATTTGCATTTCCAGCATGGCGTAACTCTCTGGTATTCAGGTTCGCGTCGGGTCTAAAACAAACGCCCGGCAGTCGCTCTAGTATAGCGACAAAAGGTTCGTTTCACCAGACCAAAGACGCGATAAAATGGGTCGTGATATTATCGCATGATACAACAAGACGTCAACTGGTTAGCAAGCGTTAAACGCTATAAATAGCGATAACGCGCTTGTCAGAGCTAAGCTTTATTGTTATAATCGCGCGCGCAAATCATGCCGACGCTTTTTTTCCCTCTACTCCGTAAGGGCGCGCTATGAACGACGACCAATTCAAATTGCAAAACGACGGTCAAGACGGTCTACGCTTTGTCTCAGAGGCTTCTAATTCTTCTGAACTGGGCGTTTACGAAATGCAATCGCCGAACCAAACCGCAGAAGACACGCGCAATCAGAACGGTTCGGCAAACGACGCCGCGCCCGTGGCCGCGCCAACAAGCGCTTCAAGCGAGTCCGATATCTACGGCATTACAGAACCAACGCCCGAGCCGCAAACGACGTCAGAGTCCACGAGCTATCGTTCCGAACAGCGCGAAACGAAAAAATCTAAACGCAATAAAAAGAAGAGTAAGCGTTACCAAGAGGAAGACGAGCAGGACAACGCCGTCTCACTATCGGAACTGTACGAACGACGCCA
The DNA here is from genome assembly GCA_030537455.1 of Planctomycetia bacterium. GTDB lineage: Bacteria > Planctomycetota > Planctomycetia > Pirellulales > Thermoguttaceae > RUG369. The sequence goes on along the minus strand of JAUNMR010000005.1, from coordinate 73,978 downwards.
GCGGGAAAATCTGCAACTGAACAAAGGAAGCCAAAAGGTCGAGCGACGCGAACTACCGGCGCGCCCCTTCTGGGACGCGATCTTTCAACCGTTCTTCGCGCCAGGGTTTATGGCGCGCGTGGCTATGATTACCGGCGCCGCCTTTATTCCACTACTGGCAACGACTCTCTTCTTCTCGCGCGCGCTCTCGCACAATGTGGAAGAAATGCTCAACGCACAGAAAGATCTCGACGCAATACTAGCGTTCTTCACCTGTATTTGGCGCGACAAAGTTATCTTTCTGACCTTCTGCTTCCTCTGGGGCGTCTTCTCGATCCCCATGTCGATTCACGTCTTTGTAGAGACCGCCAATGGCGCGGACAAGATCGACGAATGGCCGGAATATAACTTCATGGCCGGTCTGGGGCAGTTCCTGTGGCTGATAACGCTCATTGGTCTGGCTGGGATTCCCGGCGCGGCGCTCTTTTCAATCTTCGGTCTCAATACCGTTGTAGGGTTTACATTTAGCGCTACTATCTTTACGCCGATCTTCTTCCTGTCCTGTATGCAGACCGACGCGCTCTTTACTCTCATAACTAAAGACGTTTTCCGCAGTCTCAAACGTTGCCGTAGAAGCTGGCTGATCTTTACCGGGATCTCCTTTGCATTCCTCTTCGGCACGGTCGGTCTTTCCCTCGCGGCGATCGGTTACGCCGTCGATCCGAGCGCGGTAAACGCCGCGGAATATTCTGTTGATTTCACACGCTCCTTTATTGTCGCGCTAGTGGTCGCGCTCTCCTTTAGCGCCATTCCTATCCTCTATCTTCGCTTTCTCGGTCGACTTGCGTGGATTATCGAAGACGACGTGCGTAAGAATCAACCGTTAGAGGAAGACGAGGAGGAAGAAGAGTACGAAGACGAAAATCTTGAACTGGTCGATTAATTCAGGCGTTACCACGTCACGCGCCGTCACTGGAACGCTTTCTGTGGCGACGCGCGGCGTTGACTGCCTTTGAGCGACTGTTTAGGCTCTGGTAGAAAACGTAATCTTTCCGACCATTGCCATCTGTTATCTCCTCTTTCAGCGCGCCTGTATACGCTTTTTCATCGTTGGATCCTCCTTGCGGTGGAGCAGTCATGTCGATATGCGTATTCACGGGAACGAGAAGCCGTGTTCTATCAGGGAGACGTCACGGCTTCTAGATTGCTCACAGAGCGCAGACGCCAGTGAGAGAATACGTAAAATAAACGTCTTTATTAAACATTTTACCTCCCGTTGCGACTACTACGTATGAGCCGCTATTTCGGTCGCCTATTACGGGACGCCATCTGTTCTATCTGAAGACAATTAAAAAATGATTTGTTAGCGACTTGTAACTTAGAAGCAGTAGCAAACCTATCGTCGGGAGCGCTAAGTTTCTTGTATTCATAGTATTAAAGGTCTTAGCACGACTCGGTTCCATAGAAGAGTTCACGATTCTAGCAGAAAAGTCGAACGTACAAACGCTTAGATACAGCGCTATCTTAGCCGCGTCGCTGGCAAAAACGTTTACGAATGCATACCACCTGGGTAATCGTATGGTCTTCATTGCAGATTATACAATGAAATCTATTCAGCCTTTGGCGCGACGGTTTGCTCCGCTGTCTCGTCGGGCGTGTTTTCCTCTGACTGCTCTGCTTGCGCACGATACGGCGCGAGAGTCGACATGAGCGCAAGTTTCCGCGTCGACATGCCAAAGACGCGTCGCGGCGCCTGATCCGCGCTTAAACGATACAGCGACACGCCCGCCCAGCTCGACGGCGTGTCAAAGGTGAAAGCGCCGCTATAGCGCTCCTTAAAGACATAGCTCGTGAGCAGTAGGTCGTCGCACAGCGCATAATCGACCGTTGGAACATACTGACGATATTCGTAATAGACGTGTGCGCGAAGACTTACGCGATTACGAGGATATTTGCGCGACTTGAACGCTTCCACGGCGAGCGCCATCGTCTCGGGATCGGCGTCATCTACCAGCCAGGTCGGCGATACGCATTGCGCTGACGCGCCGGGCTCGGGCGCAACAAGACCAAAGCGTTCGTATTTGCCTTGCCAGCAGAATCCGTAACTATTGGGACTGCGCAAACACAAGGCGTCTTCCCACAACTTCGGGTAGGGACTATTGGTCAATTCGCCGCTAGCGTCTAGGCGTAAGTCATTCTGTTCTATGAGATAGCGATCGAAATAACCGTGCCCCGTCGGGTCGTGGCGCGACAGAAAGACCTCAGAAGACGATACGCTGATAATATCGTCCGCGAGGCAATTGCGATAGAACCGCCACGCGTCCCCCCGACGCGCGTAGACGCTAACTCCCTTGTCGTCGAAAGTTGTGGCGTCGCTGTGCAGAACAAAGAGCCAGTCCTTGGTGGCGGTAAAGCGCACAAAACCGCGAGTTCCGTTCGATGAATGAGCGCGGTCGACCAGCGGTATGCGCAAGGCGTCGACCGGCTGAACGCCCGAATCGGTCAGTCGATAGGAGCGAATTACGCCCAACGTCTTACCGCTACGCTCTTTCGGAAAAGGAACCAGGAGTAGGTCGTCGTCGGTGAGAATGAGATTCTGCGGATCGAGTCGCAAAAACCGCGGCGATAATTCACAGTGAAACGCCCAATATCCGTCAGGATCCTTGTGATAAATTAAAACGTTTCCACGTAACGTTTTACTCTTCTTTTCCACCTTACGCGCGGGAAAAGGCGAAACGCCAAGTACGAGCCAGTGATCGTTAAAGGCGACAGAGGAGGCGTCGTTCCAGCCGCGCGAGGACACGTTAATGTCAAAAGAGGGGTAGCGACCGCGGAGGCGCTGCTGAAAATCAATAATCTGGCGCAAACGCCACCCTTCCCCGGTCGACGCTGACTCGCTCGGCGTCGTTCCCTCGTCTTGAGTAATCCAATAGAGCTTCGCTCTTGGTAGAAAGACGGAACCGTCAAGCACGGCGGCGCCGTTGCGGCGTAAACGCACATTCAACGTGTCGGCGTTCTGCATAGTCGAACCGACCGCAATGCGATCGAGTCGCTGACAAAACTCCGGCGTGGTCATGCGATACAGCGCAAAAAGGCTACAACACGCCAAAAGCAAGAGAATATTAAAGGTATTGAAATAGCGACGCATAGAGTTCGACCGGTCTAGAGGAATAGAATAAAGTTCAAGAGCGAAACGCCGGTCATAAAGTCGCGCTAAATCGTTCCTCCAAAATCGCATAGACAAAATAGAGCGCCGTCAAGTGTAGCGCAAGCGCCACGAGACAGCGCGCGTGAACCTGGAAAAGAGAGCGTTGCATTGCCAAGCGCAGTAACGCGCCGCGCGTGCGTAAAAGATTAGCGCCAAGTCGCGCCAGACAATACAAATGCAAACAGGGCGAAATCAGGAGAATCGCCGCAAGTAGAAGGATCGCGGCGTTCATGAGCAGTAGTAGCCCAGGAAAGCCGCGATGCAGTAACGTAATCACGCGCGGCAGACCATAGCACGCGGGAAAGCACAGCGCGGTGAGCGTGAGGGACGCGCGCCAATATAGATTCTCCAGACGCAACGTTGAGTCCAACGCGCGCATAATTTCTTCGCTGTGCATAGTCGACGCCTCGCGCGACGCATTGGTCAGTGCGTCGCTAATTATCGATATATTATAGCGCCGCGCCGAGAAAAATCAACGCGATTCGTTCAACCGCGTCATAGGGATCTGAACCTGATAAACTATACGTAGCGCTCCGTCTTCCGTGGACTTGCTCGCCTTGAGAGGATAGACGTAAACGTCGCAATGGAGCGTGACGTCAAGTTTTGAAAAGTTCCTACTCAACACATGTAACGATCTCATCGAAAGAACCCGACCAGCGACCGCTAATGCTTAGCGAAAGATATTCGCCTGCCGGTTTAATCTGGAGCATCGCGCTCTCCATCGGCTCGGATATCGTCTGAAATACGCAAGCGCTATTGTAACGATACGTAAAGAAATCCTCACGAGAGTAGAAGCGGTTTCATAACTCCCTCTGCCTGTTCGATTATTCCAGTCCCATATAATACGCGATTATTGGAACGATTCCTTCGACCTTCGGAGGAATCGTTATGAAGAAGCATACGCACGTAACTGGAAGCGAACCAACAGCTGAACAATGGTCGAAAATACCGCGTTCTTTTACGACGCAGGCAAATCCCGCGTTGAACACTGTGTCATGCGGTAAAAAACCGTACGATGAAGAGTTAGCGATACAAGCGCAACTTGACGTAATCAATAAGTCTTCGTTGGTCTTAACCGCTACTATACCAAGCGGCGCGGCGGCGCGGCTCTTATACAAGTTGGAGTCCTGGAGTCCCCCGAGGGGGGGAGATTCATCAAGAAAAAGGAAGTCAAAAGCAACAGAACAGACCGAGTCATAACCTTTAGGGGCGATTGCCACGCCACGCTGACCCGACAATCGCCCCTATGGTTTTATGGAGAAAATTGATCTTTGTAAAGCAATGCGTCGCGCGGCGTAGAGTTAGGCGACGCGTTCACGCGCCTCGGCGTTGACCAGGGGTAAAATCAGTAGCCAGCGTCGACCGGTACTGGAATTGAGCGCGTGTTTGCAATCGAGTCGCGCGTTGAGACGCTCCGCGAAGCGCCACGCTTTGGACAGCCCGAACCCCAAACCGCGACCGGCTTGACGACCGGAATAAAATGGCGAAAAAAGCAATTCACACGTCTCCGGCGCAATCCCAGGACCGTCGTCCTCCACGCCAAAGGTCAACTCTGATTCGGAACCATTGTCCAAGACTTCGGTAAAGAGGGTCACGCGACCCTGAAGTTGCGTCGCTTCCGCGGCGTTTCTAACGAGGGCGTCGAGGATTGAGCCAAGCATTGCCGGGTCGGTCTGAATCATTTGCGACTGATAATTCGGGGCGAGAACCTCAACAGCGACGTCGGAGTCGGCGTAGCGTTTGCGCTCGCGTATGCGCCAGTTCTCGAAAAATTCACGCGCGTCCACCTGCGTCGACTGCGGCTGCGGCGGGCGAGCGAAGGCGCGAACAGACGCGATCATCTCATAACCGCGTTGGGTCTGCTCAATAATCTGCGCCAGGTAACGACGACGCTGCTGATCGGTCTCCTCAAGTAGCAGCGTCTGCGCCAGAGTACTAATAATCGCGAGCGGATTATTTAATTCGTGACCAGCGCCAGCGGCAAATTCCGCGAGACTATTCAAGACGCGCTCTTCAAATTTCGCGTCCCAAAGCGGCTGTTCCGCGCCTACTCGATTCTCGTTCATTTCGCTAGATTCCATTGCGAAGCGCCTCTCGCGACGCCACTGCGCTGATACTAAAGAAAAAAGAGGCGAAAAAGATTTTACTCGAATTGGGCTCGAGAAAATCTAGTTCGCCTAAAGCTCCCTTTCGATTACGCCTAAAAGCGCGTCGAAAGTTGCTTCACATGTGACGGCGCGCTTGGGATTCACGCCGCCTCACTTAAAAGGGGGTCAAACCAAAGACTCGATCTCCAGCAGGCGGCAGATCAAAGCGATAAGTTTTTCCGTGTCAAAGGGTTTCGGCAGGAACTCGTCCGCGCCGGCGCGACGAAGTTCGGCAATTTTGTCCTCTTCCACAAGACCGGAAACGCACACGATCTTGACCGCTTCCAGCGACTTATCGCTACGCACGCGTGCGCACACGTCTTTACCGTTGATATCCGGCAGCATGACGTCAAGGACAATCAGGTCGGGTCGATATTCCTTGACCATCATACCGGCGTCGAACCCGTTATTGACCGAGCGGGTTTCGAAACGACCGTCGCGTTTCAGAACGTCGACGAGCAGTTCCACCAGATCCTTGTCGTCGTCGACTACGAGAACCTTGCGTTTACCGCTCTCCAACGCGTCAGTGGGAATACCATTCTCTTTCATAAAGGCATAGAGCGATTCGCGCGGAATGCGACGAAAACGGCTGCCAGGAACTCGGAAGCCCTTTAAACCGCCAGAGTCGAAGCAACGAATAATCGTCTGTTGACTCACTTTGCAGATCTTCGCGGCTTCGCCGGTCGTAAATACTGTCTTTATAACCATTATCAACCCAATCCTTTAACAGCGGATAATTCCGCACTGTGTCCTATGCGCTTTGCATTATATAAACGAGAAGAGCGACGCGACGCTCAAGCTCGATTATCGCCAAGGTTGCCAAGACGCGCGACGCTCGAGAATTAACTTCTCTACCGCAAGGCGCACGTCTAGCGTGTTTACGAAAAGACGCGCACAAGCGTCCTTTGCGCTAGCTTCCCAGCGCGCCAGAACTTGCGCGACCGCGTAACCTCGCCAAGTGGCGTAACACGGCTAAAGCCACACGGTTGTTAAAATTGCTTATTTTGCCGATTTAGCAAGTTGTTCCAATTATAACTAATTTAACACATGAGTCAAGCTCAATTGTATTTACGGAACCCTTGTTTTTGCAAGGTTTGAAACTTTGACGCAAAAAAGGGGCGTTTTTTTTGATAAAATAGTTGGACAAGGAAAGTCAATTAAACTGGACGACGTCCGAACGCCTTGGGAAACAAAGTAAATGCGACAAAAGACCTTAATTTACCGCGTTTTCCCTCGACTCAACAGACTTGCGAGTTTCACTTTTCTGCCGAACGTCTCCATTCTATCCATACTCCCTGAGTTTGCCAACATGCGTATTAAAAAGTTTTCTATCGTGCTTCCAGGGCGTCTATGTGTAAACGACGGTTACGACACGGCGCTATCGCACGACGCGCCGTAAGACCGGTTAAATAGCGAAAAAAGGAGCGCTTTTGTCAACACGGCGTTAACGTCGTGTAAACAACGTCCAATCCTAATTAGCGCGCGATTCGCTTGCAGAACTTTCAACTTACGGTATATTTAGGCAGACGCGTTGACGTAACGCTACGTCGACGACGCTCTTTAATATTCTCTCTTATATAAAAGGACAGACCATGGCGTCTCAACGTAAAAATTTAGTCGTTGCGCAAAGCGGCGGCCCCACTTGCGTTATTAATAGTAGTCTTCGCGGCGTTATCGACGCGGCGCGTGAATTCGACGCGATCGGTACGGTTTATGGCGCATGTCACGGTATCGAAGGCGCGCTCAAAGAAGAACTGCTCGACCTGACCTCACAGCCGGATGAAGAAATCGCGCTACTGCGCTATACGCCCGTGGCCGGCTCAATCGGCACGTGCCGCTACAAGCTCAAGTCGTGGCAAACCGAAGATTTCGAACGCGTGATTGACGTCTTCAAGGCTCATAACGTCGGTTATTTCCTCTACAACGGCGGCAACGATTCCATGGACACGGCCAATAAGATCGCGCAACTCGCGGCGCAACGTGGTCTTGACCTGCAGGCGGTCGGCGTGCCGAAGACGATCGACAACGATATCGGCGACGCTCAGTTCAAACTCATCGACCACACTCCAGGGTACGCCTCCACCGCGAAATACTGGACTCACATGGTTCAGTACGCCAATGAAGAGAACAAAGGCTCCTGCCCTGCCGACCCCGTCTTGGTCATGCAGGCGATGGGTCGAAAAATCGGCTTCATTCCCGCCGCCGCGCGTTTGGCCGATCCCAAACGCGAAATGCCCTTGCTCATCTATCTGGCGGAATCTCCCTGCTCCCTGGAAACCCTTGCGGAACAGGTCAACGCCACGCTCAAACAGGCCGGGCGTTGCATTGTGGTCGTGAGCGAAGGTTTTAACGTCGGCGACGTCGGCGCGGTCAAAGATTCCTTCGGTCACACGAACTTCGGCGCTAGTAAAGTGACCGTTGCGCAAACGGTGGTGAATTACCTCAATTCCGTCGGTCTGGCCGCCAAAGGCGCGGCGCGTTGCAACGTACCGGGCACCGACCAGCGTCATTCCATGGGCTACGCCTCCACGGTCGACCTTGACGAGGCGTACCGTCTCGGTCAAAAGGCGGTGGAACTGGCCGCGACCGGTCAGGGCGGGTATATGTCGACGATTCTACGCGAGCCCGGTCTGATCTATAACGTACGCTACGACAAAGCGCCTCTGCCCGAAGTCGCCAATAGCGAGCGCGCCTTCCCAAAAGACTGGATCCTACCGAGCGGCTGCGACGTTTCCGACGACTTCATTCGCTACCTCAAACCGCTGGTCGGAGAGGATATGCTCACACTGCCCATGATCAACGGGCGTCAGCGTCTCACCCAGTTCCAACCGATTTACGCCGACAAGTTACTGCCGGAATATATTCCGCAGGCTGACCGTCAACAAGCGCCTCAAAAGTAGAACGCGCTATCTTGTCTCGTTTGCACGACTCATCCGAACGCGCCCAGACTCTCTGTGGCGCGTTCTTTTTTATCCGAGATTTCTCTGTTATTTCGCGCCAAATCCGTCGCTCGTCCCTCTAAAAGCGTCCTCTATTTTTCACAAAAAGACCACTTGTCCTATTTTAGGTTTTTCTGTAATCTCACCGCGCGTGGTCTGGTCTCGACCCGCTGGCGACACGGAAGTCCTAGCGTAGACACAGACCTAACACTCAAAGGTCGTTTCACAAACAACGCCTTTAGACAAAGGTTCGACAAGAATGGTTTTGGTTAATCAACGACAAAATGACGCCGACAGCGTAATCTTCGACGCTCCTCGCGCTCGTCTGAACGCCCATTTGCGCACAAGGAAGTTGCGACGCTCCACGGCTATTCTTTCGATTCTCGCACTCGCGGCGCTACTCTTGCACGCCGACTCCTTCGCTCGCGCACAATCCGGTTCGACCGCGCCGTCGACGCGTCAAACGCGTTCCACGCTTACCGTTGAGGAAGCGTCCGGCTCCTCCTTGCGCGACTTCGACGCCATTCGCGCGCTCGACCGTCGTTTTCTCGATAATCCCGACGGCGGCGCTGTCCCCGTCGACCCCGACGACTTGTGGTTGCCTGACCTGTCTCTGGGAAGAAAAGCCGCGCCCCAAACTTCCGCTCAACGCATGATCACCTACGGCGCCGACGGTAAAGTCGACACGCAAACGCGCACGACTCAACGTCCTGCAAACGCCATACCCGCCGCGACACAGCCGAAAGCAAACATAAAACAAACCAACGCCACGACGCAAAATACCGCGCCGTCGCGAGTTAGAGTCGCTGCGCTGAATGCGCCTGCCAACGCGCCTAACGCGATTCGCCAAACGCAAGCGCTACAACCTCAAGGCGTCGGCGTCGGTTTCGCCGATTACGCCGCGAGTCTGCCCGCGACCGGAGGAGGCTTCGCCGATTATCAAATCGACGGCGCTCGCGCCGCTACCGTCGCTATGGATTTTGACCAAGCGCCGCAAAATCAAAACGTTGTAACTGCCCACGAGACTGCCGCCACGCCGAATATTCCCGCGACCAATACCGTCGCGCCCATGGTCGAAGCCGCCGCGCCTGTGACGACGTCACAACTCGAACTCTTCCCTAACCTCTCTGATTTCGATAACTTCGCGCCTTTAGAAGACCTCGCCGCACAGCCAAACGCCGCGCCTGACGCCGCGATTATGCCCGAGCGTCAGCAGACGCGTCTGCCGCTCTACGCCGCGCCAACAAGCGTTGAGGAACTACCTCTGGTCAATGCGATTCCCGCGCCGGTCGACGCGCAAAACAGCGTACAAACCGCCGTTGATTCTAGCGTTACGACCGAACCGATTAACGCGCAAGAGACCGTGGTCTACGTCCCGAACGTCGAACAGTCGGCGCAAACGTACGCCGTCGACGCTACCAGCGCGTTCGATTTCCCTACGCTTGACGTCGACCAATCCGTCGTCGCTACGCCTGAAATCGCCGCGATTCCGAACGTTACGACAACGACCGCTCCCGCGCAATCCGCAACCTTACGCGAAACAACCGCGACGACACAAACCTTGACCAACGTAGCGCCTACCGTCAATGCCGAAGGCAACGCGCAGGATCCCGCGGTTTACGTCGCTCAACAGTTCGAAGAACTGCCTCCTCTCGACGCCAACGCAGCTGACGCCGCCGCAATCCAGCAGGATTTCAACGTGTCCGCCGCCAGTAGCGCCGACCTCTACAACGGCACGTTCGGAGTCTACGGTTCCTACGGCGACGTCGACAATTCCGCCGAGCTCGGACTCGACCTACCCGATTTGGAATCGTACGAAACATTCTCCGACCACACTGTCGACACGCCCGAGGAAGAGACCTTTCGTGAATCTTTCCGCGTGACCCCCGAGAAAAACGCAACGCAAAATTACCTCGATCAAGTCGTGGGTTCCAACGCGCTTGATCAGCCCCAAAACAACGAACAGCCGCTGGAGACCACGTCTCTCACCGAAGCGCAAATGAACAACCTCATTATCGAGGACGTGCGTATTTCTGGTCTTGAAATGTCAGCGCAGCAGTTCAATAAGATCATTAAGACGCGTATCGGCGCGCGATTCAATCAGCAGCGCTTGGAAGAAGATAAACGCGCGCTGATTCAGACGAAACAATTCATCGACGTCTCCGTGTCAACCACCTGGTCCGCCGACAATCCTGATAAGGTCGTCGTTAATTTCGACTTGACCCCAAGAAGAATGATGCGCTATATCAAGGTCGTCGGCAATCGTCGCGTCTCCAAGCACGATATCCTAGACGAAATCGGTATGCGCCCGGGCGAATCGCGCATGGATCCCTACGAGGTCGAAAACGGTCGTATTCGTATTATCGAGCTGTATAAGAGCAAGGAATACCCGGAACCGTACGTGGAAATCCTACGCGGCGACCGTGCCGACGACGTCGGAGTCGTCTATCTGATCGACGAAGGCGTCAAGCAGAAGATCTACAAAACGACCTTCGTTGGCAACTCCGCGGTGAGTTCCGCGCGTCTGAAGAGCCTCGTAACCGCTAAGCCCGGCTTTCTTTATGTCATCGGCGGTAAATTCTCGCGCGCGCGACTCGACGCCGACGTGGAAACCCTACTGGAATATTACCGCCAGCTCGGTTACTTCGACGCGCGTATCGACCGCGAGTACAAAGAGACCTCTGGATTCGCCGGTCTGGGAAAAGACAACGCCTGGATCGTCGTGCGTTATATCATTGACGAAGGTCCGCGCTACCGCGTGCGTAACTTCTACTTCAATGGCAATCGCGTCTGCACCGACGCGCAGCTCAAGGAAACGCTGAAAGTAAAACCCGGCTCCTACTATAATTACGCCTCGATCGAATCCGACCGTATCGCGTTGCGCTACAAATACCAAGACCTCGGTTACGTGCGTGCGGATATCACGCCGAATCAAGTATTCACCGACGAGGTCGGCGTAATCGATATTCGCTACGACGTCGTGGAAGACCACCGATATCGTCTACGCGACGTTATCGTTGACTACGTCGGCTCCGAATCGCGCACAATGACCTCGGTCATCCTGAACATGATCGACCTCACCCCGGGGCAAGTGCTCAACGGTAAGAAGATCCGCATGAGCGAAAACACCCTGCGCGGTTCCGGTTACTTCAACGATAAAGCCGAAGAGGGACAATTGCCCGAAATCATGGTCGTGCCCGACGAAAGTCACTCTTACACCCCAAGCGATGATAAAAACGATCGCTTCATTCGTGAAGCGCGCAAACCAGAGAGTGAACAAGAGAACGCGGTAGAACGCGGTCAAGCGCCGAGTAAAGTAAACACAACGAGGATCGAACGCGGTCAGTCGTACGACGTCGACACAAGACGCGCGTCCTATACCCCCTACGATCAAACCGTTGCGCAACAGCAGGATAAATCGCGCCGTTTCATCAGTTACGGTCCGAGCGGCTCTACCTTGCCAAGCGTGACGCACGCGTCCAGCGCTACAACTGTCGCGCCGGCAAAGCCCGTGCAAACGCCCTTTACTTCCTTTAGTTCTAGCGCCGCGGTCGTTCGTGGTCAGACGCGTCAGATTCCCAGCGGTTTCTCCGAGGTCTCCACGCAAAGCTCCGTCGGTCGAAACAGCGCGTATCAGCCGTACAACTCCGGCGCGTCACTCGACAATTCCTCGCAATATTCCGACAATTTAAACTACGCGAACTACGAAACTTCGAACCTCTTGAATTCTAACCTCGACAGCTACGGCGCCACTGGCAGTAGTTCTCGGTCGTACCTATCGACCGATTACGATAGCGCGCCCGGGTTCTCCGACGGCGTCTACGGCTCTATCGCGCGTGACGTCCTGGAACCGATCACGCCGGAACAGGACGAAATTTACGACGGCGACGTTCTCATTAAGGTGCAGGAGGGTCGTACTGGTATGTTCCAGGCGTCGGTCGGCGTCAATTCCGACTATGGTCTGGTCGGTAACGTGAGCTTTACCGAACGCAACTTCGACCTCTTCCGTATTCCCAGACCGTTCTTCCACTGTGGCGCGTGGAAAGACGCCTTCCGCGGCGGCGGTCAGATCTTCAACGTTCAAGCCAGCCCGGGCACATCGGTGCAAAGCTACCGCGTCTCATGGGACGTGCCATACGTCTTCGATACGAAAAACACCTTTGGCGTCACCGGTCTGTACGGCGACCACTCCTACGACGAATGGTTCGAAGCGCGTTACGGCGGAGAAATCAGACTCGGTCGTCAGTGGACTCCACGATTCGGAACCACATTGAACGCCGGTATTTACAACGTCAAGATTAAAGACCCCGCCGTCGGGTTCTGCGAAGATCTCAACGACGTGCTCGGTACTAACCACATGTACACCGTCGGTCTGTCCGCCGCGTACGACACGCGTAACCATCCTTATACCCCGTCGGCTGGTTTCCTCGTGCGCGGTACGCTCGAACAAGCGCTCGGAGATTACAACTTCCCGCGCGCGTCCATCGACGGCCGTTACTACAAGACGCTACACTCGCGTCTGGATCAGTCCGGCCGCTGGGTGCTCGGTCTGTCGACTCACGCCGCTTGGACCGGAGATAAAACGCCTATTTATGAACGTTACTACGGCGGTGGTTCCGGTAATCTCCGTGGCTTCGAATATCGCGAGGTCACTCCCAGATACCTCAACACCGGCTTCGGCGTCGGCGGTAACTTCGAGTTCTACAATACCGCGGAACTACTCATTCCGGTCTCTGGAGGAGACGCCTTCCAGCTCGCGCTCTTTGTCGACTCCGGTACCGTCGCGAAAAAAATCGACAACTGGGGACGATACCGCGTCGCGCCCGGCGTCGGTCTGAGATTCTCCATCCCAATGCTCGGACCCGCTCCGCTTGCGCTTGACTTCGCTTTCCCTGTCAGCAAAGATCCCAACGACGTCACAGAGGTCTTCAGCTTCAGTATGAGCGGTTCGCGATAATCACGCGCGCCAACCTCTTGCAAAACGTTTGTCGAAAAAAGAGAGTCGTCGATTAGTCCTTTTTGAGGACGCTAAGCGACGACTCTCTTCATTTATTCAACGAGACCTTGCGCGACAAACGACGCAACGACTCAAACCAGCGGGACAAGTCGACTCAAGATTAGAATCACAAAGTATCCGCAAAAACCCAAAAGACCTGTGCCAACAGTCCAGACTTTCAGAGAATCCAACTCGGAAATGCCCGTGGAGCGTGAAAAAACACAAAATCCGCTGTCATTCATCCAACTCGCAACACAAGAGCCCGAACCGATCGCCGCGGTAAGATAGCCCATGCTACAATGGAGCGTCGAACTCGTAAGATTGAGCGTCGCAAAAATCGACGCTGACGTGATCATCGCCGTGGTGCTCGAACCCTGCGCCGACTTCAACAGCGCCGTGAGAAAGAACGCGAGCGTTAGTACCGTCAGGCTCGCGGAGCCGTCCCCCAACGCAAAGAGTTCGGAGATCCGTTCGCCAATGCCCGACTCGCGTAGCATCGCGCCATAAGCGCCGCCAGAAGCGGTAATAAGAATAATCGCGCCTGCGCCGGTGAGGATCGTATTGAGTTTCTGCTCCATGACGCTACGTGTAGCGCCGCGCGTGCGCGAAAAGAGGGTCGTTAAATATGCCGTTACCGCGCCCAAAAAGAGCGCAACGTTCACGTTCCCCAAAAAATACAGAACCTGTAGCCACTCCAGCCAACGGGACGACACGTCCGCTTGACTCAGCGCTGATTTCGTTAAGGACGCTACCGCAATTAAAATCGCGGGCAATAATATCGGCGCGAACGAGGCTAGCAGACTAGGATAAGTCGCGACGTTAGGCGCGTCTGGAGCGGTTGAATAATCCTGAGATTCTTCCTGTAGCGCGCTGGGGTCGATCTTCGGGTTAGGCATGATCTTATCGAGCGCCCAGGCCAAGAGCAGCGCCACGGGGAACAGGCACGCGCCAACCATCACGCCAATGCCAAGCGCGGTTGAAATCGGCACGTCGAGCGTCGTCGCCACGGCAATTGGCCCCGGCGTCGGAGGAATGATCGTGTGCGAGATCGTCGCGCCAAGACCGACCGCAAGCAGATAGCATACATAGCGACTGCGCGTGGCGCGATACGCCGATTTCGCTAAAGGAAGAAGTAGATAAAAGGTTGCGTCGTAAAAAACTGGAATCGACAGCAGAAACGCGCCGCTCGCGAGCGCCGCCGGCAAACGCTTCGCGCCAAAGAGATTGCGGAAGAATAAGACGATCCGGTCGGCGGAACCATTGTCCGTCATGAACTTACCGATCGCCGTGCCAAGTACGATCAGTAGACCGACGTTCCCCACCGTCGTACCCAACGCCTCGCAAACGCTTGTTAAGTCGCTCGTTAGATTCACCTCATTGCCGGAAATAAACGAGCTCCACAGACGCACCGTCAGCGCGCCTAGAATCAGTGAGAAAAAGGCGCCCAAACGCAGAATCGTAATCGCGCCGATCACGACAAAGAGACTTGCCGTGAGTATGACAATCGGATCGTACAAGAGTTGCGACATTCCCGAGGCGACTCCTTCTTCTAAGTTCAATTTTCACGCGCATATAACCGCTACGACGCCACGCGCGACCGACAGCGTCGTGCGCTGCTCACAACCGCGCAGACCGTTCCAACCCTAAGCGAATCGCACGCGTTAAATACCGCGGCGTCTTAACAACGACGCCAAACGCTTGAAAACTGACGAAACGTATGTCCAGATAAAGGAATGTTCCACTGAACTCGTCCCCGTTTCTGAGCCAGACATGATCCTGACGGCCGCGCCAGGTCATAACGCTCTGGCACAATTCCTCCGCCGTTTCCGGTTCCACCGGCGGACGCAAAACGATAGCGTCCCCAGGAACAAGCGAGATTTGTGTCGGCGACTGCGCTACTCGAGGTTCGATTTGTGCCTCATGAGCGTGCGCGTAACGCACACGCCCGAGGGAAAGCGTCTCGTAGCGTGCGTCAGATACGCGTTTGACAAGCCAGTCGTCGCTCGCGGACCGTTCCGACGTCAACGCTTCCTCCTGGGACGAGGCAATGAGCGTCGTTACGCCCTGCGTTATGAATAAACGTCTACTCGTCATACTGACTACGCCTTTTAACTATCTCTGTACGCGAACACACGCCACGACTCTATCAAGTAAATATAAGAAAGAGGCTGACGAAATACAAGCGCCCAGCGTCGAGGTTTATAGCGACGTCAAAGTTAAAGAATCCCCAGTCGCGCCGCATAAACCTAGCGTCTACGGTATGAGTCCCGTGCAGTCGGCGTCTACGCTTCTGACATAAGAAGATAGATAAAATTTAACAATTTCGACAATAATTCCATTTTTACTAAATATAACCGTTCATCCTGTCCGATACCTGAAACAGCGAAAATGAGCGCTCTTTCGATGAGGTTCTCACGCGAAGAGCACGCGACGTTTCGCCTGACACGCCGCATTAAGTCAATCGTGACCGCGGCGCCCTCTCCCTCCTTAAGCTATGGACGTGACACAATGAAACAGACAACTAATCATCGCTGGTTCCTACTCTCGGTCAGCGCTTTGGCGTTATCAACGCTCTTTGTTACTAACAGTTACGGTCAATTCGGCGCCTGCGCGCCCAGTTGCGACCTTCCGACCCCTAGCTGTGGCGTGCCGACCGCCACGTGCGCTCCCACCTGCGAGCCGACCTGTGCTCCCTCCTGCGATTACGGAGTCGGTTGCAATACCTGTTGCGGCCTGGGCTGTTACGGCGGTTGCACGATTCTCGACGGCGCTCTGGCGGTCGTTACCTCGCCCTTCCGTTGGATCGCCTGCGCGATGACAGACGGTATTTATCCCGATTGCGGATGTGCGCCTCCTGTTCCGAAGACCAAATGCGATCCCTGCACGATTTGCGGCGATTACGTCGGAGGCTGCAACGACCAATGCCGTAACGGTCGTGGAAATTGCTACGGCGCAATCAACTACCAAGCGCAATACGCCAATAGCGAACCCTATTCCGTTGACGCTTATGACGCCGAGTCATACGACTCCTCCCCGACGAGAATTAATCGCCCCAATAGTTTCCAAGACAACGGCGCGATTGAAACCCTTCCGCCGGAAGCGATTCGCAATAACTACTCTATGAAGCGTAGCGTCTTCGCTCCGAACGTGCGCTCGGTCAGCTACGAACAGCAAACGCAACAGCGCGTCGCCCAGACGATGAACGCCACGCGTATCGAAAAAATAAGCGCCGCGAGCGTCAACGTCAGACCCGATACACAACCGGTCAATACTCAGCTGTCCGCCAGCCAAAAGACCTTCGGCACAACCCGTCCAATTAAATGACGCAAACCCGCAAGAGCGCAAAGCTCTCTTGCACGGAGCCAAAAATATCTCTATACTCCGCAAGAACGGCGTTGGAGTCCATTAGTTTCAACGAATAGTTCGACTGAACGCTCGGTCGAACTATTACTCTATTTACCCACAATCACTCCTACGCTGCAACGTTGCGCGTCTGTAAAGACGTGTGGTGATTCTGTTAAGGACGATCAAACCCGAGGTTATACGACGGTACGAGGTCTGACACATTCTCCCCCCCGAACGATTGAATGTGACGCGCTCGCCTTCTGTATAGGCTCCTGTGTTACGCTAAAAGGAGTTTCCTTAATGCCAATGAACAGTTATCTCAAGGCGCGTGTCTTGCGCGGGTGCGCTTGCGTTGCGTGCCTGGCGCTCGTATACTGCACGCCTATTTTCGCGCAAACGCCCGACGCCATGCTCAAACGCGCGCCGTCACAGGCGGACGTCGATTATGATATTCCCGCGGAGCAAGACGTCGCAAACTGTCAAACGAAACGCTTTACCGACGGCGACATGACCTGTGTCGGTCTCTACGCGCCCGACGGAACCACGCTGCTACGAGCTTGGTGCGCGCCAAAAGACGGAGCGCAACGTGTGGAACAGATCCGTTTCTATAAGAACGGTATGGAAGTCTTCCGCGACGTTGTTGGCAAAGAAGTTCGCTGGGTCAACGTCGGCGGATCACGTCGCGGCACGCTCGGCGCTGATAAAAAATCGGTCGGAGAATGGCTGTCGATCTCCGCGGAAGAAACCAGCCAAGAGGTTCTTGCGGCGCTTAAAACCGGTGACTTCGCACGATTCCAACGCGTCGCGCTCAACGCCGTCGACCTGGCGAAGCTCGGTCTGTCGGGCGCGCTTGCTACGGAAGCGCAGAATCAAGTCAAAGGCGTGACCGCCGACGCGTTTGCTAAACTCGCGCAAACCCTCGCGATTCCCGCCGACGCTACCTGGGGAGCGCTCAACGCCAACCAGCCCGCTACCGTACCCGCGAGCGGCTCTAACGCTCAAGACCTGCACGTCTACTACAACGCGGCGGTCGTCGTTATGAAAAACGGCGATAACACTCAGAGTCAAGAACTCTATATCGGCGACCTCGTTAAAATCGGCGACGTCTGGAAAGTTCTGGGCCTGCCCACGGGCGAACCGTTCGGGAAAGCCACCGGCGCGGTCGCCGCCTCATCCGTCTTCGTACCGGTCAATGGCGCTAACGCCGCAGGAGAAGCGTCCGCCGATATGGTTGAACTCGGCGCAGTCCTCTCAGAAGCTTATCGTAAGCTGGAAGGCGCCTCTGCCGCGGAATACCCCGCCGCGCTCGAACAGACCGTACAGACCTTCCTGAGTATTGCAGAGTCGAACCCGCAACAGCGCGACGAAATGATCGGGCAAGCGGTCGACCTCGTCTTCACCGGCGTGCAACAGGGCATGTACCCCAACGGTGTTAAAAAGCTTCAAGAGCTCGCCGACGCATACAACGACAACGCCAGCGTCGAACTGAAAGCGCGCATTCGTCAGCGTCAGATTACGGTAAACTACTACGCCGTGGCACAAGCGCAACCTCAGCCGAAACCGGCGGAACTCACTAAAGCACAAGAGCGTTACACCGAAGACCTCGCGAGCTTCGTCGACGAATTCGCCAATACCCAAGCAGGCGCAGAAGCCGCCATGACGCTCGGACTCGACCAAGAGTACATGCTCGACTCCGACGCGGCGATTCAATACTATCAGAAAGCGGCGCAAAGCACGGCCAATCCAACGCTGAGCCAAAAGGCGCGCGGCGCGATTGAGCGTCTGCGCGCCGAGGGCAAGACCTCGATTAAGATTCCCGCGACGACATACTTCGGCGGGGGAGCTTGCGACCTTAACGCGCTACTTGGCAAGCCGACCCTCGTCTTCTTCTGGGGTAGCTGGGATCAAGAGAGCGTTAACGCCGTTAAGGCGATTGCCTCACAAGTCAACGTGGTCGGCGTCAATGTCGATACCGCGCCCGATCCGCAAAGCGCCGACGCCTACTACAAGCAGATACTCCAAGGAGTACCGTGGAAAAACGTCTGTGACCCCGCTGGCTTCGAAGGAACCCTGCCCGTGGCGCTAGGCGTGCAAACCGCCCCTTGGGTCATTCTCATCGATAAAACTGGGAAGGTTGTTCGCTCCAATATCGCTAATCTCGAAGAATTGCCCGATATCATTAAAGAACTCAAGTAGCGACAAGACCTACGATCGCACAAGTTAGAGCGACGTCAACGAACCCGACGCGAACGACTGTACCGTCGCGCCGGGTTTTTTGACGTCGTTACGCTATTGCCGTCGACATGATTCCACGTTCATTCGAGATTATTACAACGCCCTCTTGCATACGCAATCACAAGCGCTCTTAAACGCTACATAGTTTGTTCAAACCGATCTCTTGACCGCGCTCCCTTAAAAGATCCTTGTGACGTCAGCGTCCTTACGCCGTTGGGCGTCATACGCGTCTACTGATTCCACGCCCGCTTAGTACGCTCAATCGACGTCTCTTACTCCCTTTCGCCACGACGTCGTCACGAGTCCCTACGCTTCTACTTATAGCGCTCATTTTTACTCCACGCTAAACGTCAAAGGAAGGACGGCGCCGATAAGAGCATAAAAAACGCGACGCGTCCCAATTCGCCAGAACGCGTCGCGCAACTGATTATTTCTCGTTGGATCGACCGGATCTTCGGTCGTTAAAAACCTTTGACGCTTACTTAGAGGTCAGTTCAAAGTCAAAGGTGTTAGCGCCAGGAACGACTTCCACTTCGTAGCCGGAAGTGTTTTCGTTATTGTACTTCTTGGCAATAGCGCTCTTACTGTCGAGAACCGGAATCGTTTCGCCGTTTTCTTCCATCGTCTTACCGGTGTCAACGCTGACCTGATAGTCGAAACGAACCTTGTACTTACCAGGGGTGGTGCCGGCGAGCGCTTGACCTTGTTGCGTTTGGAGTTGGTATTTACCAGACGCGTCGGTACGCGCATAGCCATTGGCGCCGTTCGCGTCGGCTGGAATAAAGTAGACGTTGCAACCTTCAACCGGCTCGCCGTCAACGGTGACCGTACCCGTAACGCCTTCGGTCTTAATGTATTTCTTGCCGCAGCCCACGACGAACGTGAGAACACACAGCAGCAGAACAGTTAACGTAGTAATCTTTTTCATGAGTATCGTGTCGTAACTAACCTAGGGGTACAGAACACATGCGCATGGGGAGCTTTCAAGACGTCCGTAGTGCGCAGTCGCCTATATAAAAACGCGTTTGGACAGTTCTTCCGCATAGATAACGAAGAGTAGCCAAACGCGTAAGAACGCAACTTGACGCCGTGAACTGGGAGCGTCACGGCGCGTCGTGTCACATTGCACGCGCAGAATCAAGCACGCGCAAAGTTAAAATAGCATTAGAGCGAGACGGTTTCGCCGCCTTGCGGGGTAGCCATGCTTCCCCAGACGCCTTGCGTGGAGGGACCAACCCATTGGTGACCTTCGCCTTTCCAGTCCGGATAACCGAGGACTTGGTTAGTATCGCCACAATCGACCGTTTCAGAGACGAAACGCACAGAACCATCCGCCATACAGACGTTGACGCCGCCGCTGTGGTTGGAGGAAGCGGAAACGCAGAAGCAGGTATGACCTTCGCTTTGACCATTGTTCAAACCATAGCAGCTCGGGCTGTTCGGCGGAACCGCGGCGTGGAAGTTAGTATACGCGGCGCGCGCGTCGCCCCAACGACGACCCTTGATGGCCCAAGTGGTGGCGCCAGAAGCTACCATGCCGTCGTTACCGCGCATAGCCAAGCAGGAGGAGGAAGGCTGACCGTGAATATTCGCGCCAGCGATCGTCGACTTGTACATAACGTCATTGCCAGAGAAGTTCGAAACGTTGATTTCGCTGAAGATCATCGTGTTAGACGTACCGTCGGTAATGCCTTCCAGACCCATCTGACCGCCGATGTTCCCTTGGAAGAAGACGCCACGACGATTCTTGTTTTCACCCCAGTCGTGACCGATCATGAAGTCGCCACGGCAACAGGCGTAGTTCGCGGTGCCGTTATAGGTATTATTGAAGGTTTTAGTTTGATTTTTGCCGTCGGAGGGACACAGAAAAGCCGAGATCGAAGTGCAGAACGGATTCGGATTGCCGTCATACATCGTGCCGCCGTGCCACGGAACCGGGATATTGTCATTTGTGCCGTCGGAAGTCCAGGTGTAGGGGTTCGCGCTAGCGGCCGCAGAGCAATAGCCGGTGATCTGATCGTAAACAGCGGTTTGTTCGATGAAGGGCAGTAGCAGAGTGTGGCAAGTGTAGACGTCGACTCCGTCGATACGAGTAGTGGTTCCGGTCCTAGTGTAACCCTTGACAAAGAAATCGTCGTGACCTTGGTTCGGAATACGATTATTACTGTCAACGAAGTTGTGGATCGCAAGACCCATCTGCTTCAAATTGTTCGTACATTGCATACGACGCGCCGCTTCACGAGCGGCCTGGACTGCCGGAAGAAGCAGACCAATCAAAATACCGATGATGGCGATAACCACCAGCAGTTCAACCAGGGTAAAACCCTTACGAGAAGAAGAACTCATCATAAACCTCAAGTGAAGTGAATAGATTGAAAGAACGTAAGAATAAATCCACGCTGTAACCTAAGATTCAAATTGCCAAAAAACATACTTTTTGGCAATTTGCAACCTACTTTCTCATGATTCCCTATTCTAATTACAAGAGTTCAAAGAATCAAGAAAAAAGTGATCGACTCTGCATTTTTTCACTATTTCTAGCAAAAAAACACACGTCAACTACGACGCCAAAAAGTATTCTTTTTGACGCCGTCCACTCCTAGTGATATCATCAACCCATAATGACGTCAAGTAGGTTGACGATTAGTCAGCATATTTTTTTAGACAAACAAGCGCGTGAAAAATTCACCAAAAATTTCCCCTTGACGCATATAAAAAGGGAGATAAAATAGCGACAAATCCTTTTGACAACGTCGGCGCGTTGCTTGTCGCTAGGTCGTTGTTGCCATCGGGGCGTAGCTCAGCCTGGCTAGAGCGCTACGTTCGGGACGTAGAGGTCGCACGTTCAAATCGTGTCGCCCCGATTTTACGCTAATTGGCGTATTCTTTCCCGTTTGCTGTCGTTATGCGTCTTCCTCGCAAACGCGACGTCGACATTCGCCATCGGGGCGTAGCTCAGCCTGGCTAGAGCGCTACGTTCGGGACGTAGAGGTCGCACGTTCAAATCGTGTCGCCCCGACTTTTCTAATGGTTTTCTCGCCTCTGGGTCTGTTAAGTTTTCTTTTTTATTATTTCGTTTTTTTAACGGTCTTTTTTTCGTTATAACCGCTTTATTCCTTGGCGCTAACGCGTCATTACCCGCCTTGACCACGAATAACAATCTGCCATAATGAGAGACGGTATATTTGCGTCGACACGTTCATTAACAACGTCTCGACGTCACGACGTCTCCAACCTCGATTTGTATAGGCTAGGCGAAATGAAAGAGCGTTTAAATTACGATAACCCGTTGATCGAACGTTACGCCTCGCGCGAAATGTGCGAGCATTTTGGTCCCCAAAAGAAATTCTCTACGTGGCGTCGACTTTGGGTCGCCCTGGCGGAAGCGGAACATGAACTTGGCCTGCCGGTAACGCAGGAGCAGATCGACGAACTAAAGGCGCATGTGGACGATATCGATTTTCAGGTCGCCGCCGATTACGAAAAGAAACTGCGTCATGACGTCATGGCGCACGTTCATACTTACGGGGACGTCTGTCCCAACGCGCGCGGTATTATCCACCTGGGCGCCACGAGCTGTTTCGTCACCGACAACGGCGACTGCATTCTCTATCGCGACGCGCTCAAGACGGTGCGTGACCGCCTGTTCGTTGTCATCGACCGCCTGGCAAAATTCGCGCATGAATACCGCGCCCTTCCCTGTCTGGGGCTGACGCACCTACAACCGGCGCAACCGACGACGGTGGGCAAACGCGCAACCCTGTGGACCTACGACCTGGCGACCGACCTGGAAGACCTGGAATATCGTCTCGCGAACTTCAAGACGCTCGGCAATAAAGGAACAACCGGCACGCAGGCAAGCTTTCTAAAACTCTTCGACGGCGACCACGAGAAGGTCAAGGAGCTGGAACGTCGCGTCTGTGAAAAGATCGGCTTTGCACAGCCCTTCGCCGTCACTGGTCAAACCTATCCGCGCAAACTCGACGCGCAAATCCTCGATATTCTCTCGCGAATTGCGCAAAGCGCCCACAAATTCGCCACCGATATGAGAATTTTAGCGAATAAAAAAGAACTGGAAGAGCCGTTCGAAAAGAACCAAATCGGCTCCAGCGCCATGGCGTACAAACGCAACCCGATGCGTTGCGAACGCGTCTGTTCACTGGCACGGTTTGTTATGAGTCTGCAGTCGAGCCCCGCGATGACAATTGCAACTCAGTGGATGGAACGTACGCTCGACGATAGCGCCAATCGCCGACTCACCATTCCCCAAGCGTTCCTGGCGATCGACGCTATTCTCATTATCATGCAGAACGTCGTGGAGAATATCGTGGTCTACCCGAAGGTGATCGAAAAGAACCTCGCGGCGGAACTGCCCTTTATGGCGACGGAAAATATCCTCATGACCGCCGTGGAAGCGGGAGGAGACCGTCAAGAGCTTCACGAACATATTCGCGTACACAGCGTGGCGGCCGCCAATCGCGTAAAGGTCGAGGGGGGCGACGTCGACCTGCTCCAGAGACTCAAGAGCGACGAAGCCTTCGCTAAGGTCGATATCGACGCGGAAATTGCGCCGGAAAAATTCATCGGTCGTGCCCCGGAGCAGGTCGAAGAGTTCATTAAAGAGGTCGTCGACCCCATCAGAGCGCGATATCCCAATATAGCCGTAAAACAGTCGGAATTGCGCGTCTAGTTCTTTATTGAACAACTGCAAACAGAGGAAACGAGGTCTTCTATGCTAACTTACCTCACCGCCGGCGAATCGCACGGCAAAGGAGTCGCGGCTCTGGTCGACGGATTCCCTGCTGGCGTGACACTAAAGGCAGATTTCATTAATCAAGAACTGCGTCGTCGTCAGGGCGGATACGGTCGAGGCGCGCGCCAGGCGATCGAAACCGACACGGTCGAATTTCTCACCGGTATTTTGCACGAGCAGAGTATTGGCGCGCCGATTCTCCTGTGGGTCAAGAACCGCGACTACAAAATCGAGACAATGCCGGAGCTAACGCGACCGCGCCCGGGACACGCCGATCTCACCGGCGCTATCAAATACAACTGCGGTATTCGTCCGATCCTGGAACGCTCCAGCGCGCGTGAAACGACCGGTCGCGTCGCCGCCGGCGCGCTCGCGAAGTTGCTTCTGCGCGCTTTAGATATCGACGTGGTCGGGTACGTACGTAGCGTCGGCGCTGTCACGCTGGAACCAACGCTCGACCTCAATCGTGCGTCGTCGCAAGAGCTTAAACAGTTGCGCGACCAGAGCGAACTGTACTCCCTCAACCTTGAAGCGGACGCAGAAGGCAAGCGCGCAATCGACCAGGCCAAGAGCAACGGCGACACGCTCGGCGGCGTCGTGGAGGCGCGCGTTTATAATCTTCCGATCGGTCTGGGTACGCACGCGCAATGGTCGCGCAAACTTGACGGTCGACTAGCGCAAGCGATCGCGGCGATTCAGGCGATTAAAGGGGTAGAAATCGGCGATGGATTTGCTCTGGCCAACTCGCCCGGTTCAATGGCGCACGACGAAATCTTCTGGCGAACGCAAGAGAGCGGCACGCGAAGTCTGGGAATCGCGCGCGACACGAATCACGCTGGTGGAATCGAGGGAGGTATGACAAACGGCGCAACCCTCGTGGCGCGCGCCGCTATGAAGCCGATTCCAACGCTACGCAAACCGCTACGCTCTTTCGATTTACAAACGAAAGAACAGGTGGAGGCGTCCTTCGAACGTAGCGACGCCTGCGCCGTCTCCGCTGCGAGCGTCGTCGTAGAGAACGTCGTGGCGTTTGAGGTCGCCGCAGCCGTCGTTGAGAAATTCGGCGGCGATTCCCTCACGGAAATCAAAGCGCGACTGCAACTGCATCAGGAGAATATCGCCGACCGTCTCGCGCGCGGCGACTTCTAAACCTTATCGGCACGTGTGTTGAACTTATAATCAAAAGAAAAAGCGAACTGGATTATCACGGCGATTATTCCAGTTCGCTTTTTTTGTGCTTAATATTTAGTTAAGGTCAGCAATCAAAGATTAGACGTCGTCCATACTTACAGAAAAGTAGGTTTCGCCTGCAATAACGTCCGCCAAATTCCTAGCGTCCTTGGGAGCGGTCGCCGCCGAGAGTCTCGAGCAGCGGCTGACCAGCGCTTCAGCCTGAGGTTTACTCGCACGTTGGGGAGGCGACGTGGGAGGGGTTCGCGTCGTAAAAAATTTTTCGACCATTGTTCAGATGATGACGCGCTTCCAGTTACGTACGTACGCTTCTTCATAACGATTCCTCCGAAGGTCGAAGGAATCGTTCCAAAATTCGCGTATTATATGGAACTGGGATATTCGAAATGGCAGGGGAAGCGATGAAACTGCTTCTAATCCTTCTTTTGCGTGGCGTCGACCGCTTGTTCAGCGATCTTTTCAAGGTAAGAGGCGTCCTTTTCTTCGACTTTATATACCTTGCCGGCGTCGGTAAGTCTCTGGAACATTCCCTGGGGCGACTTTCCGGTTATGACCTTATAGAAGACGCAACCGGCCAAATAGGTTCCGTTCGGATTGGGATGGAACGGCTTCTTATCCCCTTCGTCGCAGTACAGATCGAGCGTGTCGCCGACCAAACTAAAGGCGAGTCCGACAGGAGAAATCGTCGCGTCGATCTGTTGCGCGAGCTTAGCGTAACCGCCCTGCATACCGTCTTTTAACGCTTCAACGGTCGCTTCGTCCGGTTCGCTATATCGTTTGGTCCAGGCGGCGAGAATTTCATCGCGACGCGCGGAATCTTCACCGTAGCCCTCGAACATACCGTCGCAACGTGCCCACGTTTGATAGAGCAGAATCTGGGTTTGCGCGTTGTTTTCACGGATCGTCTCGGCGAGTTTCGCGCCGTATTCCAGAAATTCCGCGCGATGGTCGACCGCGCCGGAACTCTGCTCTTGCAATACGACGTAATCCCACGGCGCCTTCTTAATGACCTCGGGCGTAGGGGTAAATTTCTGAGTCTTTCCCTCGGCGACCTTTGGCAGTTCGCCATTATAGTGCTGTCGCAATCTCCAACCTCCCGGGGTACTGCGTTGCGCGCGCGCCGCAACGCCCGAGACGTTCAGCATGTCGGAGACGGTCTGGTCGAGATCATTAAAGAAGGTGAAACTATTGCCAATAAAGAGGATCTGTAAGGACTGCGCCTCGCTTGCGTCAGAAGCCTCTTGTGCGTACAGCGCGTTGGCACACAGCGCCAGTGCGCAGGTGAAGAGCGCCGTAAGTTTCAAAGTCGTCGTCATTTTGATAATTCCTTAGCTTATGGATTGCGTCGATACATTCTCCGCGTAGCAACGCCTGCATGGCGCCAGCAGCGCCGAGATCGCATCTGAGTAGCGCGCGAGGACGCCAACGCTCTGTAAGCGCCACGTCCTCGATATTTCCGCGCGTGTGATACGCAAAGCGTCACACGCGGGATTAGTCAAAATCAAATCAATAATTAACAAGACTTAGGACTTGTATTTCACGCAAAGGTGAATCGCGAAGCCCCCGATTTCGTCGGTCACGTAGGCGGCGATCATTTCACCGGCGTCGTTATTCTTAAAGAAGCGGAATTCATAGCCGCGACGTTCCAAGTGATAAATCGCGCGCTTCATGGAGTTACAGGCGATCGCAATGTGACCGTTCGCGCCGAAGCTCGGCTTCTTCATCGCCTCCACGGCGGAACCGGCGAAGAAGGAGATATCGATCTCGCGCTGACCAAAGCGGAACATACGGCTGAATTTCGCCGCCGCGTCGTTCGCTTCCTCAACGTTCTGGCAATTAATGCCAACGTGCCCCATGGTAAAGCCCAGGGACGCGTCGACCGCGCGCTGAGCCGCCGCGGTAATAGCCGACCAATCTTTCTTGGCGATCGCGTCTTTGGGCGTAATAAAGCTACCGCCGACCGCCAGAACCGCTTTGCTTTCCGCATAGGGCGCCATATTATCGAAGGAGACGCCGCCGGTGGGTACGAAGCGTACGTTTGCAAAGGGTCCGCGCAGTGCGTTAATTGCCTTCAGACCGCCACAAACGTCGGCGGGAAAGAACTTAAAGACGTCCAGTCCCAGCGCGATCCCCTGTTCGATTTCCGTCGCGGTGGTCGCGCCGGGAATAATCGCCACCCCCTTGGACTGGCACGCCTTAACCGTCTCGGGATTAAGACCAGGCGCAACGACGAAATCCGCGCCCGCCTCGATCGCGCTGAGCGCTTGAGCGCCGTTGATCACTGTGCCCGCGCCGATCAGAAGGTTCGGAAACGCACGACGTATCGCCGAAAGCGACTCCAACGCCGTCGCGTTGCGTAGCGGAACCTCGACCACGTCAATTCCGCCGTCGCTGAGCGCTTGGGCGATCTGAATCGCCGCGTCCGGATCGCTCACGTTCACAAGTGGCAAAAGCCCGACCTTCTCGATTAATTCCAACGCGTCTTTACTCATGAGTTCGTCTCCACAAATATCGAAACGACCGATGCGCTCAAGCGCTCGACCTATTGTTGACGTCGTATAAACCTGCGAGCGCCTCAAGCGGGCGACGCCTTCTATTGCGTCTATCTTTTTAGCTAATTATAGAACGCGCGTCGGTGACGTCAAAGGGCGTAAGAACTTTTCATAGCGCTTGCGCGTCTACACAATAGCCGGGGACTGGACAACCGGCGCTCATGACTCTATACTATAAGCGCGCGTTCACCTCGCGCGCCGGTGCGATTTGCGCTTATCCCATAGAACACGCGCTTATGAAGCGTCAGATCGCACGATGGTTCGTTATTATTTGCGCGATTCGTTATTCACAAGGTTGGTCTCGATGTTCTACCTCTGCGGTTTAAATCGGCGCGACGCGCTCCGCCGTGCCTACGCCGGCAAAGTCCCGCTCATTTTCCTCTTGGCGCTCCTTGTCCTGGTGATTGTTATCTTAGCGGTTGTCAGTCGTCAAAACCAAAAGAAAGTTCGCCACGGCGTGAGTCAAACCGCGACGATCCAGGATAAAGCACAGCAGAACGAAGAGCTTATTCGCCAGGTCGTTCAAGCGGCGGAAGAGCAGGACAAGCATTCCGACCCGACCTTCCTACGCGGCGCGCTCGGACGTATCAACACATGGTTAGCGGAACAGCCCGTTTCGATTGACTTCGAACCGGATCAAGATTTCGACGCGCTAGCGCAACGTGTCGATTCGCTCAAAGCGCTCGTCAAACAAGCGCGCGACGCCATGCGACCCTTTACCGCGGAAACCGGTCAGCCGACCGAAGACGACTGCCAAAAGCTACAAGCGGCTCTAGTAAAACTCAATGAAATCATCGGTCCGATGGCGCAAGAGACGCGCTCCAATACGCTAGCGGCCTTTACGCTCTTTACGCGCGAACTGACCGAAAAACTCGAATCTGCGCGAGAATATCAATTCGCCGACCCGACAGAGACCTTTAAAACCCAAATCCAGCAGCTCGCCGGCACGCCGCAATACGAGTTCTATAATTTCGAGAATCTCTACACCGGTCTGGACGAATTCCAGCGCGCGCTGAAAATTGACGGCGTCAACTTCATTGCGCAAGACGTCGACTACCTCCGCTCCTGCGTCTGGGCGCGAAACGTCTTTCTGACCGTTAAGGGCGAACGTCAAGACGACCTCGATATTGTCTTAGCGCTCTTCGATTGGACCGTTAAAAACGTCGTGCTCACCGGTCATATTCCCGGCGCCGCTGGAATGATCTCGCAATACCCCTGGCAAACCATGCTCATCGGTCAGGGCGACGCCATGGATCGCGCGATCGTCTTTATCGAACTTCTGCGCCAGCACCAGCTCGACGCCTTTGTTCTGCGTCCGCGCAACGACGACGCAAAGGATTTCCCCATCGTCGTGGGCGTGATCCTGCAAAACAACGTGCTACTGTTCCTGCCCGAGTTCGGTTTGCCGATTCCCGCGCTGGAAGAAGGCGCTATGACATACGATTCCAATCTGAAGTTCAATAAGCTCGCCACCTTAGAGCAGGTCGCGCAAAACGACGCTATTCTCCGTCAATTCGACCTAACAGAGACCTTTCCCGCTAAGGCGGAGCAGTTTAAAGAGGTCGTCGCCTATCTGCCGACCACTCCCTTCCACGCCTCTTCTAGAATGCTCGCGCTAGAACCGGACTTCAGCAGTCGCGTCAATACCACATTGCACTCCTCGTATAGTCTGCAGAAAGAACGTGTTAGCGCCATGAAGAATATCGTCGAGGTTCAAAAGCTCTACGAAGCGACCGCCCCGCTTCTGGAGCAGGCGATCTTCCCTCATGAATCCGACGAACTCACGCAAGTCTATATGCTGTCGTTGCAATCCAGCGGCAACCTTGAAGTTTCAGACTCTTCGGCGTCGAACTCGGTGAACGATAACATCGCCGACTACACCGGGTCGGACGACTCCGCCCAGAACATGGAGACTACGCGCGCCAATACGGTCAATTCGCCTCTGTGGATCGGCAAAGTACGCTACCTCGCCGGGAATTTTGTCGACGAGAACGGCGCCGCGCATTGGTTGCAACAGGGTCGCGTCTCCGACCGCGTGCTCAAACAGGAAGAAGCGTCTATCCTTACCAATGCTCGAGCTTACGTTCAAAGCCTGGTCGAAGCGGCCTCGGCGCAAAACCAACAGCTCACTGAAGAACAACTGCAGGCGCTCTTGTCGCAAACGGTCGTGGCTATGCAACAAGATCTAATGATCAAGCGCTACGTTAAAATTTTAACAAGCTATTACTTAGCGCTACTGGCGGAATCAACCGATAAACTCGAAGCGGCACAAGAACGCCTCAACGACGCATCTTTGCGTGTGAATCGCAATAGCGGCTCCGACACGGTCACGCTCAGCGACGCCTGGAAATACGCCGCGGAATATCTACGCGCGCGCGTTTTGGAACGTCAAGGCGCGGTCGACGGCGCTATTTCGCGTCTGAACAGCGCCAATGTGCCCGGCGCAAAATGCCGTGCAAAATTCCTCGCGCAAGCGGCGGGTCGTCCCTATGAATTAACAAACGAAAAGCTCGCTGAAACCGCTGAAGCGTCTACTGAAACCACAGAGCAAGAGACGCCGACGCAAGAATCGCAGGAAGACGCGCAAGTTCAAGAGGACGTCGCGCCGACTGAACGCGCCACGGAGCAAGAGCCGACGCTCGAGGAGCCGAGCGCAGAAGAAACGTCCGCAGACGCCGAGCCGCAACTGGAGACGGAAGAACAAGTTGACGCGCAAGAGTCCCACGACGTCAACCAAGAACCGACTCTCGACGACGAGCCGACCGACGCGCGACAATAACGCGACGTCTCCTTTACAATCGCCATGTGCGACCCGTCATAACCGGCGGGTCGCTTTTTTCGTCTATTTCCTGAATTACTTTTGCCACGCACGCGTGTTCTGCCCCTTTAACGTCTAGGCTTTTTGCTGTAGAATAATCAAAAATTTTAAACGTCTATGACGTCGCGGCGGCGATTGGCTTGACCGCACGGCCAATTTCAGGACGTTCGTTCGATAGGAGCGTTGCAAATCATGCTGTACACACCTGCAAACTGGGGTTCCGCGCCACTGGAATGGACGCGCGAACATCTCCTTGGTCTGGCAGATCTTAGCGTTGAAGAAATCACAATTATTCTGGATCAAGCGCAGCGGTTTCGTAGTTGCATTCTAGAGTCTTCTGAGAATAGTCGCGCCATTCCTCTTTTGGCGGGCAAGACGATCGTCAATCTCTTCTTTGAGAACTCCACGCGCACAAAGACCAGTTTCGGTCTGGCCGGTCGTCGTTTGGGCGCCAATGTGGTCGACTTTGCTTCCTCCACAAGTAGTTTATCCAAGGGCGAAACGCTCATTGACACCGCTAAGAATATTCAAGCGATGGGTTTAGACGCGATCGTTATGCGTCATTCCTGTCCCGGCGCTCCCAAACTTCTCGCCTCGCGACTGAAGGACTGCGTTGTCGTTAATGCAGGGGACGGCGCTTACGAGCACCCCACGCAAGGACTACTGGATCTGCTCACGATTCGACGTCGCTTCGGCTCCTTTAAGGATCTAACGGTCGCGTTAGTTGGCGATATCGCTCACAGTCGTGTGGCGCGGTCGAATATCTTTGCGCTCCTCAAACTCGGAGCCAAGCCGATTGTTTGCGGTCCATCCACTCTTATCTCTCCCTACTGGCGCGAGTTAGGCGTTGAAATCAGTTACTCGCTCGACGATATCTTACCGCGCGTTGACGTCTTTAATCTTCTGCGCATTCAATTTGAACGCCAAGTCACGCGACCTTTCCCGTCGATTCGCGAATACGCTCGACTTTACGCCATGGACGCCGACCGTCTGGCGCGTTGTAAAAAGGACGTGCTGATTCTCGCGCCCGGTCCGATTAATCGCGGCGTGGAAATCACGCCTGATGTCGCTGACGGTCCCCACTCCGCTATTCTTGACCAAGTGACAAATGGCATCGCCACTAGAATGGCGACGCTGTGGCTGACGATCTCCGCCATGTCGAGACGACTCGCTGCGCGTTAACCGCGCCGACCGACACGCCTGCGGCGCGCCGCGCGCGTTCTCACGACACTCGAAACTTACAAGAAACGACAATACAATGGCACAGACGCTCTATATTGAAAACGGTCGGATTGTTGATCCCACGCAGAATCTCGACAAAATCGCAAATCTCTTACTCATCGACGGCAAAGTCGCCGCAATCTCCCCTAGCGCAGATTCAGTTCCCTCCGACGCACAACGCATCGACGCAACCGGTCTGGTCGTCACCCCGGGCTTAATCGATATGCACGCGCATCTGCGCGAACCCGGCTACGAAGAAGCCGAAACCGTCGCCTCGGGCGCGCGCGCCGCGCTCACTGGCGGTTTTACTTCTATTGCCTGCCCGCCCAATACCTCGCCGGCGCTCGACACGCAGGCGAACGTGGCGCTCATTCGCGAGCTAGCCGCGCGCGCGCGAATGTGTAACGTCTTCCCGATCTGCTGTATTAGCAAGGGACGCAAAGGGGAAGAATTAGCTGAATTAGGGCTCCTGTTCGAAAGCGGCGCGGTCGCTTGTAGCGACGACGGTTCCTCCATTGAGAACGACGAACTCATGAAGCGAGCGCTACAGTACTGCAAGATGTTCGACAAGGCGGTTCTGTGCCATGAAGAGTCGGTGGAACTGGCCAAAGACGGCGTTATGCACGAGGGACGCGTCTCGAATATTTTGGGTCTGCGCGGAATACCCGCGGAAGCAGAAGGCGTTATGGTCTCGCGTGATATCGCGCTAGCGGAAAGCGTCGGCGCACGCCTGCACATTATGCACGTTTCCTCCGCCGGGGCGATCGCCTCCATTCGACGCGCCAAAGCGCGTGGCGTACGCGTGACCGCGGAAGTAACGCCTCATCATCTCACGCTAACCGATGAGGAATTGCGCTCTTTCGATTCCAACTTTAAGATGAACCCGCCGTTGCGTAGCCAAGAGCACGTCGACGCGTGTATTGAAGGACTGCTCGACGGTACTATCGACGCAATCGCCACGGATCACGCGCCCCACTCCGCCGAGAAAAAAGAGCGTGAAATCAATATTGCGCCCTTTGGCATTATCGGGCTGGAAACCGCTGTGCCGCTCATTTTAGATTTCGTCGCCGACGGTCGACTCACCTGGGCGCAACTGGTCGAAAAAATGGCGATCAATCCCGCGAAAATTCTGGGTATTGCTAAGGGAACGCTACAAGCTGGCGCCGACGCCGACGTGACAATCATCGATCCGAACCGTCAGTGGACCTATACCAAGGAGTCAATCGTCTCCAAAAGTAAGAACTCTCCGTACATTGGTCGTAACTTCAAAGGTCGCGCCGTAATAACAATCGTCGACGGTGAAATTCGATATAAGCTCGACTAACGCCGCGCCGCTGGCGACGCGAACGACGTGACGCGACCACGCGTCTAAACGCACGTGCGCTTATCCCCAAACGCCGACCCAAAATGAAAAAGGACGCTCTCTCGCAAGGAAAGAGCGTCCTTTTTATTTCAGCTCACGGTCGGCACGCGTCGCGATTGTGGGACAGCCAATGCGACGTCGCAAAACGACTGTGCGCAATGCTGGTATCAGGTTATACCGCCGTGAGTACGATACGGCGTCATATGACTCGGTTGGTCGAGCATCCAGACTCGTTCCCAAGTCTCTTCGGTCTGGCGAAGGTCTTCCGAAGTATTATATAGTTGCTGAGTTCGTTTCGCCGGATCGCCCGAATATGCTGGCAAGACGCATCCAACGGAGCTCAGCGTCAGCGCTCCCAACATAAGCGACAGCACAAATTTACGCATCGCGTTTCTCCTCCGTGATATGAAACGTTCCTCGAGCGCCTAACGCCAAGTGTCAAACGTTTCTGTTAATCGTTACTTCTCGCAACATGCCGCATGGCTAAGCGCACGCGACTGCGGATATGTAGTTCTTTGGTTTGTCTATCGGTAAAAAACAGTCGCGGTCTGTAATGATTCTGACATTTTTGCCAAAATAAACCGGTTCGCCTATGCGACGACGCCAACGACTGCACAGCGTGCGTGTCCAAAGACGTCGCGCTACTGTGAACGCTATATCGGCAAACGGCGCTTCGAAATCTTAGTAAAAGCGCCAAAAAAAGAAAAACTCGACAAGACGTCCTATGCCAAGGGGGAGAAATCCGGTCATAAGCGTGGTCAACTTTGCGTTTTACTCCCAAAAAACGAGCCAGAAAGCGCGACTGAACGCTCTCTGGCTTGTTCTAACTCAGAACTCTCGGCGTCGCGCTCTGTGGGACGCGACGCGCTACGATATATCAGAAACTATTTGTTCAAAAGGCTTTCGACCGTCTTGACGTCGTCGGTCGTATTCACGCCGTTGCATTCGATCGGCTGAAGAACCGGTAAGGCGAGGATCTTCTTTTGGCGATCGAGCAGGATCTTCGGCACGTCCGTAATATAGTACTCTTTCTGAGCGTTATTAGCGCGCAGAGCGCCAAGGGACGCCAGAAGGTCGGGCGTGTTGAAAATATAGTAACTGATATTGATCTCTTTAATCTGGCGCTGCTGGTCAGTGGCGTCTTTCTCTTCGACAACGCCGACGAAATTACCCTGATCGTCACGCAGAATACGCCCCATACCGAAGGGATTCTCTTTGTAGACTGAACCGATGATGCAGGACGCGTCGCCAATTGACTCATACTCCGCAAAGAGTCGTTCCACCGTGGAGCTTTGCAAGAGCGGGTTGTCGCCGGCGATAATAAAGACGGGTCCGTCAAAGCCTTCGAGTTCCTCGCGGCATGACATAACAGCGTGACCGGTGCCCAGAAGTTCCTTCTGCTCCGCAAATTTCAGATAAGGACGCGGCTTGATCGTCTTGCGAACCAACTCGCCCTGATAACCGATCACCACCAGGATCTCGTCGACTCCGGCGGCCTCAAGCGCCTCTAAGACGTACTCGATCATCGGCTTGCCACACACGGGATACAACACTTTCGGCAGGTCGGACTTCATACGCGTCCCTTTGCCGGCGGCAAGAACGACTGCCTTCTTTTTAAACTGTTCGCTCATTTTTTCGTTTGTCTACTTCAACTGTCTCTCTAAACGCAAACCGAATAGCAGATTGCGCACACGACGTTAGCTATGCAAAAACCTATTGAAAAACTCTTCGTTCGACTTGCAACGCGCCAGATTACTAGTGAGTTGTTCCATAGCTTCGAGCGGATTCATGGGGGTCAGGACGCGACGAAGCATATGAGAGGCGCGCAATTCCTCGGGCTTGAGCAGTTTCTCTTCCCGACGCGTACCCGACTGAGAAATATCAATCGCCGGCCAGACGCGACGATCCGCGAGGCGTCGATCGAGTACCAGCTCCATATTACCGGTGCCCTTAAACTCTTGGAAGATAAGCTCGTCCATACGGCTACCGGTGTCGACCAGCGCGGTGCCGACAATCGTCAGGGAACCGCCCTCTTCGTTACGACGCGCAGAGGAGAAGATCTTCTTGGGAATGTCCATCGCCTTAATATCGACGCCGCCGGTCATTGTACGACCGGTATTGCCGACCCACTTATTAAAGGCGCGAGCCAGACGCGTAATGGAGTCAAGTAGTAGGAAGACGTCTTTTCCCATTTCCGCAAGGCGCTTGCAGCGCTTGGTGACGAACTGCGCCAGACGCACGTGGCTTTCCACTTCGCAGTCCAAGCTACTGGAGATAACTTCCGCGTCGACAGAGCGTTGGAAGTCAGTGACTTCTTCGGGACGTTCGTCGATCAGTAGCACGATAACGTGCACTTCGGGGTGATTGATCGTAATCGCCTGGCTGATTTGCTGCAGTAAGACGGTCTTTCCGGATCTGGGGGGAGCGACGATGAGCGCACGTTGTCCCTTGCCCAGGGGGGTGAGAATATCCATAACGCGCGTGGAGAGCGGTTCTTGACCGGTTTCGAGTCTTAGTCTTTCCTCGGGGTTAATCGGAGTGAGCTCGTCGAACGGGCGCACCGATTTGTATTGTTCCGGGTCGATTCCGTCGACGTCGTAGATTTCTCTCACACGCGGACCTTGCTTGCCTCTCGCGGGCTGGACTTTGCAGTTGATCTGCACGCCTTCACGCAAACCGAGCTGTTCGATCACGCTACCGGGCACGAAGGGGTCGGAAGTCTGACGCACAAAGCTCTCTTTGGGGTCGCGCAAGAACCCGTAGCCGTTCGGGTGCAATTCCAGCGCGCCAACGAAAGGATAGAACGAATCCTGGTCAAAGGGATCGGAACTGAAAGCCTGGTCGTTATCGCGCATCGGCTTTCTGGGAGAAAGAGCCGTGTTCTTCGTGGGACGACGCGCAAAGCGTTGAGGTCCGCTATTATAACCGCCGCGACCGCCGCCGTAACCGTCGTAACCGCCCCCTTGCTCGTAATGACCGTAACCGCCGTTATTACCGTAGTTATTACCGTAGTTCGCGCCGCGATTCGAACCGCGACTATACTGATTGCCATATCCATTTTGAGGGTTATTATAACCGTTGCGGCCATTATAACCATTCCGAGAACGATAGTCTCTATTATCCATTTTAGCCTGCGTATTTAGAACGTTCGGTTTCTCTAAGAGCGTACGTCAAGAGTGACGTCGTCAAAATCCAAGACGCGCAGAAGAACGTGACTCCAGAAGCGTTTCGTAGCGAAAACACAACGGAAGCAACGACGGGTAAACCCCGAAGCGCTTAATAAAATAAACCGATTCAAACCTTATATAAAGAACCTGTCGCGTAAAACCCAGGAAGGGACAAGAACGTCTGAACCGCCAAAGAGGGCAAAGACAACGCGACGTTAAAATAACCTATAGCCAGAAGACCAATCACAAACCGCCGCGTCGTCTTGCAACGCATGGGTCGAACCGGTCAGCCGAAAGAAGCGCGAACGTTCGTACACGAATAAGAAACGAAGAACGCGCTACGGTAGATTTTTGAGTTTCGAAACACACGAATTTGCTCATAAACAGCCAAATTTCAACGGCTTCCGATCCAGAAAGAAGCGTCAAAATTCACTGAACCGCGTATTTCTAACGCCAAAAGTACGGAGCTATTATACAACGTCGCCAAGACGCGTCAAGGCATATGTCGTAAAAAATCGCGTAATACGCCTAAATTTTTACGCCTTTTTCTACCCGACGTCGCCCAAATCGAACTGCTGACCGTAACGCTGCAAAGCCTGTCGTCGTAGCGTCGTGTGTGAGGAATCGGCCAGACCTGGGTCTTGCGCAACCGTCGCCATTGCGTCCTCGCGCGCCTGCAGGAGCGTCTGACGGTCGCGCGATAGATCCGCGATCTGCAGCGACGTCGCGCCATGCTGACGTTGCCCGAAAAGCTCGCCCGGTCCGCGAAGTTCAAAGTCCTTCTCCGCCAGCGCGAACCCGTCGGTGGTTGTGGTAAAGAAGACCAGTCGCTCGTACGATTCGCGTCGTCGACGCTCCTCGGGCGTTTCACTCGGCTCCTCGCCCTTACGCTTGCCCGAGCGCTTCGCGGGCGCCTTCCCTTTACGTTTGAGACTCGCCCGGAGTTGCGCCGCGCTGGTTTGCGTCATATTTTCGCGCTCCTCACTGCGCAGGGGCGTTTCAGTCGGCGCGATCGCGCAAAACCCGGGGTGACTACCGCGTGAGACGCGACCGCGCAACTGATGGAGTTGCGCCAAACCGAAGCGCTCCGCGTTTTCGATCGTCATGATCGTTGCGTTCGGCACGTCGATCCCCACCTCAACAACCAAAGTGGAGGTCAGAACCTGAATGACGCCGCTACGAAAGTCCGCCATGGTCGCCTCCTTCTCCGCAGACGTCATGCGCCCGTGAAGTATCCCGTGACGATAACCCTTAAATTCGCCCTGAGAAAGCTCTTGATAAACAGACCAAACGTCCTTTAATTTCGCTACGTCCGACGCTACGCGTTCGCTCTTAGGCGGCGTCTTCTGGGAGGCGCGCTCACGACGCTCAAAGTACGCGCGATCGCGCTGAGGTCCTTCCCAGGTTTCCCAAATACCCAACTCCGCTTGACCATTGCTCGGTCGCTCCGGGACGTACTCAATTGTATCCTCTTGTTCCTCCTCCTCTTCCGTGGCGTCCACGCGTGATACAATCACATACGCCTGACGACCCTGATCGAGCTGTCGACGCACAAATTCCCACCAGCTCGCACGGTTAGCAGGCGTCAAAAGCGCGGTCGTGGTCTTGTGACGACCCGGCGGCAAGCCGTGCATGACCGATACGTCCAGGTCGCCAAAGAGCGTCATTGTCATACTGCGCGGAATCGGCGTGGCTGTCATGACGAGATAATGAGGCTCTAGCGTCGAGGACGCCTTGAGATTCGCGCGCTGACGCACGCCGAATTTGTGCTGCTCGTCGATAATAACAAGACCTAAACGTTGAAATTCAATCTCGCCGTGAACCAACGCCTGCGTGCCGACGATTATCTGTGCCGCGCCGGTACGAATGCTCTCTAAAACGGCGCGACGCTCGCTGACCTTCTGACCGCCAAAAACTCCTACCGCCTCTGTGGCGCTATTGCGCAAATAATTCTGTAATGTGCGAAGATGTTGACGCGCCAGCGATTCGGTCGGCGCCATGAGCGCGACCTGAGTATGATTCGCCACCGCCTGTAGAGCCGCATAGACCGCCACCGCCGTCTTACCGGCTCCGACGTCGCCCTGCAATAGACGGTTCATCGGCGTCGGTTTGGCAAGGTCGGCGGATATTTCAGCGATCGCCTGGTTCTGCGCCTCTGTCAGTTCAAAGGGAAAGAGCCGACGAATACGCGAGTCGATCTTGCGCGACCACGTCAGTGGCGTCGCGCGCATATTAACCTGACGACGCGTGCGGCAAATCGCGAGCGCCAACTGCAAGACGAGCAACTCCTGATAGATAAATCGACGTTTAGCGCGTTGCGCCTCCTCCATGGTTTTGGGCGCATGAATGGAGCGAATCGCCTCGGCAATCCCGGGCAGATCGCGCTTGTCGAGCAACTCCTTTGGCAACGCCTCTGGCAGCGCCTCGGGCAAGTCGACCAGCGCGTTGCTTATGACGTTCTGCATTTGCGCTTGCGTCACCCCCTCGGTTAAGGGGTAAATTGGCGCGATAAAACGTTTCTCGGGCGGCGCTTCCGAGGAGGAAGACGCCGATTCCTCTTCCTCAAAGAGATCCTCGGTCAGCGCCAGATCACGATCGAGATAGGTTACATTTGGATGAGAAAAGGACCACGCGTGGGAGTCGTACTTCGGCTTGCCGGTTAGCATAACAAGTCGATCTTGGTAGAACGAACGCGCCATAAAGGGCATATTGAACCAAACCGCTCTGACGAAATCGCCGTCGCGTGTGGAGAGCGTTACGGTCACGATCGGTCCGCGACGCGTGTGGAGTGTACGAACTGCGACCACCGCGCCAACGATCGACTGAACCTGACCTTCGACCAAATCGCGCGGCGTGCGCTTGAGCGTAATCTCCTGGTAATCACGTGGAAAATGAAAGAGCAACTGAAACGCGCGGTGAATACCCATGCGCGCGAGCGCCTCGACGACCGACGACTTGACATAGCGTCGTGAACTCACCGGCGCATAGAGCGGCGACGTGTCGCGCTCCTGCGAGTTTAACGCGCGTGCTTGCTCATGCTCCATTGTCGATCTGGCGCTAAACGCCCCTGCCATGTGTGTTATAAAAAAGAAGGAACTAAAACGACAGGAGCGCCGCGCTGTGGTCGCTCCACTGGCGTCGCTCCGGATTGAACGTCATTGTTCCGCGCCGGTTAGATAGGTCGGGTCGAGACGTTCGACCTCTTTTAGGTCAGCCTGCTCCTTTTCTTTATCGCCGAGCTGACGATAAGCTGAGGCGCGTTCGAAATACACGCGCGCGTCATTGGGGTTGAGTTCAATAGCGCGACTCAAATCGATTACCGCGTCGTCCCAACGTCCCAGCCCCATAAAATAATTACCGCGATTACGATACGCGCTATAGCAGGTCGAGTCGATCGACAGCGCCTTATTGTAATCTTCCAGGGCGGCGTCCCAATTGCCAGAGGACTCGTAAACCTTGCCGCGCAACGCGTAATTCATCGGATTATATTCTTCCAGAGATATCGCTTGCGTGAGGTCGGCGAGCGCCTGGTCAAATTCTCCGCGCTTCTGGCGTAACAGACCGCGATTAACATAATACGCCGGATCGGTCGGCGAGTTGGCTACGCACTTATTGCTATCTTCGAGCGCTTCGTCCAAACGTCCGAGATTGACATAAGCGTAAACGCGATGGCTCAAGAGCGCCGTCTGATTCGGGTCGACTTCCAGCGCCACATTGAGATCGTCTAGCGCGGCTTGGTATTCTTTGAGACCCAAATACGCCTCGCCGCGACCGCGTCTGGCGGCGATGAACCTTGAATCGAATTTGAGCGCCTGGTCAAAAGCGTCTTTGGCTTCGGCGAAACGCTGTGAGCGTAGCTCGATTTCCCCTATGCCGACATAAGCGGGCAGGCATCTGGGGGAGCATTTCAACGCCTCTTGGAATTTCGCGCGCGCTTCGTCGAGGCAGTTCTCATTCAAGCGCTGCATACCCTCGTCGCACAGTAGTTCCGCACGCTTGATCTTATTGGAACAGCCGCACGCTAGCGTCGTGGTCGCAATGACGCAGACGATGGCAAACGACGTCAACTTTCCTTTGAAACTATGATTACCGCTCATTTTTCGTCCCTGGTTGGCAGTATTCGCGCGGACGAAGTCGGCGCGCGACTTATATTTGAATTATCATGAACCGCGTGCGACGCCATGCTCTTACCGTAGGGTCGGTTCAAAGAGCGCGACGGTCTCGGCGATCTTATTGGAGGTTGTCAGCGCGACCATGACGTCATTGGGTCGCGCTACGAATTTTGCATTTGGAATTAAGACGCGGTTCTCACGAATGACCGCGGCAAATAAGGTCGGTTTCGGCGTGCGCAAATCGCGCAGCGACGTCTCGGTAATTGGCGAACCGGGCAACGCCGTAAGTTCGATCACCT
This sequence comes from Planctomycetia bacterium, assembly GCA_030537455.1. Taxonomy (GTDB): domain Bacteria; phylum Planctomycetota; class Planctomycetia; order Pirellulales; family Thermoguttaceae; genus RUG369. The sequence continues at coordinate 33,653 of JAUNMR010000005.1, read as the reverse complement.
CCAGCGAACCGCCCAACAAGGTCGAGTTCTGAAAGAGCAGCGCTCCGCGATGCATGAAACCTTCGACCTGACGGCCCATGATCTCGTAAGGGTTCACCACCTCCGTAATGCCCAAACGATCGATCACCGTCGCATAATCTGGACGGTTCACCACCGCTAAGACGTTCGTTACGCCCAAGCTCATCGCCTCGACACAGGAGATAATATTGAACTCGTCGTTGCCGGTACATGCGACAAAGGTCGTGTCGGAGCCGACGCCGTATTCGTCAAGCAGACGGCTACTGCGACCGTTTCCAGCGATCACTTGCGCGCCCTTCTTGGTCAGACGTTGCGCTAAATATTCGCAACGCTCCTGACTGCGCTCAATTAAATTGATCTTGTGGTCGCGACGCTGTAAGACCAACGCCAGGTTAAGACCGGTCTCGCCCCCGCCGACGATCACAACGTTGCGCCTACTGCCCATGTGGGTGATCAAACGCTTCTTAAGACTTTCTACCTGCTCGCGCGCGCCCACGAGAGTGACGTGATCTTCTAATTCAAGCTTATCTTGAGCGGAGGCAATCCACACGCTCTCGCCGCGTTGGATCGCCGCCACGCGCACTTCCGGCGGAAGCTGAAGCTCGCACAATGCCTTGCCGAGCATGTCGGAGGCGCGAGTAATGACCACGTCCTGCATTTCTAACTCGCCGCTGGCAAAGTTTTCAATGAGCGCCGCGCCCGGCTCGTGTACGTGACATGCCAGCTCCATTGCGGTCATATATTCCAGACTCAAAAGCCGGTCAATTTTGAACTGTCGACGGTAGTCAAATGCGAGAGTCTCACGATACCATGGCGCAAAGATCCGCGCCGCCGTTCGCTTAGCGCCCATCGCCTTGGCAATACTAGCGCCGACGAGATTAGCCTCGTCGCTGCCAGTGAGCGCCAGACACACGTCGGCGCTAGACGCTCCTGCCTGAAAAAGCGTCGCGCCGTCCGTGGCGTTCCCGATGATAACGCGCGCGTCTACTTCCGTGTCGAGCGTAGATTTCCGCGCTGGGTTCGACTCCACCACCGTCACGTGATGGCTCTTGCTCAAACGCTGTGCGATCGAACTGCCAACAGTCCCTCCGCCCAAAATCAATACTTGCATAAAGTCTTATCTACTGCTTGCGTTTACAGAACCTACTGCGCGAACGCCAAGTCGACGTCGCTACAACCGTTACGTTCGTAAATTATATAAAAACCAGACGTCGTCGTCAAGAGAACGGGCGCGCTAGGGGCGTATGAACGCTAGCAGTCTTGGGTCGTCTAGTCGTTCCACAACCATTTCCGCGCCGGAAAAATCGACCTTTGCATTGTGTGACGCCTTAAGCATAACGCAAGGCGAGCCCGCTGAGCGACTAGCGCGACAGCCCGCGACGCTGTCTTCAAGAACCAGCATATGACTGGGCGGCACCGAAAACTGTGACGACGCCTTTAAGTACGCCTCCGGCGCCGGCTTGCCCTGAACTATGTCGTCGCTGGTCAAAACAAAGGACATATAGCGCAAGACGTCCTTTTCGCGCAACGCCACGCTCGCTACTTGTTGCGCGCTACTGGTGCACACACAGCATGGAATCTGTCGCGCCTGGAGAAATTCGAGTAGTTCAAATAGCCCGGGCTGAACCGCAAAGCCGCGAGAAAGAATATCAAGAAAGATCGACTCCGACTCTTGCTGAAGAGCTCGCCAGCTCTCCGTGAGACCGAACCGCTCAATAAATAATTTAAAACAATACTCCGGCGGTCGACCCATGACCTGCTCCGCCAACTCGTCGGTATATTGGAATCCGCGACGTTTCAGAAGTTCGTCGGCTGATTGCCAGTAGATCGACTCGGTTTCAAACATGAGCCCGTCCATATCAAAGGCGACCGCTTCTATCATTTCTGTTTTCAATTCTGCTCTCATAACGTTTTAAACAAAAGGAGCGCAGCGCTAAACCACACGCTACGCAACGTTTCAAAACTGTCGTTTCTACTCGACGCTAAAATGTCCAGCGCTTACGTTGACTTTGCGATTTGAAGCGCGTTCTATCCAGGCGCGCTCCCTCAATCCTGCGTCGCCTCCTCGCACTCGTACGACTGTCCAAACTGGTATTCCTTCATGAGATAGACCAACTCGTCGATCTCGTCTTTGGCGCGCTTTTCGGTAAACGCCAGAAGTAACCCGTCGGAAAGCTCGAAACCGCCGATTATACCGCCGCGTTCCATGAGATAGCGATTCATTCCACAAGGATCGTCCACCTTAACGGCAAATTCGCGCAAAAACGGCGCCTCATGATGAAAATCAAAACCCGCTTTGGCAAGTTCCGCACGCGCATAACTGGCAAGTCTATACGAGGAGTCCGCCGCATGTTTGAGTTCTAATGGCGCTATATGCGCCAGATACATTAGCGCCGTGAGCGCTTTAAGAGACGGAATGGTAAAAACGTCCGAATTGACGTTTTCGCGACGCGTCTGCCGACGCGCATTGAGCGTAAGTACAACCGTGCGTTTACCTTCCAGGTCAAGGGTTTTTGTCGCGTAAGGTTCTGGTAATTTGCACAAAAGCTTTCTGGTAATTGCCATAAAGCCCAGATGCGGCTCGGCAAAGCTCACGGAGTTGCCAAGCGTCTGCCCGTCGGCGACGGCGATATCAGCGCCCCACTCGCCCGGTGACTTGAGCATTGTCAGCAGTATCGGGTCGACCGACATAATAGCGAGCGCGCCGTAGCGCTTCGCGTCGTCAACAATCTGCCCCGCCTCTTCGAGTAGACCGAAAAAATTGGGATACTGAACCACAATCGCCGCAACGTTAGCGCCGTTGTGCTCCATAAAAGCGCTCAACGCGCCGCGATCAATGACGCCGTCGCGCTGGGGAATCACCACCAGTTCAAAGAGTCCCGAAAGCGCATAAGTCTTAACGATCGCCATTGAGTCCGGATTGAGCGTCTCTGGAAGTAAAATCAGCTTACGCTCGGTCGTTTCCGTCGCGAGCTGACACGCCTGCGCCAGCGCGCTACCGCCGCAATAGATCGAGACGTTTGCCACGTCCAAATCGGTCAGGTGGCAGACCGCGGTCTGGTACTCAAAGATCGCCAGCAGAATGTCATGGATGATTTCGGGCTGAAAAGGTGTATATGTGGCGGTAAAATCTGCGCGTGTCGCCATCTGTTCCACTGCCACGGGGACATAATGGTCGTAACTACCCGCGCCGAGGAAAATTGGCGCGTCGTCCGCAGAATGGGTCATGATCGAGAGAGCTTCGAGTTGACGACGCACTGTAAGTTCCGTCGCCACTGTTGTTTCGGGAGTATTCCCCTGCGCGCGAACCTCCTCGGGGACGTCAATAAACAACTCCTCAAATCTCTCCAGCCCCATAGCGCGAAGCATTACCTTAGCGATCGCGTCAGAATTAGGCGTATATGCCATGATAGCCCCCTGGGAACGGCGTCAACCCACGACGCCGTACAAAGACGTCGTACGACGCTCCGACACGGCTTAAACCGACGAGGAGCCGAATCGAAGCGTATCGATTGTAACGTCTAAACAATTTGCGTCAAGGTAAAACGACGAATGTACCGCGCGATTCACGCGTGAGCGCGCCGAACCGCGCATGACTTTCGTCCCTCAGTGCAAGAACTTCCACGCGACTAACGCTATAACGATCAGAATGATCACAGCGACGATGCGATTGACCTTCTTCATGAGGCTCGGTCGTGCCGCGCCAAGCGACAGGTAGGGATAGCACGCGCCAGTCCAGTACCCAGCCTGTTTGAGGTCGGCGGGACTGAGTTTCTCGCCGCTCTTTGCACGTTCGTACCATTGCAAGAGTTGCGTCATCTTCTCCATGATCCCCTTGGGCAGTTCGCCTTGGACGCTCAGGAGCTGTTCATGCAGGGCAGCGCCGCGCGTGTCAAAGTTTTCATGAAGCAACGCGACTAGCTTCTCCATTTCCGACAGGAATTTACGTTGTGACATTTTCATGGTTTTACCTCGTGTTAGTTGTTTTTTTCGAATTTAAAGACCCGTAATTTCGTCGGTTCCGGCGCGCCGTCCGGTTGCGGTCTGTCACGATTCGGTCGCGGCGCCTCCCAACGGAAGACCCAGCGTTCGCCCTTGACGTCAATTGTGCGCGATACGCTGTGCAGTCGCGCGTCGCTACTGTCGACCTTTGCGAGCGCGGCGGCCGCCTCTGCGTCATACTCGGGTCGCCGTGGCTTCTCAATTTTTGGCGCCTCACACGGTTCCATGGTTCTTTCGTCAAGATAAATCACGCCGTGCGTGTTATTGTCGTAACGCGTCCAGGAGATCGACAGCTTCCCCTCGGGCGCCACAGAAGCGCCAGAGAAGCTCAGTTCGCTGTCAATAGAACCGCCGCCGGAAAAATGCCAGTTCAGATCCCAATGCGTCGCCTGGGTATAACGCCAGCGTTCCGCCTCACGCCGCGCCGTCCAGATCTGCAGTCGACCCTGATCGTCATAGAGCGTATAGACGATCACCGGACGATTCTCGCGGTCGAAATTCAAACGCACATGAGAATTTAGCAGACCATGATCAATCGGCGTGGCGGAAACGATTTCGCCAGTCTGCAGTGTGATCGGGAGCGTAAGTTCTTTTCCGTCAGAGGTTTCCCAGACGCGAAGATCTTTGGAACGCGCATAGGACAGGTCGTGATTCGTCTTGCAGTCGGGCGTGTCGCGCCAAACCCACGCGATGTGGAAGTAACCGTCGGCGCTACGAGTCGGTCCGACCGGGTAGGCGTTCATAAGACCTTGACCGTCGAAGAGCGGCTTGTCTAAAAGTCGCGACCAGGCGCGCGTTTGCGGATCGTACACGTTCCAGATTTGGTTGCCGTTACCGCTGCCGCCGTCGCGATACCCGAAGAGCAGGCGGTTCTGCGCGTCGTACATAAAGACCGGGTAAGTCGCGTGTTGTTCAAGGTCGCCGACCATTTTTTCGCGACGCGTGAGGGTCGAAATATCGTTCGGTTCCTCGGCGCTAAAATAAATCAAGGGAACGGCGTGCATATTCCCGGCGACATGGAGGCAATCGTTGGCGTCGAACGCCATGGCAATGCTATTGTGAGAGTCCCACCCGATTTTAGTATCGAGCGTTTTAAACTCCCAAGTCTTGCTCTCAAAGGAATAACGAGCAATGGTCATTGAGCGATCGTAGGTATAATAACCGACGTAGACCGCGTCGGGACGCACTAGAAAGGCGAAACCAACTGTGACGCCGTTCCAGACGTCGGAGATCTCCTCGACCTGACGTAAACGCCAGATCGGTTCCTCTTGCGACGGTTGCGCCAGCGTCGCAACCGTCAACTGCGACAAGACGCCCATAACGCAAAGCGCCCAGAGCGTCGTATGTTGTAACACACGTGTAACTCTTGTCATTTGTCTCTCCAAAAGACGTTGCGATATTAAAACATTGATAACGTCAATCGACGCGCCACGACGTCAACCGAAGCGACGCGTCGACTTACGCTATCGCTTTTCAAAGGCGTATATCGTGGTTTCATGTGGCGCGAGTTTCACCGCGTAACGTCGTGGAACGTCCTGGATCTTTGCGGTCGGCGTAAGTTCGGAAGTCTCGCCAGTCCAGGGGTTCCACACGCGCGCGGTCGAACCGTCGAGGTCGGCGGCAAAGCTAGCGGTCGCGTCCAGTTCGCTCTCCCCCTCGTTAAAGAGCAGGTAGAAGTCGACCTCGCCTTTTTTGACGTGTCGCGCGCGCAACCAAGGCGCGTCCTGACGCACGGCGGCGTCGCGCTGGTAGACGCACACGTCCTCACCGGAAAATTCGCGCACGTTCTTAATGATTTCAGGGTCGTTATTGGCAAGAATCGCGCCGGGTACTTCCTGTGCATTTTGCGTCATTCTCACGATCTTGACATATTGACTGGTCTTCTCCAAAAGCTCGCGCGTGTGGTCGGTTAGCGCAACGCCCGGGGGAAGTAGTAGCGTGCGATATTGCGCGCTATAGACCGTGACGCCCTGAGAGGAGAAAACGCCCTTTTGGTCTAACGCGCGTAATTCCAAATAGTTATAATCGAGCTGTCGTTCTGTCAGGGAGCGTGTCGCCCAGGCGCTTGCACGATCGGAATCGACCAGAACCGCCGTGGGGGCAATTAGTTGCGAATCGGTATTGAGCCAGCACAGGCGCGCGCAGTAGTCTGCGTAAGATTTGTAATCGTCCCACCAGGGCGAGTTAGGCCCCACGTCGGGAGGACGTTCCTCGTGACGCGGTCCGCGAATCGAATAGAAGAACGCGTGCGGTACCAACAGGTTATGACCGCGAACCATGCACCAATTGGTAATCCACAACATTTCCTCGTAGGTAAATTCATGACCATACGCGCCAAAGACTTCGTTGAGATTGCGACGTAATCCGTTGTGAACCATAACGCTAGAAGCGACTTTTGCCATCATGGAGTGGGTCGGATCAAAGGCTTTTTCGCCCGGCTCAACGTAACGCCACACGATATCCTGACCGGGAATCTGGAAATAATTCAGAACTCCAACGTCGGAAGAACTTTCAGGATGACCGCACAAGGACGTATTATGCGCTTGGCACCATGCGGAAATACGACTGTAATAACTCTCCTCCAGCGCCAAATGCACCGCTTTGTTATATTCCGCGCGACGCGTAGCGCTCTGGTCGTCGACGTCTTCCCACAATTCTAAGAGATGAGCTCGAAAGTCGTAACCCAAGTAACGATTGATCGTTTCAAGCGCGCGAAGATTGCCGAACGTCATTCCTCGCCGCGGACCGCGTCCGAGAATCGAGGGCTCGTCGGTGAAAATACCAATGATCGTACCGTCCTCAAAAAATTCGGTAAACTCGTCGTAGAAGCGCTGATACACCAGGCGAATAAAGGCGTCGACTGCGTCGGGGTTCAAGAGGTCCGACGCGGGCGGGGAAAATTCGCCGGGTCGACCCGTCTGCTCGCCGATATAATGCAGACCGCGTATTACGCCGTTGGAAGGCGCGTCGTAAATTGCGAAACGCTCGCCTTTAGCATTCGTCACGGTCTCCACAAGGTTCCAGCTCTCTTCGATCTTAACCTTGGCGTCTTTGGGATTTCCTTCGTCGTTGAGTTCCACGCGGATAAATCCTCTGGCGGCGTAACTTGGGTCTTCTGCAACGACCTGACCGGCGGAAGAACCCGAGGGGTACATGCCCTCGTCGTAGAGTAGAACCTGCATCTTACGCTCGCGCGCCGCGCTGAGCGCCACGCGCATTGCGGCGAGCAGTTTATCGCTCATCCACCCAGAATCCTCGGGCAATCCTATGCGCGGATGTATCGTAAAGCCATAAACGCCATGCTCTTGGAAGGAGTCGATTTGACGAATCAGCTCTTCCTCGCGCAGTTCGTCGTTCCAAAACCAAAAAGGCATGAGGGTAAACTCACGCGGCGGTTCCTTAAATTCCGACTCTAATCTCTGCGTAGTAAAGACTTGCGCAGAGGTCGCCTCCTGTGCGTCGACCGGTCGCACAAGAACCAGAAACGCGACTAATAGCGCGAATAAACCAAGCGCGCGTCGTAGGTTCGACGTCAACGACGAAAGGGTCTGAACCGACATAAAATCAATCTCCTCTTAGTCTACGAGCAGACGCGTGTAACGTCGCGACTTTCACCATTCGAGCGAACACGCGACGACTCTAACGGCTAAGCGTATTATTTCTTGGCGTTTATCGCTTTAATTTCTTTGAGAATACCGGCCTCTTCGCGCGCGCGATAGTAATCGTCGAGAGGGTAACACCCGGAGATAAGCCCGGCGCGAGGCGCGTTGGTGCAATCGCCGAAGGTTCGGCAGATCAAGCGTTTGTCGAGAGACTTACCTGCGAGATAATCGGCCGGCTCATGAGGATAGGACAGACTCGCACGACCCAGACCAATGGCGTCGGCGCCGCCGGTCTCAAGAACCCATTCGCCGACTAAAGGCAAGAATTCCTGGAGATAGGAATATCCGGAACCGATGAGAAACAGGCTCGGACGTTTCTGTTTGAGCAAACGCACGGCGCGGATTTGTCGCGCCACGCCCAGGAGCGGTTCTTCCGGAGGGAGGTAGCCGTCCGCGACGGCAAATGCGGCGGGACGTTGCGTGTGAGGGTTATAGTAGGGACTGCCGAAGGTCGTGCCGATCATGGCAACCCCAAGTGATTCCAGATGATCGGTGAGCTGGAGCAGTTCCTTCATTTCGGGGTCGAAGTCCAGACCGGTACCGTCGCCATTGAAGGCATAGGGATAGACCGGATTCGTCTGGAAATCCCACGCCATAGGTCGTCCCACGCCCCCTTCCCCCTTTTCAAAAGGCAAAAGGTCGCCAAGACTTAGACGCACGCCGATATCGAGTCCGGGCGCCTCGCGCTTGATTCCCTCGATGATTTCACGCATAAAGCGCGTGCGATTCTCAAAGCTACCGCCGAACTTCCCCTCGCGGTCATATGCGGTTAGGAACTCATGCCCGAGATAGCCGTGCGCGCATTTCACGTCGACGAAATCGAACCCAGCGTTCCACGCAAGTTTGCCCGCGATAAGGAAATGCGCGATTATATCCTCCACCTCCGCGTCGCTCAGAACGTTCTGGGCGCCGCAATGGAACTTCTTATCTAGCAACGGATGCGCGTAAGCGGTGTGGGAATCTAGCTTTTTATCGTCGGGCGTCTTGACAAAGCGACCGGAGTGCGTGAGCTGTAAGCCGATATATGGCGCGCCTTCCTTACCGAAAAGTTCTGTGGCGCGCGCCACGACGTCGGCGCGTAGCTGTGCAATTTCACCGACTGTTTCTGCGGTGATCGTCATCTGTCGCGCGTTCGCCTTGGCCGACGCCATGACCGCGACCGCTTCGCAACCGAAGAAAATACCGGCGCCGCTCGTGGCGTTGCGTAACCAACGGCGTCGCGCCAGTTCGCTCGGCGCGCCGTTCGCTTCGCAGTCCCAGCCCTCCATTGGCAGGAGCGCCCAACGATTCGGTAGCGTAACTTTACGACCGGTGATGCGACTTTCATAAACACAGGGTTTCGTAAAGGCAGAATCGGCGGCTGTTCGCGCTTGGTCTACCAGATCGAAATCCGCGCCGATCTCACGCAGGTACGCGCGAAAACTCGCCGCGTCTTTAAAAGTCGCTAACTTCTTAAATTCTACCATTGTATAATCCCTTTTGAATAATCGTGTTTACCACGCCGGGTCGCGCAGAGCTTTAATTGAGGCTTTGCGCTTGATTTAATCTAACTGATTGATAGTTCGAAATTCACGCCACACGTTTTCGAACCAGTCGTCGGGGTTCGGCAGAGGTTTCGCGCGTCGCCAAAAGTTTTGCGTCGCTTCTTTTACGTCGTGGCGGAAAACGCAGTAGGAATAGAGAATCTTCTCACGATAGGCGACGTCCTCAGGCAGCGCTCGCCACGAGTCGGGGAAACGTTCGGAAATCACCTCGCCGTCGTGCGTTAGCGTGAGCGAGGAGCCGCGCGAGCCGACGCGCGCGAGGCTTTGCGCATAGATCGCGTCAAGATACGCCAAGTGCGCCAGAGCCAGCTGCAAGGTGCGCAGACGTTCCCAAGTATCGTAATCCCAGTCTTTACTGCGCCAGTCGACCGAATCGTTTGCGCCGCGCTGTAAGAGACGATCGACCTGCGCTTTGGCGTCGGCGCGCGCGTTCTGGAGTCCCTCGACGCTACGGAAAATACCGCCGTAGCGTGACATACGCTCCCGAAACTCCACGCGTTCGCCCTGCCAGTCCTTGTGTGACGGCGAAGGAGCTTCGCTCAGCGACGCCAGCTTCGTCGCTTCAAGGTCAACGAGCGCGTGGAAATCGAATTCGTCACTGGCGCCAGCGTCGTGACGCTTGTGCGAACGCAGACGCCGCGCGATATCGAGCGCCGCGCGAAAGGCGCCGACCTGTCCGGCGTTGAGCGCGGTTCCGCCCGGACGCGCCACGCCATGGGTGCCTGCCACTTCGCCGATCGGATACAGACCGGAAATATTCAGGGAGCGCCACCAGATATCGACCGCCAGTCCGCCGTTGTTATGCTGAGCGCAGACCGCAATTTCCAGCGGTTCCTGCGCTAAGTCCAGTCCCCAATCGCGATACAGTTCAATCGCGCCGGGGTTCATTTTCTGCAAACGTTCAAAGGGCGTGGCGCCAAGCGCGTTGGAGTTCGTCAGATAGACTCGCGCTTCCTCGGGCAGAATCGCCATGTCGAAACCTTGTGGGTTGCGCGTGTAATCCAAGAAGACGCGACGTTTACGCACGTTGGTTTCATAGAAGACGCACAGATCGATAAAGGAGGAGCCATTGAGCGCTTTACGCGCGTCAAAGGGCCATTGGTACCCTTTCAGAAAGACTTTGCCGAAAAGATCTTGCGTGTCGTGGAAATACTCGTTGAGAAACTCGCGTCGATCCGACTGACCGTCCGGCTCGGTCGAGATAAATGCCGGAATCGTTTGCATATAGGATCCAGAGACGTTCCAGCGGAACTCTTTGATCCCACTGGGATTCTCCACGCGTAGGGCGCGCTGGGTAAGGTCGGTAAAAGACGCCATACCGAACTGACTTTCCGGCAGACCTTTAGCGAGCGCGCCGATCTCCAGCGCCAGACCAATCGCGCCCATATGACCCTGCGGATAGACGCTCGTCTGATACAAACCGCCCGGACCGCCCACGGCAAAGACAATATAGTTGGCGCGATAAACTTCAAGTTCGTGCGTTTTACAGTTAATCACAATCGCGCCGACAATCTGCTTGCGCGGCGCGTCTGACAGGTTGAGGTCGACCGATTCGCGCGCGCGCGCTTCTTCTTCGGTAAGTTCGCGCGTGAGGAGCTTTACGATCACGCGTTCTTCGAAAACGTTGAGGTTAAGACGTTTAACCTCGCGAATGAGCGCGCGGCACATTTCGCGCGAAGTATAGGGACCGCAACTAGTTGCACGTCTGGCAGGGTCGTGGTCGGTCTTATAACCGCAGTATTCTCCGAACTGATCGCAAGGGAACGGCGCGCCAAGATTGACTAGGTGAAAGAACGCGCGCGTGGACGTGGCGGCCTCCACCAGCGCAAGGTCGCCGTCGGCGGAACCGCCGACGAGGTAGGAGCTGACCATATCGCGAACGCTGTCCTTACTCGAGCCGCTCAGACCCAGTTTATAGTAGGTCTGTTTATCGCTGCCGGTATTAATCGAGGCGCCGCAATGTAGACCTTCGGTGATAAGCGCAAAGTTCTCAACGCCTTCCGCGCTCAGACGCACCGCCGCGGCCAGTCCGGCGGCGCCGGATCCCAGAACCAGCGCGTCGTATTCTTTGATCGTCATGATAGTGTTTCGTAATCTTAGCAATGAGGCGATTTGGGGCTTCGCGGTCACGTTGTGACGCACGCGCGAGAATTAGAGTCGTCCAATATCCATTCCGCCGCCGACGTGAATGACTTGACCGGTGGAATATGGCAGATCGCCGCGCAGTAGCATGGCCACGGCTTTTCCGACGTCTTCGGGGAAGCCCCAGCGCGGCTGTAGGGTGAGACCTTCGGCAATGAGTTTGTCATATTTCGCGGTAACCGTAGCGGTCATATCGCTTTTGATAATCCCGGGTCGCACCTCGTACACGGGAATGCCAAATTCAGCCAGGCGCACCGCCCAAAGTTGCGTCGCCATGGAAACGCCGGCCTTGGAAAGACAGTATTCCCCGCGACTTACGCTCGCCACGGTGGAGGAAACCGAACTAATATTCACAATAGTCGCGTCGAACGACGGATTGGCGCGACGCTGCGCTATCATATGATTAGCAAAGAGTTGAGTGAGAAAATAGGGACCTTTCAAATTGATCGTCATGACGCGATCATAACTTTCTTCGGTCGCTTCGAGGATATCGGCGCGCACCAACGGGGCGACCCCGGAATTATTGACCAGAGCATTGAGCGCGCCGAACTGTTCCAGAAGCTTGGACGCCATGTCCGCGCGCTGTTGCGTGTCGGCGATATCGCATTGACAATAAAAGGTTTGTACGCCGTAAGTCTCTTGTAACCGCTTACGGAAGTCGTCCATTTTCGCCGGTTCGGTTCGTCCACAGAATGCGACGTTCCATCCTTCGCGCGCGAGCGCTTCGACAATTCCAGCGCCAATGCCACGACCGCCGCCTGTCACTAATGCGTTCTTCATCATAATCTCCGTAATTTCAACATATTGCGCGCCAGATTAAGTCAGCGCGACGTCATGGGTTCGCTTGTTAATCCTCAGGGGCGCTTTCCTCTTGTTCTTCGTCGCGTTCCTGTTCACGTCGACGCTGTCGCTCCAGACGTTTAGCGCGCGATTTCTCACCGTCGTGCAGGGAGAACGCCAGTGCGATCACGACCAGTGCGCAGACCGCGAGAAAAGCGACGATTTTAAAGGAGCGTCTATTACCGGGTTCGTTTTTTTCGTCTTTTTCTTGGGGAAATTCTTTATAGTATTCCTCTTCAAAATCTTCGAGGCTGTCATATTCCCTAGCGGGCTGACCGTTGGCGCCCCAGAGTAGAACCATCTGATTCGGCTTGACCTGCCCTTCTTCCCAGATCGACTCGCTCACGACCAGATTTTCTGGAAACGTTAAGGGCTGTAACTCATTCTCGGGTAAATTAAACGCCACGTCTTTAACGCGAATCTGGGTAATACAGCTACGCTCGCCGGCGTGCTCGCAATATTCCAGAGCGGTGGGAACCCAGACGCCAAAGCGTTCGGCGAATCCATTGACCTTACATTCGGTAATCACCGTGGTTTTAGGCTCGCGTTTGGTCTCCACGACGAGTTGATACGCGCTAATCGCGCCACGATAGCGCATATCGAGCGAGACGTACAAGCGCCATGAGGCAAAGACGTTACTAGCGGCGCCTTCCACGACGTCCTCGCGAATCTGTAACACATAAATCGGATCGCCCGAGTCGCTCGCAAGAACCTTGTGAATGCGCGTCTGGTACTTCTGTGTCGCCTGACGCAAAGTGACAAGTTCCGGTTCCGACGGCAGGGAGAAGTAACGCGGAATAGGCGCAAAGAAGAAGAAACGCCAGTGCTTATTGCGATTAGAGATCGACGCGCGCACGCCCAGGCGCTTGAGGCTAGCATAATCTCCAAACTCCACGTTCGTGAGAGGATACAGCGCAAAGGGCATGTCCAATTCATAGGTCTTTTCACCGTCGAAGTAGCATTCCGTTCTAATCTTCGCGGGGCCTTTACCCTTTTTTTCGCCTTTCCTGTCTTGTTGATCGCGTCGCTCGGCCTGCGATTCGACCACGTGCGCCTTGGCGCCGAACCGCTCCCACAGACAGTTATCGTAGGCGTCGTTGGCGGCGAGTGTACGAACTTCGCGCGCAAATTCCACGCGAACCGAGTTAATATCAGTCCACGACTGCTCGTACAAATCGACCAGCTTCTCAACGGTCCAATCGTCCGCGGCGCGACACAGACCTGACGCGAGGGTCAGAACAAGTATCGTCGCGAATTTAACAAGTGGTATAAACTGCTTCTTCATAGTGACTCGAGTCTCTCGCGTCTGCATTGCAGCGTAAAGAACAACGTTCCTATGGAACGCTCCTATCACAGGAACGTCGGCGCAACAGCGCGTAACGCTCCACGCTTGATTTTACCAAATCTCGCGGCAATTGAAACTAATTTGAACGGCACGCGTCGCTAGGACGCCAAAAAAAGAATCGCGCGCGCCGTCAAAATCCACACGCTGGCGTCGAGCGTGCGTGGGAGCGCGCGTTGACGTCAAAGGCTTCAACGTTGCCCTCGCGCGTCATACTCGTCAATTTCATAGCCCTTGGCACGTAGCAGTTGCGTCCAGGTCGATTCATAACGCCGCGCTATTTTTTCTACGCTGAACAGTTCCAGGACACGAGCCTGATTAGCGTTCGCCATTTTCTCGCGCAGGTCGTCATTGGTCAGTAGCGCAGTGATTTTATCCGCCCACTCTCGCGCGGAACGATCATAACAAATCTGCGGCGCGGCGTGCGGTCCGAGCGTCTGCTCAACGCCTTCGACCGCGTGACACATCGTCGCCACCCTGAGTCCCGCCGCCTCCAAAAGCGAGTTCGACATGCCCTCCCAACGCGACGGCAAGAGCAATAACTGAGAGTCGGCAAGAATGTCAGTAGCGTCGGCGCGCCAGCCGGCAAACCAGACAAAATCCTCCAAGCCAAGCCGATGACAGAGCGACTGGAGCGACTCGCGTTGTGGTCCGTCGCCGAGAAGCCACAGCTCCCAACTGTTACGAATTTCAGGGGTTAACCACAGCGTCGCGTGCTCCAAGAGCCAGTCGATCCCCTTTTGTGGCGCCAGTCGCCCCAGTACGACCATGCGTTTGCGTCGTGCAAACCCTTCCGGCGGCGTCAAGGGGGATTGCTCGCCCAGAAGATTACGCGTGGGAGAATTCACGCGCCAGCGTCCCTGAACCAATTCCAAGTCCACGCCGTTGGGGATCGAAAAGACGTGTGAGGACGGCGCGCGTAGCGTCTGACAGGTAAAGGTCGCCACGTCGTCTCCCACGCAGAGCCAAGCGTCAACGAACCGACGCGTGAGACGATCAAACTTCAATCGTAGCGGCGCGTCGCGTTCTGCCACGCGCACGCCGGAACAGATTAGAGGCACGCCCGCCAAACGTCCGGCTATGCGACCGAAAATATTCGCATGATACATAAAGGTCTGCAGAATTGTCACACGGCGCGCGCGCAAATCTCGAGCCAATCGCCACAGCGCCGGAAGCGCGTCCACAATGCCGCGAACGCCAAGCTCAACCACCTCAATTCCATGACTACGTAAGACCGGAGCCAAAGAGCGTTCCGTGTCGCGTGATAATCCACTGAGCGTATAGACGATCGGAGTAAAGCGCGCGCGATCGAGCGAGGTCGCCAAATGAACCAACGCCTTCTCTGCACCGCCGGGCGACAACTCCGTAATCGCTAGCGCCACAACGCGTTTGTTAATCGTGTTAGTCTGGATATGCGTCATTAAAGTACCTTCCGACCGCGCGCGTCGACCAACCGACTGGAGCCGACGTCGACTCTATCTTACCGCGTCGCCACGCTCATTACAAGTCGACGGCGCTCCTACAATAATCTCT
Source organism: Planctomycetia bacterium (assembly GCA_030537455.1). Taxonomy (GTDB): domain Bacteria; phylum Planctomycetota; class Planctomycetia; order Pirellulales; family Thermoguttaceae; genus RUG369. Next base: position 18,570 of record JAUNMR010000005.1, on the reverse strand, counting down.
CACACAGGGAACGTCGACGTGGAAAGCGCTCCGTGAAAATTCAAACCGCGCCTTTTATTTATCACGCCTAACATTATAATGGAGCTGAATGCTAATATTGCGTGAAGCGCGTCGCGTCGGCGCTCCCGTGACAGCGTCGCAAAGACGTGCGTGAGCGGCGTCGCGTTTTGGGTAACAAATTCGAGGATCCTGCTTTGTCCAACCTCTTTAACCGTATAAAATCGCTCCTTTCGGGCGGCGAAAAACACGAGCGCGACGCGAACTCGCGAAACCGCGTACAAAGTCAACGCGACGCCAGTGCGTCGGCGCCCAGTCGCGCCGAGCAAGAGCCGCCTCAAGAGCTAGACGCCCAAGAGGAAGAAGCCTTTAATCTCACGCTGGCACAAACGCGTGAAACTCTCGACTCCAAACGTCTTGCGCCCGATCAAAACCTCCAAACGATCGTACAAGAGTCAGACGCTTGCCAAGAGCAGAAAGAGGTCTGCGCGAACCTTCAGACCAAAGCAGAACTTGATTTAACCGCCGAACCGCAGACCAACGCGTCGCAAGACGTCGACGCGCCACAAGAGGCTCAAACGCAATCCACGAGCGAGAACGTCGTGGCTTACGACCAAACGCCGACGGAAAACGACGAGACTATCCTGCAATGCGACCTACTTGAGGAATACGACTACGAACTGCCGGAACGACTCATCGCTCAGGAACCCACCGCGGAGCGCGACCATGCCCGACTCATGATCGTCGACCGCGCCGCTAATAAGATCTCGCAATGCCGCTTTTACGACGTCGTGAAATATCTACGACCCAACGACGTCATGGTTCTCAACGACACTAAAGTTCTGCCCGCGAGATTGAAAGGACGACGCGAACAAACCGACGGTCGATGGGAAGGGCTGTTTCTACAGCAAGATCCCAAAACACGCCTTTGGGAAATCATGTCCAAAACGCGCGGCTATCTGCGCCCGGGCGAACAACTTGTGCTGAACAATCCACGCGGAGGAGGTCTGGAACGACGACTAGAAGTCGTGGGACGCACCGAGCGCAAAACCCTGGTCGTACGACCGCTCATGGAAGAAAACGAGACGTCGTTGGATTTTCTCAACTACGTCGGATGGGTTCCGATCCCCCCCTATATTCGCTCCGGTCTCATGACCGACGCGGATCGTAACGATTATCAAACGGTTTACGCGCGACGACCCGGCGCGGTCGCTGCTCCTACCGCCGGTCTACACTTCACCCCGGAACTGTTACGCGATATTAAGAACATGGGCGTGGCGCTGTGCTCCGTTACGCTCCACGTCGGTATTGGAACCTTTAAGCCGATTACCGTCAATAATATCGCGGAGCACCAGATGCACAGCGAATACGCTGAAATCAGCGAAGAGACGGTCAAACGAATCCTGGAACGTAAAGCCATGGGCGGTCGACTCATTGCGATCGGCACGACCTCTGTACGCACGCTCGAATCCGCAAGTAACGTTATGCCCGACGGAACTATCGACTCCACCGGTCACAACCCTTATACGTTGCAACCCTTTGCCGGTCAAACCAATCTCTTCATTCGTCCGCCCTACCGTTTTAAAACGGTCGACGCTATGCTCACGAACTTCCACCTGCCTAAATCCACGCTCATTATTATGACGCGTACCTTTGGCGGCGACGAGCTCATTAAACGCGCCTATCAAATGGCGATCGACGACGACTTCCGATTCTATAGCTACGGCGACGCTATGCTCATTCTATAGCGCGCCCTTACGATTTATCCACACGACAACGCCATGTCAGACGCACAAACCGACGCCTCCGCTTCCCAACCCGCCTCTAAGGGCAATCCCCTCTTTAAAATAGTCATTGTTTTGGTCTTAGCGTTCTTCCTGGTCAAGCCTTACCTCGCGAAAATGCACGGTCAGAACCCGAACGCACAGGTCTTCCACGTCCATGGTCTGACCATGGGCACCTCATGGAAGGCGATTGTAGTCGCCTCGCCGGAACAGATTATTGAACTGAATAACCAGGGCGTCGCCGATAAAAAAGACGATACCGTCGACCCCAAAACACAACTCTTCAACGGGATGATTGACTCCTGCGAAGAGCTCCTCGCGCGCGTAATTCAGCGTGAACTCGATAAAGTCGACACGCTCGCGTCGACCTATCGCGCGGACTCGGAAATCTCGCGCTTCAACCTTAGCGCGTCCACCGGCTGGTTCGACGTTTCGCCGGAAATCGCGCAAATCGTACAAATGGCGCAAGGCGTCTCGGAACAGACCGGCGGCGCGTTCGACGTGACCGTCGCTCCGTTAGTGAATCTGTATCGTTTCGGACCAGACAAATCGGCGACGACTCAATTCCCCACAGATGAAGAAATCGACGCGTTACGCGCCAAGACCGGGTATACGAAACTGCACGTTCGTACACAACCGAAGCCGGGTCTGCGCAAGGAGATCCCGGAACTAACGGTCGACCTCTCGGGCGTCGCCAAGGGCTACGCCGTTGACCTTGTCGGGCAAAAACTAGAGGAGCTCGGGCTAAACTCCTATATGGTGGAAGTCGGCGGGGAAATCCGTTGTCGCGGTCAAAAGCTCGTGGGCAACACACAAGCGCGCGCGCCGTGGACGCTCGGTATTCAAGCGCCGGAAATCCGACCAGAAAACGCCGACCCGTTCGAACGAACGCCTGAAATGCAACGCTTCGTCTACTTCCAAGACCAAGAAGCAAGCTCTGCGCTGGCGACCAGTGGTGATTACAACAACTACCGACAGATCGGTGCGGTGAGGTTCTCACATATCATCGACCCGAGAACCGGCAAACCGACGGAACTCTTCCAAGACAACGAAGCGCACGACCGTTCCGACACGCTCGGCTCCGTCTCGATCCTCTCCTACAACTGCGACCTGTACAGTTGCGCGCAAGTCGACGCCTTTGCCACCGCAATGTTCGTACTCGGCGCGCAAGAGGGTCTGGAACTTGCCAATCGTCTCAATCTTCCGACGCTCTTTTTGATCCGCGATCCCAATAGCGCTCACGGCGCGCGCGAAGTCGCCTCCAACGCTTTCGTCGATAAAATCAATTCGCTCGACGCCGACGAGGCGTTCCAGCAGGTCGCCGCCGAAGCCGCCGCAAACGATAAATAACTGGTTCTGCAACTCTTAACTCGCCAATGCGCGCGTAATAGTTTGAGCGCTACGTCGCTCTTGCTATTGCGCGCGTTTTTTGTTAGAATTAATCGTCATAAAGGTCTATTTCAAAAATAGTTCCCTAGACGTTTTATATCCTTCAAAACACACAAACCAACCCAAGCTCGTTCCCTTGCGTATTTTATTCCAAGGGACAAGTATTGACCGCTACGCGCCGCGTGCGCAACGACGCGCTAGTTACGCCGATTATGACGACCACCGCCTTTCCCCATCAAGTCATCCGCGCCTCTGCCGGCTCCGGCAAGACGTATAAGCTCAGCGAGCGGTACCTGCTACTGCTCCTGGCGGGCGCGCCTGTCGATTCGATCCTTGCGACGACCTTCACACGCAAGGCGGCTGGAGAAATTCAGGATCGTATCCTCGCGCGTTTAGGCTCCGGCGCGCTCGACGAACAGGGCGCGCGACGACTCTCGCAGGAACTCTACGGCAATCCCGAGGCGATTTCACGCGAACGACTCTGTGACCTCGCGTATGAGGTCGCGCACTCGCTGCACCGTCTGCGCGTGTGCACGCTTGACTCTTTCTTTATGCAGATCGCCGGTAATTTCGCCTTTGAAATCGGCTTGCCGCCTGGTTGGCGCATTGTCGAGGACGTCGACTACCGTCAGCTACTGCGCCGCGCTATCCAAGCGTCTTTTATGCAGACGAAGACCGAAAGCGCCGTACAACTAGCGCGTCTGCTCTTTAAAGGGGAAACCCCGCGCTCGATGGAGTCGGAAATCACCTCCTTGGTAAACGACGCCTTCGAACTGTATTTCGAAACCAAACCGCAAGATTGGACCCAACTCGACTCGCTCGTGACCTGCAGTCGTTCAGAACTTGACGAACTCCTGCAGGAGAGTATCAGGCTCTTTAACGAGGCTCCTGCCCCTGTCAATAAGAAGGGCGAGCTCAATTTGAGATTCTTAAAGGCGCGTGAGAAGATTATCCAATTTGCGCTCGATAACAATACAAGCGGCTTCTTCAACGAAACGATCATTAAGAACGTCCTTGACGGAAAGTTTACCTACTCTCAACAGAAACTCGACGAAGAGACGATAGCGCCAGCGGTTAACGGTCTTGTTAAATGCCTCACGCAACGCGCTTTTATCGACGGCTCGAACTACAGCAAGGCGTCGTGGATCGCGCTTGATTCCATTGCGAAATTCTTTACTAAATTCAAAACCGAAGAAGGCTCTTATCGTTTTGAGGACCTCACGCGCACCCTCGTCGACCTTGAATTGAACCAGCTACTGCAACAGATCGTCTATCGTCTGGACGCCAAGACCTCTCATATGCTGCTGGACGAATTCCAAGACGCGTCCTTTGCGCAATGGACGATTCTCAAACCCTTTGCGGAGTCGATCACCTCGCGCGCGGCGCAGATCAATAGCGCCGAGGAGACCACGCGTCGCGAACCTGCGCCGTCGTTCTTCTGTGTCGGCGACGTAAAACAGGCGATCTACGGCTGGCGCGGAGGAGTCGCGGAAATCTTCAGTGAAATCGAACGCGCGCTGCCTAATATTCAAACCGTTGAAATGTCGCGCAACTGGCGCAGTTGTCCCACGATTATCGACGTCGCCAATAGCTTCTTCGGTAAATTAATGGATAACCCCGCGCTGAGTCTGAAAGAGTTAAGCACATTTCCACCCTTCGAACAAATCAAAAAGAAAGCGATTCACGACGGAGCAAAAACCTGGCTGGAAAGATACTCCGACCACCTCGTCGCTGAAAAAAACCAAGGGAAACCCGGCTACTGGGCTCTTGAAGCGGCCCCGAGAGTTCTCGCCGACGTCATTCCGTCCCCACAACTACCGCCGATTAATCTCGCAAAGGGGCAAACCGAGCCCGAAACGTCCCTAAACCAGGAAACAGTCAGATACGTTAATCGTGAGCTCGAGGAATTCGAGGAAATCGACGACGATTTCGAACAAGAGAACCCAACCGCCGACTACAGTGGCGCCTCCAAAAGAAAACTACAAAAACTCGCCACCGTTCTGTACACCGTCGAGCGTATTATTCAGCTCCGCGAACAGTACCCGGACGCGTCGATCGGAGTGCTCACACGCAGTAATAAACGCCTGGCCCTCATTATTGCAGAACTTAAACGACGCCATATCGACGCCAGTGAAGAAGGCGGCGCCCCGCTGATCGACTCGCCCGCGGTCGGAGCCGTCTTGTCTATGCTCGAATTAGCGTCTCAGCCCGGCAATACCGCGGCGCTCTTCCACATCGCCAACCTTGAACCGCTCGCCAAGCGTCTGCGCCTACCGGATCCAAAAGCGCTCCAACCTGGCGCCGCTCCCTTTGTTCAGTACAAACGCAAGAGCGTGGCGCAACGCGTCTCACTCTTTGTGCGCAACTACATTGACACGCTCGGTTTAGGCGCCTTTGTCGCCGATATGCGTCGCGAACTACTGCCCATGTGCGATACCGACGCCTCGCGCGAACGACTCGAAAAACTCGTTGAGTTCGCCTACAGCTATCAGCAGAGTTCCCCAATAATCCAACTAGAACAGTTCATTCGTGCGGTTCGTGACAAAAAGGTCGAATCCCCCTCGAGCGCTAAATTACGCGTAATGACGCTCCATAAATCGAAAGGCCTCGAATTCGATATCGTCGTTCTGCCCGAGTTGAATCTCAATACAACGTTATTGAGCGAAAGGTTTTACGCGCGACGCGAAACCCCCGTGAAGCGCGCCGACGCCGTACTGCCGCGATTCTCCCAAACGCTCTGGCCACACCTACCCAAAGAATTTTCTAAGGTCTTTTCCGACGCGGTTAAAAGTCAAACGGAAGAGGCGCTGTGCCTCCTGTACGTCGCAATCACTCGCCCGGTGAGAATGCTCGTGGCGATTATCGACCCGCCGAGTCTGACCTCAAAGGCGACGCCCTTTAATTTTGCCTATTTACTACAAAATACCCTCGCCGATAAGATTGTGCCGATTTCACCCAACTCTCAATATGGCGAACATCCTCAAATCCTCTTTGAGGTCGGCGTTAAAGACTGGAATCGCGCCGAACGCGAGCAAGAGCCTCCCGAGAGACCAATGACGCCGCCGCAACGCCCTCTCGCGAAGCCCTTGGCGCTCTCGCCGCAAGAGCAACGCGTTAACCCCGAACCGTTCCGACCTATGCGTCTACTCCTGCACCGTGAAACGCCTACTGGCGGTCGAAACGTGCGACGTTGGTCACCGGACTCGTCTTTTCAGCCGGGAACCGCAATTCACGCCGCGTTCGAACTCATTCGCTGGCTCGACGTCGACGGCATGCCCAGCGACGACGCCATTCTTGAGATTATCGGCGCGATTCTCATGGACGACACACACACGTCCGAAACCTTCGCGCGATTTAAACAGATTTGCGAATCCCCGTTGACACAACGGTTACTGAGTCTGTCGACCTATCGTTCCCCATCGCGAGAACGACCGGCATTCGAGCGGGTCGCTTCCTGCGTTGAGGCGCCTTTCGTGCCGGGGAACTACTCCTGGGAGGTCTGGCGCGAGCGTCCCTTCTCGCAACTGGTCGACCGCACGCGTTTGTGGCGCGGAACTATCGACCGACTCGTACTGCTCATGGACGGCGCGCGCGTCATCGGCGCCGACGTGATCGACTTCAAATCGGATCGGTTCTACGACTCAGAAGGTCGCCAGGTCGACTCCAATGGCGCTCCGCTTCCGCCTCCGGCTGAGACTCTCGCGGAGTACCAAAAACAACTCAGTTACTACGGGCAGGTCGTACAACGTCAGTATCGCCTGCCCTCAGAGGCGGTCTCGTTGAGATTGGCGTTTGTTTCACAAGGTTATATTCTCGACGCGCGCGCGCCTCAATCGTCGCGCTCCAACTAACGTTTAGTTTCATCAAGGAAGTTCACAGGGAGTATCGGATATGCGTCCCTCGTCCCATCGTAAGGATAGTTCGCACGACTATCTCTGGTCCAATCAGGAGCCTCACGCGCCGATTCCATCGCGTGAGCGCGCGCGTCGCCGTGCTAATTTCCTCGCCTTTGTCTTGCCTTTGGCGATTACCCTAGCGCTGGCGTGGTATTTCAATTTCCTGTCTGTGGATCATATTCTGCGACTGCTGAATGTCCATCCGAAGGAGCAGATAGCGCAGAAGACGTCCGACCCAACGTCGGAGTCGCCAGATAATCGCAACGTTTCGCCGAAAACGCCCGAAGGGGACGCAACGGAAATCGCCAACCCTTCGGAACCGCTTGACGCCGACGTCTCTGTCGCTACCGCCGATGACGCTACCGCCGACGGCGCCGTCGACGCGCAGCCCGACGACGCGGAAGCAACGCCCTCAGACGATCCGGCGCCGGAAAAATCGCCCGAGGAAATCGACGCACAGCTACAAGAGCAAGCGGCGAAAGAGGCCGCTCAAGCGCTGGAATTGGCGCGAATCGAGGCGCGCGAGCAGTTCTGGTTTGAACAAGCGCTCCGTATCGATCCGACCTTCGCCGCGCTACAGCCGCAAAGAGAGGCGTTCTCGTACTATCAAGAGCCACAGCCGCCGCAATATAACCTCGAAGAGCTACGCGCGCGTCTGGCACAGCTCCAGTTCGCCTATGAGCAACTGAAGGAACGCGACCCGGTCGACGTCGACGCTGTTCTACTCGACGTCGACGCGCTCCTCGCCCAAACTCAAGAGTTCGCCGACGACCTGCCCGAGGAAATACGGGAGGACGTCGAGCGTCTACTGCAAGAGGAAGACGCCTTCCTAACGCTACTGAAGACCAATCGCGATTTCCTCCTGAAATTAAAGGACTTAGACCAGGCCGCGCTCGATCCTGTCGCAACGCGCGACTTCTTCGAACCCTACTTAACCCTCGCGTCACAGCAGGATTTCGAACTATCGACCGCGAACGTCGACGAAAAGTTCACCGACGTCGGGGAGAACGCGCCGTCGAACGCCGAACCATCGCAGGACTTCGCACGGAAATTCCAGTCGGAACTGGTCGACGTGGCGCGCACACTCGAGGCGCTCGAGCGCTTCCCGCTGTGGAACGACTTTATCGAAACCAACGGCGCGCCGCTGGAACGCTTCTATGTCGCGCGCGACACAGCGCAACGCACCTTGAACTTCCTCGAGAACTACACGCTAGCGCAAGAAGTTGCGCAACCGGAGGTCGACGCGTTACGTAAACGCAAACCTGAATGGACCTTCGATTTGGCGGCTGAGGAGGCGACGCAGCGCAAAATCATTCTACGCCTGGAAGAGGAAACCTCGCAAAAGTACTGGTGTTATCGTCCCGAAAAGGACGTAATCTACTACCTGCCCGCGCCGCCGCACGCCGGTATGAATAACTACGTCGCCAACGCCCAGGGCGACTTTAAACAGATCGAGATTCCCGAAAATGCGCCCGACCTCGCACCGGGCGACTCGCCGCAAAAGCTGGCGCTACTCGCGCTTATGACGCGCGCGGAACAAATCAACGATCAGATGCGCAACGACGACCCGGCAAAGTGGTACCAAGAGTGGCTGAATTTCCTCGTAACGCTCAAAGACTCCGAACAGATCGACCCGGTCGTGCAGTTCGTCATCTTTCGCGACGTCGTTAAAATCCTTGCCAATAGCGATTACTACCTCGCTAAGCGTCTTAACCCGCTACTAAAGACGCTCAACGCCTCTCAATTCGCCGACGACGCCAATATCGACCGATTCCAGTCGGACAATACGCGCCTGCAAGATTTACGTCGGCAAGCGCGTATGAGACTAGCGTTCCTGCCGAAAGACCATTTTACGGTCGTTAAAACGACCGCGCAGCTCGACGCCGCCACCGCGCGCGTGGCGTTCCGTTACGAACGCTTCGGATGGCTCATGCAGAATTTCAACGACCAATGGTTCTGCCGTCGTAGCGACGACGCCCCCGAAATCTCGGGCGAACTGTACGTCGTCTACTACGACCCGACCGCAAGCGCTAATCAGGAAGAGTTTACGCTCAAACGACGCAAGATCGGTTCGGTCTCGCAGCGCGGCGTCCTTCTCTATGTCGTGGGAAACGACATTCCGCGCGGCTCCATTGTTCTGTGTCGTACGCGCGTGACCTCGAACCAGTCGGAACCGCACGCGTCGGAACCCGAGGCGACGCAGGATATTCAAAAGTCCGCGCTGGAGCGTATCTTTCGTCGTTACTAACGACCAATGATCGCTAACGTAGCGCTTATCGCAAAAGCAAACGACCATGTAGGAGCTAGAAAGCGCTCTTACATGGTCGTTCCTTGTTATTGTTTACGGGCGAAGACCTTTTGCAGAACCCTACTACAAATTTTGTAATGTTCCGCCTTTTCGTAATCGCCGTCAACCACGGCTCGCGACGTCAACGTCCAATGCTTCCGTTACGGTCTTGTCTTGCTCAGAAGGCGCCGGTCTTGATATGGGGCGCATAGGGCGCTTCGAGCGACTTGATTTCTTCTTCATCGAGTTTGATATCTAGGGCAGACACGGCTTCTTCAACATGTTTTACGCACGTAGTTCCGACAATGGGCGCGGTGATATACGGCTTGGAGAGCATCCAGGCGAGAGCTTCCTGAGCCATGGAGCGACCGTGTTCTCGCGCGACCTTTTCGAGATTATCGACCACAATTTTATCAATGTCGTTTGTGGCGTTCCACACCATCGGCGAAACCTCGTCAATTGCATTGCGTGCGGTAACCGTGCCCCAAGGATGTGCACAACGTCCCCCTGCCAGCGGACTCCACGGCACAATCGCCAGTTTGCGATCTTGACACAATGGGATGATTTCACGCTCTTCCTCGCGATAGATCAGATTATACTGCGGCTGGAGCGATACGAACTTCGTCCAGTTGTGACGTTCGGCAATGTTTTGTAATCGTTCGAGTTGCCACGCGAAAATCGTTGACGCCCCAATGTAGCGCGCTTTGCCGCTTTTCACCACGTCGTGCAGCGCCTCCATGGTTTCCTCCATAGGAGTATTGGGGTCGAGGCGGTGAATCTGGTACACGTCGACATAATCGAGTCCGAGACGCTCAAGACTGTGGTCAATCTCAGCCATCACATTCTTACGCGAGGTACCGCCGCCGTTGGGACGCCCCGGGCGCATCTGAAAGTTCACCTTCGTCGCAACGACAATTTCGTCGCGATTCAAGCCGAAATCTCTAATGTAACGCCCCGTGATTTCCTCGCTGGTTCCCATCTGGTAGACATTAGCAGTATCAAAGTAGTTGACGCCCAGGTCAATGGCTCTCTTGAAGATTTCCTTGCCTTCGTCGTACGTTTTCGCCCACGGAAATACCCCGTTCTCCTTGCCCGGCTTGCCAAAGCTCATCATGCCAAGGCAGATACGCGATACGTCCATGCCTGTATTGCCAAATTTTACATACTGCATATGCTGTCTCCCTATTCAAGATTAGGCTATTGTCCTTACTCTTTAATGCCAGATAATCCTCACGCCTTGTTGTGACAATCCACGCATTTCTTATCAACTCGTTTTGGCGCGTCATTTATCGATAAGCAGCGCGTATTGATATGTCCCCGCGCCAATTTAGCGGTACCGCGTACCGGCGTTGTACCTCACGACGATAGAGATTATCCTGTAAAAAGTTCGGCACAAAAGTAAAAAGAGCACGACGTCACACATGGCGTCGCGCTCCCATTATATTTTCACGTCATGCCGGGCTTAGTTTAGAGTAACAAGCCGACATGTCATGCGCACAGAGGATCAGGCGTCCCACTTCCATTCGCCCGGCACCGGGACGGAATTTTCGTAGATGAGTTCGCCGTCTTTGGGCTGCACGGGCGGTTCGGTATCGGGCAACACGGGCGGGAGCGCATCCCAGAACTTTTCGGGATCGCTCGCTTCCAGGTCGGCGACCAGATCGTACGGGAATTCGTCGCGTCCCTTTTCGACCGCGTCGTCCCAGGAGATTTCTTTACCGGAGTAAGCGGCGTAACGACCGAGGACGGAGGTCATGGAAGAGTGCGCGGCGTACCAAGCGTCGTTGTGCTTTTCGTCTTCGCGAATGTACTGCGCGTGCATCTTGTGTTCGTTCTTGTACGGATCCGGGTTATCGCCTTCGAAGCGCCAAATGTGCTTGCCACTGGCGTCGTCGACCCAACCGGCGCCGCAACGACCTTCGGTGCCGTAGAAGGTTTCGCTAACGTTGTTCCAGCAGTTCGCGATCTGACGGCACTGGCTGAACATTTGGGAACCGTCGGCGAAGGTAAATTCGCAGAAGAAGTGGTCAAAACGATGACCAGAGTTCTTGAAGCGCGGGAACTTGCGCACTTCGCGACCGCCCATAGCGTTACAGCGGATCGGGTGAGCGTTTGCACAGAAGGGATCGCCCAAGCTGTGAACCCAGTTGCCCACGTCGATGTTGTGGCAGTGTTGTTCGATGATATTATCGCCGCACAGCCAGTTGAAGTGGTACCAGTTGCGCATCTGGTATTGCATTTCCGTATCGCCTCCTTGACGCGGACGTTCCCAGATGCCGTCGCCGTTCCAGTAGACGCGGCTGTACATGAGGCGACCGATCTTGCCTTCTTTGACCTGTTCGACCATGCCAATGTACGGATTCTGATAGTGACGCTGATAACCGCAGACGACCTTGAGGTTCTTTTCGTCCGCTTTCTTAGCGGCGGCAATCGCCATCTTGTAACCGCGCGCGTCGACCGCACAAGGTTTTTCCATGAAGACGTGCTTGCCTTTTTCTACCGCATAGGTGAAGTGGATCGGACGGAAGCCAGGAGCGGTCGCGATAATAACCGAATCGCACGCGTCGATCGCCTTCTTATAAGCGTCCAGACCATAGAAAACGCCGTCTTTGAGGTCAAAACGGTCGTCGTCCATTTCTTTGTAGGCGTTCGCCGCGTTCTTGGCGGCGACTTCGAAAGCGTCGGCAATTGCGACGACTTTAACGTTGTCGCCAACTTCCAAGCGCTGTTGCAACGCGCCGCGACCACGACCGCCACAGCCGACTAAAGCCAACTTGATAAGATCGCTACCGCTCGCGTTCGCGCCACGCGCAACGCTCATGCCAGTGAGCGCGCTCGCGCCCGCCAATACGCCGCTGGTCTTAAGAAAATCACGTCTTTTCATTGAGTATACTCCAATTTACATCTGTAAACGGTTAATCGCACGCGCGATAACACGCGTAATTATGCAAGATACCGCATTACGCGCGTTAAACCAAGGTCAAGCGCGCTTCCACAGTTTCGCGTTTTCACGCTAAACTGCTACGTTGCGTATATAATACAGATTCGAATCGCACATTTCAATAATACAATAAAGAAAAATACGAAAAAAAGGCAAAGAAATCCTAGCGTCTTATCCGGATCTCTTTGCCTTGGCGTAAAACACAGTGGCATAACGACTTGGCGTTAATCGAGGAAATCGCCTTCTTTCAGTAGTCGCGGCACATATTCTTCGGTCATATAGCTAATACTGCGACTCACGAGCGCTTCCACTTCCAGCTTAAACCCGTTGCGTAGCATGACGTCGATTTCGCGCTGCCAGTCCTTCTTGTGGATAAACCACGGATATTCCGCGATTTGCTTCGCGCGTTTGCGATCCAAATCGTTCAGTGTGATCTTAACGCCCTCGGACAGACCACAGCGTTCAAAATCGCGACTACGCAACCCGATAAACTTCGCTTCCGGCGTCGCCATGCGCTCCGATTCGTACGCCAAGTTAATCGAACCCTGTTTCACAACGGAGTAAATGTAGTATCCCCAGGGGTCGTTATCGAGCAGGCAAAAGATCGGCAGCCCCAGTTCTGTATTCAAACGATTGAGCAGTCGTCTGACGCCTCGCGGGGGCTGACCGTTGCCGTGCGTTAAGATACAATTGTGTTTCTTCCAAAACTTGTCTTCGTTAAAGCGTTGCCATACGGTATTTTTTTCGACGTGTAACACAAAGTCGGCGTCGCACTTTTTGAACTGCACCACCGAGGGCTCCACAATCGAAGGGATTGCGTAGCCGCCCGAACCCATACGCGAGCAGTCGATCTCGTCGCCGGAATCCACGATCTGAATATTGCCGACCATATCGCCGCGCTTTTCCGCAAACAGATGCAACTCCTCGCGCAACGCCGCCAGTAGCACCTCGCAATCCTCAATAATCGGGTCGCACTCCCCCTGATTGTGGAAGGTCGGCTCCTTAGTCGGCTTAATATCGTGCTTGAGCATATAGTAGAGACCACGAATGCTCGTTGTCTTGCCCATTTCAATGAGACGTTTAGCGCCACTGGCCACCAGCGTAGTCTGCATAAAGCTTTTGGCCTGCGAAAGATTGAACAACTCGCGACTGGTCGTTTTTGAGCCCATCTCCAAGATGCGCTTACTCTCGTTAAAAGAGACGTTTCCCAGAGATCTTGTGGGTATCGCAAGGGTCGGATCGTTCTGACTCTCCACCGCCGTGGAAATCTGCTGCGCCAAGCGGTATATTTGCGCCAGCGCTCGCTCGTCTTGTGGCGATAGCACGACAGGTTGATTATCCTCTTCAAAGAATTGCGCGCTGGCTTGTATGCGCGGCTTGGTTCTTCTCGCTTTGGCCATGGGATTATGTTCTACTCGATTAAGATTCGACGCGTTCGTACGCGCACACGTCTGGTTTTTTCGATCGATTATAGCGCCGAAGCGTCGTTTTCGCAAGGGAAATCGCGCTTAAGAAAGAAGACCGGCGCAACGTGGGTCGCGTCGGTCTTGAATGCTAAGCGTTTAATCACGCGTCTTTACGCGCGTTGAGGAACCGATTCCACGTTTAGTTCGCGGAAAGGGCGCATTTCGGGTTGATCTTTTTGAACTGCTCCACAGCGGCGGCGGCTTCCGACGAGGAATCGGCCAGTGGCGTGCCCTTGGTATAGACGCGACGCAGATTCTTCATTTCAGCGAGTTTGAGCATCGCGTCGAGGGTAAAGCCGCTATTTTCACGCAAGTCAAGCGTTTCAAGGTTTTCCAGTTTGACAATGGAGTCAATCGCCGCGTCGGACAGACCGCCGACAACCGCGCGAAGTTGAAGCTTCTTAAGGTTCGGCATATTATTGGCAATCACCTCGACGGTAGCGTCGGAAACGGCCATCGAGAAGGTATTAAGGGTCTCCAGCCCGCTCCAGTTTTCCGAACCGAAAAGATCTGCGAGGCACGCTTCGGTCGCGGCAATTTCGGAAAGTTCCACTTCCTTATAGGTCGTGACGTTTTTCAGCGCGGAAACGCCGGCGTCGGTGACGTTAAGGTCGCGCAGTTCCAGGCGTTGCAACGGCAGTTCCGCCAGACCTTGGACGGCTTCGTCGCCGAAGGCCTTGCAACGGAAGACGCGCAGCCCGGTGAGCGCGGGGAACTTCTTAAAGGATTCGATCGAATTCGCGGTCAGGTCGGAGCAGTCTTGCAGTTCAACGAAACGCAGCGTTTGCGAGGAGGACATATTATCAACGCCAGAGTCGGAGACGTTGAAACGGAAGTAAAGCTCTTCCACGTTCTTAATGCGCGCGAGATACTTCGCGCCGGTATCGGAAACGTCGCTACAACCGCGCACGTCGACGACCTTGAGCGTTTCGGACTTACTGAGTTTATTCATACCGCTGTTCTTGAAGCTATTGTAATAAGCATAGAGCTTTTCGAGCTTCGGCATACCGGCGATGATAACCAACGCGGAGTCGGTCAATTGCAGATCGCGACGAATATCGAGCGTGGTCAGATTCGGCAGTTCCGCGAAGAGCTTGATCGTCTCTTCGGTGATTTCGGCGTTCTGAACGGTGATCGACGTGAGATTCGTCAGTTCCTTAAAGGGCAGGAACATTTCGTCAGTGAAATTCATCCCCAGGCAGGAGAAGGATTCAAGATCCTTGAGACGACCGAAGAGTTCCATATCGGCCTGATTGCAGTCGGGCGATTCGATGGTAATGCCAATAATCGCGCCGTTTTTGGCCTTCTTAACGGTTCCTTTGAGTTCCGCAACGCGTTTAGCGGCCGCGTCGATATCCTCCTTGGCGGCAAGTGCGCTATTCTCCACGGGGGTCGCGCTCTTAGCCGCCGGCGCGGGCGCAGCCACATATTTCGGATGTGCCGCGTCGTATTGGCGCGCGTATTCCGCGATTTCAGCGTCGGTCAGTTCCCCTGGCGCCGGCGCCGACTTCGGTTGAGCAAGCGTCTGATTGGACGTGTCCAACGCCGAGGGCGCTAGCGTGTCAGCTTTATACGCGATGACCGCGCCATTGGGATTGTAATTTTCACCGCAACCGCTCAATACCGTTAGAGCGCTCAGGCACATAAGAACGCTTACCGCCTTGGTCGTTGATTTCATTTCAAAACTACTCCATTTATAATCTAGCGCCGTCGTCTTGCGCGCTTTGACCGTTCGTCATGGACAAACTCGTCCAAAAACGCGTGCGCGTCTGTTTCGCTGTCTCGCCCGATTGGTACAATCAAGCTTACGCTCGATTATATCAAGGCACAATCAAATGAAAAGAGACAAGATTGTAAGACGCGACGTATTTTCTCTATTTTAACCCTTTTTTAACAATCTTAACGATTCTTACGCCTGTAACGACTGACTCTTAGGCGCGTTATTCTCCCAACGCGGCGGCCAGTTTTGCGCATAATTCCTCGAAAGTAACGTCCGTGACGAGGAATTTCTTCTGCGACTGCAATTCGCCGGAAACCAGTTCAATTTGGGACTTTCGCAACTTCAAGCCCTTCGCGAGCGTCTCGATAATCGCTTTGTTCGCTTTGCCCTTTTCCGGCGCTTGAGTAACGCAAACTTTCAGCATACCCTCGTGAAGACCGCGCAGTTCGTTTTTACTCGCGCCCGGCTGTGCTTTGACCAAGAGCCATATGCCCTCGCGACGCTCTTCCAGCGCCGTGGCGCACGCGTCCAAACTTGTGTCGCTGATTTCTTCTGGCTTCTTCATATCGGTGACGTCAACGAGTCCGCTAAAAAATTAAAAATAAAATTCGCTTGCAATCTCCCTGTCGTCGGAATATACTAAATGACGTCTTAGGAGACGGTAATTTGCGCCGCGCGCTTTCGCACGAGCGTTGATTACATTGTACAGCGTCTTTTCACGCGCGTCAAGAAACGTGCGCGCGACGCCACTACCCTTGTGCGTCTGTCGCTGACGCCTACGCGGCGTTGCCACAGACGCGTGACCTTCAGGAGTCTTCCATGGAACGAAGAGACGTCTTAAAGGCGTTCGCGGGCGGTCTTGCCACCGTCGGTCTTACGAATCTTTCCAGCGCTTCCAACGTCGCTCGCGCCGATATCGTCACGCGCGAGCCTGCGTTAAACGAACAACACGAGGATAACGTTATGAAAAAATACGACAACGACTACTTCTATAAGGACGGAGTTTTCCAAGAAGATCGCGCTTTTGAAGCCTACTATGAAATGTTTGCGCGTCTGAATTACTCTTTGGCCGACTCCCTGCGCGCTAACAAAGATTTCTGGGTCGCCGACTTCGGTCTGGGCGATTTCGCCAACGTCGGCATGGGCGGTATCTTCTTCTTCAACGACAAAGAATTCCGCTATTTCGGTCACGATATCTACCTCCTGCCCGGTCAGATGATTCCCGAACACCGTCACGAAGCCGCGGAAGGTCTGCCGGCGAAGCACGAATCTTGGCAAGTGCGTTACGGAAGTATCTACAACTTCTCCGAGGGCGGTGAAAAAACCCCGCAAGCGCTCGCGCTCATTCCCAAAAGCCAACAAGAAGCGAACGCGATCTCCTGCTACAACTACAAATACCTCACCGTCGGGCAGCAGGATCGTCTCGGCAAAATCGCCGCGCCGCACTTCATGATCGCCGGTTCCGAAGGCGCTATCGTCACTGAATATGCGTGCTACCACAGCATGGACGGTCTGAAGTTCACCAATCCCAAGGCTCATCCGTGATTCCGCGCCCACGCGAAGCTCGCGACAAAGCTCTTCGCTTCTGAACCTATGCTAACGTCAATGCTATAAAGGAATACACATGTTAAAAGAAGGTTTGCGTTTCAGCCATATCGGCATTCCCACCAAATCGCGCGAGAATCTCCCGATCTATCTGGAAGCGTGCAAAGTTCACCTGAACGATTTCAATGACGAACCCTTTGCCGTGGAATGGCTTAACTTCGAAGAAGGCAGTCCCTTCCCGGAAATTCTCCAAAAGCAAGCGCACGTCGCTTACGTTTGTGACGATCTGCAAGAGGCCATGAAGGGCTATAAAGTCCTCGTGGAACCTTTCGAAGCGGGCGAAAACCTCACTTGCGCCTTTATCGAAGCAGACGGTCTGGGTATCGAACTAATGCAATTCACCAAATAGTCCCTTGAACGCTACTGTTAAGAGACTCGCTAGGAATTAAAACGCAAGCCACAACGTTCGCGCGTTGTGGCTTGTGGTATTTCTTGTACTCGCCGACAATGGTTTCAACGACCGCATGATTAGTTTCATAACTCCCCCAGCCAGTGCGAATATTCCAGGGCAATAAAATACGCGATTTTTGTATGATTCCTTCGACCTACGGAGGAATCAATTATGAAGAAGCGCACGTACGTAGAAGAGAGCTAACTAATGAACAACGGTCAAATTTGTGGTATTCGACCCTGTCGCTCATCTCCTCCGGCGTTCCTGTGCCGGAGGTAGGTCGCTGAACCCTACGCGCGCTAGCCGCGCGATTGCATAAGACACGCGCCCGTTGCTCGCTAGCGCTTTTACATAGTTTGGGCGTTTTCGATGATTTTTTTGTTCCTTAATTGACGTCCTCGGCGTTATCGTTATCCTAATAACATCGGCGTCGCTACGTTTGGAGCCTCGCCGATTCTTTATACCCCCGTCCCTTCTTTGATACTCGCCCCCCAATAGAACCGTGCTAGTATAATGTCCCAACGTTCCAGCCGACTCAGTGACCACTCCCAAACTCTCTTGAACTTCGTGCCCAAAGAGAAAGATTTGCAGGAGCTTATTGCCGAGTTGTGCCCCGATGGCGTGGAGTGGCGAAAACTATGTAGTGTCACTCAGATACTATACGGTTACCCCGCAGACTCAAAATCCTTTACCGAAGACTGTCTATATATTCCTCTCATTCGTATTAGAGACGTTGTGAGGGGCTATAGTGAAACGTTCTACAAGGGCGACTATCCCCCGGAATATGTCATTCATAAAGGCGATATCCTTGTTGGAATGGACGGTGAGTTCAACTTGAATCGCTGGAATGACCGAAACGCATTGCTTAATCAACGTGTCTTGAGAATTCAATCCAACGATGAAGCTGTTGTATTGAATAGTTTTCTATTTCATCTACTTAGTCCTGTTTTCAAAAAACTTGAACTATCAATACAAGGTTCTACCGTCAAACATTTATCAGCAAAAGCCATTAATACCATACTGATCCCCATCCCCCCCCTCCCCATCCAAGCGGAGATCGTACGCATCCTAGACGCCTTCACAGAACTAACAGC